>NZ_JBVIFC010000022.1:0-87442 GCF_055571535.1 Streptomyces sp. NPDC030893 | reverse complement strand
AACGAGAGCATGGACGCCCTCTACCTCGATGCCCCAACCGTCCTACCCGCCACGTCAGACGACTGATCGCCTACACCACGACAGGGGACATGACCACCGGTGGGGAAGTCGCAAACAGCACTCCCTGGTCGCGAGGATCACAGACGTCCTCACAGCCCGGACGATCCAGCCGCCCCTGCCTGAGACGAAGAGGAACCGATGACAGGCGCACCTCTGGTCCACAACCCCGCAATCTGGGAGCACCTCCCGAACGCCAGGCTCAAAAGCACGGCGCGCGACGTGTTCGACGTCCTCACCGCACGGCAGAGCCCGGGCGGCGCGGTCCGGATCACCCAAGCGGAACTGTCCGAGCGGCTGGGAATCAGCCAGGCCGCCGTGTCCCGGGCCGTCGGCGAACTGAAGGACGTCGGCATCCTGGAGGGCCGTACGAAGCGTGGAGCGCTGCGTATTCACCCGTTGCTGGCCGGCTACGAGTCGGCAGCCCACATGATCAACAGCATCTCCGACCCGGATACGTACCTGTGGCCCCTGCGATACGAGTCAGGGGTGCGGCCGCCACGCAGATCCGACCCCAGGGTGGGCACGATGTTCGACCCCAACCCCGACCCCGACGGTGGCGAGGACGCACCTCTGCCCGAGGCACCGCCGACACCGACACTTCGGCTCGCGGGCTGACGCCCCCTGCGTCCAAGCCGCCTTTGAGTTGCCATGTCGGCAAGTCATCATGTAGCTTTCCAACATGGAAAGTGATGCACTCGACCCACGGTCAGCACTCGACTCCATCCACCGAGCCCGGAGCGGGGTGAGCGAACGCGCCGGTTCGCCGTCGTGGTTCCACGTCGGGCTCGGCGTGCTCGTCGCCCAGCAAGCGCTGGTGAACGGCCTGCTCGGCGGCGCCTGGACGATCCCCTCGTTCGCCGCTCTCGTCGTCGGCGCCGCGGTGCTCGTGGCGCTCGCCCGCCGCACCACGGGCATCACCGTCGCCGGCCCGCGCGGTCCAGGCAGTCAGCTCCTGATGGCGGCGCGCACCGTGGTCGCGCTGGCGGGCATCTGGGGAGCGGCGCTCATCAGCAGCGGCGCCCTCATCGCGCTCGTCGCCGTCGCCTCACTCCTCGCGACGGCACTGCTCGGGATCGCGTACGACACCGCACTCCGCCGGGACATCGCCGAAGGGCACACCGCCGCATGACCGCCGAACCCAAGTTCGACGAGGTCATCCACGCGCCCAACAGACTGCGCATCTGTGCCGCGCTCGCACCCACCTCGGAAACCGAGTTCTCGGTGCTGCGCGAACTGCTCGAGGTCTCCGACCCCGTCCTCAGCAAGCACCTGCGCACACTGCAGGAAGCCGGCTACGTCACCACCACGAAACCGACCGGACGCGGCGGACGAGTCCGCACCTGGGTCACTCTCACGCCCCAAGGACGGCGCGCCCTCCAGTCCCACATCGCGGAGCTGCACCGGCTCACCGACCACCTGCTCGCCGCACCGACCGCACCGGCCGACCACTCCACGACGCCAGGACCGGACCCTGCATGATCATGAGCCGCAGCCCACGGGGCCGACCCCTCACACCCATGACGCCGTGACACGAGGAAGGACGCGCCTGCCTGCCCGCGTCCCGGGGCCGGTCCAGGCCCCGCCACGACGACGAAGCCGAAGCCGAAGCCGAATCGGGGTGCCGGTAAGAACGCTGTCACCAGCCGCAAACGGTGGTGATCTTGTGGGGGTGTCACCCGCGCGGGTGAGTCCGGGGTCGTACAGCTGCGTGGGGTGATGCCCCGAGAGGATGATCGGCGACCGTGGCCCGCACCCCCTTGGACCTGGACGACCTGGTCGAGCACTGGACGCTGTTGAAAGACGAGCAGGAGCTCGCGTCCGGCAAGCGCGGTGCGACGCGACTGGGCTTCGCCGTGTTGCTGAAGTTCTACACGCAGTACGGCCGGTTTCCCCGGAGCCGGGCAGAGCTGCCGGGCGAGGCGGTGGAGTTCGTCGCCCGGCAGGTGCAGGTGCCCGCGTCCGAGCTGGACGCGTACGAGTGGAGCGGTCGGACGGTCGAGTACCACCGTGCGCAGATCCGCGGGCACCTGGACTTCCGTGAATATAGTGTCGCGGACGCGGAGAAGCTGACCGGCTGGCTCGCCCAGCACGTTGCGTGCAAGGAGCGGCGGCCGGAGCAGGTGCGGGTGGAGCTGCTGGCCCGCTGCCGTACGGAGTGCATCGAGCCGCCGACGGCGAGGCGGTGTGACCGGATCGTGGGGGCGGCGCTGCGGGCTGCTGAGGAGACTCTGACGGCGCGGATCTCGGCGCGGCTCACGGTGGAGAGCACCGAGCGGATCGTGGCCCTGGGCCGGCGCCGACCAGGAGGACGACGCCGAACCCGGCGACGCCGGGACTGGCGAGGGCGAGGACGGACCGCCGGTCCTGGGGAAGATCAAGGAAGCGCCGGGCAACGTCAGCCTGGAGACGATGCTCACCGAGATCGACAAACTGCTTGCGGTCCGCGCTATCGGGCTTCCGCCGGATCTGTTCACGGACGTCGCGCCAAAGGTGGTGGCCGGATGGCGGGCGCGGGCCGCGGTGGAGTCGCCCTCCCATCTGCGCACGCACCCGCTGCCGTTGCGGGTGACGCTGCTGGCCGCGCTGCTGCATGAGCGGGAGCGGGAGATCACGGACACGCTGGTGGAGCTGCTGATCTCCACGGTGCACCGGATCGGGGCGCGGGCGGAGAAGAAGGTCACCGAACAGCTGATCAACGCGTTCAAGAAGGTGTCGGGCAAGGAGAACATCCTCTTCAAGCTCGCCGAGGCGTCGATCGGCGAGCCGGAGGGCACGGTCCGCGAGGTCGTCTACCCGGCCGTGTCCGGCGGGGAGCAGACGCTGCGGGAACTGGTGCACGAGTTCAAGACCCGCGGCCCGGTCTACCGACGCACGGTGCAGACCACCTTGAAGGCGTCCTACACCAACCACTACCGGCGCGGGCTGATCAAGCTCCTGGACGTGCTGGAGTTCCGCTCGTGCAACCACACCCACCGGCCCGTGATCGAGGCCCTGGCGCTGGTGGCCCGGTACGCGGCGGCGGGCAACACCACGTACTACCCGCTGGGCGAGACCGTGCCGGTACACAAGGCGATGGGCGGGGACTGGGCCGAGGTCGTCCACCGCACCGACAAGCGCGGCCGACGCCGGGTGGTGCGCATGGTCTACGAGGTCGTCACCTTCCAGGCTCTGCGCGACCAGCTCAAGTGCAAGGAGATCTGGGTCGTCGGCGCCGACAAGTGGCGCAACCCCGATGAAGACCTGCCCCAGGACTTCGCCGAGCGGCGCGAGGAGAACTACCGCGAGCTGCGCAAGCCCCTGGATGCCGCCGTCTTCGTCGACGAGCTGCGCGAGCAGATGACCACCGAGCTGACCCTGCTGAACGACCGGATGCCGCGCTTGAGCTGGCTGGACATCGCCGAGCGGAAGTCCGGGGCGATCCGGCTCACGCCGGCCGAGGCCCAGCCAGAGCCGCGCAACCTGCGCAGGATCAAGAACGAGGTACAGCGCCGGTGGGGCACAGTGCCCCTGATCGACATGCTCAAGGAAGCGGTGCTGCGGACCGGCTGTCTGGACGCGGTCACCTCCGTCTCCGGCGGCGGCAGCCTCTCGGCGGAGGTCCTGGCCGAACGCCTGCTGCTGGTCATCTACGCCTACGGCACGAACACCGGGATCAAGGCCGTCGCCTCCGGCGGCCACGGCCACACCGAGGACGAACTGCGCTACGTCCGCCGCCGCTATCTCTCGGCGGAGGCCGCTCGCGTCATCGCCGTGAACATCGCGAACGCCACCTTCGCCGCCCGCAGCACCGACCTGTGGGGCCAGGGCTCGACCGCGGTCGCCTCCGACTCCACCCACGTGTGCGCCTACGACCAGAACCTGTTCACCGAGTGGCACTCGCGCTACGGCGGCCGCGGGGTGCTCATCTACTGGCACGTGGAGAAGAAGTCCCTGGCCATCCACTCCCAGCTGATCAACTGCACCGCTTCCGAGGTCGCCGCGATGGTCGAGGGTGCGATGCGGCACGGCACCACGATGGACGTCGAGGCCAACTACACCGACAGTCATGGCCAGTCGGAGATCGGGTTCGGGATCACGAGGCTGCTGAACTTCGACCTGCTCCCCAGGATCAAGCGGATCAACAAGGTGAAGCTGCACCGGCCGGTGGCCGGCGAACCGGATGCCTACCCGCAGCTCACCCCGGCGCTGACCCGGCCGATCCGCTGGAACTCATCGCCCAGCAGTACGACCAGATGATCAAGTACGCCACCGCGATCCGGACCCGCACCGCGTCCACCGAGGCGATCCTGCGCCGCTTCACCCGCAACGCCTCCCACCCCACCTACGCGGCCATGCTGGAGGTCGGCCGCGCCGAGAAGACCATCTTCGTGGCCCGCTACCTGCGGCTGCGTGACCTGCAGCGAGAGATCGAGGAGGGCCTGAACGTGATGGAGTCCTCCAACGGCGCCAACTCCGTCATCGCGTACGGCAAGGGCGGGGAGATCGCCTCCAACCGGCGCGACGAGCAGGAGATGTTCGTGCTGTGCCTGCGCATCCTCCAGTCCGCCCTGGTCTACGTGAACACCCTGACGCTCCAGGACATCCTCGGCGAACCGGAGTGGGCCGACCTCCTCACCTCCGCCGACCGGCGCGGCCTGACCCCGTTCTGGTCGCATGTGCGTCCGTACGGTGAGGTCAACCTCGACATGGACGCCCGCTTGAAGCTCGCCGCGGCCACCATACCTGGCCCGCGCGCCTCAGCAGACGTCGAGGACGGCACGGCATCGCGAACGTGATCGCGGCCTACACCCTCCCGGAACGTGAGCAGGACGAAGCCGAGCAGGCGTGACAGGGTACGGCTGGTCGCTGCGTACGCTTTCTGGCATGAGCGACGTGGGCGGGCTACGCGAGCGCAAGAAGCAGAAGATGTATCAGCGGTTGTCGGATACGGCTATCGGGCTCTTCCTGCAGAAGGGCTTCGAGCAGGTGACCGTTGCTGATGTCGCGGCGGCCGTCGACATCTCCAAGCCGACGCTCTTCCGGTACTTCCCGGCCAAGGAGGACCTGGTTCTGCACCGGCTGGCCGACCACGAGGGGGAGGCCGGCAGGGTGGTCGCACAGCGCCCAGCCGGACACTCTGCGCTGGAGGCGCTGCGACGCCACTTCCTGGACGGGCTCGCCCGGCGCGATCCGGTGACCGGTCTGAACGATGACGCCGAGGTGCTCGCCTTCCACCGGCTGCTGCACGGGACACCATCACTGTTGGCGCGCCTGCACGCTCATGTGGAACGGGACGAAGCCGCTCTTGCCGATGTCCTTGGCGGCGAAACCGGCGGTGGCGTCCAAGCGCACCTGGCCGCCGGGCAGATCGTCGCCGTCCAGCGCATCCTTGCGCAGGAGAACTGGCGTCAAATCACAGCAGGCCACAGCGCGGACGCGCTCTATCCCGAGGCCGTGGCAGTGGCTCAGTCCGCCTTCGCGCAACTCGGGGCTGGACTGCCGCACCTTGCCTGACCTCACATCGCAACCAGGTAAAAAACGTTACTCGGTTGCATTATTGTTGGGGGATGCCACACTCCGACTCCGTACTCAGTGACGCCCTGACCCGGGAACGCGCCTACCACGGCGCATGCCGAGCGGCGCTGAAGGCCATGATCGACGGCGCGCAAGAGCAGGTGGTCGTCGGTGAGAACGCCTCCGCATCCGGCGCCGACGCCGAAGTACTCGGCTACCAGTTGCGCAGCCAGGCCAAGGAACTTCGGGAGCTGCCCGAGGGCCCGCTGTTCTTCGGACGTCTCGACTTCGCCCGAAACCCCCAGGCCGCCGGCGACCACGCAGGGCAGGAGTACCACATTGGCCGTGTGCGCATCGCGCACGATCCGTCCGCCCCACCGCTGGTGGTCGACTGGCGCGCGCCGGTGGCGCGCTCCTTCTACCAGGCAAGCGCCCACAACCCTCAAGGCGTCGCCGTCCGGCGCCGCTTCGGCTGGTCGCCTGCCAGCCGCGGCGACTCGGCCGACCTCACCGGCCTGGAGGACGAACACCTCAGTGAGGGCGAGGCGCGGGAGAGCAGCATCGTCGCCAGCGAGATCGAGCGCCCCCGCATCGGTCCCATGCGCGATATCGCCGCCACCATCCAGCCCGAGCAGGACGACCTCGTACGGGAGAACCTCACTACGTCCCTCTGCGTCCAAGGCGCCCCGGGCACGGGCAAGACCGCGGTCGGACTGCACCGCGCCGCCTACCTCCTCTACACCTATCCGCAGCGCATCCAGCGCAGCGGAATGCTGATCCTTGGCCCCAACCGTGCTTTCCTCTCCTACATCTCCCAAGTCCTGCCCGCGCTCGGCGAGACCGGCGTGAGGCAGTCCACCCTCGACGACGAGATCGCCCGCCACCCGGTCTCGGTGCAGGACAGCGACGCCGCGGCGATCGTCAAGCACGACATCCGCATGGCAGAGGTCCTGCGCCGCGCGCTCTACGCGCGAGTCAGCACAGAGGCGGCGCAGCCGCTCGTACTGCCGGACGGTTCCTACCGCTGGCGTGTAGCCGCCAGCGAACTGGAGAAGATCGTCGGGGACGTGCGCACCGAGGAAATCCCCTATGCCGTGGGGCGCGAACGCGTGCGTACCCGCATCGTCCGCGCCGTTCAGCAGCAGGCCGAGCGCCGCGGCGGTCCCCGCACCCATACCTGGGCACAAAAGATCTCCCGGGCACGCCCGGTCACCACCCTGCTCAACGCCATCTGGCCCGCCGTGCAACCCGAGCAGCTCCTCGCCGACCTGCTCACCCATCCGGACACTTTGGCCGCCGCTGCCGAAGGCGTCCTCGACGCGGACGAGCAGAAGACCCTCCTGTGGCCCAAGCCCCCGCGCTCCGCCAGGTCGGCCCGCTGGTCGGCGGCCGATCTCGTCCTCCTCGACGAACTCGCCGGCCTGATCGAGCGACCCGGCGGTTACGGGCATGTCGTGATCGACGAAGCGCAGGACCTGTCCCCCATGCAATGCCGCGCCATCGCCCGCCGCTCATCCTTCGGATCCGTCACCGTCCTCGGGGACCTCGCCCAAGGCACCACCCCCTGGGCCGCACGCGACTGGCCGCAGTTCCTCACCCACCTGGGGAAGCCAGACGCCATCGTCACCCCGCTCACCACAGGATTCCGCGTCCCTGGCGCCGTCGCCGAAGTCGCCAACCGCCTGCTGCACCACCTCGACGCGGACGTGCCACCCGCCCGATCCCTGCGCCGTGACGGAGAGGTGAGCATCGAGACGACCCACGACACGACCGCCGCGACAGTCGCAGCCGTGAGCACAGCGCTGGAGCACGCAGGCTCCGTCGGCGTCATTGCAGCCGACGCCGAAGCACCGAAGCTCCACCGCGCTCTCATCGCGGCCGGGATCCCGGCATCCGGACCGGACACTCTTGGAGCCCGCCTCACCGTCGTGCCGGCCTCCGCCGCCAAGGGACTGGAGTACGACCACGTCGTGGTGGTCGAGCCCTCAGCCATCGTCCAAGCCGAGCCCCGCGGCATGAACCGCTTGTACGTGGCCCTCACCCGAGCGGTCTCCCGCCTCCACATCGTGCACTCCGCACCACTGCCGCTCGCGATCCGGCCCTTGGAGTCACGGCACATCGAACGGCTGACGTCCTGAACACCGAGCACACCCAGGACTTCCGGTGTTGATCTATCAACCGATTGTTGAGCAAGATCAGTAAGCGGCGGCGCGCGGCCGGATCGACGTCGGATCATGCCCATCAAACGGTGTCAGAAAGTCGATGTGCTCAAGAACATGAGGGGCACCGTTTTCTGTACGATCTGGCGGGTGCAGCCACCACAGGACGACGACACCGCCGATCTCCTCGCCCCCGTACCGGCCGTACGAACCGGCGGCCTCGTGGGATACGCACGCGTGTCCACCAAGGGGCAGTTGCTCGACCGGCAGATCCACGCACTCACCGAAGCAGGGTGCATCCGGATCTTCGCCGACAAGAAGTCCGGCAAGAACGCCGAACGCGAGGAACTGTGGAAGGCCCTCGACTACCTGCGCGAGGGTGACACCCTCGTCGTCCCGTCGCTGGACAGGCTCGGCCGTTCTATCCAGGACCTCATCGCGATCGTGTTCGGCCTGCGCAAGCGTGGCGTCGGCTTCTCCTCGCTGCACGAGGCGCTCGACACGACGACGCCCGGCGGACGCCTGGTGTTCCACGTGTTCGCGGCCCTGGCGGAGTTCATCCGCGAACTCATCGTGCAGGGCACCAACGAGGGCCTGGACGCCGCTCGCGCCCGCGGCGCCCGACTCGGCCGCCCGCCGGCGATGGCGGAGGAGCAGGTACGCCATGCCCGCGACCTTCTCGCCCACCCGGAGAACACCGTTACCTCGATCGCGAAGCTCATCGGCGTCTCCAGGAACACGATCTACAACTACGTGCCCGAGTTGAAGGGCGGTCGCCTCGCGCTGGCTGAGGCGACGAGCACGCCGGAACTGCCCCAACCCACCAGGTCCGAGGACTGATCACCGCCGTTTGCGGCTGGTGACAGAGTTCTTACCGGCACCCCGAATCCCGCCGATCGATCACGCCTCAATACGCACCCTGGGCCGAGGCGACGACGCTCTCGGCGTGCGTCCCGTCCGGACGCTGCCAGGACGCGACGACCGTCCCGGACACGTCGGCGGACACGGGATGAGGGAGCACCCGGTGGACCATGGGGACCGCGGTTCCGAGGTCGGCGACGCGGACCCGTACGGACGGGTCCGGGGTATCGCTTTCGTTCTGCGCCTGCGCGACCGTCTCGCCGCGGAGCAGCGCGGTCAGGCAGGACACCAGCACGGGGTCGTGAACGCCGTCGTAGACCCAGCGCGTCCCGAGGACGCCGTGCTCGGACGTCCCGATCAGCGCCTCGTCCATGCCGTCGAGCGGAGCCCCGCGATAGGTCAGCGGCACCAGGTAGGCGCCCGGCTCGTCCGACGAGGCATCGGTGACGATCATGAACTCGATGCCGACCTCCCCCTCCGGGTCGTCCAGACGGAAGCCGCCGGCCTTCGCGAGGTCCGCCTCCGGTCCGCCCCGATACCAGGGCTGGGTCGGCAACCACTCGGCGAGCAGCTCCGTCTTGCTGGGGCTCATCGTGGTGTGGTGGATGACGGCCACTGCGACTCCTCGGATCAACGCCCAATGAACCAGGATCATTTCATGCTCTCGGTGGTCGACCGGCGTCCAGGACGTCACCCGTACGACCCGGTGATCACGACTCGATACGTGTCCTGGTACCAGGCCGTAGCCTGCCCGGTGTGAGTGACGGCATCGCGTGGATGGGCGCGCGCCACCACACGCGTTCCCCAGCGGTGCCGGGCATGCTCGGCGGCACCTCGCTGACCCTGGTCCGAGGCGTGGAGACAGACGAGTTCCTCATCAACCTGGGCGCCGACCTCGACGAGCTGGCCGTGCGCACCCGTGCAGGGAGCTGCGCGCACCGGCCGGGCAGTCGGGCCGGCCCTCGCCCCACCTCAGCCGCGCGATGTACGGCAGGTACGGTGAGTGGACGTACGTGCTGGAGGACTGGGGCATGGCGACCGGGCTACCGGGGCGACCGGCTACCGGGGCGAGGTCGAGTCAATGCTTCCCTGCGAGGGTGTGGAGACCGATGCCGCCCTCAGCGCGACGGGCGCGGTGTTCCCGTCGATGACTGAGGCCGGTGAGGCCGAAGTCGTCGCATACGTCGAGGAGCATGGCGAACGCCTGCCCGAGCTGGTGTCCACCGCCGTGGGGGCCTGCACGGGCGTGACCATCGACCAGGGCGCCGTGAAGGCCGGTGACCTTCCCGGCGTCCTCATCGCCCCGGCCTGACCGTCTGCCGCGCGAATGAGGCCGGCCCCCGCTCCGACCACAGGGTGAGGATCACCGGCTGACGGCGGCCGATGCTGTACGTGCAGGTACCGACGTCATTCCTCCGGGGTGTCCACGTCGCCGTACTCGACGGCACCTGGGCCGACTGCTCAGCGAGCTCAGAGGCAACGGCGGGGTCAGTCGTCCCTCGCGTCTGCGTCTCCTTGGTCATCAGGTCCGCCGTTGACCAGGCGCCCCCGGTCCGTCCAGTAGGCCAAGTACTCGTGGGTGGTGCCAATGTCCGGATGACCGGCACCCAGCACCCGTACCTGGTCGGCGAGGACGGCGGTGAGAGCTGTCGCCGCGGCGACAGGATCTCCCGCTTCGCCCTGCCACCGGGCCAGGTTACGCCGGGTGAGAAGCGTTGCCGGATGCTCTGGGCCCTGTACCCGGACCCGGTCCCGCAGGAGGGTTTCGTAAGCGGTCACCGCACCCTGGGGGTCGCCCAGTTCGCCTTGCCAACGGGCGAGGTTGTGACGTGTGGTGAGCGTGTCGGGATGGTCGGGGCCGACCACTCTCAGATAGTCGAGAAGGAGCGCTTCTGTCTCGACTGCCGCAGCCTCGATGTCCCCCGCTGCGCCTCGCCAGTAGGCCAGATTGTTCCGGGTGGTGAGATTGTCCGGGTTGTCGGCACCGAAAATCTCCAGCCGGTCCGACAGGAGACCGGCGAAGGCATCGGCGGCGCCGGCAGGGTCGCCTGCCGCACCCCGCCAGCGGGCGTGATTGTGCCGGATGGCCAGGGTGTGCGGGTGCCGGGGCCCGAGTATCCGCAGGTAATCTGCGAGCAGAGCGGCGAAGGCGTCGGCAGCACCGCTCGGGTCACCCGCCGTCCCCTGCCAGAAGGCCAGGTTGCTTCGGGTGGCCAGGACATCGGGATGCTCTTCACCGAGCACCCTGGTCCGGTCGGGCACCAGGGCGGCGTAGGCCGTGACCGAACCGGCCGCGTCTCCGGCCACACCACGCCACTGCGCAAGGTCGTACCGTGTTTCCAAGGTGTCGGGATGCCCTGGGCCCAGAATTCGCAGGCGAGCAGCAAGCACTGCCTCGGCTTCCTGAATCGCGCCCGCCGTGTCACCCGACTCCCCCTTCCACCGGACCAGAATGGCGCGGGTGGCCAGAGTGTCGGGATGGTCGCAGCCGAGGGTGCGAACCCGGTCAGCGAGCACGGCCTCGGTGACACTGACAGCACCTACCGCGCCCTCAAAACGGCCCTGCCAGAAAGCAAGCGCATGACGGATGCCGAGGGTGTCCGGATGGACGGAGCCAAGGACCCGTACCGCGCGCTCCGTCACGCGTCGGCAGTGGCCGAGAGCGGCGGCGACCTGCCCGGATCGACCCAGGCTGTCGCCCAGGCGAAGGAGAATCGGGTGGATGCCGGCCGAACCGCACAGCGCGTCCTCGGCACTCGAAGCCAGAGACGCCGCGTTCGCCCTCAACGCGGTCGCTGGCGCGCTCTCCCGCTCGATATCAGGCCATACGTCCGTCAGTGCATCGGCCGCGGCACGGGCTGCGCGGGCCAGCTGGTCCGGACGGAGGGTGTCGCGGGTGGCGCGCTGGACGAGTTGGTGGACTCGGACTGCCAGGTGGGGATCGCGCGGTGCGTGGTCCAGGAGATTGAGCCGGTGCAGAACTCGAAGCGCCCGCAGGGCGTCCTGCTCGAGGACCGAGGCTCTCGGTACGGGCCGGGCACCGCTCGGTGCCCGCTGGGCGCTGAGATATTCAAGGGCCGGCTTGCTGGTGAGAACGGTCTGTGGGATACCGGTGCTGTCGAGCAGTGAGGCCAGGTACAGCACGGGGCGGGCGAGACCCGCCGGTTGAAGCGTGTCGGAGCGTTCCACCGAGAGGGACCAGGCGGCGGCCAGCGGCAGGGACTGATCGTCGGGCAGCACGTCCGGCGCGGTCTCTGCGAGCGTCACGGAGCGGTCGGTGAGCAACCGCCGGTACTCGGCCACGGACTCGTCGGAATCGACCAGGTAGGCGACCGCCTGGGCCATAGCCAGAGGCAGTCGACCCAAGTCCTCTGCAAGCGAACCCAGTTGCTGATCCGACTCATGCCGGTCGTATCCAGCCAGCGACGCCTTCAGATAGCAGAGCGCTTCCTCGGCGCGGAACAACCCGACCTCAAGGGTACGGCTCCCCCCTCCGGAGAGTGCTGCGTCCCGACGCCGGGTCGTCACCACCGTGCGGCCGGAGGGATGGTCGGGCGGTCGCAGCCCACGCAGGTCTTCGGGATCGTCCAGGCCGTCCAGTACAACCAGCCACCGGCACACCCTGGACCTCGGCTTCGGCGCCAGCCACGCCAGAAAGGCTCTGGCGGCCACTTCGGGATCCACCGGATCAGCCCGGCACAACTCCGTGCCGGCTTGCGCGTACGCCTCGACGATGGACTGCCGGCTGCCGGCGGACACCCATACCAGCACGTCGAGACCATACTCGGGACGCGTGTCCTGCCATGCCGCGCGGGCGTACTCGGCAGCGAGCTGGGTCTTGCCGACCCCGCCCATGCCGGTCAGCACCTGAGTGGTGACCGTGGTCCGGGGGTCCTCGAAACCCCGACGCAAGGAGTCAGCTGCCGCACGCTGTTGCAACGCACGGGCCGTCGGCGGGACCACCCCCACCTGATGCGGCCAAGGCGCGGGCTCCCGGGGAGCCGACTGCACGGTCAGCGAGCCGATGTATCCCGTGTTGGCGATGCCGCCTGAGGCGGCGGTGGCCTTCCCTGTCCGCGAGACCCGGATGGGCGCTCGGGTGCTGTTCTGGCCTCCGGATGCCGTGCCCTGGTAGCCGGTGACGGCAGCACCCGCGGATGAGGCGGTCGCGTCGCCCGTGTCGGTGACCGTCACCTCGGCGACGGCCGGGTGGTCGTCAGGAGACCGTCCGTCCTCTTCCTCATGCCCCATCGGGAAAGCTCCCTCGTCCGGTCCGCTGTGACCGAGCGGGCCGTCAGTCGTAGGAGATTCCGCTGTTGGCGGTCCCTCCGTCGCTTGCCGTGGCTGTACCGGTACGACTCGCATCGGCGGAACCGCCACCCCGGCCCCCGGGGCGCCTGACACCCGTGTTCGCCGCACCCCCGCTGGTGGCCCGTGCCTCACCGGTGTGACTCGCAACGTCATTCGACGAGCCGCCCACACCTTGGAAGAGGGTCCAGACCAGGGCGACAATGCCCGCAGCGGCCTGGATGGAGGCTCCGGCCAGATCGCCGGTGTCGGGGCTGTCGAGCAGCCACACCACAGGAGTGGTGAGAATCCCCACCACCGCCAGTACCAGTACCGTGATTTTCCTACCTCGCGTCACGCCACTTGCCCCCCCTCGCTGAACTGCTCCGGGTCCGACAAAGGCTCGATTCCCTGACAGGACCGAGTCATGCGCATTCAGCCCGCTACTCAGCACGCCGGTAACCGTTGCTGCCGCCGGACGGCCGCCCCAACGTCGAGGCCGGCTTCTTCGCGACGGCGGAGGCGGCGGCGCCCACTGACGTGCGAGCCGTGCGTCTCAAGGGCGCGGCTCGGCCAGAGGGCAGGTGAGGGGCAGGACGCGTTCGGTCAGTGTGGCGGTGAGGTGGGTGTCGGTGAGGGCGGGGTCGGTGAGCCAGTCGGCTGCGGTCAGCCGGTCGATCAGGTGAGGCAGTTCCTCGGAGTCGACCGGGACCCGAGTGGTGAGCGCGTGGAGGGCGATGCCCTCGCCGTCGGGGCCGAGGCGGCCCGAGGCGTCGATGTGGGTGGCCAGGGTGAGGGCGAGCAGCCGGGTGGCGGCGGTGGCCTTCGTCTTGCGGAGCTTCTTGTCCGAGACGACCCTCTGCGCCCAGCCGGAGAGCCTGGGCCGCGTCTTCCTGCCGAACGTGAACGGACCCGTCCCGCCCTCCGGGGGCACCAGGGAGGGAACGGTGATCGGTGTGGGGTTCTCCGGCCGGGAGGCGAGCAGGTCGCCGACGGTGCCGGGGAGGGACAGCCAGCCGCAGCCGGTCAGCTGCTCGACCAGGTCCTGCGGATCGGTCAGGCCCAGCGCGTTGACGTCCTGGCCGACGAGGTTGCCGCTGCCGGAGTGCGCGGTGCGCAGGGTCAGCATCAGCACCAGCAGCCGCGCCTCCGGCCCGGGCAGCGGGGCGTGGTCGGCCACGTACGCGAGGACGGAGCGTGCGTACTCCCACTGCGTCGGTACGGTCAGCAGCCGCGTCACCGCCGGCCCGTCGCCCTCGATGACGGCGCCGGTGCGCTGCCGGTGCTGGAAGCGGATGGTGGCGGCAGCCTGCTCGGCACGCTCGGCCTCCTCCCGCAGGGTGTCGTCGCCGGTGACGGCCGCCCAGGTGGTGAAGGCGCGGGCCTTGCGTTCCTGGAGGTCGGCGAGGAGCGCCAGGTCGGGCTGCTCGCGCCGCTGGTAGGCGCGGAAGAGGTCGCCGAGTTCGGCCAGTTCGTCGCGCAGGGTGTCGGGCCGCAGGTCGAGCGGGACGATCCGCTGGGCGATCCTCGCCTGCCGTGGCCGGCGCCGTGCGGGTACGGAGCGGGGTGTCGGGACGGGCCTCGTCCCGGTCCCGGTGGGGGCCTGGTGGTCGGAGAACTGCGGTGCGCCCACACCCGTACCCACGGCTGCGGGAGGCGGGCGTTCGGTCGTCCGCGGGGAGGGCGTACGGGAAGTGGCCACGGTCCTCGCTCCGGGGGTGGCGGCCGCGCACCGCGAGCAGCACTCCATGGCCTGCCACCAGCGTCCCGCCCGGTCGGTGAGGACCGCGAGGACGACCGGGCCGCCGCACCGCCAGGGCTCGGCACGGACGGGGCGGCCGGTGTCGGGCAGATGGGTGTGGCAGCCCTCGGCCCGGCACGCGCAGTACGCCTCCGCCCTGGGGGCGGGGACCGCGCGCAGGTGGGCCTTGAGGTGGGCGACCGCGGCCGCCCGGCCCGCCGCCGCGGACGGCAGACGCTGTTCGGCACAGGCGGGGCGGCTGCATGTGACGCGTACGGTCGTACTGCCCTGCCCGACGGCATCCAGGCGCACCGTCCACCAGCGCCCCGGCACCCGCTCGCCCTGCTCACCCACCACGGCCTGCGTCATCCCGCTCCCCTCCCGATGTGTTCCCGACATCCGCCGCTGGCCCGCGAGGACGAGCGGCGTCACCTGGTCAACGGCCCGGGGGTGCGGGCGGTTTCTCTGCGGGGTGCAGCAGTTCGGGTTGTGATGGTGCAGGAGGTCACCGGAGGGGCTTTGCTCGGTGCTCCACAGCGTGGCCGATGAGTTCGTGGTTCCCGGCCGGTCCAAGCTCGTGACAGCCCAGGAAAGGACACCGCCATGTCGGAGCTTCTCGTCGATTTCATCAGTACCCTCGACGGCTACGCATCGGGAGAGGGATGGCCCGGGTTCTGGGGCCTCGAGGGACCGGAGTACCTCGCGTGGCTCGGTGAGCAGCCCGAGGTCACGTACCTGATGGGGGCGAACACCTACCGCCTGATGTCGGGCTTCGCCGCGGGCGAGGTCCCGAGTGGCCAGGACGAGTTCAGGCCCGAGGAGGAGGAGTCCGTCGACGAGCTCACGCGAGCGTCCAAGGTGGTGTTCTCCTCCTCCCTCGAGGAGCCGCTGACGTGGGCCAACTCCACGCTCGTCCGCGACGACGCCGTCGAGGCGGTCCGTGCCATGAAGTCGAGCGGCTCGGGGCTCCTCAGCACGATCGGCAGCCTCAGCCTGTGCCGGTCCCTGCTGCGCGCCGGACTCGTCGACCGCTTCCGGGTCGTGATGTTCCCGGTGATCACCGGGGCCACGGGCCAGGAACGTATCTACGACGGCTATCCGGACGTCGCCCTCGAGATGACCGAGCACCGCACCTTCGACGGCCGCATCCAGCTGGTCGAGTACAAGCCCCGCGTGCTGGAGCACCCGCCGCTCGGCGCCCCTGCGTGACCCTCACCCCGTCCGCCGGCCTGCCACGGCCGCCAGGCCGACGCACGGAGCCGGTCGCGGCCGGACTTCTCGCGCAGGCCGGCCGCGACGGACGACTTGCCCGAGGCGCTGTCGCCGCGGACGACGATCAGGCGCGTGTCCCGCCTTCCCACCGTGCCCGGCAGGCTCCGCGTCATGTGTCGGCGCCCTCGATGCCCAACTGCATCCGGGTCTCGTGGAGGTGGTCCCAGTCCATGACCAGGCGGAAACGCTGGTGTGCCTCCAGGCGTTCCGCGTCGGCCGGTTCCTGGCCGCGGCGCAGCCGGGCGTCCCCGGACTCCACGAGTTCGGTGAGGGCGAGGCGTACGTCGTCGGCATCCTGGCCGGTGGCGGCCGCCAGTCGGTCCAGGGAGGTGAGGATCTCCTGCGGTTCGCCGAGATCGTCGACCAGGTGGTCGATGAGCCCGTCGACGAGCGGGCCGGTGCGCATCGTCCAGCGGATCCGGTCGAGCCGCTCGGTGAGGTCGGCGTCCAGGGGCAGCAGATCGCCGGGCAGCGGGAGCGCGGCGGGCATCGACCACCGGGTGCCGCCCGGTGTCTCCTCGCGGCTCGCCAGGCCCCACGTCAGGTAGAGCTCGGACAGGTCCCGCACGGTCTTGGGCACCGGATAGCCGGCGGCCGTGAGCAAGGCGCCGAACGTCTCCCAGCGGTTCGCCTCGTTCGCTTCGCGCCCTTCCGGCGCCTCCTCGTGGTCCCCTTCCTCGTCGGGCCACGAGAACGTGAGCGCGCCGTCGAGACCGCCGTCGAGCATGCGCCAGTGGCCTTCGAAGATCTCGTGCAGGAGGTCGTCCAGAGAGCCGGTGAAGCCGGGTTGGCTCGCGGTCCCGATCAGCATGGTCAGCGGGAGGCCCTGGCGGGGCAGGACGTGTTCCCAGCCCGAAGCCCACCAGTCGTTGTGCATCGCCAGGTCCCGGCGCGGTCCGGGCACGGACGGGGTGTCGCTCATCCGGTCAACTCTTCCTGCAAAGGCGGCAAAACACTCGTAGCGTACGCACTCCGGATAGTCGCCGTGCGGAAGATTTCCCGGTTCGGACCGGATTCGTCCAGCGGGTTGCGGTGACCGCAGCCGTGACCGCAGCCTCAGCACGTCACGGTCGTCCTGCGGCCGGGGTGGGCGGCAACCTGCGGTGGAGCGGCTCGTTCAAGGAGCGCCGGTAGTGGCTCGGTTCGCAGGCTGGCCTCACGAGTTCGGCGAGGAGGTCGGCGCGACCTGGATGTCATGACCCAGCACCACCTGGTGGTGCGGGAGGCTGGCGAGCGTGCCGAGCGCCCGGATGACGGGGGCGTTCGCCGCCGCGCCGGCCATGCGCACGCGTCGGCGGTGGGCGTGTTGGTGAATGCACGACGAATGGATCGCCTTACGTCACCGCCACCTCTCCGCCACCTCCACCTCCCCGCGACCTCCCCGAAGGGGATATGGGCGATATCTGCCGTAAATTCTTTTGGTTCCTTCGTGCCACCCAACGCACCGAAATGCAAGCGCCAGTTGATCCCCGACACCGTGACGAGGGGTACCATCTGGCGGATACATGTTCCCGGCCGAGTGGCACTCGCTTCAATATCCCCCGCGCAGGTCATCAGAGGCCATGTGCCCAAAGAATACTGGGCAGTTGACCTCAGGGTTTCGTGATAGCGTCCTTACTCGGAGGGACAGTGCAACCTGAAAGGGAAATCGTGAACACGGAGAAGATCGCCGCTCGCCGCCTCTCACTGGAAGAGGTGACGAAGCTCAGCGTGAAGGACAGGATCTTCGTTTCCGCCGACACGGCAGAACTCAAACTTCCCGACTGCTATGTCCCTGCTTTTCTGACCAAGTCCGGTGAGAATTTCGAGGGCGGCTCGATCACGGCGAGAACCGTATTCCAGGAAGAGGTCTCCTGCCTTCCCGACGACGAGAATGAAGCCGGAATCTACTTGGCCGACGAGAACGGCTCGGCGACCATCGAGGTCCTCCAGTCCGCCGGTGTCGTGCTGGACCTGGCACTTTTCGTCCCCGGTGGGGACAAGGGGTCCCTCACGGCCCTTTACGCTGCGGCCCGGCAGGCGTTCGGCGCCGACGTCGTGCAGATCTGGCGCCAGGGCCTCAAGGAGGTTCCCGACGTGAAGGTCGACATCTACGAGGAGCAGATTCCCCGGGGGCGCAAGGCGAGCGACAGCCCCAAGCGTGACCGTCGCGCGATCGACACCTACCCCACCCGCGCGGACTTCATCGAGTTCTCCACGGGCTGGAAGCCGGTCGTCGAGATTCACAAGCCGGTCGTTGACGACACCCCGACCATCTGAGACGACGTCACTTCTCGTTCCCTGCCTGAGAGAACGCCGGGAACGCATACGCCGGACCCGGAAATCAACTCACGAAGGCTGAAGCTCCGTTCCGCCCGATTCCCTCGCGAGACAGCCTGCCCGACCAGGATCGGATCCTGAATTCGTTCTACGACAGCCCTCAGGGCTTCGACGTGGTCAGGTGACGTCCACTTCGTGCTCAGGCGAGGTGGAGGAGCGTGAGGGGTCGGCGGGCGTCACGCGCATTGCGGCGACGGCCAGTGCTCAGGGTGCAACCTCTTCACCTTGACCGCGTACACGGGGGCGTAAGCGACAGGGTGCTGCTCGCCCGCCTTTTCGTAGCCACACGTCTCGTACAGGTCCTGCGCCTTCGGGTGCGTCACGTCGACCAGGAGCACCGCGAAATCTTCGCTGCGTTTCTTCAGCAGGGCTTCGTGGAGCCGCTCCGAGATGCCCTGTTTCCGCCACTGCGGGCGCACCATGACCTCGGAGACGGCGTAGGTCGCGGTGTGCCCGTTGTTCCGCTCGAACGCGGTGGGACGCCACCACTCACGGCCCGGCTGGAGGACAGGATCATCAACCACTGTCAGCCGGCGGCTGTCCTCCTCCGTGAGCAAGTCACGTTGGGCCTCCGCGTCAACGATTACGCGAGCCGCTGAGCACGTTCGTCCGTACTTCCCCCTCGAGAAGGGGTAGTACACCGATACGTGCTCAGGCCGCGGCTCCGAGTGAGTCCCGGCTGCCGGTGAGGGCCTGAAGCCGAGCGGTGATGGTGTCGGGGCCGAGGTGGGCCAGGGCCCACAGTGCGGTGATGCGACGGGCGGAGGCCCAGATCCCGGTGGTGGGAAGCAGGAACGGGACGACGGTGATGCTGCGGGTGATGAACGGGGCCGGGTCGAGATACGTCATCCCGCCGGTCCCACACAGATACGTGTCGGCGCCGGCTGCCGTGGTGAGGTCGGCGAGCCGCTCCGATCGCTCGGGCCGGGCGGGCAGACCGCTCGCGGTCAGGATGCTTCCGCCCCAGCCGAGGAGGTCCAGCAAAACGCGGGTGGATGTCTCGGCGACGGCCGCGGTCCGGCCGGTGGCGAATGCGTCCCAGACCGGCTCCAGAGTCTGCCGGAGGGTGGGCCAGTGAGGGCTGGTCCGGTATTCCTGCTGGATCATCGCCTCAGTCCGTCGCCGGGCCGAGGTGGGGTCGGCGACCAAGGCGTCCTGGATGAGGGTCTGGCGGCCCTGGGGCAGGTGGGTGGGGATGGACAGCCACCGAACTCGATCAGAAGCGTCCAAGGCCGCCAGGCGGGTGCGGTGCTGGTAGTCGCGGCGGGTGAACTGGACGTCGTCGAGGACGATCCAGGTGTCTGCTGCGAACAGCTTGGCCAGGGTGGCCAGCCTCGGGAACAGGCTGGGCTGATGCGCTGCACACAGCCCGCCTTCCCGTCGGTCAGGAGATGAGGCGACTGGTGAAGCCGACGCGGATGAGGGATTCGTATGCGGCATGCACGTCCTCCGGGACATCCTGGGCGATGGCGAAGCCCTGCTTCGGGTACTCGATCACCCGCTGGAGATCGCCGACGAGCATGTCCACCACGAGCTTCTCATCGCCGATGCTCTTGAAGTAGTCGTCCAGCTCCAGCGGTTCCGACGCGCACACGATCTCGACGTCGGGCCACAGTTTGCGGGCGGTGGCGAAGGATCGCCTCTCCATATAGGGCTTGGAGACCAGCATCACCGTGGCCGGGACGATGCCGGCCGCGGCCAGCAGGTCGCGGGTGAGGGTGATGTTCTGGCCGGTGTTCGCGGCGTTCGGCTCGACGAGGATCGCCTCGTCGGGGACGCCGAGTTCGAGAGCGTGCTCGCGGAAGTGGACGGCCTCGCCTCGGGGGAAGCGGGTTTGGGTGGTAGGGCTGTTGCCGCCGGTGAACACCAGCGTCGGGAATAGGCCGCGGTGATAGAGGTCGGCGGAGGCTGCGGCGACGCCGAGGTCGTGGCTGCCCAGGCCGATCGCCACGTCGGCGGGCCGCAGCTGGTGGCCCATGAGGTGGTAGTCCCAGATCAGCTTGGTCTTGCGCCACTGGTCCTCGGTGATGGTCTGCTGGTTGTCGCCCACGCTGTTGTCTCCCTGCTCACCGGCTGGCGGGGCCGGACGGCCCCGTGCTCATGGCCTTGATGTTCTCGATGCTGGCCAGCTGGTGGAACAGCCCGAAACGGGCGGCCATGGTCGCGGCCTTGTCGAGGACGTGAAGGCCATCATCGCGGGTCGCGGGATCGGTCAGCAGGATGTGTCCGTGGGCGGTGTCCAGGCGGACCTTCTGCATGGGGGCGTCGGTGGTGGCGGTGCTGCGGGCGACGGTGATGAAGTGCAGGGCGGAGGAGAGGCTGCCAGCGCCGCGGTGGGCCAGAGCGATCTTCTGGTGGGCCACCGACCAGTCCTCCGGTTCGGCAAGGTCCTCGAAGTCGCGGGTCGCCGCCAGCATCACACGGGTCGCGTAGTCGTGCTGGCCGTCCTTACTCAGCGCGGTCCCCACCCACAGCCGGGATCTGGCGCGGTCGCGGCGGGAGAGCCGGTCGTCGACCGCGAGGTGCTCGTACTGGCGGGCGGCGGTGTCGAGGCGGCCGGACATCTCGGCGACGACGGCAAGGGACAGGTCGAGCTGGGCGATGCGCCGGGGGATGTCGAGCTGCGTGAACAGCGACTTGGCGGTGACATAGGAACGCTGGGCGGACAGAGGGCCGACCACGCTGCCCTGGTCGCGCTGGAGGTCGCCGAGAAGGGCAGTCGAGCGGGCGAACAGATACAGGCCCCGGTCATCGAGCCTGAGCGGGGTGAATCGACTGGTCCACCATCGCTGAGGCCTCCTCAATGCCGACAGCGACGCCGCGATGACCAGCCAGCTGCCCCTCGCCGACCCCTGGCCCCTCGCAGGCGAGTGAGGTGCTGCCGGGACCGAGTTTTCTGCTTCCAGCACCGTGGGCCATCTGAGACTTGTCAGAGGGCCCACGGTGCTGCGCAGCCGACTGCAACCGGCGCGGACGGCCTATGAGCGCATGACCAAGTGAAGGAACCCTGCCGGCCCAATCGCGACCGCACGATCTTCGGTGACTCGAAGGAAGCAAGGCGCCTCCGGACTGAGCTCTTCGCCACGAGCTTGACGCAACTGACGGAGAGCAGCCCTGATGAGCAGGTCCGAGCGGCAGCACAGCACCTCCGCGACCGGATCGCTCAGGCTCCCCGCTCGATCTATTCCAAGGAGTCAGTGGGCGTAGGACGGTTAGTACTCCAGTGCGACTTCGTGATCTATCCGGTCGCGGGTGCGGCGAGTCGTCGCTGGTAGTGGCTGCGCCGGGCTGTGGCCTGGTGGGTTCTGCGCCAGTTTGACCAGTGCAGCAGCCTGCGCGGGGATGGATTCGGTGGGCTCAGCAGGGTGCCGAGCAGGTGGCGGATTTCCGGAACGGTCAGGTCGATACGGTCGGAACTGCGGGCGGGCCGGTTCAGCTGTGCGGTCCTGGTCGGTGACGCTTCGGCAGCGAGGGCGGCCAGGAATGCCAGGGCGAGCATGGCCAGCGTGATGTGCCGATGCCAGGCGGTCCAGTGGCGGACCTGGTAGTGATCCAGGCCGACCTGGCCTTTCGCGGCCTGGAAGCACTCCTCGATGCACCACCTGGTCCCGGCCACCCTGACCAGCTCGGACAGCGGCACCCGTTTTGGGGACCAGCACAGGTAGAAGGCGAGTTCGCCACTGCTCGGATTGCGGCGGATCAGCAGGTGCCGGTGGCCGTCGACGCCGATCTCGATCCAGGCCAGTCGTAGTAGCGCAGCCCCTTCGCTCCGGCTCCTGCGCTCTGCCGGTGCCAGGCCGAGGCGGGCAGGCGGCCGGCGACCGCATCCGCCCGGTCAGCGGTTCGCCCCTGGTTGATCCGCACCCGAGTGCTGCAGGCGACGGCCAGGACGTAACCAGTCCGGCGGGACTCCAACAGCGCGCGCAGGCCGGGGTCTTGGCCGTATGCCTCATCACCGGTCACCCAGGATGCGCCGATGCCGGCGTCCAGCGCCGCCGCGATCATCTGCCCGGCCAGCGTGGGCTTGGTCGCGAACTCCACCTGGTCGGGTACCCCGGCACGGCTGCGGCGCTCGGCGTCCCGGGACCAGGACATGTCGGGGAGGTAGAGCCGGCGGTCGATCAACGCCCGTCCTCTGCTGGAGGCGTAGGCAAGGAAGACACCGACCTGGCTGTTCTCGATCCGCCCCGCAGTGCCGGTGTACTGCCGCTGCACGCCCGCCGAGGCGGCGCCCTTCTTGAGGAAGCCTGTCTCGTCGACAATCAGCACGCCGTTGCCGGCGCCGAGGTGCTCGTGGACATAGACGCGCACATCGTCACGGAGGGCGTCGGCGTCCCAGCGGGCGGTTCGCAGCAGCCGCTGCATCGGCCCGGGGCGAGCATGGCCGGCCTGCTCGGCCAGCACCCAGCAGTTCTTCCGCTCGACGCCGGACAGTAACCCGAGCACGAACGCGCGGGCCGTGGCGCGCGGCTCAACCCGCCTGAACCTGCCCGCGATCCGGGCCATGGCCTGGTCGAACATCGCCCGCCAACGGGCGGCGTCTATGCTGTGGCCCGCCGCCACCGCACGATCTTCAGGAGTCCACACAACCCCCGATGATCACGCGGTGGCCGTTTCGGTGCCCGCTCCGGTGCTCAGGTGGTGCCAGGCATGCCCGCACCCGTCAGCACAGAAGCGGAGCCGCCGCCGATCATCAGCGACGCCGAGAAGGGCGACCAGCAGCCGGAATGCCTTGACCCGCTCGTCCTGCGGAAGGTTGATAATCTTTGTCAGTTGCTCGGTGAGGCGTCCGCGCGTGACCAGCACTGCCGGGGTGTGGGTGGGCCGGATGCCAGCTCTGCGGATACTCTCCGGCCCGTCCTCGCTGGTTGCGCGGGCCTGGATACAGAACCCTGCCAGGTCGCGCAGGACTTCGAACTGCTCAGCGTCGGCGAGGCCCTCGAACCAGCCGACGCCCTGGGCGAGCGGACGGATGCCTTGCGCCAACTCGTTCAGGATGACCGTGCGTCCGTCCATCCCGCCCCACCTCCACAACAGGCCTGGCTGCCTACCCCGCAAGGTCATCGAACCAGATCACGAAGTCGCACTGGAGTATTAGTCCGGTCGCGTCGTTGTGCTACATCACGGCGGTCAGCGCGAGGATGCGTTTCATGACGCGGGCTATGACACCTTCGGGTGTGCGCCCTCGGTGCCGTTCAAGGTCGAGCTGGTCCTTGAAGGTCTCGTTGATCGACACCCCTCGAACCGCACCGCCAGGAGGAACCAGTGCCACACCCGCAGCCGCTCACCCCCGAGGAGAAGCTCGCCGACGCGAAGAAGCGGCTGAGCCTCCCGCGTATCGTCGTGATCTGCGGCTCCACCCGCTTCATGGCCGAGATGACCGAGGCCGATCTGCAGGAGACCAAAGCCGGAAAGATTGTCGTCAAACCGGGCTGTGACATGAAGTCGCCGCACGAACTGTGGTCCGATCCTGTCGAGGCCGCGGCACTGAAGGTTCGACTCGACGATCTGCACCGGGCGAAGATCCGGCTCGCTGATGAGGTGCTCGTCGTCGGCGACTACATCGGAAACAGCACCCGAGCCGAAATCGCCTACGCCCGGTCGCTGGGCAAGCCCATGCGGTTCACGCACCCCGAAGTCGACCCTGACGCCTGACCGCTGTGTCGGAGCTCAGTAGTTGTCACCAGCGGATCCGGATGACGTGGTGAATGAGACCGGACGAAGCAGCCGGGTCTCATTCAGCACTCTTTCTGTCACCAGAAGCGAAAGTCGGGAGTCGGCGGCTCTGCGCCCCGCCCCGCCCCGGTCAGGCACCGCTCCCCGCCGTGGGCGTCAGAGGGTGCTGAAGCCGCTCTCCCCCGGTCGGCGGCAGCCGGTGATGGCCGTCAGGGGGATTCCCCCGATGAAATCCATTTCCTGGGTGGGGCCGACGGGACCGATGACGGCCGCGGTCGCGGTCTCCAGGGACGTGCTGTTGGCGTAGACCGTCGGCTTGGTCAGGATCTTGCTCCGCGCGGGCGGCGCGGCGAATTTGTGCCAGCCGCTGACCTGCATCCGGTAGAGGTGGCGGTCGTTGCTGGCGTACCCGCCGCAGTCCTCGTCCAGCGCCGTGGAGACCAAGGTCGGCTTGGGGCTGCTGACATGGGCCCGGGCGTAGGCGATCGGGTCATCAAGGAACGCGGCGAGTTCGGTCGCGACGGACGTGTTGTTGCGGGACCTCATCCCGTTCGCCTGCCGGATGACCTCGGGGGAGCGCCCATCGGCTCGGAAGAAGACCAGGCTTGTTGCCGATTCAACGAGCGTGTACCCGTGCGCGGGGGTGTCGGACTGCGCCTGCGCGGGCTCCGCGGCGGCCGACGCCTGCCCGGCCGAGATGGTCTGGTCGGCGCTGGAGGTCGGCGTGGCCCCGCCGAGCCTCAGATTGTCGGGCTTCTTCGGTACGGGCGGCGGCTTCTTTTTCCCGTCGGTGGGCGCGGTCTGTACGGCGACCGGGCCGCCGCGACCCTCGTGGGCGGTACCGGCGGCGGGGGCAGTCCGTGGCTCCACGGCGCGTTGCACATCGAGCGGTGCCTGCATGACGCGCTGCGCGTTGGCCTCCGCGGCGCGTTCGAACGTGTCGGAAGCGTCGGAGACGCGGAGTCCGTTGCCCATGTCCGTACCGGCCACAGGGCCCTGACGCTGCTGGATGACATGGGTCAGTTCGTGGGCGAGGGTGTGCTTGTCCCCACCGTCGGCACCGATGACGACGTGGCTGCCGGACGTGTAGGCGCGGGCGCCGACCTCGGCGGCCGACGCACGGGCGGCGTTGTCGTCGTGGACGCGCACGTCGGAGAAGTCCGCGCCGAGCCGCGCCTCCATTTCCTGGCGCACTGGCTCGCCGAGGGGCTTTCCGGCGCTGCGGAGCACGTCGTGGACGGCGGAGCGCTGCAGCGGTGCGGGCGAGGTCGCGGTCTCCTGGTGGTTCTCCTGGTGGCCGCAGCCGGCGCCGTGCTGGTGCTGTTCCCGGGCCCAGGGGTGGTCGGCGTCGCGGAGCATCTGGACGACCGCGGCGTTGCCCGCAGCGGCCTGTATGCCGAGCAGGCCATGCTGCGCGGGCGGGGCGGATGCGGGCCGACGGGCAGGGATACGGCTGTTGCCCGCCCCGGTGTGGGAGTCGGCCTTCTCGTGGTCGTGCACGGAGCCCCTCTTCTGGCGTGAGATCGTCAACTTCCCTGGGTACGTGGCGGGGAGCCGTCGGCGCAAGGTGACAGCGGGCAGCATGCGGTGACCGGGCGGGCACATCCGATGCCGCGATGATCCGCGTGTGGGCCGGCCCGGCCTGTTCTCGCCAGGTGTCTAGGACGGCCTCTTTTGGGGTCTGGCACAAGTTCCGTGCGGCGATCACTGACCGTGATATCACGGTAGTGGCGGATGGCGCGCGGGGTGGACCCGGCGAAGGCAGCGGCATCACCGATCTTGACCTGGCGGGGAGACGTGACGGAGGGGTGCATCGCAGAGCGAGCCTTTCTTGCGGGCGGTGCCTCGACGACATCACATGCCGCTACGGCAGGTGCAACAACACGCGTCTCATCACCGCCGAGAGCCAGGCCCTGATCACCACCGGGCTACCCGCCGCCAGCGCCGCACCGAGCAGGCCGGAGCCTCCTTCTGGCTTCGTCCGCGAGCGCTGAGCAATGTGGGACAACAACGCAGAGTGACCATCGAGGGCCAGATAGCTCCCCATCAAGTGGCCGCCAAGGAACCCCAGGGTTCGCTCGATGACCGTCCACGACATGACCACCTGCGACATGTATCGGCATCCTAGGATGCCAATGCCGCGGGCGTTTCTGCAGGTCAGCGCCTCGCGGGGGCTGCGCCCTCTCTATACGGCGGAAGGAGCGCGGCACAGGGGCCCGCCGTAGGGGATGCCCTGCGGTACTCGCGCAAGCGCTCCGTTCCTCGGGGTGCCGCTCCCGCAGGAGTTCACCCGTCCCTGAGTGGCGCTGACCGTTGACGAGCAACTGCATGGCGTGGCTGAGGTCAGTGGGTGGTACCGGTGACACACGCGCGCCTGCTCGCCCGGCCGCGGGTATCGCTGTGGCGGGCTTTCGTGGGTTGAGGTCCCATCACGCCGAGGTCCCATCGCGCAGCAGCCGGTGGGTGCCGGGCCGGTCGTGGGTGTTGGGCCAGGTCATTGGCCGGGGCTTCACCCTGCCTGGACCGGACGGGTCCACTTTGGGCGAGGCGGGGCCCGTCCGGGTGCGCCGGTACGGCACGGTCCAGGTGAGGAGGCGGTATGCGGCATGACGAGTACGACAGGGCACCGGCCCGCTGGTTGATGGTGCCCGCGGGGGTGGAAATCGACCTCGATCCGCCGTGCGGGGCGGGCAGGCGTCCGGATGAGGAGTACGCGGCGCGGCACGCGGCCGTCTGCCGACGTTGCGGCGCACCGCAGGCGGCGCGCGGCGGGAGTTGACGGGCGGGAGTGGATGGGCGGGCGGTCACCGCCGCCGGTGGTGGGTAGCAGCACCCGCACGGAGACCGGGCGAGCCCCCCGCCGCCTGAACGGTTCCGGGCTCCCCCACTGCCTCCAAGGCGTGGGGGAGTCGTCGTGCCCGGGAACGGGACCGGGCGGCACCCCCGTGTGCGTCGGGCCGCTTCCGGGAGCCGGCGCCGTACCTCCCTCCCCCCCACCCCCTGACCTGCACGTTTGCCGCCCCTTGGTCCCCCCTTGGACGCCCCGTCCGAGGCTGCCGGAGCAGGCAGTCGGGAACGAGTGGCGAGGTGGGGACGGAATGCAGACCAGGCTGCACAGGCGCACCATGCGGGGAGAGTTGTTCCCCCCGGCGCGGGGGACCTCACCGGAGAGCGTGCTGGAGGAGTTGAGCACGGTGCTCTTCGAGTCCCTGCCGCGCAGTGACCAGCGGCGCCGGGGTGTGGAGTACGTACAGGGCCTGCTCGGTGTCGAGGGGCGCAAGTCGATACGGAACATCTCCTCCCTGTTCGGCGGGGAGGCGGCGGAGCAGAGCCTGCACCACTTCATCAGCGGCTCCACCTGGGACTGGAGCCCCGTCCGCCGCGCCCTCGCCCGCCACCTGGAGGAGATCCTGCCCACCCGGGCCTACGTACTGCGGCCGATGGTGATACCCAAGGCGGGCGACAACTCGGTCGGTGTGGACCGGCGGTTCGACCCCGGCCGCGGGCAGATGATGAACGCACAGCAGGCCGTCGGCGTGTGGGCGGTGTCGGAGGAGCACAGCACCCCCGTCAACTGGCGTCTGCACCTGCCCGAGGCCTGGCTGGAGGACGCCACCCGGCGCCGGCAGGCGTCGATCCCGGAGAGCGCCGCGCCCGAGACCATGGACCAGTGCTGTGTGGAGGCCTACTTCGGCATCGTCCGGGACTGGGGCCTGCCGGCCCGGCCGGCCGTCATGGACGCACGCGAGGCCGATGTCCCGGCCGTGGTGAGCCGGCTCCAGGCCGGGGGCGCGCCGATGCTGCTGCGGGTCAGCGCCAACCTGCGGCTGACCGCGACCGACCCCGGTCTGCCCCGTACGGCGACCGAGGCGGAGATGACGGCGCACCAGTTGATGCTGGTGGCCCGCCCGCTGCGGCAGCCGGTCATCCAGCGCGGGCCGGACGGGGGCGGGGTGCACGCGGGCCTGACCGCGGCCGTCCGGGTGCGGCTGCCGCAGCGGGGCCCCCGCCGGCTCTCCCGGAGCGGCGACCTGGTGCTTCTCGGCGTCGGCGAGAACGGCGGGCGCTGGCCGGGCGAGCTGTGGCTGACCGACCTCGCCGATCTGCACCCCGCCCAGCTGCTGCGGCTGACCCGGGTGACCCGGCGCGTGGAGCGGGACTTCGCCGGCATCGCCGAGCGGGTGGGGATCAAGGACTTCTCCGGCCGCTCCTTCAGCGGCTGGCACCGGCACGCCACCCTCGCCTCGGCCGCCCACGCCGTCGCGGTGCTGTGCGGCACGGCCGAGCGGCCGGTCGTGCAGCCGGCGGAGGTGACCCGCATACCCGCCTGAGCCCCGGGGGGGCACCCGGAGGGCCGGGAGGGCCGAGGCGCGGACGTGCGGCGCCAGGGGCGCCGAAGGCGGCGGCGCAGTGTACGGACAGGGAAAGGAAGTGGCGGAAAAGCATCGCCCGTTGTGTCAGCTCACCGGCCGCACCGGCCGGTGAGCTGACGGACTCCGCAGGGCAGCTGACGGATTGCCAGGCCGGTCTTTGGCGACCCCCGAAGCGGCGGCACACGATCGGCGGACCGATCCCGACCGAGTGTCCGAGGAGTCACCATGGCCAGCCAGCCGCAGGTCGCAGCCAGGCGTGCGGGCGTGTCCGCCGCCGTCACGGACCCGTCCCGCGCCGCGTCCGGGAACAGGGTCGTGGTGCGTACGGAGAGCGGGCTGGTGGCCGGCGAACGCTCCGGCCCCGTCGCCGTCTTCCGCGGTGTCCCGTACGCGGCCCCGCCCATAGGCCCCCTGCGTTTCGCCTCCCCCCGGCCGCCCGTGCCCTGGCCCGGTGTGCGGGAGGCGGTGCGGTTCTCCGACGTGTCCTTCCAGAGCGTCGTCCCCAACCGGCCGGTGCCGCCCGGCAGTGAGGACTCGCTGTACGCCAATGTCTGGACGCCCGATCCGGGCGGCAGCCGGCCGGTCCTGGTCTACATCCACGGCGGCGGCTGGCAGGCCGGGGCGGGCAGCCTGCCCGTGTACGACGGGAGCCGGCTCGCGGACCGTGGCGATCTGGTGGTCGTCACCTTCAACTACCGCCTCGGCGTCCTCGGCTTCGGCCTGCACGAGGAGTTCGCCGACCCGGAGAGCGGGCACTTCGCCAACTGGGGGCTTCAGGACCAGCAGGCGCTGCTGCGCTGGGTGCACGCCAACGCCGCCGCCTTCGGCGGGGACCCCGGCAACATCACCGTGTGCGGCACCTCCGCGGGCGGTGCCGCGGCCTGGCAGCTGGCGCTGCTTCCCGCGATGCGTGGCCTGATCCGGCGCATCGTGCCGATCAGTCCCAGCCATGTCACGCCGCCCGCCACCGCGCTGACGCCGCAGGACTCCCGTACCGCCTACGAGGCCGTCGCCCGCCGGCTGCGCACGACCGTCGCCGGGCTGCGTACGGTGCCGGCCGCCGCGCTCGCCGGGGCGTGGGAGGAGATCTTCGCCCCGCGGCCCGCGGAGCGGATCGTCGGCAGCGGACGCTGGTACCGCGGTCCGGTCCTGGACGGCCGCACCCTGCCCGCCCACGACCATCACCTGCCGACGCCCGGCGTGCCCGTGCTGTCGGTCCACACCAGCACCGAGGGCTCCTTCTACACCGGCCCCGGCTCCCCCCAGCCCGCACCCGCCCCGCGCGACGACACCGAGCTGAGGCGGGTCGTACGCGAGGTGCTGGACCTCGGCCGGCCGGGCGCCGGTGACGATCTCGCGCACGCCTGCGCCACCGCCTACCGGGACGCGGCCCGCGACGCCGGGCTGCCGGACGACCCGCTGTCGCTGTGGACCGAGATCCTCGGGGACGCGTTCTTCCGGCACCAGATCGTCCGGTTCGCCGAGCGCCACGCCCGGTCCGGCAGCAGCCCGCTGTACGCGATGGAGTTCGCCCACCCCGTGCGGCCGCCGCACTTCGGCACCCCGCACGAGGCGACGTCGCCGTTCCTGTTCGGCACCCACCGGCTGCCGCAGCTCGCCCCGGTCTTCGGCGACGGGCCCGTCGAGCGGCTGCTGTCGGACATCCTCGTCGACGCCGTGGCCGCCTTCGCCCGTACGTCCGTCCCGCGCACCCCGAACACGGCCGACTGGCCGCCGTACGCCCCCGGGGCACCCAGCACGCTGGTCCTCGGCGGGCCCCGCATCGCCGAGGTCGCCCGCACCCCGAAGCTCGCCCAGCTCGGCTTCTGGGACACCGCCGGCTGGGAGCCCCGGCCCCGCCTCTGACCCGCCGTCAATCGTCAGCCGTCAGTCGGGAGTCGTTAGTCGGCAGTCGGCAGTCGGTGGCTCCGTTTCGGGGCCGGGTTTCCCGCCATCCGCCTTCCCCACCAGCCACTTTCCCGCCATCCAATTTTCCCCACCATCCGCGCGCGCCCGTATCCGTGGCCGCATCGATCACTCTTCGCGTCTGGAGACCTTCGTGGAAAACTCCCTTGTCGATATCGAACTCAAGTTCGCCCCGCAGCAGCCCGACTGGGACGACCCGGCCCAGGTGCGCCGGGTCCGGTCGGACCTGTCGAGCCGGCCCCCGCTGGTGCGCGGCGACGACGTGCGCGCCCTGCGCCGCCAGCTCGCCCGGGTCGCGGCCGGCGAGGCCCTCGTGGTCCAGGCCGGAGACTGCGCGGAGAACCCCGACGAGAGCTCCGCCGGACACGTCGCCCGCAAGGCGGCCCTGCTCGACCTGCTCGCCGGTGCGCTCAGACTGGTCGCCGGAAAGCCGGTGATCCGCGTGGGCCGCATCGCGGGACAGTTCACCAAGCCGCGTTCGCAGTCCACCGAACAGGTCGGCGGCCTCGAACTCCCCGTCTACCGCGGCCACATGGTCAACGACCCCGACCCCACCCCCGAGGGCCGCCGCCCCGATCCGCTGCGCCTGCTGACCGGCTACATGGCGGCCGACGACATCATGCGCCACCTCGGCTGGAGCGGACCGCCCGCGACGGACCGCATCGACCCCGCGATGTGGACCAGCCACGAGGCGCTGCTGCTCGACTACGAGGTCCCGCTGCTGCGCAACGAGCACGACGGGACGCTGCTGGCCTCCACGCACTGGCCGTGGATCGGGGAGCGCACCCGGCAGCCGGACGGCGCGCACGTCGCCCTGCTGGCCGGTGTGACCAACCCCGTGGCCTGCAAGGTCGGCCCGAGCACCACCACGGAGGACGTGCTCGAGCTGTGCCGGCTGCTGGACCCCGCACGTGAGGCGGGACGGCTCACCCTCATCGCCCGCATGGGCGCCGACACCGTCGCCGACGCGCTGCCGCCGCTGGTCGAGGCGGTGCGCGAGGCCGGTCACCCGGTGATCTGGCTGACCGACCCGCTGCACGCCAACACCGTGACCACCCCCGGCGGGTTCAAGACCCGCTACGTGGAGGCGGCCGAGCGTGAGGTCGTCGCGTTCCACCGGGCGGTCGTGGACCACGGCGGCGTCGCCGGCGGTCTGCACCTGGAGGCGACCCCGGACGCCGTCCTGGAGTGCGTGGCCGACGCGGCGGAGGCGGAAAAGGTCGGCGACGCCTACGAGAGCTTCTGCGACCCGCGGCTCAACGCCGGCCAGGCCATCTCCGTGGTGTCCGCCTGGCACATATGAGCCGCTCCGGACGTGACAGTCCCCGCCCGCACGGCACGTGAAGGAGGAACGCACGAATGCACAGCACAAGCGAGAACAGACTGGCCCTGGTGACCGGCGCCGCCGGCGGCATCGGCACCGCCGTGGCCCGAGTCCTCGGTGAACGGGGTGTCGCGGTGGCCGCGGTGGACCGCGACGCCGGCCAGCTCGACGAGGTGACCGAGAAGATGGGCGCGGACGGGCTGCCGGTGTCGCCCTTCACCGCGGACGTCACCGACAGCGCCGCCGTGGAGAGCGTCGTCGGCGAGATCGAGCAGCGCCTCGGCCCCGTCGACTACCTCGTCAACGCCGCCGGCGTGCTGCGCCTCGGCGAGGTGAGCACCTTCAGCGACGACGACTGGAACAGCACCTTCGCCGTCAACACCACCGGCGTCTTCCATCTGTCGCGCTCCGTGGTGGGCCGCATGGTGGCACGCGGGCGCGGCGCCGTCGTCACCGTCGCGTCCAACGCGGCCGTGACGCCCCGTTCGGGGATGGCGGCGTACGCGGCCTCCAAGGCGGCCGCGGAGATGTTCACCAAGAGCCTCGGCCTGGAAGTGGCCCGGCACGGCATCCGCTGCAACATCGTCGCGCCCGGCTCCACCGACACGCCGATGCTCAGCTCCATGTGGCAGGACGCGTCCGGCCCGCACGCCACGCTCGCCGGGAACCCGGAGGCGTTCCGGGTCGGCATCCCGCTGGGCAAGCTCGCCCGGCCCGCCGACGTGGCACACGCCGTCGCCTACCTGCTCTCCGACGAGGCCGCCCACATCACGCTGCACACCCTGACCGTCGACGGCGGGGCCGCCCTGGGCGCGTAGCGCCCGGCCGAGTGCGGCTGAGCGCGGCCGGGGACGGAACGGGGTCCGGTGAACCGCGTTCCCGACCGGCCGCGCAGCCCGCGCTGGGCCCGTACCCGCCGCGCAGCCCCCGCGCCCACTTCGGGCGCGATCGGGCCTCCGCAGTGACGAGAAGCGACGCGAAGTAACGAGAAGTAATGAGAAAGGACACCGAGCCCCTCATGACCGGCCTTCCGCCCATCGAGTCCTACCCCCTGCCGACCTCCGCCGAGCTGCCGGCCAACACCGCCCCGTGGACGCCCGACCCCGACCGCGCGGTGCTGCTCGTCCACGACATGCAGCGCTACTTCCTCCAGCCCTTCCCCGAGCCGCTGCGCGGCCAGCTCGTACGCAACGCCGCCCACCTGCGCGAACGCTGCGCCGACCTCGGCATCCCCGTCGCCTACACCGCCCAGCCCGGCGGTATGACCACCCACCAGCGCGGCCTGCTCAAGGACTTCTGGGGACCGGGCATGCGTCCCGCGCCCGCGGACCGTGCCGTGGTCGACGCCCTCGCCCCCCGGGACGGGGACTGGCTGGTCACCAAGTGGCGCTACAGCGCCTTCCACCACACCGACCTGCTCACCCGTATGCGTTTCCACCAGCGCGACCAGCTCATCGTCTGCGGGGTCTACGCCCACGTCGGCGTGCTGATCACCGCCGTGGAGGCGTTCAGCCACGACATCGAGACGTTCCTGGTCGCCGACGCCGTCGCCGACTTCGACGAGAGCCGTCACCGGATGGCCGTCGAGTACGCGGCCGCGCGCTGCGCGGTCGTCACCACCGCCAAGGAGGTCCTGGCATGACCGGCACCCGCGCGGGCCGCCCGTACGAGGGTCTGCTCGACGAGATACTCGGCCCCACCCCGCCGCCGTTCGCCCTGCTGCACCGGCCCGAGGCCACCGGCCCCGGGGTGCTGGACATCCTCGTCGGCGAGGTGTCGCACCCCGGCACCCTGGCCGGCATCCCGCTGCCGCCCGAGCCCTCCGAGCCGTCCGGGGCCACCGGCGCCGCGCGGCACGACGTGCTCGCCCTCGTCCCCTACCGGCAGATCGCCGAGCGGGGTTTCACCGGCCACGACGACGGCACCCCGCTGGTGGCGCTGAGCGTCACCCGGCAGGAGACCGCGCCGCTGGCCGCCGTACTGCAACGGCTGCCCGACGACTCCATCCGCACCACCGGAGCCCGCTTCGACGTCGACGACGACGCCTACGCGGAGACCGTCCGGCGGATCATCGACGACGAGATCGGCACCGGCGAGGGCGCCAACTTCGTCATCAAGCGGACCTTCACCGTCGACATCTCCGACTACACCCCGCGCAGCGCACTGACCTTCTTCCGGCGGCTCCTGGAGCACGAGAAGGGCGCGTACTGGACGTTCGTCGTGCACACCGGCGAGCGCACCCTGGTCGGTGCCACGCCCGAGCGGCACATCAGCGTGCACGACGGCACCGCGGTGATGAACCCGATCTCCGGCACCTACCGCTACCCGGCCGCCGGCCCCACTCTCCCGGAGGTGATGGACTTCCTCGCCGACCGCAAGGAGGCCGACGAGCTGTACATGGTCGTCGACGAGGAACTGAAGATGATGGCCCGGATCTGCCCCGGGGGCGGCCGGGTGACGGGCCCCTTCCTCAAGGAGATGGCCCGGCTCGCGCACACCGAGTACTTCATCGAGGGCGAGACCGCCAGCGACCCCCGCGAGGTGCTGCGCGAGACGCTGTTCGCGCCGACGGTCACCGGCTCGCCCCTGGAGAGCGCCTGCCGGGTCATCGGGCGGTACGAGCCCGAGGGCCGCGGCTACTACAGCGGGGTCCTCGCCCTGATCGGCCGGGACGCCGCCGGCGGCTCCGCCCTGGACTCCGCGATCTGCATCCGCACCGCCGACATCGACGCGCGGGGCACGGTACGCATCGGCGTCGGGGCCACGCTCGTACGCCACTCCGACCCGCTGTCCGAGGTGGCCGAGACCCACGCCAAGGCCGCAGGGCTGCTCGCCGCCCTGGAGGGCGCGGGCGCGGCCCGGTTCGCCGCCCACCCCGAGGTGTGCCGGGCGCTGCGGGCGCGCAACGCCACCATCGCCGGGTTCTGGCTCGCGGACGGGGCGCGTCCGGCCGGGGAGGCGGCCCTGCCGCCGGGCCGCAGGGTCCTGGTGGTGGACGCCGAGGACACCTTCACCTCGATGATCGGGCACCAACTGCGTTCGCTGGGGCTGGAGGTGACGGTACGGCGCTTCGACGAGCCCTACCGCGTCGAGGGGTACGACCTGGTGGTGATGGGGCCCGGCCCGGGGGACCCGCGCGACCTGGACCATCCCAAGATCGCCCACCTGGACGGCACGATCACGCGGCTGCTGGAGGAGGGCCGGCCGTTCCTGGCCATCTGCCTCAGCCACCAGGTGCTCAGCCGCCGGCTCGGCCTGGACCTGGTGCGCCGGGCCGTGCCCAACCAGGGCGTCCAGCGGGACGTCGACCTGTTCGGGCGGCGGGAACGCGTCGGCTTCTACAACACGTTCACCGCCGTGAGCTCCGAGGACAAGACCGAGGCGGAGGCGGCCGGTGTCCTCGAGATCGCCCGCGATCCCGACACCGGGGAGGTCCACGCGCTGCGGGGCGCCCGCTTCGCGTCGATGCAGTTCCACCCCGAGTCGGTGCTCACCCAGAACGGCGTCGCCATCACCGGCGACCTGGTGCGCTCCCTGCTGGGCGCGGTTGCGCTGGCGCCGGCCGCGTGAGGGAAACTGCGGGGCCGGGCGCCCCCCGGCCCCGCAGCCACCCCGGTGCCACGACCGACAGCCCCGCGCCCCGGCTCGGCATCCACCCGCCGCCCCGGGGCGCGGGCCCGGCACCCCCGTTCCATCCAGCCGGCGGACACCACGGGCAGCCCTCCGGGGCAACCGCCCGCCCGGCAACCGGACACACCCCGCGCCACCACCCCCGACCCACCAGCCCGGCTCGGCGGTCCCCCACTGGCCCGCGGTACGGGCCCGACACCCCCGTTCCGTACAGCCGGCGGACACCACGGGGCGGCCCTCCGGGGCAACCGCCCGCCCGGCAACCGGACACACCCCGCGCCACCACCCCCGACCCACCATCCCAACTCGGCGGTCCCCCGCGGGCCCGCGGTACGGGCCCGACACCCCCGTTCCGTACAGCCGGCGGACACCACGGGGCGGCCCTCCGGAGCGGCTGGCCGCGTGGCAGCCCGGGAACCCGCCACCGGACACCCCCGCGCCACCACCCCCGACCCACCATCCCAACTCGGCGGTCGCCCGCCGGCCGTGCGGTACGGGCCCGATACCCCCGTGCCGCACGGGACGACGAACACCACCGGGCCGGCCTGCTTCACCGGCCCAGGGCGCGGGGCCCAGTACCCCGTACCGCACCGGCCGACCGACCGACCGACCGACCGACACCAGCGGGCCCCTCCAACCGGCCAACCGGCCACCCGGCCACCCGGCGACAGGCCCCGCTCCGTACCACCGCCGCGACTCGCGGTACGGGCCCCATGCCCCCATGTCGCACAGCCCAACGGACACCACCGGAATGCCCCTCCGGGCCGGCCGCCCGCCGCCACCCGGACACACCCTGTGCCACCGTCAGGGACCCGCCCCGGCCCGGCAGTCACCCACCAGCCCGGTACCCGTGCCGTACAGGCCGGCGGACACCACGAGACGCCCCTCCGAGCCGGGCGGCCGGCCGCCCGGCACCCCGACCACCGGCCCCGCCCCGGTGTCACGGCCGACGGTCCAGCGCCCGGGTCGGCGGGCGCCCATCGGCCCGAGGCGTGGCCCCGGCACCCGCGTGCCGCACGGGGCCACGGACAGCACCGGGACGCCTCTCGCGGCCCCTCCGGGCTGGCCGGGCGCCCGACCCGCCGCCGCCATCTGACGTACTCCCCCAGGACCTGACGGGTTCCGCCCCCGGCCTTTGCCGGTTGCTGTGGCGGGTCGGGAGCATCGGCCTGCGCGGGAAGGCCCGAACTCTCATGGAAGGGTCACACATGATCACCACGGGCATGGCCCGGTCCGGCCGGACGAGTGCAGGCATCGCGATCCTGGGAACGGGGTCCTGTCTGCCCTCGCACGTCGTCGGCAACGACGAAGTGGCGGCCGCCGCCGGGGTCACCGACGAATGGATCCGGCTCAAGACCGGAATACGCAACAGGCGCCGGGCCAAACCGGACGAGGCCACCTCCGACCTGGCCGTCGCCGCCGGGCGGGCCGCGATGGAGGCCGCCGGCATCGTCGCCGCCGACCTCTCGCTGATCGTGGTCGCGACCTCCACGCCCGACCAGCCGCAGCCGCCGACCGCCAGCGTGGTCGCCGACGGCCTCGGCGCGGGCCACGGCGCCGCCGCCTTCGACGTCAACGCCGTATGCAGCGGCTTCGTGTTCGCGCTGAACGCCGCCCAGCACGTCCTCGCGGGCTCCGACTCGCCGTACGCGCTGGTCATCGGCGCGGACGTGTACTCCCGCATCCTCGACCCCGCCGACCGGCGCACCGCCATCCTCTTCGGCGACGGCGCCGGAGCGGTGGTGCTGGGGCCGGCCCGGCCCGGGCGCGGCCTGCTGGCCGGACGGCTGGCCGGGTTCGGCGCCGAACGCGACCTGATCGAGGTGCCGGCCGGCGGCAGCCGCCTGCCGGCGAGCGCCGAGACCCTCGCCGCGGGCCTGCACTACTTCACCATGAACGGCCGCGGCGTACGCGACTTCGTGAACACCACGGTCGCACCGGCCATCACCGCCTTCGTCGAGGAGGCGGGGTTCAGCCCCCGCGCCGTCGACCACTTCGTGCCGCACCAGGCCAACGGGCGGATGCTCGAGGACCTCTCGGCCACGGTCGGTATCACGGCCGGTCACACCCGCTTCAGCTACGAGGACTTCGGCAACACCGGAGCCGCCTCGGTGCCCGTCACCCTCGACCGGGCGGTCCGCTCGGGGCAGCTCGACGACGGGGACCTCGTCCTGCTGGCCGCCTTCGGCGGCGGCATGGCGATGGGCCTGTCGCTGCTGCGCTGGCAGCGCCCCCACCCCTCACACAGCACCGGCACCAGCACCACACACGCCTAAGGAGACAGCGATGTTGGACGGCATCATGGAGGACTACCTGCGCCGGATCGGCGCGACGCGGCCCGAGCGCGCGGACCTCGAAGGGCTGCGCCATCTGATGGAGCGGCACCTGCTGACGGTCCCCTTCGAGAACCTCGGCTACCACCTCGGCGAGGAGATCTTCATGGACGAGCGCGTCCTGGAGAAGATCGTGCGCGACCACCGCGGCGGCGGCTGCTTCGAGGTGAACCCCGCCCTGTCGTTCCTGCTGACCTCGCTCGGCTACGAGGTCGACATCCTGCCGGGCTGGGTGCACCGGCCGGGCGGCGTCCTCGGCCCGTTCCTCGGCCACCTGGCGCTGCGGGTCAGGGCCGACGGCGAGGACTGGCTGGTCGACGTCGGCTTCGGCCGCAACAGCCGCTTCCCGCTGAACCTGGCCTCGCGCGAGGTACAGCACGACCCGCACGGCGACTACCAGCTGCACGACGTGAGCGACGGCGTCATCGACATCCACCTCGGCGGCAAGCCCCTGTACCGGGTCGCCGACCGGCCGGTGACGGTCGCCGACTTCGCGCCCGCCCTGTGGTGGTACCGCACCTCGCCCGACTCCTCCTTCCTGCAGGGCCTGTTCTGCTCCATGCGCACCCCCGACGGCCTGGTCACCGTCAAGGGCAACAAGCAGGTGAGCATGGTCGCCGGCGAGGAGCGCTCCAAGTTCACCCTCGACAGCGGGGCGGAGGCCCTGGAGGCGTACAAGAAGTACTTCGGCATCAGCCTGGACCGGCTGCCCGACGAGCCCGCCGGGGGCGTCACCGCCGGCGTGCGGACGGATTGAGCACGATGGCCGACCACACCCACACCACCGGGCCGGCCGCCGGCACGTCCGATCTGGACGTGCTGGTCGTCGGCGCCGGGCCCACGGGTCTGCTGACCGCCGTGGAACTGATGCGCCGCGGCATACGGGTGCGGGTCATCGACCGCGCCGAGCAGCCGTCGACCACGCCCAAGGCGCTGTCCGTGTGGCCCCGCGCGCTCGACATCCTCGAGGACGCGGGGCTCGCCGACGGCATCATGCGCGAGTCGGGCCTGGTCAACCGGCTCAGCTACTTCTCCGAACGCAGACCGCTCGCCTCCTTCGCCCTGACCGAGGACACCGCCTGCCGGGTGCTGCCGCAGCATGTGACCGAACGGCTGCTCGCCGAGCGGCTGGCCGAGCTCGGCGGCAAGGTGGAGCGCGGGGTGCGGCTGCTGGCGCTGGAGGGCGTGGACTTCTCCGGCGACATCGGCGCGAGCGACGGCGTCACCGCCGTCGTGGAGCTGCCCGGCGGAGGCCTCGACCGCATCCGTGCGCCCTTCGTGGTCGGCGCGGACGGCGCCGGCAGCGCGGTGCGCGGCCAGCTCGGCATCGGCTTCCAGGGCAGTACGTACGAGATGGCCTTCGCGCTCGTCGACGCGCGGATCGAGGGTGAACTCCCGTCGGACGAGTGCCTGTTCTACCAGGCGCCCAGCGGTGCCCTGGTCGTCGTGCCGATGCCCGGCGGTGTCTACCGGTTCCTGTCCGTCATGCCGCAGGGCCGCCACGAGGTCTCCCTGGAGATGATGCGGGGGCTCCTGGAGGAGCGCGGGCCGCGCGGGGTGCGGCTGACCGAGGCCGTGTGGCAGGCGGTCTTCCGCGTGCACGCTCGGCACGCCTCCGACTTCAGCGTCGGACGGGTCTTCCTCGCCGGCGACGCCGCGCACGTGCACAGCCCGGCGGGCGGCCAGGGCATGAACAACGGCCTGCAGGACGCCCAGAACCTGGGCTGGAAGCTGGCCGCCGTCATCCGCGGCGAGTCCCCGGCGTCGCTGCTCGCCGGCTACGGCACCGAACGCTCGGAGGCCACCCGCCAGATCGTGCGCGACACCGACCTGCAGACCCGGGCCTGGGTGGCGAACAGCCGGGCCAAGGTCCTCGCGCGGGACGCCGTCTTCAAACTGCTCGACCGCACCGGTGCCGTCTCACGGTTCTACACCCCGGTGATGGCCGGGCGGCGCCTGGCCTACCCGCCGGTGCGCGACACCCAGCTCCCCTCGGGAGCGGCCGCCTGCCGGGTGCGCAGCCGGGTCCCGGGCGGGCTGAAGGACGGCGCCGTCTTCCCGCGGCGGCACGCCCTCGCGTACGGCATCAGCGGGCCCGGTGTCGACCCGCACGCCTGGACCCTGGTCCTCGCGCCGCCGTCGACGGCCTGGCGGGCGGAGGCGGGGCATGTCGTGGCCCGCCACGGCGAGTCGGTGCGCACCGTGGTGCTGCGGCGCCGCGAGAGCGCCTTCGCCACCGGCTGCCGCAGCGCCGGCTACTGGCTGGTGCGGCCGGACGGGCACATCGCGGCACACGGCCACCAGGCCGACCTCGGCCGCCTGGAGGCCGAGCTGAAGCAGGCACTGACCGGCACGGGCACCGGCTCCGGTACCGGCTCGAGCACCGGATCCGGCGCCGGCTCCGGCACCGTTCAGGACAGGCGCTGAGCAGCCGGAACAGGCCCGTCCAGGGCGACTTGACATTAAAAGAAGCGGGCCCTTCTGGCGGACATCGCGGATGCGTAATGTCCAGGACATGAAGCTGCGAGAGGGCGTGGAATGGGCGGTGCACTGCTGCATCAACCTGTCCTGGATCGCCCCTGACAGGGCGGTGCCGGCCGCGAGGCTGGCCGAGTTCCACGACCTGCCCGCGGCCTATCTGAACAAGCAGTTGCACGCTCTGGGGCGAGCCGGTGTCGTCTCGTCCCGCTCCGGCCCCCGCGGCGGATTCCGTCTCGGCCGCGAACCGGAGAGGATCACCCTGATGGACGTGGCGGTCGCCATAGACGGTTCGGCACAGGCCTTCCTGTGCACGGGCATCCGCCACCAGGGACCGGCCGGCGGCATCGCCGGCCCGGCCGGCCGCCGCACCCCCTGCACCGTGGCCCAGGCCTTCTCCCACGCAGAACTGGCCTGGCGGCACCAGCTGGCGAGCCGGACGATCGCCGACCTGGCGGACGCGGTCCGGCAGGCCAACCCCGCGGCACCGGACCAGGTACGCACCTGGTTCGACCGCACCTGAACCGGACCCGAGCCGGTACCTGAACCGGTACCCGAACCGGACCCGGAACCACGAGCGCACTCCCGTACGCGTCGGGGCCGTCCCCCGGCGATGGCGCCCCGTGCGCCTGTCGAATCCCTGACCCCGTAGTGAAAGGCACAGTCATGCCGTCTTCGGCCACAGGCGCCGCCACCGAGGCGCCGCGCCGGCGCCTCGGACTCCTCCTGGCGCTGCTGGCGTTCGCCCAGCTGATCATCTCCATCGACTACAACATCGTCTACGTCGCCCTCCCCGAGATCGGTGAAGGGCTCGGGTTCTCCGCTCAGACCCTGCAGTGGGTGATCAGCGCCTACGCCGTCGCGTTCGGCGGGTTCCTGCTGCTCGGCGGCCGGGCCTGCGACCTGTGGGGGCCGCGCCGCATCTTCATCCTCGGCCTGTCCCTGTACGGGGTGTCCTCGCTGCTCGGCGGCCTGGCCACCGACCCGTGGGTGCTGGTCGCGGCCCGCGCGGTGCAGGGCATCGGCGGCGCGTTCCTCTTCCCGGCGACGCTGACCCTGGTCTCCACCAAGTTCGCCGAGGGCAAGGAGCGCAACCGTGCCTTCGCCGTCTGGGGCACCGCCGGCGGTTCCGGAATGATCCTCGGCTCCCTCCTCGGCGGCGTCCTCACCGAGGCGTTCGGCTGGGAGTCCGTCTTCTACGTCAACGTCCCGCTGGCCGTCCTCGCGATCCTGGCCGCCCTCCCGCTCATCGCCCCCGACGCCAAGGGCGGCAGCCGCCGCTCCTTCGACCTGGCCGGTGCGCTGACCTCCACCGTCGGTACCACCTCGGTCGTCTTCGCCCTGGTCCAGGGCCCGGAGTCGGGCTGGGGCTCGCCGCTGATCGTCGGCGCGCTCGTCCTCGGCGCGGCCCTGCTGGTGTCGTTCGTCCTCATCGAGAAGCGCAGCAGCGACCCGCTGATGCCGCTGCGCCTGTTCCGCAACCGCAACCTGAGCACCGGCGCCGGGATCACCTTCTTCTACATGGCGACGTTCGGCACCCTGCTCTACTTCCTGACCGTCTACTTCCAGGGCGTGCACGGCTACAGCGCGCTGGAGACGGGCCTGGCGTTCCTCGTCCCGATGGTCGCCATCGCCATCGGCGCCCAGACGGCCGGCCGCCTGGCCACGAAGTACGGGCTGCGCGCCATCATGATCGCCAGCCTGGTGGTGGGCCTCGTCGGCACCGTGATCCTGGGCCTGACCCTGGCCACGGACACCTCCTACGTCGCCCTGATCCCCGGCATGGTCGTCATGGGCCTCGGCCAGGGCGCCGGCTACACGCTGATGTTCGGTGCCGCCACGGTCGGCGTCGACCCGATGGAGCAGGGCATCGCCTCCGGCTGGGCCTCCACCACGCAGCAGATCGGCGGTGCGGTCGGTCTGGCCGTCCTGGTCGCCGTCGCCAACTCCGGCCTGGAGGGCCTCACCGGCGAGGCGCTGCGCTCGGCCACCACCGACGGCCTGCGCACCGCGGTGCTCATCGCCGCGGCCGGCATCGCACTGACCGCGCTGGTCGCCCTCGGCCTGGACAAGCCGAAGAAGCGGACCGTCTCCCAGGGCGGCGGCGAGCCCACGGCCACCACCTCGGAGAAGCCCCAGACCGTCCAGGTCTGACCCCCGCCCCGGCCCGCCCACCCGGACGAGCCGGCCGCCGACCCCCGCACCACCCGTTCCCCCGCGGGTGCGGGGGTTCGGCATGTCCGGTGCGGCATGTCGGTGCGGCGTGCGCGGTCGCGGCGCGGCCGCGGCGCGGGCGGGGCCGAGGCCCTGACCGCCGGGCCCCGCGAGCCGTGAACACGGCCAGGTGCCCGGCCGGAGGTCCGTCACCGTCCCTCCGTCCGGGCACCCGTGATCCCGTGGCCCACGCCCCGCGGATGTCAGACGCCGGCCTTACCGGAGCGGTCAGAGCTGCCCGAAGAACAGGCTGCCCGGGGCCTCCGGGTCGTTGGAGAAGAAGTGCTCGCGCACCGCGCGGATGAACTCGTGGCGCGAGATGGCACCGTCGCCGTCGGTGTCCAGCCGCATGAAGGAGTCCATGGCGTCGGGCGCGGTGATCCGCCACACGTCACGCACGCACCGCTCGAACTCGGCCCTGCTGATCTCGTTGTCGCCGTCGGTGTCGATGACGTCGAAGATGGCGTGCCCGCCGCCCTCGGTCACGTTGAGGCGGCTGGTGTCGACGGCCGCGAGGCGGTTGGCCGTGACGAACTGGTCCTTGGTGAGCCGGTCCCCGTCGACGCCGGAGTGGCGCAGCAGTTCCAGCCAGTAGATCTGGCAGAAGGTCTGCAGCGCCCTGGCCCGCCGGTCGTTCTTGTCGATCCGGTAGGCCTGGATGTAGCGGTCGCTGAGCTGCTGGTAGTCGGTCCAGTCGAGGTATCCGTCCTGATTGGCGTCCATGGTGTCGAAGGTGCGCTCGAGCTTGAGGGTGATGACGTCCTGCGCCACGGTGGTCATGGGCCGGCCCCTTTCGTGATCTACCGGTCTGGTCCTTCAGCGTGGGTCAGGCGGCACCGCCCGCGTGCGGGAACACCGGGGAACCACCCGATTCAGTGATCACCTTCCTGGCTGTCCCGGCACACCGGCCTCCGACCACGGGTCCGAAGGTCACGTCGAGGACGCGATGCCGGACGCCATCGGCTGAGCCGTCCCGCTCCCGGAACCGGCCCGGAACCGGTTCCGGCTCGCGGGGCCGGACTTGACATATCGTCGGGCGGTCGGTTGCCGGGGCCGTGGGGGGCCTCCGACGCTGGGTGTATGTCGAAATTATCGGTTGCCGAGGCACCGCCCCCCGTGACAGCGGGGACCGCGCCGCTCGTCGCGACCGTCGCCACCGTGTCCGTCATGGGTGTGCTCGTGGTCGGGCAGATGTACGTGACCATCCCGCTCATGCCGGAGCTCGCCGGCGCCTGGGGTGTGTCGACCGGTGCGGCGGCGGCCTCGACCACCGCGTTCGCCTTCGCCCACGCGGTGGGCTCCCTCGTCAGCGGGCCGCTGTCCACCCGCTGGGGGCGGCGCACCGTGATGGTGACCAGCGTCCTCGCCATGGCCGTCGTCACCGCCCTGCTGCCGCTGGCGGCCTCCCTGACCGACGGGGTCGCCCTGCGCGCCCTGCAGGGCCTGTTCGCGGGCTCGTTCATTCCCATGGCGTACGCCTACATCCACGCCCGCGTCGCCCCGCACCGCGTCTCCCTGGCCCTGACCGTGGTCTCGGCCTGTATGGGGGCCACGGTGGTGATCGGGCAGGTCGAGGCGCAACTGGTGGCGGCGTGGTTCGGCTGGGTGTGGACGTTCTGGGGCACCGTGCCGCTGCTGCTGGCGGGGGCGCTCGTCTCCTGGCGGGTCCTGCTGCCCGAGGAACGGGTCAGCGGCGGCGGCCTCTCGGGCCTGAAGAGCGCGCTGGGCTCCCGGATGATCCCGCTGTACCTGATCATCCTGGTCGGCGCGGGCAGCCTCACCGCCGTCTACACCGGGGTGCAGCTGTACGGGCCCGACTCCGTGGCGGACGGCGGCGCGCCGCTGCTCGCGCTGCGGGCCAGCGCCCTGCCGGCCCTGCTGGGCGCCGTGCTGGCCGCCCCTCTCCTCGCCCGCTTCCCCGCCCCGCGCCGGGCGGCCGGAGCGCTGCTGGTGACCGTCGCCGCGCTGCTGGTCGCCACCCTCGGCGGGAACGACGCCGTCGTGCTCGGGGCGGCGCTGTTCGCCTTCATGGCGGGCTTCTCCACCCTCGGCCCGGCGCTCATCGAGTCGGTCGGCGCCCGGGCCGGCGCGGCGGCCCAGACCACGGCGATCGCCCTGTACGGCTTCACGCTCAACGTGGGAGCCGGTGCGGGTGCCCAAATCGCCGCGTTCTTCGACCGATTCGCCTCGCTGGCGCTGTTCCTCGCGCTCGCCCTGGCGGTCGCCGCCTGCGGTGTCCTGCGCGGCAGGCGCGCCAGGCCTACGACCTGACGCACTCGCGGCGGCTTCGTTGCCGCACGCTCGGCCGGCGCAGAACGATGTGGTCAGCGCCGTACACCGCACCGTCCACGTACTCATGACCCCGTACGCCCAGGGAGCGCCCGATCATGACCAACGTCGCCGTCATCTACTACTCGTCCACCGGCTCCACCCACCGGCTCGCCCGGGCGGCCGCGGACGCCGCCGCCGCGGAGGGCGCCGAGGTGCGGCTGCGCCGGGTGCCCGAGCTCGCCGCCACGGGCCGGCCCGGCTCCCAGGAGCACGCCGCCAGCGTGGCGGACATACCCGAGGCGACCCTGGACGACCTGGACTGGGCGGACGCCGTCCTGCTCGGCTCGCCCGTCCACTTCGGGCTGGCCGCCCCGCAGTTGATGCAGTTCATCAACACGACCTCGCCGCTGTCGATCCAGGGCAGGCTGCTCGACAAGGCCGTCTCCGCCTTCGCCTCCGGCTCCGCCGAGCACGGCGGCCAGGTGACGGCGATCCTCGCGCTGCACAACGCGATCTGCCACTGGGGTTCGGTGATCGTCGCCACCGGCTCCGCCGACCCGGTGCTGTTCGAGAAGAACAACGGCAACCCGTACGGCGCGAGCACGGTGGCCGGCAACCGCCCCGGCTTCATCCACGAGGAGAACGTCGGCGCCATCGCCTACCAGACCCGCCGCACCATCCACGTCGCCGCCGCGCTGAAGGCGGCGGCCGCGGCGCCCGCTCCCGCGGCTCCGGCCGCCGTCTGACCGAGGGGGGAGAGACATCATGGCAGTCAGTGACCCGGCCCGGTTGCCCTCGGTCTTCGTCGAGGCCTTCAACGCCAAGGACCTCGGCGCCATCGACCGGCTGTTCGAACCGGATGCGGTGCGGGTGCTGCGGCCGGGCGTGGTGGTGACCGGCGACGGCCGCCGCCAGGCGACCAGCAGCTTCCTCGCCCTGGGCGTCCCGATCGACATCACCGTCCGGCACACGTACGTCTACGGCGACACGGCCCTGGTGATCGGCGACTTCGTCATCGACGGCACCAAGCCCGACGGGGAGCACGTCCACATCGAGGGCACCGCCACCGACGTGGCCCGGCGCGGCCCCGACGGCCTGTGGCGCTACATCATCGACAACCCGCCGGGGGTGGAGGTGGGCGAGGACTGACCTCCGCGGGAGCGTCCGCCGGCCCGGCTCCCCTTTCCGGAAAACCGGTCGACCGGCCGGAAAGGGGGGCGACTTGACGGACTAACGAATTTCGGTGGCCGGCCCGCCGCGCCCGCGACACCATGGAGCGCGCACCACAGCCGGAAACGGTACGAGCACTCGACCCGATGAGGGAGCAGTACGTCCATGACCAATGTCGCCATTGTCTACTATTCGGCCACCGGAAACATCCACAAGCTGGCTGTCGCCGCCGCCGAGGCGGCGGAAAAGGCGGGGGCCGAGGTACGGCTGCGCCGGGTCGCCGAGATCACCGACGAACCGCTCGCGCCCAACTACAAGGAATGGAGCCAGGCGAACACCGAGCACGCGGCCGCCGCCGGGAACGTCCAGGTGGCCGCCATCGACGACCTGGACTGGGCCGACGCCGTCATCTGGGGCACGCCGGGCCGCTACGGCCTGCTGGCCGGACCGCTCAAGCACTTCATCGACCAGACCTTCGAGCTGCACGCGCGGCACGGCCTGAAGAACAAGGCGATGTCCGCGTTCACCTCGACGGGCACCCCGCACGGCGGCCAGGAGTCCACGATCCTGTCCCTGAGCAACGTCTTCTACCACTGGGGTGCGGTCATCGTGCCGCCCGGCGTCACCGACTCCATCCTGCTCGCGCCGAGCAACGGCAACCCCTACGGCGTCAGCGCCACCTCCGGCCTGCAGGCCATCCCGGGCCACCTCGCGCAGAACGTCACCGACGACAACCTCGCCGCCGTCGGCTACCAGACCGTCCGCACGATGCGGGTGGCCGAGGCCCTCAAGCAGGGGCTGAACGACTGACCTCGCTCGTCTCCACGAGAGTTCTCCACGAGAGTTCATTCTCCACGAGAGGCCGGACCGCGCATTCCGCGCGGCCCGGCCTTTTCCTTTGCCCGCGATATGACGCATTGACCGCCCTTTCCTTTCCGGCGGCGAATTCCCATGAAAGATTTCATGAGAGGTTCTCCGAACGAGTTCCCCTTTTCGTGTGTCGGTTCCCGGAGGAAGAGTCCTGATGTTCAAGGTGCCGAAAAGCAAGAAGTTCCTCTATCTCGGGGTCGTCTCCGAACGAGCCGCCCAGAAGTACGGCGACACCCCGATCACGCTCGACCACGGCATGGATGCCTTCCCGGAGGTGGGCCGGACGCTGACCGTCCGGGAGTTCGCCGGCCTCGTCGCCGACACCGCCAACCGGCTCTGGGCTGCGGGCGTGCGCCCCAGCGAGCACGTCGCCGTGTACAAGACGTCGAGCTTCGACATCACGGTGCTGGCCTGCGGGGTGGCCCGGATCGGCGCGGTGCCGGTGATGCTCTCCCCGCACCTGGACGGGGAGAGCATCGGCAAGCTGCTGGAGCGGCTCGAGCGGCCCACCCTGCTCACCGACGAGGCGAAGCTGACCGGTTCGCTGGCCGGCCTGCCGCTCGGCGACCTGACCGAGCGGGTGCTCAGCGCGACGGGCCCCCACCCGGACGCCGTACCGCTCGCGGACCTGGCGGGCGCGCCGGAGCGCACACCGGTACTCCTCGACCCCGACCAGCCGGCCCTGATGACGCACACCTCCGGGACGACCGGCATCCCCAAGCTGGTGGTGCACTCGGCCCGTTCGCTGGGCGCCCGCGGCAACTGGCAGGACAAGGTGGTCTCCTTCATCCGCAAGCGGGAGACGGTCGCCATGCACGTGTCGTACGTGCACTCGCGGATGTACCTGGGCCTGGCCGTGCTCCAGATGCGGGGCATGCCCATGGTGTTCATGGACGACGGCAGCCCGGCGCACGTCGCCGACCTACTGGTCCGGCACCGCCCGGGCGTCCTGGAGACCCACCCCAACTCCTTCCTGGAGTGGGAGGAGATGCTCGACGACCCGCGCAGGCCGATCGCCAACGTCAAGTACTTCAACAGCACCTTCGACGCGATCCACCCGAGCACGATGCACAAGTTCCTGCACGCCTCGGAGCGCCGCAGCCCGGTGTTCCTCCAGGTGTACGGGCAGAGCGAGTGCGGTCCGCTGGCCGGCCGCACCTACCGGCGCCGCAACGCCCTGAAGGCCGACGGCCGCTGCCAGGGCTACTCCACGCCCGGCATGACCAAGTACCGGCTGGTGTCCCGGGGCGGCGGCAGGCCGACGAAGGAGAACCCCGGCTACATCGACGTCGCCACGGCCGGCCGCGCGCTGACGTACTACGGCGAGCAGGAGCGCTTCGACCGGCAGGTCATCGGCGAGTGGTGGCGGGGCGGGGACGTCGGCTACCGCACCAAGTGGGGCTGTCTGCACCTGCTCGACCGGGAGGTCGACGTCATCCCGGGCATCGACTCCACCCTGGAGGTCGAGGACGCGGTGCTGCACAAGCTGGACGAGCTGACCGAGCTGGTCATCGTGCCCGGCCCGGACAAGCGGCCCGTGCCGGTGGTGTGCACCCGCGGGGACGAGCCGCTCGACCTCGAACGCTGGAAGGCCGCCGTGGCCGGCGGGCCCGCCCTGGGCGCGCCCGTCCAGCGCCGGCTGTCCGACCTGCCGCGCACGGCCACCGCGAAGATCCGGCGGCTGGAGCTGGCCCGGCAGCTGGCCGAGACGGCGGAGACGGCCGGGACGGCCGGGACGGCCGGGACGGCCGGCGAACCGCGGACCACTTCCCCGGTGGGGGCCGTCGCGCGCTGAACGACTCCGGCGGACGCACCGGCCGGGACGAGGAGGAAGGAGAGAACGGATGGCAGCTCATCGGACGCCCGAACAGCCGGCACAGCGCACGGGATGGGGCCCGCTGCCCCCGGACCCCGGGTTCCTGGAGGTCTGGGCGAGGTCCGCCCCGATCCGCCTGGCCGGCTACGAGGAGGACCTCGCCGAACCGCACATCCTGCAAAGCATCGACTGACCAGGCCCTTTGCCGACGTATCCGGTGCCGGGCCCGCCCCTCCCGCGGCGGGCCCGGCACCGGCGTCTCCGATCGAAGTTTTCGATACGACTTGGAAACCGGCATGCAGGTTTGTTCTTCTGTGGGTGGAGGAATGAACCGCCGTGAAAGGGCTGACATGTCGAGTGACCGCATCCGCGTGGCCGTGATCCTGTCGAGTGTGCGCAAGGGCCGATTCGGGCCCACGATCGCGAACTGGTTCGTCGGCACCGCCGACGGACGCAGCGACATCGAGGTCGACCTGGTCGACCTGGCGGACTTCCCGCTGCCGACCGCCCTGACCGACGAACCGTCGCCCGAGGTCTCCGAGGTGCTCGGGGCGTTCTCCGCCCGACTCTCGGCGGCGGACGGCTTCGTCGTGGTGACACCGGAGTACAACCACAGCTTCCCGGCCGCTCTGAAGGCCGCCGCGGACTGGACCCAGTACGAGTGGCACGCCAAGCCCGTCGGCTTCGTCGGCTACGGCGGCCTCGCCGGCGGCCTGCGCGCCGTCCAGCAGCTGCGGCACATCTTCAACGAGCTGCACGCCGTCCCCGTCCGGGACGCCATCAGCTTCCACAGCCCCTGGGCCCAGTTCGACTCCACGGGCACGCTGACCGACCCGACGAACGCGGAGGCGGCCGCCAAGGTCCTCTGGGACAAGCTGAGCTGGTGGGCGCTGGCCACCAAGGAGGCCAAGGCCCGCCGCCCGTACGACAACTGACCTCCTCGGGACACCCCCGTACCCCACCGGCCGCCCCACCACCCCGGGCGGCGGCCGGACCACGAGCCTGACCGGCCGTCCCCGCCCCGCGCCCACCCGGCACCGGCGGAACGGCACCCCCAGAACCGCGGGCCCGCGACCACCCCCGACACGGGACCCGCGAGGAAGACCCTGCCGAGGACCCGGACTCCTCCGTACCCGGCCCGGCAGGGTCCACACCGTGTGGGCCGGCGCACCGAACGAGGGTGAGTGCGCCGGCCCCACCGAAGCAGGACCCGGCACGACGGGGCGGTTCGTGCCGGGTCCCGCCCATTTCCACCGCAGCGCCGAACGCTCGACGGATCCAGCAATGTGGCGACATCGTCTGCCGCGCTTCAGGCGGGATGGGCAGCGGCGCCCTGACTCAGGCACCCGTCCGGAGGTGGATGGCGACGACGCCGAGGGCTTCCTTCTCGGGCGGATAGATAGCGCGGCAGGCCGCCAGCAGTTCTTCGCGGGTCATGCCCGGTTCGCCGATGGCGGTGTTGTTCTCTGCGTCCAGCATCGCTTCGAAGGACGGGTATGCGTTCAGGGCGGCGATGCGGGTGGTGAGGGTGTCGTCGCCGGAGGTGACCCGCAGGCTGTCACCGACGGCCATCCTGCGGATCTTGGGATAGCCGACGCGGATCTCGATGGTCTTGGACCCGGTGGCGATCAGGTCGAAGTAGGGCTTGCGGATGTTGAGCGCGTGCTGGGCGGGCGGCTCGGTGGGCACGGGTCGTTCTCCTTCACGCTCCGGCCTGGGCGGCGGTAAGCCGTTCGCGCAGGCCCTGAACGGCGGTCTGGCGAGGATAGCGACGGGTCAGGAACGCGGTGAGATCACCGGCCCGGCCCAGGACGGAGCCGACGACGCGGGCGGAGTCGAGGGCCTGATGGCCGAGGGCGACGGCGTCGTCGGGGGCGCCGAGCTGGGCATGGGCGATCGCAAGGTCGATGCGGGCGATGGCCTCCCGGCTCGGTGAGCGGGACGCCTCAGGTGCCGACTCATAGGTCGCCAGGGCGTGTTCGGCATGTCGGCGGGCCTGTTCGGCCTGACCGAGCCAGATGAACGAGGTCGCCGGATACGAGGTGAGCGCGTAGTCGGCCAGCGGCAGCACGTCCATGCCGAACCGGCGGGGCGAGCGGGGAGGCAGGAGCCGGTGGGCGTCCTCGGCAGCGTGGAAGGCCGTGGTGAAGCCCTCCGCGTCCCGGTCGGCCGCCGCGGCACGGGCGGCCTGGGCATGCAGCCGCACGGTCAGCGGATGGTCGACCGGTGCCTCGGAGAGGCCCTTGAGGGCCGCCTGGCGGGCTTTGTCGGGCCGTTGTTCGTACAGGCTGATGGAGGAGGCGGCGTCCATCGCCCACGCGCACAGCTGGCCGTGTCCCACCTGCTGGCCGTGGACGAACGCGTCGGTGGCGAAGGCGAGGCCTGTGCGGGCGTCGCCGAGATCGTGGGCGAGCCAGGCCAACAGTTCGGACATCCATCCGGCGAAGGCCAGCAGCTCACGTTCCTGCCGGTGGGTGTGTCTGCCCTTCAAGAGGGCGTCGACCTTGCGCCGGTAGTCCATCACCGTGTCGAAGACGGCCGCCGGCGGCTTGAGCGAGTAGGCGTGGTTGAACTCAGTGACTGCTAAGTCGAGGTGGCCGAGGGTTCCCGAGCCGAGGGTGGTCGCCTCTACCTGCTGCGTGAACTCCATGGCCTCGGCGGATGCCTGCTGAAGGATCTGTGCGGCGGCGGCCGGGCGGGCCATGGCCAGTCCGGCGAGCTTCACCGCGTCACGACGCTTCGTCTCCTCCACCTCCGTGAAGGTCCGCGAGCCCGCCTTGGCACCGGCCACTCTTCCTTCAGGAAGTGTTGCACCACCCAGCCCCGCACCCCAAAGCGGACTGCACTCCTCCGCCTTGGGGGGTGAGTAGTCGCGGGCGAAGCCGAGGCCGACGGGACCCGTAGTGAACAGGCGGCACAGCAGGTCCTGATAGTCGGGGCTGGGCAGGCCGCCGGCTTCCCAGTCCTTCCAGGAACGTTCGGACAGGCCGACCTTGGCCAGGTTCTCGTCCTCGACGAGCTGGTGGGCGGCGGTAACGGCTTGGGCGACGGTCCATCCCTTGGCCAGGCGGCAGCACTTGAGGAGCCGGTGTCCGCAGTGCTCGGCGATCTGCCCAGCGATCTCGGCGACGAGCGTCACCGGCACAGGGTCGGGCGAGCCCGCCTGGCCAAGCGCGCGTTCGCGCAGGGCCTTCCCACAGGAGATGTGGTGCACCGCTCTGGACTGCTTGGTCGCCTGGTTGCTCACGGCTGCCTCCCCGCCTGGCACGAGCTCGGCGCCTGATGCGCCGCCCCCCTTGCTGCCGCAGTTTGCCTGCCTGCCCCAGGGCGCGATCAAACCTCCGGGCAGGGGGCGGAATGGTCGCCCTGCATGGGCGGCCGCGCCGCCCCAAAGAGGCAGGCACCTCTCACTACCTGCGGCAACGCCAGCGGACCACTCTGGAACCCGGCGCCGCGTCCGGCCGACGGACCCGGGCACCCACGGTTCCCCCTTCGGCTGGGTCAAGGGGCAGCCGGCCGGACGCGTCGCGCCTTCCACCCCCGTCCACACGCTCCGGCTGATCGCGGGGCTGACGAGATCGAGAGGGACTTCCATGAACGACGCACAATCGGCCGCGGCCCTGTCCGGGCAGGTCGTCCAACTGGACCGACTGGACAGTAAGTTGATCGAGCGGATGCGGCACGAGGCCCTGACCGCCCCGGCGCCCTGGAAGGCCGAATACGGCGAGTTCCAGTCCGGCGGCTGGTGGACCACGTCACTGATGAACGCCTCCGGCGACGCCTCCGACGTCAGGATCGCCGATGGCACAGCCCGCCCCACCGCCCTGCTGGGGCACATGCCCGCCACCGCCGGCCTGCTCGCGGAGCTGGGCCTGAACTACATGTGGGTGCGGCTCGCCCGGCTGGAGGCCAACGCGTTCCTCTGGGAACACCGCGACTACGACGAGCTCGACCATGTCGAACGCCACCGGCTGCACATCCCACTGCACACGAACTCCTCTGCGTTCCTGGTCACCGGCGGCACCAAGGTCCACATGGACGGCGGGCGGATCTGGCGGCTGACCCCGACCTACGCGCACGGGGTCTGCAACCTGCTCGGCCCGGACCGGGTCCACCTGATCGCGGACGTCTACGCCGACGACGCATACACCGGCCTCGCCGGGCGCGCGATCGAGCCGACGGCGGACCGGCTGCCGACGGCGTCGGAGGCGGATCTGGCCGACCACCTCGCCGCCGCCCGCCGCCTGGCCGAGCTCGGCTACACCGATGCGGCTGAGCTGATGATGCTGCGGCTGTTCTATTCCTTCGCCCTGCCCGAGGGCACCGCCTACGACCTGATCGTGGCCCTGCACACCGCGCTCGGCGACAGCGAGGCCGCTGCCCGCTGGATTGCCGCGAAGTCCAAGCTCCTGGCCCTCACCTCGTGACGCCGCCCGCCCCTGTCGCCCTCATCCGCGCAACCCTCAGCCCGGAAGGACACCCGCTTATGCCCACCGCCCTGATGGCCCCGACCGAACTGCACCTGGCCGAACTCGCCGAGGCCAACCGGCCCGCCCAGCTACCGCTTTTGACCCGCATCGCCGGGTTGCTGTCCACCTCCGCGACGGTCACCCACCTGCTGGTTCGCGGCTCACTCGCCTCCGGCACCGCCGACCGCCTCTCGGACGTCGACTTCGTCGTCGGCGTCCACGACCGCGACCTGCCCGCCTTCACCTCCGCGTTGGGCGACCTGATGACGGTCGCCGGCGGGGCCCTGCTGCCCGGCTGGCGCGACACCATCGTCGCGGACCTGGGCGGCATCGGCTTCGTGTTCCTCGTTCAGCACGAGGGCAAGCTCCAGCAGGTCGACCTCTACCTCGCCCCCGCCTCCGAGATGACCGCCCTGCGGCGGAAAGTCGGCGGCAAAGTGCTGCTGGAGAGGCCGCCGGCTGAGATCACCACCTCGCAGATCGAGCAGGCACAGACTCACGTCGCCAAGCTGGTGGCCCGGCCGAGGTCGTGCACCGAGCTGCTGATCGAGCACCTGGTGCTGGCGGTGCTGCTGCACAAGCGCATCCAGCGCGGGCAGCGGTTCGTCGCCTACGCCGAGTGGCACATGCTGCACACCGCGACGAAGGACCTGATCAAGACCGCGCTCGCGCCGGCGTCACGGTTCTGGGGCTGGTATCAACTGCAAGAGGAACTCACGCTCACCCCGATCGGCCGGGCCTGCCTGGCCGACCTAGACGCGGCGATCACCTCTCCAGCCGTCCCGGACGCCACCGACGTCGACGCCGCCCTGGACCGGGTGCTCGCGCTGACGGAGCGGGCCTGCCCGAACGCCCTGGACGGTCTCGCGGACGCGATCACCGCCTACCGCACCTACCTGGAGCTGGCGTGAAGGCCCAGGACAGCCGGGCCTGGGAGGGGCAGAGGACGGCGGTGTTCTTCGGCGGGGTCGTCCCCGCGTCCCCGGACGAGGAACGGCTTGCCGAGGAGGTCGGCATGGCCCTCGCGGAGGCCGGGTTCGCGCTGCTGCACGGCGGCTACAACGGGCTGATGGAGGCCGCTGCCCGCGGGGCCGCGGCCATGGGCGGCACGGTCACCGCGGTGACGCTGGCGGACAAGCACTCCGAGTGGGGCGGCTTCAACGAGTACGTCACCGACGAGGTCCATCTTCCCGACCTTGGTGCCCGCCTCAATCACTACCTCGACGCGGCCGACCTGGTGGTGGCGATGGGCGGCGGGGTCGGCACCCTGCACGAGCTGACCGCCGCCCTCTACTACGCGGGCAACATCCGCCCCGTCCCGGTCTGGATCACCGGTTCCACCGCGCTTGGCCTACTGGCCTACCTCAAGCGGAACAAGTGGCTGTTCGAGACGCCCACCCGGCCACTGGGCTTCATCACCCCCATCGCGTCGGCTGCGGTGTTCGCCGCCCAGCTTCGCCGTCCGGCCCACGGAAGCGACAGGACGGAGGCGGACTCATGACCCTCACCACCACTACTGCCCTGACGGCCAGGATCGCCTCGGCGGCCTGCATCACCGACGCGTTCACGCTGGTCGACGGGCAGGTGCTGGACTCGTACTTCGACGAGTACCGCCTGGCCTCCGACCCTCAGCTGCTGCGTGACGTCGCCGACGCCATGGCCGCCCTCGTCCCCGAGGACGCCGAGGTGCTGGCAGGGATCGAGCTGGGCGGCGTCCCACTGGTCATCGCCCTGTCGGCCGCGACGGGGCTGCCGGCCGCGTTCCTGCGGCGGCTGCCCAAGCGCTACGGCTCCAAACGGCAGATCGAGGGCATGAATGTCGAGGGCCGGAAGGTGGTCCTGGCCGACGACGTGGTCCGCTCCGGCGGTCAGCTGGCGGCCATGGCCCGCATCCTGCGCAGGGCAGGAGCCGAGGTCACCGACGCCCTCTGCGTTCTGGAACGGCCGCTCGGCGGTCGGCTGCTGCTGGAGGAACAGAAAATGACCCTCCGGTCCCTGCTGGGCGAAAGCGACCTCTCGAGGGCGAGGGCCTGCTCATGACGCCGGTGGTGCTGTTCGACATGGACGGGGTTCTGCTCGACAGCCGGGAGGCCACGCTGGCCACCCTCGCCGGTGTCGCGACGGCATCCCTCGGCCGCCGCATCACCGTCGCCGACCTCCCGGCCGACGCGCTGACGACGCCGCGGGTCGAGGTGCTGACCAGGCTCGGTGTCACCGCGCCGGACAAACTCTGCGAGATCTGGTGGGACCCTGCCCTGGCCGCCGCCTCCCGATCCGCCGTGTTTCCCGGGGTGCTGGAAGGACTGACGGCCATCAAGGACGCAGGGATGGCGACGGGCCTGGTCACGCTGCAGTCCCGTACGCGGCTGCCCTGGCTGCTGCCGCCGGCCGTTCTCGCGCTGCTGGACGTAGCTATCTGCCGTGAGGACGCCGAACCCAAGCCGTCCCCGGACGGGCTCGTGCTCGCGCTGGGCAAGCTCGGCGCCTCCCCTGCCCAGGCGGTGTTCCTCGGCGACACCGCGGGCGACATCAGGGCCGCCCGCGCTGCCGGCATCACGGCGCTGGGAGCCGCCTGGGGCTGGGCCGGGCGGCTCGCCCTGGAGGCGGCCGGGGCCACGGTCGTCCTGGACGACTCGGCCTCAATCGGGCCCGAGCTGGCCCGCCATGCCGCCTGCCCGCCACCGATGCCGACGGCGACGACACCGGCGCGCTGAGCGTTCTTGGCGACGGACCCGCTACAGTCAGTGGTGCGGCGGACCGGGGCAGCAGTTCCGACGGTCTGCTGCACCACCGATGTGAGCAACGGATCTGGAGTCAAGGTGCGGCCCATGGGGGCGCGAGCTATCTGCGCCGAGCTGGAGAACTGAGAACACTTCTCAGTCCTCGTTCTCGGCCCGGCTCGGCGTGTGATCTCCCCTCCCACCTTCCGTACCTCTTTTCGTGAGGCCATATCGCCATGCGCTCGACGCAGATCCGCACCACCTTCACCGACTTCTTCACCTCCCGCGGCCACCAACTGGTCCCGTCCAGTCCACTGGTTCCCGACGACCCGACGCTGCTGCTGGCCAACGCGGGGATGAACCAGTTCAAGCCCTACTTCCTGGGCGAGACCACGCCGCCGTTCTTCCGCGCCACCAGCGTCCAGAAGTGCGCCCGCACCTCTGACATCGACAACGTCGGCCGCACCAACCGGCACGCGACGTTCTTCGAGATGATGGGCAACTTCTCCTTCGGCGACTACTTCAAGGAAGACGCCTGCGTCTTCGCCTGGGAACTGCTGACCGAGGGCTACGGGCTGGAGAACGACAAGCTCTGGATCACCGTCTTCAAGGACGACCACGAGGCCGAGCACATCTGGCGCCGCATCGGCGTCCCCGCGAGCCGCATCCAGCGCCTTGGCATGGAAGACAACTACTGGTCCATGGGGGTCCCCGGCCCTTGCGGACCTTGCTCGGAGGTCAACTACGACCGCGGCCCAGCCTTCGGCAAGGAAGGCGGACCCGCCATCGACGGCGAACGCTACGTCGAGATCTGGAATCTGGTCTTCATGCAGTTTCAGCGAGGCGAGGGCGACAAAAAAGGCAACTTCCCCATCCTCGGCGAGCTCGCCCGTAAAGGCGTCGACACCGGCCTCGGCCTGGACCGGCTCGCCGCGATCCTCCAGGACGCGCAGAACGTCTGCACCACCGACCTACTTCTGCCGACGCTCCGCACCGTCCAGGACCTCGTCGGCCGCCAGGCCCCCGTCGAGGGCGAGGAGAAGGTGTCCTTCCAGGTCGTCACCGAACACGCCCGCTCCATCGCGTTCCTGATCGCCGACGGCGTCCTGCCCGCGAAGGACGGCCGCGGTTACGTCCTGAGGCGCCTGATGCGTCGCGCGATCCGCCACGCGCGTCTGCTCGGCATCGAGGGGCCGGTCCTGCCCGCCGCGACCGCCTCGGTGATCGGCAATCTTGGCGGCGTCTGGCCGGAGCTGTCCGCCCAGGCCGCGCTGATCGAGCAAGTCGTCACCGCCGAAGAGGAGTCCTTCACCCGTACCTTGTCCCAGGGCACGAGGCTGCTGGACGCTGCGATTGTCCGCACTCAGCACAGCCGCTCGGCCGCCCTGCCCGGCGAGACCGCCTTCGAACTCGCCGACACCTACGGCTTCCCCCTGGAGCTGACCGTCGAAGCCGCCCGAGACGCCGGGCTGACCGTCGATGAGGACCGATTCACCGCCCTCCTGGACGAGCAGAAAAGGCGTGCGAAGGTCGGCGGCAAGGCCAAGACCGCTGAAGCCCTGCGCAAGATGGACACCTACCGAGAGCTCTCCGCCCGCCTGCCCAGGACCGAGTTCCTCGGCTACGACCACCTGAGGGTGGAGGCCACCGTCACCGGCCTCATCTGCGGCGGCACGGTCGTCAACAGCGTCGGCACAGGCAGCGAGGTCGAACTGGTGCTGGACCGGTCGCCGTTCTATGCCGAGGCCGGCGGACAGATCGGCGACACCGGCACACTGACCATGAACGACGGCACCTGCCTGAAGATCACCGACACTCGCTACGGCCTGGAAGGCTTCCGCATCCACACCGCCCGCGTGATCGAGGGCGAACTGGCCACCGGTACCAGTGGCGAAGCCGCCGTGGACGCCGAGCGCCGGGCCGGTCTGATGCGCTCGCATTCGGCCACCCACATCTTGCACGCCGTCGTCATGGCCACCCTTGGCGAGCACGCCCGCCAGCAGGGCTCCCTCGTCCAGCCCGACCGGCTCCGCTTCGACTTCGCCCACTTCACCGCCCTCACCCCCGACCAGCTCACCGCGATCGAGCAGGCCGTCAACGGGCACGTCCTCAACGACCCGGAGGTTCGGACCTGGCACGCCGACCGCGCAGAAGCCGAAGCCGTTGGCGCCATTGCCCTGTTCGGAGAGAAGTACGGCGACAGGGTCCGCATCGTCGACATCGGCGACTTCTCCCGCGAGCTCTGCGGCGGCACCCACGTCGCCCACGGCTCCCAGGTCGGCGCGTTCCGCCTGCTGTCCGAGTCGTCGATCGGCTCCAACCTCCGCCGCGTCGAGGCCCTCACCGGCCATGGTGCACTCACCCACCTCAACACCGAACGGCGGCTGCTGAACGAGCTCGCCGGACTCCTCGGCACCCGTCCCACCGACGCCCCCGACAGCCTGCGCAAGCGTCTGGAGGCCCTCGCCGGCGCCCAGGCTGAGCTGGGGCAGCTGAGGGCCGCTGAACTGCGCTCCCAGGCCGCCCGGCTCGCCGGTACCGCCCGCCCGGCCGACGGCGGCTGGCTCGCCGCCCAGAAGATCACCGGTGTCACACCCGACGAGCTGCGACAACTGGCCTCCGACACCCTGGCTCACCTGCCCGCCGGGCCTGCTGTCGTGGTCCTGGCCCTGGAGCACTCCGGCAAGGCCCTGCTCGCTGCGGCCGTCTCACCTCACCTGCTCGGCCGCGGTGTCCAGGCCGCCCAGGTCATCGCCCGCGCCGCGAAGACGGTCGGCGGCGGAGGCGGCGGCACCGGAGCCCTTGCCAGCGCGGGCGGACGCCGCCCCGAACACCTCGACCAGGCCCTCGCCGCCGCGGCCGACGACGCCACCGCTCTCCTCCACGGCGGCTACTGACTTCAGCTCGTCAGGGTGACGTTGGTTCCTCGGGAATCAGGCCGGTGTCGGAAGCCGTTCTTGCCCGGCGATCAGCTCCCGCCCGGCGTGGGTGTTGAGCCGGTTCCCACACTCCGAGCGGCACCTTGGACAGCGTGGCGTCCTGCGGATCGATCACCGGCCGGTCGTAGGCGGTGCAGGTACCGGGACGTCGGGATCGTTCGGGTTTCCCCCTGTCGGAGTCGGGCGGGCTCAGGTTCCTTCCGTCGCCCCGGTCAGCAACTCGTCCGGGCACGTGGGCAGTTCGCGGTCCGTCAGGGCGCGGAGGGTCGGGTAGGGGCGGGTGTTGCCGGCCAGGACGCCGCCGAGGAGGGTGCGGCCGTCGGCGGCGAGGACGACCTTGGCGTAGGTGCCGGCGCGCCGGTCGTCGCGTACGTACTCGATGGCACCCGGGGTGCGGGCGTGCGCGTCGCCGAAGCCGGCCACCTCGACGCCGAGGAGTTTGAGCTTGGCGGAGGTGTCCGCGCCGGTGAACGGCTCGGGTGTCGCGCCGGTCAGCCGGCGGGCCACGGTCTCGGCCATCCGGAAGCCGGGCGCCACCAGCCCGTGGCAGCGGCCCCCTACGGCCGCGCACTCGCCGATCGCCCAGATGTGCGGGTCCGCGGTCCGGCACCACTCGTCCACCAGGAAGCCACCGCGCTCACCGCGCTCGAGGCCCAGCGGGCCGGCGAGTTCGTCGCGCGGCCGTACTCCGGCGGCGAAGACGACGAGCGCGGCGTCCAGCACCGTGCCGTCGGCCAGTTCGACCCGCTCGGCCCGGCCGTCCGCGCCCGCGCCGACCGCGTGCAGCGCGCTGGAGCAGTGCACGCCCACCCCGAGCCGTTCGATCGCCCGGGCCAGCACCCGTCCGCCGCCCTCGTCGATCTGCTGGGCCATCAGCCACGGCGCCATCTCCACCACGTGGGGCCGCATGCCCAGCAGCCGGAGCCCGTTCGCGGCCTCCAGGCCGAGCAGCCCGCCCCCGACCACCACCGCTTCCCGGCCCGGCACGGCCGCCGCGCGGATCGCCGCGATGTCCTCCACCGTCCGGTACACGAAGCATCCCGGCAGGTCATGTCCGGGCACCGGCGGCACGAACGGCCGCGAACCGGTGGCCAGCACCAGCGCGTCGTAGCCGATCTCGCTGCCGTCGCCGCAGGTCACCGTCCTGGTCCGGCGGTCGGCGCCGGTCATCGTCGTGCCCGGGCGCAGCAGCAGGCGGCCGTCGTCCGGGGCGCCGGGCCCGGCGAGGGCGAGGTCGTCGGGGGTGGCGCCGGCGAGGAGGGAGGACAGGGCCACGCGGTCGTAGGCGGGGCGCGGTTCCTCACCGAGCACGACGACGCGCCAGCGGCCCTCCCGGTCGTGGTCGAGCATCTCCACGGCCAGCCGGTGGCCCACCATGCCGTGGCCGGCCACGACCAGGGTGCGGGTCGTCGTCACGGCGTCGCTCCTTCCAGTGCGGTGCACAGGCTCCGTACGGCCGAGGCGCAGCCACCGCACCCCGTGGTCGCCCGGGTCGCCCGGGCCAGCGCCGCCTCGTTGTGCGCGCCGCGGTGCCAGGCGTCCTTCAGGGCCTTGGCGGTGACGTTGTTGCAGTGGCACACCACGGTCTCGTCGGGCAGCGTCCCGTCGCCCGCGTAGGTGCCGTCGGCCCCGGTGAGCAGCGCGAGCAGGTCGGCGGGGACCGGTTCGTCGCGCAGGTACAGCCGGCTCACCTCGGCGACGGCGGACGGCGAGCCGATGACGGTGCCTTCGTGGATGCGTCCGCCGCGCAGTACGAGACGGGCGTGGCGGCCCCGCGTCCGGTCCAGCAGCGAGACCGTCCCGTCGATGTCGTCCGGCCGGACGGGAGCGGCCGGCGGGAGGACGACCATGTCCTTGCCCGGGGTGCGAGGCCGCAGCACGCGCCGCCCGGGTGCGTACGGCCGCTGCCGCCCGATGAGGTTGCGGGCGAGCGCCTCCGCCTGCTCCCACGCCCGCAGCACCGTCGTACCGGTGGTGCCCGCGTGCTCGGCGCAGTCGCCGATCGCGTAGACGCGCGGGTCGCTGGTGCGCAGCAGGTCGTCGACGACCACTCCCCCGCGTACCTCGAGGCCGCTCGCGCGGGCCGACGCGGACTCCGCCACGGTGCCCGTGCACAGCAGCACGGTGCCCGCCGCCAGCACCTGGCCGTCGTCGAGCACCACCTTGCCCGGGGTGTACTCGGCGGCCCTGCGGCCCAGGTGCAGCGCGACGCCCCGGGCGGTGAGCCACTCGGCCGGCACCGCGGCGGCCACCGCGTCCAGATGACGCCCCATCAGCCGCTCGGCGGGGTGGACCAGCGCCACCTCCTGCCCGGTTCCGCTGAGCGCCCACGCCGTCTCGACGCCGCGGATCCCGCCGCCGACGACCACGACGGGCCCCTCGGACAGCGGCCGGCAGTCGGCGGCGGTGCGCACCGCGCGCACCCCTTCGGCGAGCCGGCCGGGTTCCGTCTCCAGCCCCGGCACCCGGGGGATCCGGGGCCGGGCCCCGGTCGCCAGGACCAGGGTGTCGTAGGGCAGGTGGCGGCCGTCGTCCAGGCGTACCGTACGGCGGTCCCGGTCGACGGCGGTGACCCGCACGCCGGTCAGCTGCCGTACGGCGGCGGGCAGCGCGGGCAGCGTCAGCCGGTCCGCGTGGAGCGTGCCGTCCAGGACCGAGCCGAGCAGGGCCCGGTGGTAGGAGGGCCGCGGCTCGGCGCCGACGACGGTCACCCGGCCGGGGTGTCCGTACCGCGTCAGCAGGGTGGCCAGCCGGTGCGCGGCGGGGCCGCCGCCCACGATGACGACGCCGGTCACGGCCGCTCACCCGCCGGCGTGACGCGCACCGCGCTGACCTTGAACTCGGGCATGCGGCTGCGCGGATCGAGCGCGTCGCCGGTGAACAGGTTGGCGCGTCCGGCGCCCGGGAAGTGGAACGGCACGAACACGGTGTCGGGCCGCACCGCCCGGGTCACCCGTACGCGCGCCCGGGTGGTGCCGTGCGCCGAACCGACGTCGGCCATGCTCCCGTCGGCCAGGCCGAAGCGGCGGGCGGTGTCCGGGTGCATCTCGACGATCACCTCCGGCGCGGCGGCGACCAGTTCGGGCACCCGGCGGGTCTGCGCGCCGGACTGGTACTGGGCCAGCACCCTGCCGGTCGTCCCGTACAGCGGGAAGTCGGTATCGGGTTCGCGGGCGGACGGGCGGTGGTCCACCGGGGTGAAGCGGGCGCGCCCGTCGGGGTGCGCGAACCGGTCCAGGAACAGCCGTGGCGTTCCCGGATGGCCGTCGCCACGGCTGTCGACCCCGGCCGGGCAGGGCCAGTACAGCGCCTCGCCCGCGTCCAGCCGTGCGTAGCTGATGCCCGAGTAGTCGGCGCGGCCGCCGGCCGAGGCCCGGCGCAGCTCGTCGAAGACCTCCCGGGGCCGGACGGGGAAGCGGCCGGCGCTCTGGCCGAGCCGGACGGCGAGCGCGTGCAGCACCTCCAGGTCGGTACGCACGCCCGGCGGCGGCGTCAGATGGGCGCGCCGGCGCAGCACCCTGCCCTCCAGGCTGGTCAGCGTGCCCTCCTCCTCGGCCCACTGCGTCACGGGCAGCACCACGTCGGCGAGCGCGGCCGTCTCGGACGGCACGAAGTCGGCCACCACCAGCAGGTCGAGGGAGCGCAGCCGCTCGGTGACATGGGCGGCCCGGGGCGCGGAGACCACCGGGTTCGACCCGAAGACCATCAGCGCGCGCGGGCCTCCGCCCGCACCGAGCGCGTCGAGCAGTTCGTACGCGCTGCGGCCCGGCCCGGGCAGCGTCTCCGCGTCCACCCCCCAGACGGCGGCCACGTGGGCGCGGTCGGCGGGGTCGGCGAGCGAGCGGTAGCCGGGCAGCTGGTCCGCCTTCTGGCCCATCTCGCGGCCGCCCTGCCCGTTGCCCTGACCGGTCAGGGTGCCGAAGCCGCTGCCGTCCCGGCCGGGCAGCCCCAGGGCGAGGGCCAGGTTGACGAACGCGGCGACCGTGTCGGACCCCTTGCTGTGCTGTTCGGCGCCCCGGCCCGTCAGCACGTAGGCCCGGCGGGCGCCGCCGAGCATCCGCACCGCCGTGCGCAGCTCGTCCGCCGGTACGCCGGTGACCTCCTCCACCCGCTCCGGCCACCAGGCGGCGCAGTGCTCCCAGGCGGCGTCGAAGCCGGCGGTGCGCGTGTCCACGTACTCCTTGTCGACCAGCCCCTCGGTGACCGCCAGGTGCAGCAGGCCGAGCGCCAGGGCGAGGTCGGTGCCGGGGGCGGGGCGCAGGTGCAGCGCGGCCCGCTCGGCGGTACGGGTGCGGCGCGGGTCGACGACGACGAGGTCGGCGCCCTCGAGGTGGCGCATGAGGGGCGGCATGGTCTCCGCCGGGTTGGCCCCGGCCAGCAGGATCACGTCGGCCCCGCCCAGGTCGGTGACCGGGAAGGGCAGCCCGCGGTCGAGCCCGAAGGCCGCCGTGGTCGCCGCGGCGGCCGAGGACATGCAGAACCGGCCGTTGTAGTCGATCTGGCTGGTGCCCAGGGCGACGCGGGCGAACTTGCCGAGGGTGTACGCCTTCTCGTTGGTCAGCCCGCCGCCGCCGAACACCGCGACCGCGTCGGCGCCGTGCCGTGCGCGGATCTCCCGCAGCCGCCCGGCCACCAGGTCGAGCGCCTCGTCCCACCCGGCCGGCGCGAGCTCGCCGTCGGCTCCCCGCACCAGGGGCGTGAGCAGCCGGTCGGGGGCGGCGAGCACGGAGGGCGCCGTCCACCCCTTCTGGCACAGCCCGCCCCGGTTGACCGGGAAGTCCGCCGAGGGGCGCACCGCCACACCGTCCCGCTCGCCCGAGAGCACGGTGGAGCACTGGAGGGCGCAGTACGGGCAGTGGGTGGTGCTTTCCGGGCGCCGGACGTCCTTCTCCCGCCGCTGGGTGTCCCTCTCCCGTCCCTCTCTCGCCTCACCGGACATGGGAGGCCCGGCTCTGCTCGGTGGCGGGCGCGGGCGCGGGATCGCTCGGGCGCTGCTCGCCGCGCAGGTACACGGCCCGCAGGACCACGGCGCACAGCCCGTAGAAGGCGAGGAAGGCGCAGAACGCGGCCGCACCGCTGCCCGTGTCGCCGTACGCCGAACGGAAGGCGAGGTTGATGGCGACCCCGCCGAGGGCGCCCGCCGCACCGGCGATGCCGATGACGGCCCCGGACAGACGGCGGGAGCGGGCGAAGGCGGCGGTCGCGTCATGACCGGCGGTGATGGCGTCCTCCGCCTGCCGGGCGAAGACCGCCGGGATCATCTTGTACGTCGAACCGTTGCCGATGCCGCTCACCACGAACAGCCAGGTGAACCCGCCCACGAACAGCGCGAACGAACCGCTTTGGCCGGCCCACAGGAGAACACCGGTGCCGGCCGCCATCCCGGCGAACGCCCACATCGTCACGCGGGCCCCGCCGAACCGGTCGGCGATCCTGCCCCCGAGGGGCCGGGCCACCGAGCCGAGCAGCGGCCCGAGGAAGGTGAAGGAGGCGGCTTGGAGCGGTGTCGACCCGAACTGGCTCTGCAGCACCAGCCCGAAGGCGAACCCGAAACCGATGAAGGAACCGAACGTGCCGACGTACAGCAGCGAGATCCACCAGGTGTGCGGGTTCGCCGCGGCCTCGCGCTGGGCGCCCGGCTCGGCGCGCACCATGGCCACGTTGTCCATGCGCAGCCCGGCCAGCACCGCGGTCAGCGCGATCAGCGGCAGATAGAACGCGGCCACGTACGCCGGATGGGTGTCCCCGGCGACGGAGATCACCAGCAGGCCGAGCAACTGCACCGCGGCGACGCCCAGGTTGCCGCCGCCCGCGTTCAGACCGAGCGCCCAGCCCTGCTTGCGCTGCGGGTAGAAGGCGGTGATGTTGGTCATCGAGGAGGCGAAGTTGCCGCCGCCCGCCCCGGCCGCCGCGCCGATCAGCAGGAACACCCACAGCGGGGTGCCCGGCCGCTGCACGAAGTACACCGTCGCCGCCGTCGGCACCAGCAGCACCAACGAGGAGAACAGGGTCCAGTTGCGCCCGCCGAAGCGGGTCACGGCACTGCTGTACGGGAGCCTGAGCAGGGCGCCGACCAGGGTGGGCACCACCACCATCAGGAACTTCTCGTCGGGCGCGAAGTCCAGGCCGATCTTCGGCGACATGAACAGCACCAGGACCGACCACATGCTCCACACGGAGAAACCGACGTGCTCGGCGAGCACCGACAGCACCAGGTTGCGCCGGGCGACGTGCTTCCCGCCCCGCTCCCATGCTTCCTCGTCCTCGGGGTCCCAGTTCTCGATCCACCGCCCTCGGGCGGCTCGTGCGCTGGCGCTGGCCATCTTCTCCTCGGCTTTCTCCGGTCGTACGCGGTGGCGGGCGGGTCGGATCTACGGGGCTACAGGTCTGCGGGGGCTACGGGGGCTACGGGGGCTACAGGTCTGCGGGGGCTGCGGGGTGAGTCGTACGCCGTCGGCCGCCCACCGCTCGGAGGGGGAGGCCGACGTCGTACGGACCCGGCACGGTCGAGACGGGCCGCGGTGCCCGACCCCCGACCGTCCGCCGGGCGGCAGCCCTACGCGCCGGAGCCGAGCAGGCGGGCCAGCTCGAGGCGCTTGATCTTGGTGGTGGCGGTCTGCGGGAGGTCCTCCAGCCGCCACTGGACCGGATCGCCCAGCGCCGGCAGATCGACCACCGCGGTCTTCCACGCCATCTCGTCCAGCGGCGCGTCGTCGCGCGTGCACACCACCGGCACCGCGCGCCCGTCCTGCCCGGAGACGATGATGACCTCGACCAGTTCCGGCAGCCGGGTGAACAGCTTGTCCTCGATCTCCAGCGTGGACTGCACACCGGGGATCTCGTCGACCTCGCGGTCCAGCAGGTGCAGACAGCCGAACCTGGTGCGGTAGCCGAGGTCGCCCATGCGCCACCAGCCGTCGTTGACCTGCTTCTGCCAGCGCTCGTGCTCACCGAGGTAGGTGACGATCCGCCCGTCGGTCCTGACCTCGATGAAACCGGGGTTCTCCTTGGAGACCGGCGCGCCGTTGCGGCTGACCACCCGGACCCCGGTCATGCCCACGAACGGCACACCCACGCAACGGCCGTTGAAGTCGGCGCCGTCCTTGAGCGAGTAGGTGCGCGCGGCGATCGGGCCGACCTCGCTCTGCCCGTAGGCCTGGGCGAAGCGCCGGCCCCGGCGGCGGGAGGCCTTCAGCATGGTGTTGACGGTGCGCGGGTGGATGGCGTCGAAGGTGGAGGAGAAGTACTTCACGTTCGCCAGCGGCCCGCGCGGGTCGTCCGCCAACTCCTCCCAGCGCAGGAAGGTGTTGGGGTGGGCCTCGATGAAACCGGGCGGGATCTGCGTGAACAGCTCCCCCACGGTCCGCGGGTCGTCGTCCCTGAGGACGATCAGCGGGTGCCCCTGGAGGATCGAGATGGGCATCGCCGTGAACATCCGGGAGTGCACGAACGATACGTGGACCGCGACGGGCTCGCGGCGCCGCACTGTGGCGCCCACGACGGCGGCCTGCGGCCGGTAGCGGGACTGGAAGCTCATGCCGGTGTGCACGGCCAGCTTCGGGGTGCCGGTGGTGCCGGAGGTGTGGGTGATGAGCGTCGGGTGGTCGATGGGCATGCTCACCGCGGGCACCCGGTCGACGCCGGCCAGCGAGGCGAACGGCGTCGCCCCCTCGTGCTCACCGGAGGTCAGCAGCACCTTGCGGGACAGGTCGAAGACCTCGCCGGGCAGGTGGTGGTCGAGCTTGTCCCGGTCGGTGACGAGGAACGGCTGCCCGACCCGGCGCAGCAGTTCGGCGACCGTCGCGCCGTCCAGTTTCGACGACAGCAGCACCGGGATGGCTCCGGTGCGGGCGACGGCGCAGGCGAGGAGGGAGATGTCGAAGCCGTCGCTCTTGTGCACCACGACGTGGTCCCCCGGGCGCACCTTGACGGACCAGAGCCGCGAGGCGAAGTCGTCCACCAGGTCGGCCAGTTCGGTCAGCGTCACGCGCCGGCCGAGGCCGGGGGCGATGTCCAGGTCGTGATCGAGGACCACGAAATTCGCCGGATGCCTGGCCGCCGCTCGGTCGAACAGCGTGCCAAGCCTGATTCCCTTGCTTCCTATTCGCTGGAGAAACATGTATCCGATCTCTCGTCCATGGCTGCGGATTCCTGAAGGGGATTACCGAATTGCGGATGTCGGATTACGGCCCCGACGACACTGCGATCTGACGGCCTGACGGCGCGGGTGGCGGATGGAGAGCGCGCGGTGTGCGTCAGCTCTTCTCGATGACGTCCTTGATACGGGCCAGGGTGTCGTCGAGGTCATGCCCGAGCTTCGTGGTCCATTCGGTGACGAACCGCTTGCGGCCGTCCTCGTCGAGATCTTCGACGATCTTGTGGATTCCGGCGGTGGCCTTGCCCATCCGGAAGTGGTGGACGAGCCAGGAGGTGCCGTCGCCGGCGTCCTCGACGTCGAAGCCCCAGATCGACTCCTGGTCCTCGCGGGCGTGGGTGAGCATCATCCAGCGGAAGGTCCGGCCGGGCTCGGCGGCCACCACGCGGGCCTCGGTGTACCAGGTGCCGCGCACCAGGGGCGCCCAGCCGACCACGTCCTCGCTGCGGAGGTTCTCACCGCGGAAGACCGAGCCGACCGCCGAGGGCTCCCCCTCGATCCACTCGCCGCCCATGCACTCGGGGCTCCACTCCTTGCTGCGGGCCAGATCGCTGACCACGGAATAGATCTCCGCCGGCGTCGCGGAAACGCGGATACGGGCGTCGAGTTCGAAGAGCGGGGAATTGTTGATGACGGTTTCCGTGTTCGCTGTCATGGCGGCAATCCTGCGGCCCTCACGGAACCGGGGCAATCAACCCGTTCGGGGTCCGTCAAGTTCCCATTCCGACCCCCAGCCGGAAATCCGTCAGCGGATTTCCCTCCGAGAAATCACGAAAACACCGCGACAACGTCCGACGGAACGACTGGGCGGAACGACTGGGCAGAATGGCTGGGCGGAATGACCGCCGAAACAACCAGCGAAGTGGACCCCGCCCCCTTCCTCTCCCCTCCCCTCCCCTCCCTCAGCCGCGTACACGCAGTACGAGCTTGCCGCGCACCTTCCCACCGTCCAGGAGGCGATGGGCCTCGGCCGCCTCGCTCAACGGCAGCACCTCGGTGGCGCGCGGGCGCAGCAGCCCCGAGGCCAGCAGCCCGTTGATGCCGCGGGCCGCGTCGGCGAGCTGGGCGGTGTCGGCGTGCGAGATGGCGAAGCCGTGCACGGAACGGTCCCTCAGGTACAGCGGCCCCACGGGCAGCACCGGGCGGGTGCGCAGCCCGGCCAGCAGCACGATCCGTCCCCGCCCGGCCAGCAGATCCACGGCGGTGTCGAGGTCGTTGCCGCCGGAGGTGTCGACATGGACGTCCACGCCGTCCGGGGCGGCGTCCCGGATCCGCCCGGCGACATCGGCCGAGCGGTAGTCCACGACGTGGTGCGCCCCCAGGGACCGTACGTACGGCTCGTCGCGGCCGGAGGCGACGGCGATCACCCGGGCGCCCGCCCGGACCGCCATCACGACGGCCGCGCTGCCCACGTTGCCGCCGGCGCCGAGCACGGCGACGGTCTCGCCGGCGCGCAGCCGTCCGTGCGTGAACAGCGCCAGGTGCGCGGTCGCGGCGGGGTGCGCCAGCGCCACGGCGTCCACCGGGTCCACGCCGTCGGGCAGGTGGTAGAGCCGGTCCACGGGGACGACCGCCTGTTCGGCCGCGGCGCCCTGACGGCCGTCGTGGCCCAGGCTGTTGCACCACACGCGGTCGCCGGGCCGGAAGCCGGTCGCGGCAGGACCGGCCGCCGCCACCGTGCCGACGAGGTCACGTCCGATGACGAAGGGAAATTCGACCGGGGTGCGCCAGGCTCCCGAGCGGACGAAGGTGTCCACATGGTTGACGGCGCTCACCTCGATGTCGACCAGCACATCGTGCGGACCGGGCACGGGCGGGGGCAGCTCACCATGACGGATGACGTCGGGAGCGCCGAGCTGGGTTATGTAAGCGGCACGCATGGTCGCCGAGTCTGGCACCGCCCCCGGCTCCCACGGCAGAGCCACCGCCGATCGCGGCCCACGGTCCGTCAGGTCGCCCCGAGGGTGTGTCAACTCGCCGCCGCACCATGCCCGCCCGGCCTCTACGCTTCGGGACGTGCCCCCCGTACTGACCGATGTGGAACCCGACGACCGACGGATGACCGCGCACATACGGCCGCTGATCCGCACCCTGCGGCCCACGCTCACCGAGGAGGACTTCGACCGCTTCGCCGCCGAGGCACACGCGCAGGGCCTGGTGTTCACCGCCGCGTACGACGCCGACGGCCACTGCCTCGCGGTCGCCACGCACCGCGTCCTGGCGACCAGCCGCGGCCGGATCCTCTTCGTCGACGACCTCGTCACCCACCCCGACCACCGCTCGGCGGGCATCGCCACAGCCCTGATGACCCACCTCACGGAACGGGCCCGCGCCTCCGGCTGCCACCACGTCGAACTCGACTCCGGCACCACCAACGTCACCGCCCACCGCTTCTACCACGCCCGCGGCTTGACCATCGCGGCCCTCCACTTCACCCTGCCCGTCGCCACCGAGACCTGACGGTGCCCATCCCGCCTACGACCAGGGTGCGCATCGAAAGCTTCTCGAACTTCCCGGGCCCGGTGCCTGCGGTGGATCGAGCCAAGGACCTGGCCGGCGTCCGCATCCACGGCCCACCCTGCCCGCCCCGCGCCCATGATTTTTCCCGGCCCTGTGCGGCCGGTACCGCGTCGACGTCGCGCGGTGGTCGTGACCGGAGTCTGCTGCACCCGGCCTCGGACATCACATACCGCCACCACAGCCGGACGACCCGGTCTGGGTGCGGCTGCTCAGACCGGCTGAGTAGCAGAGCGCTGCCCCGTGTCCCGCCCAGCGGCTTTGATCGACAGCATGAAGTCGAAGATCGTGGTCCCCGTGCTCGGTGTCGCCCTGGTGGCTCTCCTCGGACTGACGGCCAAGGCATGCGAGACGATGCAAGGCGGGCCCGTTCACAGCACCGAGGAGTTCCGTGACCATGTGCGGGCCACCACCCGGGCCGGCGAGGGTGCCTACCGCGCGCTGTCCCCGGCACCGACCCAGGAGCCGTACGCCTCCCGGGAGGGCAGCTCCTCGTGCGTGGACGACTTCGGCTTCGACGGCACCGGCGTCAGCCGGCGCGAGCCCGTCTTCACCTGGGACCTGGACTTCGCCGGCGACGATGACTACCGCGCGGCGCTGGCATCCCTCCGGGCCACCTGGCTTGAGGACGGCCGCACCGTCGAGAGGGCCGGCAACGGCATCGCCGCCACCCTCGACGACGGCATCCGGGTCACCCTGCACCTCAACTCCTACGACGGTGAGCCCGAACTGCGCGCCGAAGGCACGTGTATGCGCTACAGGCACGACTACGGCGATGCATACGACTACTCGTACGACGACAACGGAGACGGGACGATCGACGAGTACGAGCGGCCGAACTAGGCGCGGGGAGCTGACGCGGGAACTTCTGAGAGCGGGCGATGGAACCGGTCAGGCAGCCGAAGAGGTCGGCTTGGCCACCAACGTCATCGACAACCGGACAGAGCTGCGGCGGGGGTTGCGCGCCTCCTTGCCGGCCCTCGACCGGACCTTGGCCGGACCCGTTGAGCGTGTGTACCCGCCGTCCCACGGCACCCGCGCCCCGGGCACCCGCACGTGGCGCGGTGGTCACGACCGAGGTCCGCGCCCCGCTGGAACGGGGCGTGGGTCACGCGGAAGGAGAACACGACCGTGCCCGCAGCCGCTCCCGCCCCCACTCCCGTCGACTTCTGGTTCGACCCCGTCTGTCCCTGGGCGTGGATGACGTCCCGGTGGCTGGTGGAGGTCGCCGCGCACCGGCCCCTCGACATCCGGTGGCATGTCATGAGCCTCGCCGTCCTGAACGAGGGCCGCGAGGACCTGCCCGAGCGCTACCGCCGGCTGCTGACCGAGGGGTGGGGGCCGGTGCGGGTGGTGACCGCGGCGGCGCAGAAGCACGGGGACGACGTCACCGGCCGTCTCTACACCGCGCTGGGCAACCGCATCCACCAGCAGGGGCTGGGCCCGAGCCGGGAGGCGATCGCGGGGGCGCTCCAGGAGGCCGGCCTCGCGCCGGGTCTGATCGACTACGCCGACCAGGACACGTACGACCGTGAGCTGCGGGCCTCTCACCAGGAGGGCATCGACCGGGTCGGCCAGGAGGTCGGTACACCGGTGATCTCCCTGCCCGGCCCCGACGGCACCGGGACGGCCTTCTTCGGTCCGGTCGTCACCCCCGCCCCGCGCGGCCGGGCGGCGCTGGACCTGTGGGACGCGCTGCTGCTCCTGGCCTCCACCCCCGGCTTCTGCGAACTCAAACGCTCCCGCCCCCACGGCCCGGTCTTCGACTGACGCCCTTGTTCCACAGGCATGGCCCTCGGCTCACATCTGCGCCCGCCCACCGGCGCCCCCGGCCCGCGTCGCCCGACCCCGTAGCGACGACGCGGGCCCTCACGCGCCCCGGCCTCCCACAGCCGGAATGCGAGCCTTCACCACCGGGGCCGTCGTCGTGGCGCGCCGCGGCGGATGGTCGTCCGGCCCTCAGCGACGTACGGGAATGCCCCGGGCCGTGTCCGGCCCGCGCCGCACGGAGGCCGCAGCCGGGGCGGGCTGCCCACGCGCCGGGCCCCGCCGACCCGGCCGTTCAGCCGGCCCCCGCCGCCGTTCCCGTCCGGCGGAGGGGGAGACCGCCGCGACCGCCGCCAGCGCGTGGAAGGCCGCGCGGCGCACCGCGAACAGCGCGCTCGGTACGGCGCGGATGCCGAGGCGTTCCGCAGCCGCCCGGCGCACCGGCACGCCACCGGTCCGCTCCGCGGCCCGATCCGTCACGGTCGCCCCCCGGCCGTCGCGTCGAACCCCGGGATCAACCGGATGCCCAGTGCCCGCTCCACCTGCCGGGTGACGGAGCGGGCCGCGGCCCGGTCGGGGGCGGCGACCATGAAGCTGGCCAGGTGCAGGCTGCGCTGCCGGCTGACCCGCTGGCCGGGTGTGAAGTGCGGGGAGACGTAGACGAGTTCGGGATACGCGCGCAGTACCGCGCCGACCGGCGTCTGCGTGGCCACCCGCCAGTTGCCCGCCGGGATGGGCAGATACCGCAGCAGGGCGACCCGGGTGAAGTCCGGCATCCCGGACGGCTGCAGGCCCAGCGCGGCGCGGCCGATCTCGGCGGCGTAGTCGTAGCCGGCCGCCACCTGGAACATGGTGGGCAGCGGGCCGCCCGCCCGCGCGTTGACCTCGATGACGACCGGCCCGTCGGCGGTCAGCGCGATCTCGGTGTGCACCGCGCCCGAGACCAGCCCGATCGCCCTGATCGCCCGGTCGGCGACGTCGACGACGGCCGCCCGGGTCGCCTCGTCCAGCCGGCCCGGCAGCAGGACGCCCTCCTCGGCGTAGCCGTGCTCCAGGGGCAGCCGGTCGGCGACCGCCAGGTGGTGGGCGGTGCCGTCGGCCAGCAGCGACTCCACGCTGCAGTAGGCCGCGTAGCCGCTGTCACCGTCGTTCTCCAGCGCCATGCGCTGCTCCAGCAGGTACGCCTCTTCGGACTGGAGGAAGGCGGTCTTCTCGGCGCGCGCGGCGGTGAAGGCGTGGATCAGCTCGGCGTACGTGGACACCAGCCGGACGCTCTGGCTGCCCGTGCCCAGGGAGGGCTTGAACACACCGGGCAGCCCGACGCGGGCGGCGGCCGCCGCGAGGTCCCGCTCGCTGGTGATGATCTCGAACTCGGGTGAGGGGATGTCGCGTTCGGCGAAGAGGAGGCGCTGGAGCGCCTTGGACTGAGCGATGGCCACCGCCTCGGGCGGGTTGCCGGGCAGGCCCAGGCGGAAGGCGATCTCCGCCTGCGGGCGCAGCAGCAGTTCGGAGTAGGTCACCACACCGCCCAGCGGCAGCCGGCCGTGCAGGGCGACGGCGGCCAGGACCGCCGCGTCCAGGTCGGCAACTTCCACGAACTCGCCGCGCAGTCCGCGCCGTTCCCAGTCCGCGCGGACCGGCTCGGCGGAGCGCCAGGCGGTGACGTGCACGACGCTGACGGCGTCGGTCAGCGTGGACAGGGAGTCGAGGGCCTCACCGGTGGCGTGGCCGCCGATCCCGGCGAGGAGCAGAACGTGAGGGGCACCCATGATGGTGAGGCCTTTCGTCCGATGGCGGGGAGGGACAGGAGCGCGCTCGGCCCGGCCGGCGGCCTGCCGGCTCGGATACCGGACCGCCCTGATCGGCGGGGCGTCGTCTCCACCGGAACCACGGGCCCGTCGCCCGGCTCCCTGGCCCGGTCCTGCTGTCGCGCCAGCGTCCGCCGGGCGCGCCGGGCAGCTCAAGGAAGCCGGGAGGAATGGGTCAGGTGACCTGTTCTCGCGGCCTGTCTGCACGGCCGCCCGGGCTGTCGCCGACACGGTCCGGGTCCGCCGTCAACACGGTGGAGACGAATGCCGGAAGTTGCCGGATTCCCCGCCCTCCGTTGGCCGTCCGGCACATGCCCCGCCTACTTTCGAAGTTCGGCGGGCCCCCGCGCACCAGACGCGCAGGACCCGTCCACCGGACGTGCGGGGAGCCGGGACGCCCCGCCGCCACCGGCTCCCGCACGCACCGCACCCGCTGCTCTCCTCCCGTAGGACCGACGGAAGACCCGCCGCCCGTGAAGGGACGGAACATGCTCAAGGAAATCGACCTGGAACGGCCCGGCGGCCGGCAGCACCTGCGCGGCGCACTGCGCGACGGGTTCTTCCTCGTCCGCAACACCGTTCCCGAAAGCCTGCTGGACGAGGCGTACGCCTTCCTGCTGGCCTTCTTCGCCCTGACCCCCGACGCCAAGGCCACCTGCCGGCCGGCGGGCGGCAACGGCCAGGCCGGCTACACCCCACCCCTACCGGAGCGCACCGGGAACCGGAGCCCCGGCCCCGCGCCCGACTGGCAGGAACTCTTCCACTGGGGAACGCCGTTGCCCGCCCGGCACCCGCTGCGCCTGCGCTACCCGGCCCGCTACCCCGACCCGTACTTCCCCGACCACCTGGTGCCCGGCATCGGCTCCGCGCTGCGCGAGCTCCACACCCGCCTGCTGCGCTTCCAGCACGACGTCGTCCGCACCCTCGCCGGCGCCCTCGGCGCCCACCCCGACTACTTCACCGACATGCTGGAGGACGGCCCCGCCGTCAACCGGGCCGCCTGGCATCCCCCGATGGACCAGGCACCCTCCGCACGCCGGGTGTGGGCGACGGAGCATCAGGACGTCGACCTGATCACCGCCCGGCCCAGGGCGACCGCGCCCGGTCTGGAGGTCCTGGTCGACGGCGAGTGGCTGGCCGTCGACGCGCCGCCCGGCTACGCCGTGGTCAACGTCGGCACGGCCCTCGACCGCCTCACCAACGGCTTCGCCCGCGCCGCCGTCCACCGGGTCATGGCCCAGCCGGGCCAGAGCGGAGGCCGCCTGTCCCTCGCCCAGTTCTGCCACCCCGCCCCCTGGACCGCCCTCACTCCCCTCCCCGTCCCGGACACCGCCCCGTCCCCCCACCGCTTCGCCACCCTCACCGCGGACGAGCTCTTCCAACGCAGCACGTACCGCACCCACCACCACCTGGCCCCGTGACCGCGCACGCATGCGTACGGGGAACGGCCGTGGTGACCGTCCCCCGCACGCATCCGCCGAACGCCAGCGCTTCACCCCATCCGCATCAGCACGTACGCCCGGTGTACCAGGCACCGTCGACATCGGAACTGGCGCCGATCCAGGTCACCCCCGGCCCCACACACTGCTCGCTGTTCGGACCCCAGTCGTCGATCTCGATGACGATGCGTGAGCCGTCCGAGGTGCAGTGGTTGTAGTACGCGTCGGAGTGGGTCTCGTAGAAGCCGCAGGGGTTCGCCGCGGCCGTACCGGCGCTCACGGTGACCGCACCGGCCGAGGCGAGGAAGAGGGCGACGGAACCAAGGGCACCGGTCGCCATACGACGAAGACGCAAGGGGAGCTCCAAACAGGTAGGGGTACGGGAGTTCCGAACCGCAGGACGCCTGCGGATCCGCTGTCGACGCCCGAGAGTGGCAGCTGAGAGCAGCCGTTTCGATGCTCGGTGGCGCCGTTCACCCGACGAATCGATTCGCTTCTGCGCCGACCGGTTGGTCTTCGCCGGTTCCTCGTACGCCGGGACGGAAGCGGTGTGCGGACTCCCCTCCGCCCTCCTCACGAGCGGGGTCGAGATGACGCATTCCGCCCCGGTCCCGCCGTATCTCCCCCGGCCTCCCGGATGCTGCACCTGAACCCCACCACCGCGCGCGCCCACCCCACCCCAGCCCCGGACCTCACGGAGAGTGATCCCCATGCTCAGCCGACGCACCCTCATACGGGCCTCGGCCGGCACCACCGCCGCAGCCGCCCTCACCGCCACCACCGGCGGCGGCCTCGTCCTCGCCGCCGCCGGTACCGCGGTGCCCTGGAGCACCCTGCGGCACCGCCTCACCGGCCCGCTCGTCCTGCCCGACGACGCCGGCTACGACACCGCCCGGCAGCTCCAGCTCGCGCAGTTCGACGCCGTCCACCCCCAGGCCGTCGCCTACTGCGCCACCGACGCCGACGTCGCCGCCTGCATCCGTTTCGCCCAGGACAACGGCCTGGCCACCGCCGTCCGCAGCGGCGGCCACAGCGCCGCCGGCTACTCCACGAGCCCCGGCCTCGTCATCGACGTCTCCCGCCTCAACAGCGTCCGCGTCGGCGGCTCCACCGTCCACCTCGGCGCCGGCAGCCAGGGCGTCGACGCCGTCAACGCCCTCGCCCCGTACGGCATCCAGGTCGCCGGCGGCACCTGTCCCACCGTCGCCATGGGCGGCTGGATCCAGGGCGGCGGCCTGGGCTACGCCTCCCGCAAGTACGGCATGGGCTCCGACCGGCTCGTCTCCGCCCGCGTCGTCCTCGCCGACGGCCGCACCGTACGCGCCTCCGCGACCCGCGACGCCGACCTGTTCTGGGCGCTGCGCGGAGGCGGCGGCGGGAACTTCGGCATCGTCACCGCCTACGAGGTGCGGCCCGTACGGATCCCGGTCCTGACCCTCTTCAACCTCAACTTCCGCTTCACCGACGCCGTCCAGGTGATCCTCGCCTGGCAGGACTGGATGACGTCAGCGCCCCGCGAACTCGCCTGCGAGCTGATGTTCCTGCACTCCACCGACGCCCCCGCCGGCACCGAGCCCAACGTCGTCCTCACCGGCGGCTTCCACGGCACCAAGGGCGACTGCGACCGCCTCCTGGACCGTCTCACCACCGCGGTCGGCCACCCCGGCATCAGCCGCACGAGCAGCGAACTCCCCTACACGCAGGCGATGATGCAGGTGTACGGCTGCGGCGACAAAACCGTCGACGCATGCCACCGCGTCGGCTTCACCCCCGAGGGCCAGCTCCCCCGCGACTCCCACACCACCCAGCGCAACCAGTTCTTCGACCGGCCGTGGACGCCCGCCACCGCGCAGGCCGCCCTGGACGCCTTCACCGCCGACCCGGCCCCCGGCCAGTTCCGCTTCCTCGGCGTGTTCCCCTACGGCGGCCGCATCAACGAGGTCTCCCCCACCGCCACCGCGTTCGTCCACCGCGACGCGGTGCTCAACGCCGGTTACGCCGTCACCCTGCCCACCCCCGACCCCGCCCCGGACGACCGCGCACGGGCCCAGGCCTGGGTGAACAAGGCGTACACCACCCTGGACGCCCACTCCAGCCACCGCTCGTACCAGAACTACATCGACCCGTCCCTCACCACCTGGCGCGAGGCCTACTACGGCGAGAACTACGCCCGCCTGCGGGCCGTCAAGCGGACCTACGACCCCCACCGCTTCTTCGACTTCGCCCAGGCCATCGACTGACCCGCCGACGCCCCTCCCCCCTACCCGCCCACCTTCGCCCTCTCCCCACCCGCCTTCGCCCACTCCCGACCGACCGAAGGAAGGACCCACCGTGCCCCGCACCGGCGACCACATACGCGACGTCATCATCATCGGCTCCGGCCCCGCCGGGTACACCGCAGCCCTCTACACCGCCCGCGCCCAGCTGTCCCCGCTCGTCTTCGCCGGCTCCCTCCTCGTCGGCGGCGCCCTCACCACCACCACGGAGGTGGAGAACTTCCCCGGCTTCCCGGACGGAGTGATGGGCCCCGACCTGATGGACCGCATGCGCGCGCAGTCCGAACGGTTCGGCGCCGAGATCGTCGACGAGGACATCACCGCGGTGGACCTCACCGGCAGGATCAAGACCGTCACCGACTCCACCGGCACCGAGCACCACGCCCGCACCGTGATCGTCGCCACCGGCGCACAGCACCGCACCCTGGGCCTCCCCCGCGAGGACACCTTCTCCGGCCGGGGTGTCTCCTCCTGCGCCACCTGCGACGGCTTCTTCTTCAAGGACCGGGACATCGCGGTCGTGGGCGGCGGCGACACGGCGATGGAGGAGGCCACCTTCCTCACCCGCTTCGCCAGGTCCGTGACCATCGTCCACCGGCGCGACACCCTGCGCGCCTCCAAGGTCATGCAGGAACGCGCCCTCACCCACCCGGACATCTCCTTCGCCTGGAACAGCGAGGTCACCGAGCTCCACGGCGAGGACCGCCTCACCTCCCTGACCCTGCGCGACACCCTCACCGGCGAACTCCGCCCCCTCCCGGTCACGGGCCTCTTCGTCGCCATCGGCCACGACCCCCGCACCGACCTCTTCAAGGGCCAACTGCACCTCGACGACGCCGGTTACATCCAGGTCGAGTCCCCCTCCACCCGCACCGGCGTCCCCGGCGTCTTCGCCGCGGGCGACGCCGTCGACCACACCTACCGCCAGGCCGTCACAGCCGCCGCCACCGGCTGCGCGGCAGCCCTCGACGCGGAACGCCACCTCGCGGACCACCCCGACATCAGCCTCTGCTGACCGCACGGTCCGCCAGCCGGGCAACTCCTCGCAGTACGGCCAGAAGATCATCGTCGGTCATGTCGTCACCGTCCTCAGACCTCAGCCTCGCGGTCCAGCGCGCCGCCGGCTCCTCCAGCTCGGCAGAGCCCGCGCCGGCCCCCGGCGACAGATACCTGTACCGCCCCCGAGCCGATCACGTTCGGCGTCTGTTCGGTGACGCGTTGTCAGTGCCGGCTGCCATCATGAGCGGTCGTACGGGGAGTTGGGACGAGGGGGAGGCTTGCATGCCTTGGGTACGGCCGTACGTACGCTCCGACGGGACACCGGTGCGCGGGCACTCGCGGTGGGCTCCGGGAGCGAGACGGGAGATGACGATCTTCGGGGCTGTGGCGCTGGCTGTCGTCGCGCTCGGCAACGGTGGTTCCACCGGGCCGGGCGAGGAGGCCCCCCGGCCGCAGCCGACGACGCAGTATCCGGTCCGGTTCGACGACGTCCCCCCGGTGCGGGTACAAGAGCCGCAGCCCACGGTGTCGTACCCGATCCGGTGGGAGCGGTGACCCGGCGGCGGCCGCCGGTACGGCGGCGCACGCGTCGGCCCAGCAGGAAGCAGCGGCAGCGGGACACCCAGTTGATCGTCTTCGCCGTCGCGGCGACCGCTGCCATCGGCCTGACGGTCATGGTGGTCAACTGGCTGCTGGCCCACTGGTGGGTGCTCATCGTGCTCCTGGCGCTCGCCGTGCTGCTCGGGGCCGGCCGGCTCCACCAGCGGCAGCAGAGGGCCCGCTGGGAGGCCGTACGGGCTCAGGGCCTGCGCTACGGGCTGCCCCAGCTGGACGCCCTGCACCACACCCGGTTCGAGGACGCGGTACGGGACCTGATGCGCCGGGACGGCTGTCAGGACGCCCTGCGGGTCGGCGGACGGGGCGACCTGGGGGCGGACGTGAAGGCCACGGATCCGTTCGGACGCCGCTGGGTGATCCAGTGCAAGCACCGCCGCAACGGGGCGGGCGGTGCTCCGGTGGGCACCCCGGACCTCCAGGTGCTCAACGGCACGGCCCGTCAGGTTCACGGCGCGGACGTCGCGGTGATCGTGACGAACGGCCGGGTGACCGCCCCGGCCGTGACCTTCGCCAAGGAGCAGCGCCTGCACGTCGTGGACCGGCAGACCCTGGCCGTCTGGGCATCGGGCTCCCGCCCCCTGTGGGAACTCCTGCGCGCGGTACCGCCCCCGCGCCGCCCGACGTCACTGAGCTGAGGAACACGACCCGGCCTCGCCCCTTCCTCCCTGCCCGCCACTACTCCGCTTCGGCGGCAGGCAACAGGTTCAGGGCCTCGGCAAGCTGGCGTACGGTCACGGAGCCGGTCTCGGGCAGGCCGGCCTCCTGCCAGGCCTGCCGGGCCGCCTCCTTGTCACCCTCGGCCGCCGCCAGCACGTTCTCCTTCGCGCTGTGCTCGTGCACGGGATCGGTGTCCGGACCGAAGTCGGTGAGATGGACGACGGTACGCACCTGAAGCTTGGCATTGGACGCCATCTGCTCGTTGAGGCGGTACACCCGCAACCGGTGCCCTACGAGCGTCCTGGCACGCTCGATCATCGCCCGTCCGGCGTCCGTATCCCCACGATCAGTGCGCAGGTGCTCCAACTCGCCTGAGGTGTTCCGGACCACCAACAGACCTCGGGTGCTGGTGACCTCGATGCGCACGGTGAGCAGGGTCGCCGTGAACTGCTTCGCTGCGTCCAGCCGTTGCAGCTCCAGCCCGACACCGTCCGCGAGGGTATAGAGGTTGATGGCCTGGGCCCTGACCCGCTCGCTCCAGGCGGCTTCTTCTCCGGGCGGACAAGGACCGACCGCACGCGCGGCGGCAAGGGTCAGTTCGAGGTCACGAGGGTTCACGTACCCCATTCTCCCCGCGCTCGACACCAAAGCCGCACACCACTCCCTCCCCCACCGGCCCGCGCACACCCGCACGCAAGGCACTCGTGCCCTGGCTGCTCATCACCTGAGCCACACGGAAACCAGCACCCTTCCCACTCAGCGGAGCTGACGTGCCACCACCGAAAGCTGCCGTCCCACAGAAGCCACAACCCCGGCACTCCTCGACGCGAACGGTGTGCGCCACGACGATACGGATTCGCGTCGAGGAGTGCCGGGGGCAGCGGGGTCCAGGGGCCGGCGAAGGCCCCTGGTACCACCGGCCCTTACCAGCGAGGTGGTGCACCACAGACGTCGGAAAGATGCCATCGAGCATGCGCCCACAGGACGGGCGGAAGAGACGCACCCGCGCTTATAGAGAATAGAGCGGTTTGCATCGTCGCAGGTCAGAGGGGGTGACGAGGCCTCAGAACTTGACTCCCAAGTCATTTTCAGGCTCCGGAAATTGCGTCTGGGGTCAAGTTACCCCGGGTGGATTGCGACCTAGACGCGCAATCTCGCGACGGTCGTCGGAACCCCCTCCAACATGACTCCCACGTCATGTTGGAGGCGCGTAACGCGCACATAGGTCGCGTCGTTGCTATCTATCTGCGCGATCACTACTGTTCTGTGCGTCTAGGTTTCGATCTTGAGGAGCATGTAGCGCGATGTCCGCACAGCCTCAAGGGGACCCCCGCAGGGTCCCCGGCACGTCCCCACCCCGTGCCCCGAGCCCCAGCAGCCCGTACGCCAGCACGCTCGGCCCGAGAAAGAACCTCGTCGAGCTGCCGGTCGGGCACACGGCGGAGGTCAAACCCCCTGTCACCGCAGGGGACTTCGTCGGCAAGTACTTCGCCCAGGACAGCCTGGAGTTCCTGCGCTGGGCGGCCAGGTACTTCAGGGACGACAACGTCACCCTGTGCGTACTGCTGTACATGATGGGAAGCCAGGAAGTGGGAGGCGCCGTCGAGCTCAGGCAGAGCGAGATCGCTGCCGAGCTGGACATGGACCCCGCCCAGGTGTCACGGGCTCAGTCCAAACTGAAGAGACTGGGATTGGCCTACTCTCCCAAGAAGGGGTCGATCCAGCTCCAGCCGGCCGTCACCCTCCGGGGAGGCTACCGACTGGTGAACCGTCCCGCTCGCGGGTCGGCGGCCAAGAGTGTCAAGGTCCAGGTGGAACAACTGAGCCTTCTCAATGAACTTGTGCTCGATCCCGATGTCCCAGCAGAGTTCAGAGGTATGGCTCTCCCGGGCGCACAACTACCCAAACCGTCGTCGAGGACGCGCAAGCGCAAGCGTACGGAGAAGAAGAAGCCGGAGGCGTGAGGATGAGGACTGCAGCGTCTGCGAACCCGGAGCCGCCGGAGCTGACATACGGCACCTTCAACGGCTTCGCGTACATGCCCGCGATGCCGGGGATCGCCTACCGCGTGCTCTTCCGGCTCCTGGGAACCCAGGAGCCCGGAGGCCGCTGCCTGGTGACCGAGGAGGAGCTCGCCGAGGCCCTGGACGTGCACCGCTCCATGGTGGGCCGGGGCCTCCAGGCCCTGATCCTGGCCAAGCTGGTGTTCCGCCAGGCCAAAGGCATCTACTTCCTCAACCCGATGATCAGCGGCGCGCGCAGTGTCACCGAGCACCTGGAAGCCATCGGGACACTCGACCCCTCGGACCGTCTCGACGTCGACGACTACCAGGAGCGTTACGAGGCCTCCGTCGCCCAGGCCGAGAGGGAGAAGAAGGAAAAGCGCCTGGGCCGCAAGACCGCGTCCGCCCAGCCGAAGCCGACCAAGGCCGACGCCCCCGAGGGGTCCGCCGAGGTACTGAGCCTCTCGACAGCCCGCGGCAGGTCACGCCGAAGGCCAGCACGCCCGTAACCCAACCCACCCACCACACCATTGAGGCCCCCGCCGAAGCGGGGGCCTCAATGTGTCTAGGTTTCGCCCCCCAGCTTACCCCCTCCCCCACCGGACCACTACTGGAGACCTTGGCCCCGACCCGACAGCGTCGGCCGATAAGGCCTACGGCAACGGTCCCTGCCGTCGGTATCCAGCGCGGGTACGTCTTCCTCGGGGGCACCGTCACCACGGCCGCCCTGGTCACCCGGCTCGGCATCTGACCGAGTGCCTCGACGTCAGCGCACCGAGGTGCCCGGTGCCAACGCCAGGCCCGCTGCCGCGAGGAAGTCCTCAAGGCTGATGACACCGCTACCAGTACCGTCGTCGGCCGGTGCGATGCCGTGCGGCACAGGTCACGGCTTCGGGCCGGGTTGTCAGACGCCGCTGCCACACTTCCGGTCATGAGCGATGACGGATTCGAGTGGATACAGCAAGACCTCGCCCCCTGGGGCTTCTACCTGGAGATGGTCAAAGGCGTGAGCGTCGAGGAGCTGGCGGCGATGCGGGGGGCGGATCCCGGCCTCGGCATCATGTCTCCTGACACGTGCAACACGGCGTTGCACCAGTCCAGCAACATCCCGGACTGGGCCAGGCTGGGCGAGCACGCAGGGTGGGCCTTCGCCTTGTGCGGGGGTGGCGACGGCTTCTACCCGCGCCACCCTGACCACGTGAAGCATCTGTGGGAGGGCCGCACATGGCTGACCATCCAGGACACCATGATGGACCCGCCCACCGTCGACGTGATCGTGGACGGAAAGCTGGACTGGAGCTACTTCGACGGCGAGGTTCACGAGGCGGTCAGGGCGGATCATCCCCTCACTCAGCGGATGATTGCCGAGATCGGGCTCGGCAGCGTCGACCCGGACCCCGACTTCCCCGACGAGCCTGACGAGTGGGGGCTGCATGTCCCGGACATCCGGGACGTGTACCGGCTGACAGGTGAGCACTACGAACTGAGCCTCCCCCGCAGGACGATCGCCGACAAGGAGCTGGCCGGGGTCTTCACCTCCCCGCGCGTGTACGCCAACGGGGAGCCGAACACCAGGTACGACAACATCCGCCTGCCCTGACCTCAAGCCGCCTCTTGCGACAGGAGGACCGCACCCGTGTCGTGGAACGTCGGCGACGGGTCAAGGTGGCCGGGGGAGCCGACCGGATGAGAGACGGGCACTCACGGATTATCACGCCGTGATAATCCGGACCTGGGGTCGAGCGCCCGGTGCCCCGAGCCGGGAGTTGACGGACTTCCACGGGGTGCGCGTCGACTCGGCGACGACCCGGGCCCCGGCAGCGGCCGGCTTCTCCATGAGTCGCGCCGGCGTCGCTTCGCGGACCCCGGCTGCGCGCTCCTACGCTGACCACGGCGGAGCCGGCACTCGCCGCTAGCTGCTGACCGCCCGCACGATGGCGGCGACGTCCTGACGGCTCATGGGTTCGGTGTCCATGGAATTGTGGATACTCAGCCCCTCCACCAGCGCATCCAGCGCTCTGGCCGTCCTCGCGTCGAAGTGCTGGCTCAGCGACGCACGGCTGGCCCGCATCCAGGACCGTATGACCTCGAGCAGCGCGGGGTTCCGGGAGGCGAAGGCGTACAGCTCGTAGCTGAGTACGAGCTCCCGGGGGCTGCCCCAGAGCGTGCCGCAGATGATCTCCACCACGGCGGCCCGCGCCTCCTCCACGTTCCCCGCCGCCTCCAGCGGCTCCCGGTAACGGGCGGACATGGACTCCGCGAGCCGGGTGAACGCCTCGACGAGCAACTGCTGCCTGCCCTCGAAGTAGTACGTCATGGACCCCAAGGACACCCCCGCGGCCTCGGCGATACGCCTGTGGGTGGCACCAGTGACCCCGTACTCGGCGATCACGTCGAGGGCCGCATCGACGATCCGGTCCCGGCGTCCCGGATCGTTGGGGCCCCGCGAACTGCCCGACATCGAATCTCCCCTTACTACACTCCCCACCGGCATGTACGTTTGTACATACTTTCCCGGGGGTGGCTACGTCCTCGGCTGCCTCACGTCTGGATCGAGCCCCAGTGATAGACCTGGCCACGCGCCGCCGCCGCACGGCATTGTTCCTCTTCTTCCTCATGCCAGGCCTGTCGATCTCCTCCTGGGTGACACGCACACCCGATATCAGGGACCACCTGGGCGCTTCCACCGCGGAGATGGGGATCGTCCTGTTCGGCCTGTCCGTCGGCTCCATGCTCGGCATCCTCAGCTCCGGAGCGCTGGTGGCCAGGTTCGGAACCCGGCCGGTCATGGGTGCGGGAACCGTGCTCGTCATCCTCAGCATGGTGGTGATCGGCTGCGGAACGCTGTGGTCCTCCGCGCCCGTTGTCACGGCGGGGCTCTTCCTCTTCGGCGCCGGCACGGGCGGCGGCGAGGTCGCGATCAACATCGACGGCGCCGAAGTCGAACAGATCACCGGGCGCACGGTCCTGCCCACCCTGCACGGCTTCTTCAGTCTCGGAACCCTCGTCGGCGCAGCACTCGGCATTCTCTGCACCGCCGTCGGATTCCCCGTGCACTGGCACCTGACAGTCATCGCCATGGCCACCGCGGCAGTGTTCGCCTACGCCCTGCGAGCCATCCCCCACGGCGTCGGCCGAACCCGTGGCACCCAGCAGACCGACATCGCGGAAGAGCTGCCGCGTCCGGCGGTCTGGAAGGACCGGCGCCTGCTGCTGATCGGCGGCATCGTCCTGACCATGGCCCTGGCCGAGGGTGCCGCCAACGACTGGCTGCCCCTGCTCATGGTCGACGGACACGGCATGGACCCCGCCCTCGGATCGGCCGTCTACGCCGGTTTCGCCGCAGCCATGGCAATCGGCCGCTTCGGCGGAGGCTTCTTCATCAACCGCTACGGCCGCAGCGCCGTCGTCCGCGCCAGCGCTGTCTCCGCTGCCCTCGGCCTCGCCGTCGTCATCTTCGGCGACAGCCCCCTCCTCGCCGGAGCAGCCGTCCTCTTCTGGGGGCTGGGCGCCTCACTCGGATTCCCCCTCGCCCTCTCCGCGGCGGGCGACTCCGGGCCCCACTCGGCCGCACGTGTCAGCCTCGTCGCGATGATCGGGTACGTCGCCTTCCTCGTAGGACCTCCTGGCCTGGGCTTCCTCGGCGACCACTATGGACTGCGCGCGGCGATGACCGTCGTCCTGGCCTTCGTAGCCGTTGCGATCTTCCTCGCCCCCGCCGTCAACACCCCCCGCAAACCGACGCCCCCCACGCCTGGCTCACAGCCCGCACCGGTCGACGCACACCACAGCCGCACCGAGCACTGACCCCGGTAGCCAGGCGCCAGACGCGTGACCCACGCAGGCCGGCGCATCCGCAGGAACCTCGGGATCTCTGCCAGGGCCTCACGGATTATCACGGCGTGATAATCCGGAGCTGGGTAGGCGAGCCGAAGCCGACACCCTCAAGCGACGGTACGAACGCTTCCCTACCCTCGCCGGCGCGCCTCGATGAGGAAGCGTTGCGAGTGAGCCACGAACGGACCATGGCGCTCGATGAAGGAGTGAAGTTCCGCGAGGCGGTCGCGGTAGGCGTCCACCGTGAATCCGGGAACGATCCAGATCACCTTACGCAGGAAGTGGACCACCGCCGCGATGTCGTGGAACTCCATCCGCAGAGCTTCTTGGCGTACGTCGACGACGTCCAAGCCCGCCGCCTCCGCGGCGGCCACCGCAGCGATCGGGCTGGTACCGGAGCGGGTGGCTGCCGCCGGCAGCGGGTGCGGCGGCGACGGTGGCGGCTGAGGCTCCATCATGAACTCGGTCAGCTCCCGCACCGAACCGGAGCCGACGTGTTGAGCCAGGTACACGCCGTCCGGGCGGAGCACCCGTCGCACCTCGTCCCAGCGGGTCACCACGGGGTGCCGACTGACCACCAGGTCGAACGACTCCTCCGCGAAGGGCAGGTCGGCCGCATCCTCAGTCGCGACGACGGCCGCGTCGAACTTCGCCAGGGTACGGCGGGCGATCGCGAGGTTCGGAGGCCAGGACTCCGTCGCCGCCAGCACCGGCGGGGCGACAGGGACCGAGGCGAGCACCTCGCCGCCACCCGTCTGGATGTCCAGCCCGGCCGCCGCCCTCGCCATCCGCTCTGCGAGCAGCCCCGCATAGCCCCATGACGGCCGCTGTTCGCTGGCACGCCCTGTGAACCAGGAGAAGTCCCACCCCGCGGTCGGGACGGCCTCGCCTTCCTCCACCAGCTCCTCGAACGTGCGCATGCACCAAAATGGCAGGCGTCGGCGGCGTACGCATCCGGGTTTCGAAGGCTCACCATCCGGCGCCATGCACGGCCGCACGACGCCTAATCGTCGAGCTCGGTGAAGAGAGTCAGCTGAAGAGCGCCCGGCGCCTCAAGCCGGGAGTTCAGCGAGTTCCACGGGGTGCGCGTCGGCTCGGCGACCACCCGGGCTCCGGCGGCAGCCAGCTTCTCCGTGGTGGCGACGGAGTCGTCGACCTGGAAGGCGACCCGAATGTGCCCGGCCACGGGTCGCCCGACCTCGACTTCGTCGATGAAGGCAGCGTGGTTCGGGTCAGTCAGCTCCAGAGTGGCTCGGCCGGCGTCGAGGATCGTGACCCGCCCGTCAGGGGAGGCGAACGCGCCGCGCTCGGTCAGGCCGAGGACGTCGCGGTAGAAGTGCAGCGCCGCATCGTAGTCGGCTGCCGTGACCACCAAACGGAGTTCGTGGACGGTCGGTTCATCGGGCATGTCGGCTCCGCTCCTCGGAGGACGTGGGTACCGACTCGTCAACCTGACGATCGACCGGACGATTCCCCGTCGGACGGTTCGATGACCACGACGACACAGCGACCACGCGCCCAGGCGTTCACGATTATCACGGCGTGATAATCCGGACCTGGGTCGGCACTTATCACGGCGTGATAATTCTTCAGCCCCTGGAAGGGACCTGTGCACACGTACTGCGTGAGGTTCTCAAGGGGGCCTTGCGCAGCCACGCGCCACGGGGCGGTCGGCAGTCGGTCCAGGGCTTGCTGGACCACCCTCGAGTCGGCTGGGACAGGTGACAGGGACGAGACGCGGTTGGCAGGTCCTCACGGAGGACGCCGTCGGGCCTGCTGCCTGACGCGTGGCCGACAGGTGTCCACGGACAGTGGGACATCCGGGTGAGCGGACCATTTGAAGTCGAAGTCCTTGCCGACAGACAGCTGATCTCCCCGCCCGGCATGACTTCGTCTGTGGTGTCAGTAGTGGCTGCGATGCTGGCGGCATGACGCCTTGGAACCTGCATGATCTCGACAAGGCCTTGCGTGCCGGCTGGGCCGCCGACACCTGCTCGCCCGACGACCAGGCCGACTGGCAGCCGGGCAACCCGGCCTGGGGACACTGCGACATCACCGCTTTGATCGTCAACGACGTCTTCGGCGGTGACCTCATGGTCGGGGAGGTGCACCTTGACGGAACCCAGCACGGTTTCCACTGGTGGAACCGGCTGCCCAGCGGTGTGGAACTCGATCTGACACTCGAACAGTTCCAGCGCGGACAGACGGTCACGGCTGCCCGGGTAGTCGAGCGCCCCCCGGGCCCGCTGCCTCGCCGCTGGAAGGAGTACCTCCTTCTGCGTGAGCGTGTGATCAAACATCTTGGTCCGCTTCCGGAGCCCGTCTGAGGAGATGGGGGATCAACTCGTCTGGTTCAGCGGGACGACGCCCTGAGCGGTCAGCCGGGCACCGCACCCCGCACACAGAAAGACGACCACAGTGCCTCCGCCTCCGGACCAGGGGCATCCATCCTTGCTGTCCGGCAGAGATCGCCCAACGAGTTTCCCGTCCCGTTCGCCGTCACCCAGGACGGCGATTATCACGGCGTGATATTCCGGCGGAGTCGGCAGCCCCCAACCCATACGGGCACAGCGGCGCATGGGGACCCTCCTGCTGTGCTGAGCCACCGCGGATCAGGGTGCAGCGGAGATGGTGGTCGTGACGATCCCGCCGGATGCGCCATCTCTTCCGTGGTATGAGCGCGAGGTCGGACGGCCTGACATCACCCACCAGGCGTTCCGCCGTGTCCGCGAAGGCCCAGCCCCTCGCGTACACGGTGCCCCCGATGTCGAGCCACTCCATGCGGAGGACCGGTCGGCTCAGGATGGTCTCGAACCAGGCGGCACACCGCTCGGCGAGCTGTTCCGGTGTCCCGCTCGCGCGGAAGTACCGATGGCGTCCCGCTGTGTGGTGTAGGGGATCTCCGCGGTTGAGTGCGCGGGTTCTGCTCCCTGGGGTGCACCGTCTGCCGGTGTCTGCTCCCTGC
>NZ_JBVIFC010000021.1:0-102355 GCF_055571535.1 Streptomyces sp. NPDC030893 | reverse complement strand
TACGTCCAGGGCATGCCACGGGCAGAAGGCGACAAATCGTCACATCCGGAGCTCAGCAGGCAAACCGCCCACCTCGAGACTTCTCAAAGACCCTGGGTCCCCATCCCAGTGCCCCCTTCGAAACCGTGCCGATCGCGGATCGGAGGCGTGCCTTCGAGATTGTGGCGGTGTACCCGGCGGAGGTGGCAGCAGTCTCGCGGGGCCGGCGCGAACTTCACGAGTTGATGCTGCTACTGACCTTGAATGCGTGATGTCGTCATGGTGGCTGGCGCCGGAGGCCGGTGCCGGTAAGGCAGCCGTCGAGGACGCCGGGGCGGTACTGGAGCTGGCGTAGGCCGCGCCGGACGGCGGTGATCAGATCGTCAGGGTCGGCGAAGGCACGATTGGCCGTGGTGGTGCGTCGTAGGACGGACCAGATGCCCTCGACTGGGTTGAGGTTGGGTGCGTAGGGCGGCAGTTGGAAGACGGTGAGCCAGTCGCGGTCGGCGATGTAACGGCGCATGCCGGCTGTCAGATGAGTGTTCAAGTTGTCCCAGACCAGCACGATCGGGCCGCCGAGCTGCTGGTGGGCGGTCTGGATCAGGTCGCGGTAGTCCTTCCAGGAGAAGCTCTTGCGCCCGTCGGGCCGGGCGTCCGGGCAGGGCCGGTAGATCAGCCGGGAGGGTTCGCCGGACTTGTAGCAGGCCAGGGCGGCCACCGATAAGCGGCGGCGGGAGCGGCCCCGGACGCGGATCACGGGGGTGTGGCCGCGGCGGGACCAGGTGCGGGTGGTCGGCGGCGTCATCGAGAATCCGGCTTCGTCCTCGAAGACGAGCCAGGCGTCGAGCGCCGCCACGGTTCTTCCACGCTCGGCCAGGTCTCCTTCACCCAGCCGGCCACCGCCGCCTCGTCCCGCTCGAGTGCCCGGCGGGCGGGGACCTGGCAGCTCCAGCCGTGCCGCTTGAGCAGGGCGGCCACCCCTTGCACGGTGTAGCTCTTGTGGAACCGGCGCCCGATCAGCGTCTTGATCCGCGACAGGGTCCAGGTCTGGTCCGGCCAGCCGTGTGCCACCGGCCCCTTGGCCAGTTCCCGCTCGAGCACGGCGAACAGTTCGTCACTGAGCAGCGGCAGTGACGCCGGACCTTTGGAGGCCAGGGCCCGGGGCCCGTTCTGCGACCAGGCTCTGCGCCAGCGCTGAACCGATCGGACGCTGACCCGCAGGTCGTGCGCGATGACCGAGTTCTCATCGCCCTGGGCGAACCGCTCGGCCGCCTCCATCCTCAACTTTTCGCGGAAGACCCGCCGTTCACCGGTCAGTCCGCCCCCTTGCGCATACCTCATGCAGTCGGCATACCGCAGGGATCACGAGGCGTCAGCCCCTACGACACCACGCTTTGAGGGTCAGTAAGCGTTGGAAGATGGCAAAAACGAGCCAGGCTCGTCGGATTTCCACTACGGCGAGATGAAGATGCGCCGGCACGACACCGAAGCACCTCTGGGCAAGCAACTGCTCCTGAGCGTGCACTGGACAGTGGCCGGATAAGAGTTGCGGGTCGTTCGTGCCCTCACCTCCGCAGGAGGACTCCGGCCCACCGCCACCGCAGGAAGAACCAACTGACTCCCCATCAGAACGAGCGTCAAATGAGCGTCACGAGCGTCATTTCAGCGTCAAGATATCGCCCGTAACGCACACAACGCACATAATGCGCACGGACAAAACCGCAGGTCAGGAGCCCTTTGCGGCCGGTTCAAGGATGGCGACACACTCCACATGGTGGGTCATCGGGAACAGATCGAACACCCGCAGCGTCCGTACCCGGTACCCCCCGTCCCGGAAGTACGCCAGGTCGCGGGCGAGTGCCGCCGGGTCGCAGGCGACGTAGGCGATCCTGCGGGCGCCGAGGGACGACAGGTGTTCGACCGTCTTGCGGCCGGCGCCCGCGCGGGGCGGGTCGAGGACGACGAGGTCGACCTCGGTGATGCCGGTGCGGGGCAGGACCGATTCGACCTTGCCCTGTTCGATGCGGACGCGGGGGAAGTCCGCGAGGTTGTGGCGGGCGTCCTCGACCGCGCGCTTGCCGGACTCGATGCCGAGGACCGCGCCCGCGTCGCCGACCCGGTCGGCGAGGGCGCCCGCGAAGAGGCCGACGCCGCAGTAGAGGTCGAGGGCCATGTCGCCCTTGCGGGGCAGCAGGCCCTGCATGACGGCGGTGACGAGGGTGTCGGCGGCCTTCGGGTGGACCTGCCAGAAGCCGCCGCCGGCGACGCGGTGGGTGCGGCCGTCGGCGCGTTCGCGGACGAAGGGGCGGCCGTGGACGCGGTGGAGCTGTCCGGAGCGCTCGTCGATGCGCATGACCGAGACGGGGCGGTCGAGCTCGACCAGGGGCAGGCGGGCGCCCGGCTTGGGGGTCAGGACGACCTGGCGGTCCTGGGAGCCGGTGGCCGCGATCGCCTCGACGGAGTCCATGCCGGTCCAGTCGCGCTTCTCGATGCCCAGCTCGCTGACACCCTCCGCGGCGATCATGCAGTGGTCGATCGGCTCCACCTCGTGCGAGCGGTGCCGGCGCAGCCCCGCGCGGCCGTCGGCGGTCACGGCGTACTGCACGCGCGTGCGCCACGCCGGGACCTGGCCGGCCGGGACCTTGTCGCCCTCGGCCGGCATCACGGTGCCGTCCCAGCCGGCCTCCTCCGGGGTGAGCCCGGCGAGGCGCCGGAGCTGCTCGGCGACGACCTCGCCCTTGAGGCGCCGCTGGGCGCCGGGCTTGGCGTGCTGCCAGTCGCAGCCGCCGCAGCGGCCGGGGCCCGCGAACGGGCAGGGGGCGTCGATGCGGTCCTTGGAGGCGTCCAGCACCCGCACCGCGTCCGCGCGGAGGAAGCGGGCCCCCTCCTCGCCCTCGGTGACCTGCGCGACGACCCGTTCACCGGGCAGGGCGTGCCGGACGAAGAGGACCTGGCCCTCGGACGTACGGGCGATGCAGTGGCCGCCGTGGGCGACGGGGCCGACCTCGACCTCGTACTCCTCCCCCACCAGTGATTTCCTCGGTTCTGCCTGCATGGCGGGGTGACTCCACAACATCGGGAACGGGCGGGCCCCCGGGGCCCGTGGGCCCGGGGGAACAACAGCCCACCAGTCTACGTGTGCGGGGAGGAGTCCTTCGCCCGCTCCTTGGGGCCCCGGCGCACCGAGCCGGGGGCGGCCCAGTCCTGGCGCCTGCGGGCCCGCTTCTTGGCGGCCTCGGAGGATTCCAGCTGGTAGGGCACCGAGGTCACCATCACGCCCGGGGTGAACAGCAGCCGGCCCTTGAGGCGCAGCGCGCTCTGGTTGTGCAGCAGGTGCTCGTACCAGTGGCCGACCACGTACTCGGGGATGATGACGGACACCACGTCGCGCGGTGCCTCCTTGCGCACGCTCTTGACGTACTCGATCACCGGGCGGGTGACCTCGCGGTACGGGGAGTCGAGCACCTTGAGGGGTACGTCGATGCCGCGTCGTTCCCATTCGTCGCGCAGGGCCCTGGTCTCGTCCGGGTCCACGTTGACGGTGAGCGCCTCCAGGGTGTCGGAGCGCAGCAGCCTGGCGTAGGCGAGCGCGCGCAGCGCGGGGCGGTGGATCTTGGAGATGAGGACGACGGAGTGGACCCGGGAGGGCCGCACGCTGTCGTCGGTCGGGGCGTCCGGGGCCGCGATCTCCTCGGCGACGCGGTCGTAGTGCCTGCGGATGGCCGTCATGGTCGCGTAGAAGATGCACATGCCGAGCAGCGCGACCCAGGCGCCGTGGGTGAACTTGGTGACGAGTACGACGACCAGGACCAGGCCGGTGAAGAAGGCGCCGAAGGTGTTGATGGCCCGGGAGCGGATCATCTGACGGCGCTTGGTCCGGTCCTTCTCGGTGGCCAGCAGGCGGTTCCAGTGCCGGACCATGCCGGTCTGGCTGAGCGTGAAGGAGACGAAGACGCCGACGATGTAGAGCTGGATCAGCCGCGTGGAGTCGGCGCCGTAGATCCACACCAGCAGTCCGGCGGCGCCCGCGAGCAGCACGATGCCGTTGGAGAAGGCGAGGCGGTCGCCGCGCGTGTGCAGCTGGCGGGGGAGGTAGCGGTCCTGGGCGAGGATCGAGCCGAGCAGCGGGAAGCCGTTGTAGGCGGTGTTCGCGGCGAGGAACAGCACCAGCGCGGTGGCGGCGGCGAGGATCATGAACAGGAGGCTGCCGTGGCCGAAGACGGCCTCGGCGACCTGCGAGATCACCGGGTCCTGGACGTAGTCGGGGCCGAGCGGCACACCGTCGTGGATCAGGTCCGTGGCCGGGTTCTCCGCCATGCGGACGTCGGTGGCGGAGGCCAGCGCGATGATCCCGCAGAACATGGTGACGGCGAGCAGGCCCATCATGGCGAGCGTGGTCGCGGCGTTGCGCGACTTGGGCTTGCGGAAGGCGGGGACGCCGTTGGAGATCGCCTCCACCCCGGTGAGCGCGGCGCAGCCGGAGGAGAAGGCGCGCAGCATCAGGAAGAGCAGGGCGAAGCCGGCGAGGCCGGGGTGTTCGGGTTTGATCTCGAAGTCGGCGGTCGGTGCCCGCATCTCGTCGCCGAGCACGACCGCGCGGAAGGCGCCCCACGCGAGCATGAGGAAGACGCCGGTGACGAAGATGTACGTGGGGATCGCGAAGAGCGTGCCCGACTCCCTGACCCCGCGCAGGTTCATCAGCGTCAGCAGCACGATCACACCGATCGCGCAGGCCACCTTGTTCTCGACGATGAACGGGACCGCCGAGCCCAGGTTCTCGATGCCCGCGGAGATCGACACGGCGACCGTGAGGACGTAGTCGACCAGCAGGGCGCTGGCGACGGTGAGGCCGGCCCTGGGACCGAGGTTGGTGGTGGCGACCTCGTAGTCGCCGCCGCCGCTCGGGTACTCGCGGACGTTCTGGCGGTAGGAGGTGACCACGGTGAACATCAGCACGACGACCGCCACGGCGATCCAGGGGCTGAAGTGGTACGCCGACAGGCCCGCGATGGACAGGACCAGCAGTACCTCGCCGGGGGCGTAGGCCACGGAGGACAGCGGGTCGGAGGCGAAGACGGGGAGGGCAACGCGCTTGGGCAGAAGCGTTTCCCCGAGCCGGTCGCTGCGCAGTGCGCGCCCGATGAGAATACGTTTGGGCACGTCGGTCAGTTTGGACACAACTGAGGATCGTAAGCCGTCGCACCGGGTGCGACCCACCCACCACCCCAATCCATACGGCGTCCTTACGCCGTCTGCCCTCCGGGTGAAATCACCGGCGGCCGGGGCGCGGATTCCGCAGGTCGCAAGAGTTTCATGCCTATATGACTAGCCACTCGGCCGTAGTCGCCACGTCCCGTGGAGGTCCCATGCACGCGACCGCAGAACTGATCGGCGCCGCGGCCGCGCTCGTCGTGCTCGGCATCCTCACCGTGGCGAGCGTGCGCAGCATCACGCGTCGCTGACCGCTCGGAGGCGGACCGGGCGGCTGCGGATACGTTGGACCCGGCACGGCCCGACCCCGGAGGGCGTCGGGGCCGCCCTCCCCCGGCATGATGTTGCCCGGCGGCCCGCTCGTGGGCCGCGTTGTCCCGCCGGGCGAGCCGAAAGAGAGACATGAGCACGAAGGTCATGAAGGTCGAAGGGCCTGCAGGAAGCGCGGTGTGACGCGATGCATATTGTCATCATGGGCTGCGGACGGGTTGGTTCCGCCTTGGCCCAGACCCTGGAGGAACAGGGCCACACGGTCGCCGTGATCGACCAGGACCCCACCGCCTTCCGCCGGCTGGGCTCCACGTTCGGCGGCCGCCGGGTCACCGGCGTCGGCTTCGACCAGGACACCCTGCGCGAGGCGGGCATCGAGGACGCGGGCGCCTTCGCCGCCGTCTCCAGCGGCGACAACTCCAACATCATCGCCGCGCGGGTGGCCCGCGAGATGTTCGGCATCGAGAACGTGGCCGCCCGTATCTACGACCCCCGCCGCGCGGAGGTCTACCAGCGCCTCGGCATCCCCACGGTGGCGACCGTGCGCTGGACGGCCGACCAGATGCTGCGCCGGCTGCTGCCGTCGGGCGCCGAACCGCTGTGGCGCGACCCCACCGGCGGCGTCCAGCTCGCCGAGGTGCACACCTCCACGGCCTGGGTGGGGCACCGGATCAGCAGACTGCAGGACCACACGGGGGTGCGGGTGGCCTTCCTGACCCGGCTCGGCGAGGCCATCCTGCCCAGCTCGCAGACCGTGCTGCAGGAGGGGGACCTGGTGCACGTGATGATGCGCACCGATGAGATCGACCGGGTCGAGGCGGCGTTCGCCAAGGGGCCCGAAGAGGAGGGCGGTCACTGATGAGGGTCGCCATTGCCGGAGCCGGCGCGGTCGGCCGCTCGATCGCGGGCGAGCTGCTGGAGAACGGCCACGAGGTCCTGCTGATCGACAAGGCGCCGACCGCCATCTCGGTCGAGCGGGTCCCGATGGCGGAGTGGCTGCTCGCCGACGCCTGCGAGATCACGTCACTGGACGAGGCGGCGCTCCAGCGCTGCAACGTCGTCATCGCCGCGACGGGCGACGACAAGGTCAACCTGGTCGTCTCCCTGCTGGCCAAGACCGAGTACGGCGTTCCGCGGGTCGTCGCCCGGGTGAACAACCCGAAGAACGAGTGGCTGTTCAACGAGTCCTGGGGGGTGGACGTCGCCGTCTCCACCCCGCGGCTGATGTCGGCCCTGGTGGAGGAGGCGGTGAGCGTCGGCGACCTGGTCCGGCTGCTGCGCTTCAGCCACGGTGACGCCAACCTGGTGGAGCTGACCCTGCCGGAGGAGTCGGCGCTGGCCGGCACCCAGGTCGGGGACGTCGAGTGGCCGCAGGACACCTCGCTGGTGACCATCATCCGCGGCACCCGCGTCCTGACGCCGACCCGTGAGGACTCCCTGGAGGCCGGCGACGAACTCCTCTTCGTGGCCGCGCAGGCGCGCGAGGAGCAGTTGGAGGACCTGCTCTCGGTCCGCAAGGAGGCGTAAGGAGGCGTAAGGCGAGAAGAGGGGGGCGCCCGGAGATCTCCGGGCGCCCCCCTCTTCCGTGCGGACTAGGACTCTCGGCGGTGACGGCCGGCCGTCGTGGTCCCGCCGTCCTCCCGCGCGGCGGCGGCCTTGCGCTCCTCCTCCGCGCGTTCCTCCGCCTCCATCTCGGCGAACACGTCGATCGGCGGGGGCGCCTTCGCCAGGAACACCCAGGTCAGATACACCGCGAGCAGGAACGGCGGGATCTTCAGCGCGACCAGCACCCAGCCCAGCTGGGTGGTGTCCGCCCACCAGTACAGCGGGAAGAGGATCGCGCTCTTGCCGAGCAGGATCAGCCCCCAGGCCCAGCTGGCCTTGGTGTATGCCTTCTTCCGTCCGGGGTTGCGGGTCCGCCAGGAGAGGTTCTCCCGGAAGACCGGGCCCAGCATCAGACCGATCAGCGGGACACCCGCCATCGCCGTGACGATGTACGCCAGCGCCAGGCCCAGCGTGTAGAGCATGCCCGGCAGGTAGAAGTCCTTGGCGTTGCCGGTCATCATCGCGAAGACCACACCGAAGGCCACGCCGAAGACACCGCTGAAGGCGTGCTTGACGGTGTCCTTGCGGGCCAGCCGGACCACGACCATCACCAGCGCCACGGCGAGCGCCGCGATCGCCGACATGTGCAGGTCCTTGTTGACCGTGTAGATGCTGACGAAGAGGAGCCCGGGCAGCACCGTCTCGACCATGCCCCGCACCCCGCCGAACGCCTCGAACAGGGCGGCCTCCGTCACCGCCCGGGCGTCGTCCGCGGATGTGTCTTCGGTTGTCGGCTTGTCGAGTGACGTCACCGGCTACTCCCGTCCGAGGGGTCTCAGTTCGTATTTCGGATTGAACAGCACGCGGCGGCCCCGGCTCATCGAGATCCGGCCCGATGCGATCAGCCTGCGGCCCGGCTCGATCCCCACGATGGAGCGCCGTCCGAGCCACACCACGTCCAGCGCGGCGGAGCCGTCGAACAGCTCGGCCTCCAGGGCCGGCACTCCCGCGCGCGGCCGCAGCGTGACCGTGCGCAAGGTACCAGTAACCGTCACGATCTGCCGGTCCTGGCAGTCGCCTATCCGCGTACAGCCGGCGGTCTCGGCGTCCTCACGCAGCTCCTCGGACTCCAGGTCCTCCTGAGACGAGGAGAGCCGGTCGAGCATGCGCCGGAACCGGCCTGCCGGCTTCTCGGGACGAGGAACAGCACTCATATCTGAAGCGTACCGGGGTGCACTGACGGTTACGTACCCCCTGCTTCCCCGGCCCGAACCGGCCGCCGCCGGCCGTCCGTCGGCCGTCAGGGCACGCTGCCCCGGCAGCCCTCACTCCTTCACTTCTCGAAGCGGTAGCCCATGCCCGGCTCGGTGATGAGGTGCCGCGGATGTGACGGATCCGCCTCCAGCTTCCGCCGCAGCTGCGCCATGTACACGCGGAGGTAGTTGGTCTCCGTCCCGTACGACGGCCCCCACACCTCCCGCAGCAGCTGTTTCTGCCCCACCAGCCGCCCGCCGGCCCGCACCAGCACCTCCAGCAGATGCCATTCGGTGGGGGTGAGCCGTACGTCCCTGCCCTCGCGGTTGACCTTCTTGGCGGCCAGGTCGACGGTGAACGCGGCGGTCTGCACCACCGCGTCCCCCGCGTCGCCGGCGGGCTCCGCGCGGCGCACGGCGGCCCGCAGCCGGGCCAGGAGCTCGTCCATGCCGAAGGGCTTGGTGACGTAGTCGTCGGCGCCCGCGTCCAGTGCCTGGACCTTCTCGTCGGAGGCGTGCCGCGCGGACAGCACCAGGATCGGCACCCGGGTCCAGCCGCGCAGCTGCCTGATCACCTCGACGCCGTCCATGTCGGGCAGGCCCAGGTCGAGGACGACCACGTCGGGTTGGTGCGCGGCGGCCGCGCGGAGGGCCGCCGTGCCGTCCTGGGCGGAGTCGACCTCGTAGGAGCGGGCCTTGAGGTTGATCACGAGGGCGCGCACGATGGCCGGGTCGTCGTCGACCACCAGCACACGGGTCATGAGAGCTGCCTTTCCGGTTCTGCGGGTGGTGCGGTCTGCCCGTCCGGTACGGGTTCGCGGTGCGTTCCCGCGGCGCGCAGGGTGAGCGCCATGGTGAGACCGCCACCGGGGGTGTCCTCGGCGTTCAGGGTGCCGCCCATGGCCTCGGCGAAGCCGCGGGCGACGGCCAGGCCGAGGCCGACACCGGCGCCGCGCGGGGCGTCGCCGTGCCGCTGGAAGGGTTCAAAGATACGGTCCTTGGCCTCGTCGGGGACGCCGGGGCCGCGGTCGACGACCCGTACCTCGACCCGGTCGGCGAGGGCGCTGGCGGCCACCAGGACGGGCAGTCCCGCGGGGCTGTACTTGACGGCGTTCTCGATCACGTTGGCCATCGCCCGCTCCAGCAGTCCCGGATCGACGGCGACCATGGGCAGGGCCTCGGGTATGTCCAGGGCGACGCCGGTCTCGGGCACCCCGCCGAGCGCCATCGGCACCACCTCGTCCAGGTCGATCTCGCGGATCAGGGGGGTGACCGTGCCGGTGCGCAGCCGGGACATGTCGAGCAGGTTGCCCACCAGGTGGTCCAGGCGGTCGGCGCCGTCCTCGATGCCCTCCAGCAGTTCGGCCCGGTCCTCGGGCGACCACTCGACGTCCGCGGAGCGCAGCGAGGTGACGGCCGCCTTGATCCCGGCGAGCGGGGTGCGCAGGTCGTGGCTCACGGCGGCCAGCAGGGCGGTGCGGATGCGGTTGCCCTCGGCGAGGGCGAGGGCCCGGTCGGCCTGCTCGCGCAGCCGGCGGCGGTCCAGGACGACGGCGGCCTGCGCGGCGAAGGCGCCGAGGACCCTGCGGTCCTCGGCGGGCGGCACCCGGCCGGTGAGCGCCAGCGCCATGTGGTCGCCGACCGGTACCTCCACGTCCGCCTGCTCGGGCCGTTCCACCGGCCGTCCCCGGCCCGCGTGGCCCGCGCAGGTCCAGGGTTCGACGTCGCCCGCGCGTTCGAGCAGGGCGGCCGACTCCATGCCGAAGGTCTCCCGGACCCGCTCCAGCAGGTCCTCCAGGCCGGTCTCGCCGCGCAGTACGTTGCCGGCGAGGAAGGAGAGGATCTCCGACTCGGCGCGCAGCCGGGCCGCCTGGTGGGTGCGCCGGGCCGCGAGATCGACCACGGACGCCACCGAGGCGCCGACCCCGACGAAGATCACGATGGCGATGATGTTCTTCGGGTCGGCGATGCTCCAGGTGTGCAGGGGCGGGGTGTGGAAGTAGTTCAGCAGCAGGGAGCCGGCCGCCGCCGAGGCGAGCGCCGGCCACAGCCCGCCGAGCAGGGCCGCCGCCACCGTCAGCGTCAGGAACAGCAGCATGTCGTTGGCGAGTCCCAGGTCCACGGCGCTGAGCAGCACCGCCAGCGTGGCGGGGCCGCCCGCGCCGACCGCCCAGCCCCAGGCCAGCCGGGAGCGCCCGAGCCGGGCACCCCGGGCGCCGGGCAGTCCGCGGCCCTTGGCGGCCTCCTCGTGGGTGACGATGTGCACGTCCAGGTCGGGTCCGGAGTCCCGGGCGACGGTCGCGCCGACGCCGGGGCCGAAGACGTACCGCCAGGCCTTGCGGCGCGAGGAGCCGAGGACGAGCTGGGTGGCGTTGGCGCCGCGCGCGAAGGCGAGCAGGGCGACCGGTATGTCGTCGCCGACGACGTGGTGGAAGCTGCCGCCGAGGTCCTCCACGAGGGTGCGCTGCTCGGCGAGTTCCTTGGGCGAGGCGGCGGTGAGCCCGTCGCTGCGGGAGATGTACACGGCGAGCAGTTCGCCGCCGGCGCCCTTCTCCGCCAGCCGCGCGGCGCGCCGGATCAGGGTGCGGCCCTCGGGTCCGCCGGTCAGGCCGACGACGATCCGCTCGCGCGAGCCCCAGATCGCCGAGACCCGGTGTTCGCTGCGGTAGCGCTGGAGGTGTTCGTCGACCCGGTCGGCCACCCACAGCAGGGCGAGTTCCCTGAGCGCGGTGAGGTTGCCGGGGCGGAAGTAGTTCGACAGCGCGGCGTCGACCTCGTCCGGCTGGTGGATGTTGCCGTGCGCCATGCGGCGGCGCAGCGCCTCGGGGGTCATGTCGACCAGCTCGACCTGGTCGGCCCGCCGCACCACCTCGTCCGGTACGGTCTCCGGCTCCCGTACGCCGGTGATCGACTCCACGACGTCGCCCAGCGACTCCAGGTGCTGGATGTTGACGGTGGAGAGCACGTCGATCCCGGCGGCCAGCAGTTCCTCGACGTCCTGCCAGCGCTTGGCGTTGCGGGAGCCGGGGGCGTTGGTGTGGGCGAGTTCGTCGACCAGGGCCACCTGGGGGCGGCGGGCCAGGACGGCGTCGAGGTCCATCTCCGCGACGGCCGCCCCGCCGGGCCCATTCTCCACGTACGGGATCCGTTCCAGGCCCTCCAGCAGCGCCTCGGTGCGCGGCCTGCCGTGCGGCTGCGCGAAGGCGATCACGCAGTCGGTGCCGCGCTCCGCGCGCCGGTGTGCCTCGGCGAGCATCGCGTAGGTCTTGCCCACGCCCGGTGCCGCGCCGAGGTGGATCCGAAGCCTGCCACGTCCCATGCCCTCATTGTCCCGGGCCCTGCCCGCGGGGCGGGCGCCGGGGCCCGGCCGGCCCGGCCGGGCTCAGGGTTCGACGATCTCTCCGTCGCTCAGCTCCAGCACGCGGTCGGCGAGGTCGAGCAGGGTGGCGTCGTGCGTGGCGACGAGCGCGGTGACGTGCTCGCTGTGGACGACCGCGCGGAGCAGCTCCATGACGGCGTGCCCGGTCTCGGCGTCGAGCTGGCCGGTCGGCTCGTCGGCGATGAGGAGGGAGGGGCTGTTGGCGAGGGCCCGGGCGATGGCGACCCGCTGCTGCTGGCCGCCGGACAGCTCGCCGGGCCGCTGTGCCGCGTGGTCGGCGAGGCCGACGAGGGACAGCAGCAGTTCGACGCGCTCCTCGCGCTCGCGCGGGTCGGCGCGGCGCAGCCGCAGCGGGACGCCGACGTTCTCGGCGGCGGTGAGGATCGGGAGCAGGCCGAAGGACTGGAAGACGAAGCCGATCCGGTCCCGGCGCAGGGCGAGCAGCCCGTTCTCGTCCAGCTCCGCGAGGTCGCGCCCGTCGACGTGGACCCGGCCCCGGTCGGGGGCGTCGAGGCCGCCGACGATGTTCAGCAGCGTGGTCTTGCCCGATCCCGAGCGTCCCTTCAGGGCGACGAGTTCGCCGCGCGGGACGTCGAGGGAGACGCCGCGCAGCGCGTGGACGGCGGCGGCTCCGGTGCCGTACGACTTGTGCACGTCCTCGACGCGCACCATGGTCTCGGTGACCACCTGACTCATCGGCTGCCCTCCCCGTGGACCGGGCGCCAGTATCCCTGCCCGGCACCTGGTCGATCAATGGCCGGGGACGGGGGGACGGGTGGGCGGGGTGGACCGGGTGGGCGGGCGCTGCGGCGGGACGGGACGTGCACCGCGCACGCCCGTCCGTGTGCGGGCCACCGCGGAGCCGGGGCAGTGGACCGGACCCGTACGACGTCCGCCCGGGGTCGTCCATGCACGAGTACACGAGTGCACGTGTGCACGTGGCACGTGAAAGGGCCGCCTCCCCGTGCGGGGACGCGGCCCTGGCCGGCTCCGGCTGAACCGGGCCGTTCGCGGGGCGCCGGCTAGCGGACCTCGGTGATCTCCGGTCCGCGCTGGAGCTGGCCCATGCCGCCGGCGAAGCGGGAGCCGCCCTCCTCCTGCTGCACGTTCTCGGGGACCATCTGCGCGTCGTTCGGCAGCTTGAGCACGATCGGGTCGCGCGGTGCCATCGGGCCCTCGCCGCGGACCACGACCGTGTCCCGGAAGATCTGCTCGAGCAGCCCGGCGGCCTGCGGCTGCACCGCGCCCTGACCGGAGATGACTCCGCGCAGGAACCAGCGGGGGCCGTCCACACCGACGAACCGCACGACCTGGTAGCCGCCGGTGCCGTCCGGCAGCTGCACCGGCACCTGGGCACGCAGCTCCCAGCCCAGCGGGCCCTCGACCTCGTCGATGATGCCGCCCTGCTGGGTGATGCCGGAGGCGATCTCCTCGCGCACCTCGCCCCAGATGCCCTCGCGCTTGGGCGCGGCGAAGGCCTGAAGCTGGATGGCGCTGTCGCGCAGCACGACGGTGGCCGCGACGATCGCGTCGCCGGCGACCTCCACCCGCAGCTCCATTCCGTCGACGCCGGGCACGAACAGCCCGCCCAGGTCGACCCGGCCCTCTCCGGGTTCGCGCACCTCGGTGCTGTCCCACGGCCCGTCGGGCCGCGGCGCCGGCTCGAGCCTCAGCCGCTCGGCCTCCTCGCCGCCCGCCTCCGCGTCGACGACCTGCTCGGCCTCGCCGGCCGCACCGTCGGCGGCATCGTTCTTCTTGCGACGTCCGAACACGTCACTGTCCTTCCCGGTCGGATACGACCGAAGCGTATCGATTCCCACCCGCTGTACCGCCCACGGCGGCCTGAACGCTTGTGCCGCTCTTACCTTCTTCCACCGCGGCATGGCCGCCGGTGGACCCGAAGCCCCCCTCGGCCCGGGCCGAGGGGGGAAGCTCCGCGACCGACACGAAGCGGACCCTCTCGACCTGCTGGACGACCAGTTGGGCAATCCGGTCGAAGCGCTCGAACCGCACGGACTCGCGCGGGTCGAGATTCACCACGATCACCTTGATCTCCCCACGGTACCCGGCATCAACCGTCCCCGGGGCATTCACCAGGGCGACGCCGCAGCGGGCGGCAAGACCGGATCGCGGGTGCACGAAGGCCGCGTACCCCTCGGGCAGCGCCACAGACACCCCGGTGGGCAGTACGGCCCGTTCCCCGGGGGCCAGTTCGCAGGCCTCGGTGGTCCGCAGATCGGCCCCCGCGTCGCCCGGGTGCTCGTACGCCGGAAGCGGTACGTCGGGGTCGACGCGGCGGAGCAGAACCTCCAGCGCGCCGGGGCGGGGCCCGCTCACGGGTTCACCTCGAAGGCACGCGCGCGGCGGACCTGGTCGGGGTCGCTCATCGCGGCCCGGATCTCCTCCTCGCGGCCGTGGTCGACGAAGTGGTCCACCTTGACCTCGATGAACAGCGCGTCGGCACGGACCGCGACGGGTCCCTCGGGACCGCCGATGCGTCCGGTGGCGGTGCCGTAGATCTTCCGGCCGGCCACCGCCGTCACCTCCGCCGACAGGTACAGCACGGTGCCGACCGGCACGGGCCGGACGAAGTCCGTCTCCAGCCTGCCGGTCACCGCGATGGTGCGCAGCAGCCAGTTGAGGGAGCCGAGCGTCTCGTCCAGGGCGGCGGCGAGCACCCCGCCGTGTGCCAGTCCCGGGGCGCCCTGGTGGGCGGCCTGCACGGTGAACTCGGCGGTGATCGTCACGCCTTCGCCGGCGCGGGCCTCCAGGTGCAGTCCGTGGGGCTGCCCGTCGCCACAGCCGAAGCACTGGCCGTAGTGGGCGCCGAGGAGCTCGCCGGGGGCGGGGGCGTCCGGGTGACGCACCGGTTGCACGGCGTCGGCGGGAGGCTGAAGAGCTGCGGAAGTACCACTCACAGGCGCAGACCTTACCCGCGCGTGAGATGCCTCCCGACACCGTGCCAAGCTTGGATCCATGCAGCTCTCCGCCACTCCGTACGAAGAACGCCTCACCGCCCCCCGCTCCTGGTGGGTGCTCTGCATCCTGACGGGGGTCTCCATGGCGCTGATCCTGCTGCCGTTCGGCACGCTGCCGATGCTCGGCGGCCTGGCCGGCGGCACCGCCGCCGCGGCGGTCGTGGCCAGCTCGTACGGTTCGGTGCGCATCCGGGTCGTGGGCGGTCATCTGATCGCGGGCGAGGCGAAGATCCCGCTGTCGGCGCTGGGCGAGGCGGAGATCCTGGACGCCGAGGAGGCGCGGGCCTGGCGGACCCACAAGGCGGACCCGCGCTGCTTCATGCTGCTGCGGGCGTACATCCCGGGCGCGGTCCGCGCGGAGATCACCGACCCCGAGGACCCGACTCCCTACGTCTTCCTGTCGACCCGCGAACCGGAACGGCTGGCGCAGGCGCTGCGAGCGGCGAGGTAGGCGCACCTCACGCCGGTCGGCGCGGCACCGGAGCCGCACGCCCGTCGCGCAGTTCCCCGCGCCCCTGGGTGAGCTGTTCTTCCGCCGGCTGGTGAGGTACCGGAGAGGCACCACCGTCGCGCAGTTCCCCGCGCCCCTGGGGGGGGCGCCGGCACGGGAGGCGGCTTCAGGGGGTCTGGGGACCGCCCAGTTCCCTGAGGACGTCCTCGGGCTGCTCCAGGGCGGGCAGCGCCGCCAACGCGTCCCACGGCACCTGGATCCTCCGCAGATCCTCCCGGATACGCGCCGCAAGCTTCCTCGTGTCCCTGCGGTTCATGACCGCCCCCACCGCCGCCCCGACCAGGAACGGCATCAGGTTCGGCAGATTACGAACCGTCCGCTTCATGATCCGCTGGCGCAGCTCGCGCTTCATCCGGCTGTTCAACGCCGCGCTCACGGTCGACGGCTTGGTGGCCTCGACTCCGCGCTCCTCCGACCAGGAGTTCAGGTACACGGTGCTGCGCTGGGCCGGCCCGCCGGGCGGCCGTACGCCGTAGACCTCGTGGAGTTCGGCGATCAGCTTGAGTTCGATCGCGGCGACGCCGGTGATCTCCGCGGCCAGTTCCGTCGGCATCGCGGGCGGTACGGGCATCATCGCCGCCGCGCCGACCCCGGCCCCGACCGTCGCGGTGGCCTTCGCGGCACCCGCCACCAGCTTGTCCGCGAGCTCCTCGGGTCCGAGCCCGGGGAACTGCCGGCGCAGCGTCGCGAGGTCGCGTACGGGCACACGCGGGGCGATCTCGATGATCCGGTCCGCCAGGTGCGCCAGCCCCGCGCGGGCGCGGGCACCGCCCTTGCGGGCGCCTTCCCGGGCCTTCTCACGGAACGCGGCGGCCCGCCTGTGCGCCACCGGCGCGGTGACCTCCAGGGACGCCGGGAGGTCACCCCGGCCGGATGCCGCTTCGAGCGAGGCCGCCCCGGAACCGGTTGAGCCTCGCTCTTGGTCACGCGTGTCGTGCTGCGGGCCCTGCCGGGGCCCTTTGTCCGCTCCCTTCGGGAAGAAGCGGCGCTTCCGCGGAGGGGTCGAGCCGGTCACGGCCGACCCCGCCTCAGTCGCAGTCGCGGCAGATCGGCTGGCCGTTCTTCTCGCGGGCCAGCTGGCTGCGGTGGTGGACCAGGAAGCAGCTCATGCACGTGAACTCGTCCTGCTGCTTGGGCAGGACCCGGACGGCCAGCTCCTCGTTCGAGAGGTCCGCCCCGGGCAGCTCGAGGCCTTCGGCGGCCTCGAATTCGTCGACGTCCACGGCCGAGGCGGACTTGTCGTTCCGCCGGGCCTTCAGTTCCTCCAGGCTGTCCGAGTCGACGTCGTCGTCGGTCTTGCGTGGAGTGTCGTAGTCGGTTGCCATAGTCGCTCTCCCCCTCTGGGTGTATGCGGTGTCTCCAGCGCACGTAACGCGTGAGAGGCCGGACTTGTGCCCGACCTGAGGCGGAGATTTTGCCTCACATCAAGGTCTGTTACTCAATCGACACCCAAACGGATCGCTCACGAGTGATCGGCTTGGATGGCGATGGGGACCGTACACGGTCCCGACGCCGCACATCAAAGGCGCCTCACCGTGTACTTCCCGTGATCAGGGCCCCCGAAAACCGGGACTTTCCCGACCTTCCGACGCGATACATGATCACGGAGAGTGGAAGTACGGGAAAACGCCCCTGTGATCGATCACACATGGGCATCCCGGACACGCGTCCCGAAAATTCCGCGCAAAGCGAACACCCCGTTGTGTCGGGGGCATGATGTCAGATCGGGAGGGTGACGCGCATCACGAGCCCGCCTCCCTCCCGCGGCTGTGCGTAGATGTGTCCGCCGTGCGCCCGGGCGACCGACCGCACGATGGACAGGCCGAGTCCGACACCCTTGTCGCTGCCGGTGCGCTCGGTGCGCAGCCGGCGGAACGGCTCGAAGAGGTTGTCGATCTCGTACGCCGGGACGACCGGGCCGGTGTTGGACACGACGAGGACCGCCTGGCCGTGCTGGACCTCGGTGGTGACCTCGACCCAGCCGTCCTCGGGCACGTTGTAGCGCACGGCGTTCTGCACCAGGTTCAGGGCGATCCGCTCCAGCAGCACGCCGTTGCCCTGGACGACCGCGGGCCGGCGCTCGCCCCGGATCACCACGTGCCGGGCCTCCGCCTCGGCGTGCACCTGGTCGATGGCCTGGCCGGCGACCTCGGCGAGGTCCACGGGCCCCCGCTCGACGATCTGGTTGTCGCTGCGGGCGAGCAGCAGCAGGCCCTCGACGAGCTGTTCGCTGCGCTCGTTGGTGGCCAGCAGCGTCTTGCCCAGCTGCTGGAGCTCCACCGGCGCCTCCGGGTCGGAGAGGTGCACCTCGAGCAGGGTGCGGTTGATCGCCAGCGGGGTGCGCAGCTCGTGCGAGGCGTTGCCGACGAAGCGCTGCTGGGCCGTGAACGCCCGCTGGAGCCGCTCCAGCATGTCGTCGAAGGTGTCGGCCAGCTCCTTCAGCTCGTCGTCCGGGCCGTCCAGCTCGATCCGGCGGGACAGGTCCGAACCGGCCACCGCGCGGGCGGTGCGGGTGATCCGGCCCAGCGGCGACAGGACCCGGCCGGCCATGGCGTAACCGAAGGCGAAGGCGATGACCGCGAGTCCGAGCAGGGCGAGCAGCGAGCGGCTGAGCAGGTCGTCCAGGGCGTGCTGGCGCTGCTCGTTGACGCAGTCGTTGAGCGCCCGGTTGAGCTCGTCCGCGGGCAGCTCGGCGCTGCGCAGGTTGCACAGGTCGCTGGAGACCTGCCCCGAGAGGATCCGGAAGGGCAGGTCGCTGCCCACGTTGAGCGCGTTCGCGGCGAGCAGGTAGATGATCGACAGCAGCATGATCCCGGCGATCAGGAACATGCCGCCGTAGAGCAGGGTGAGCCGTATCCGGATGGTCGGGCGCAGCCAGGGGAAGGGCGGTACCGGCCTGCGGGGGTCCCAGGTGGGCTTCGGGGGGGCCTGCGGGGAGGCCGGCGTGGGGGTGGCGGCCATGGCGATCAGATCCGGTAGCCCGAGCCGGGGACGGTCACGATGACCGGCGGCTCGCCCAGCTTGCGGCGCAGGGTCATCACGGTCACCCGCACCACGTTGGTGAACGGGTCCGTGTTCTCGTCCCACGCCTTCTCCAGCAGCTGCTCGGCGGAGACCACCGCCCCCTCGCTGCGCATCAGCACCTCCAGCACGGCGAACTCCTTGGGCGCCAGCTGGACCTCCTTGCCGTCGCGGAAGACCTCGCGGCGGTTGGGGTCGAGCTTGATCCCGGCGCGCTCCAGCACGGGCGGCAGCGGCACGCTGGTGCGCCGTCCGAGGGCGCGCACGCGCGCGATCAGCTCGCTGAAGGCGAAGGGCTTGGGCAGATAGTCGTCGGCGCCGATCTCCAGGCCCTCGACCCGGTCGCTGACGTCGCCGGACGCGGTGAGCATCAGCACGCGCGTGGGCATGCCGAGCTCGACGATCCTGCGGCAGACGTCGTCGCCGTGGACGAGCGGGAGGTCGCGGTCGAGGACGACCACGTCGTAGTCGTTGACTCCGATGCGCTCCAGGGCGGCCGCACCGTCGTACACGACGTCGACGGCCATGGCCTCCCGGCGCAGTCCGGTGGCCACCGCATCGGCGAGCAGCTGCTCGTCCTCGACGACGAGTACGCGCACGTCGCTTGTCCTTCCTCATGTCCCGCGCCCGCGCAGCGCCTCGGGGCGCACGCGGGCGGGGGTGCTGGTGGGTGTGTTGCCTCCATCCTGCCCTTTTCGGCCGTAAGTCGGCTGTAAGGCGGGAGAACGGCCGGTGACGGGCGGCGGGGCCACGGGGGAACGTCCGGGCGAACGGGCCGGGGGTACGAGATTTTCTCGCGCGCCGAGGTTTCCGCGGAAGAGAGCTTGGGGAGGACGGGTTTACATCCCGCGATCACGCTCTGCATGTACCGCACCACCATGCGGTGCGACGCAGTCCGCTTCCGCAGAGCGGGGCGTGGATGTCCGGCACCGCGGCCGCCCGGCCGGGTGGCGCCGGGCATCCGCTTCGGACGTGATCGTCCCTTCCCAACGGCACACCCCCGTGCCACCGACCCACCGACCCAGGACGAGGGGGCGCAGCATGGACGCATTCACCGCAGGACTTCTGCAGCGCATAAGGGCGACCGAGTCCGATCTCACGCGGGCTCGCGACGAGGGCGACGACTTCCTCGTCGAAGTGGAGCAGGGCGAACTCGACGACCTGCGTCGCCTTGCCGCCGAACACGGCGTGGAGGTCGGCGCGTACAGCGTCTGATCGGCTCGTACGCGAGCGGGCCCCGGCGAATCCAGCGCCGGGGCCCGTTCGTGTGCGTCCCCGCGCCCCGAAGGGCGCGGGGACCGTCCCGCTCAGTCGTGCCAGGCTCCGAAGTCCTCCAGGAGCCGCTGGAGGGGTCCGAAGACGCCCGGACTGGCGGCGACCGTCAGGTCGTACGCGGGGCCGGCCCCGGGGCGGCCGCCGGTGAGCGCGCCCGCCTCCCGGGCGATCAGGTCGCCGGCGGCGAGGTCCCAGGGGTGCAGCCCGCGCTCGTAGTAGCCGTCGAGGCGGCCCGCCGCGACGTCGCACAGGTCGATCGCGGCCGAACCGCCACGGCGGATGTCCCGCAGCAGGGGGATCAGCCGCCGCGCCACGTCGGCCTGGTGGGCGCGGACCTCGGTGACGTAGTTGAAGCCGGTCGAGACCAGGGCCTGGTCCAGGGGCGGCGAGGGCCGGCACCTCAGCTCGCGCTCGCCCTCCCACGCCCCCGTGGCGTACGCCCCGCCGCCGCGCACCGCGTGGTACGCCTCGCCGCGCATGGGGGCCACCACGGCCCCCACCACGGTCTCGCCGTCCTGCTCGGCGGCGATGGACACGGCCCAGGTGGGCAGGCCGTACAGGTAGTTCACCGTGCCGTCGAGGGGGTCGATCACCCAGCGGACGCCGCTGCTGCCCTCGGTGGAGGCGCCCTCCTCACCGAGGAAGCCGTCCTCCGGGCGGCGCTCGGCGATCATCGTGGTGATCAGCTTCTCCGCCGCGATGTCCATCTCGGTGACGACGTCGATCGGGCTGGACTTGGTCGCCGCGACCGCGAGGTCGGCCGGGCGGCCGTCCCGCAGGAGCTCGCCCGCGCGGCGGGCCGCCGCCCGGGCCAGTTCCAGCAGTTCCGCGTGCAGGGGGTCGGTCACGGGGCTCCTCACGCGTAGGGGCTGTCGGCACCTGCCGCGGCGGGGTGCGGGGCGCGGGCCGGGCAGCAGCCGACGGGGCAGAGGTTGTGGCTCGCCCCAAGGGCGCCCAGGGCGCACGGTGTGACGTCCTGCCCGCGCTCGGTCGCCGCGCGCTCCACGATCAGATCGCGGATCGCGGCGGCGAACCGCGGGTCGGCGCCGACGGTCGCCGAACGGCGCGCCGGCAGACCCAGCTCCCCGGCCTTGGCCATGGCCTCCGTGTCGAGGTCGTAGAGGACCTCCATGTGGTCGGAGACGAAGCCGATGGGGGCCATCACCACGGCCGGCACCCCGGCCGCGTGCCGCTCCTCGAGGTGGTCGCAGATGTCGGGCTCCAGCCAGGGGATGTGCGGGGCGCCCGAGCGGGACTGGTAGACGAGCTGCCAGGGGTGGTCGACGCCGGTGCGCTCCCGGACCGCGTCGGCGATCAGCCGGGCCACGTCCAGGTGCTGGGCCACGTACGCCCCGCCGTCCCCGTGCTCCTCCACGGGGCCGGAGGTGTCCGCGGCGCTGTCCGGGATGGAGTGGGTGCAGAAGGCGATGTGGGCGCCGTCCCGGACGTCCTCCGGGAGGTCGGCGAGCGAGCGGACCACCCCGTCGATCATGGGTTCGAGGAAGCCGGGGTGGTTGAAGTAGTGCCGCAGCTTGTCGATCCTCGGCAGTTCCAGGCCCTCCGCCTCCAGGGCCGCGAGGCTGTCGGCGAGGTTCTCGCGGTACTGGCGGCAGCCGGAGTACGAGGCGTAGGCGCTGGTGGCGAGGACGAGGATGCGGCGGCGGCCGTCCTGGACCATCTCGCGCAGGGTGTCGGTGAGGTAGGGCGCCCAGTTGCGGTTGCCCCAGTAGACCGGCAGGTCCAGGCCGTGCCCGGCGAAGTCCTTGCGCAGCGCGTCCAGCAGGGCGCGGTTCTGGTCGTTGATGGGGCTGACCCCGCCGAAGAGGAAGTAGTGCTGCCCGACTTCCTCGAGGCGTTCCTTGGGGATACCGCGCCCGCGGGTCACGTTCTCCAGGAACGGGACCACCTCGTCCGGGCCTTCGGGGCCGCCGAAGGAGAGCAGGAGCAGGGCGTCATAGGGGTTGGCATCGAGCACGTCACGCATGCCTCGATCCTGCCACCCGGCACCGACAGCCGGGACAGGGCGGGGGGTGGCAGGGTGCGTGGCGCGGAAATCGGTGGTGCATTGGAGTGACCCGGGCAGTAATCTGTATCGACTGTGGTCGCACCTTACTGATCCCTCCGGAGCGCCCGTGCCCAGCCCCTATCGCGCCCTGTTCGCCGCGCCCGGCAGCAAGGCCTTCTCCGCCGCGGGGTTCCTCGGCCGGATGCCGCTGTCCATGATGGGCATCGGCGTGGTGACGATGATCTCCCAGCTGACCGGGCGGTACGGACTGGCCGGCGCCCTGTCGGCCACGATCGCGCTCTCGGCGGCGGTGGCGGGTCCGCAGGTCTCGCGTCTGGTGGACCGGTACGGGCAGCGGCGGGTGCTGCGCCCGGCGACCCTGATCTCCCTGACGGCGGCGACGGTGCTGCTGTTCGCCGCGCACTACACGTGGCCGGAGTGGGTGCTGTTCGTCGCGTGCGTCGGCATCGGCTGCGTGCCGAGCGTGGGCGCGATGGTCCGGGCCCGCTGGGCCGCCCTGTACCGGGGCACCCCGAAGCTGCACACCGCGTACTCCTTCGAGTCGGTGGTGGACGAGGTCTGCTTCATCTTCGGGCCGATCGTCTCCATCGGGCTGTCCACGGCCTGGTTCCCGGAGGCCGGTCCGCTGCTCGCGGCCTGCTTCCTGGCGGCCGGTGTGTTCTGGCTGACCTCGCAGCGCGCCACCGAGCCCGAGCCGCATCCGCGCGAGCACCGGGGCGGTGGCACGGCGCTGCGGTCCGTGGGGCTTCAGGTCCTGGTCGTGACGTTCGTGGCGACGGGGACGATCTTCGGCGCGGTGGACGTGGTCACCGTGGCCTTCGCCGAGGAGCAGGGGAACAAGACCGCGGCCAGTGTGGTGCTGGCCGTGTACGCGCTGGGCTCGTGCGTGGCCGGGCTGGTGTTCGGGCTGCTGCACTTCGCGGGGGCGCCGGAGCGTCGTTGGCTGCTGGGTGTCTGCGCGATGGCCGTGAGTATGATCCCACTCCTACTGGTCGGAAACTTGCCGTTTCTGGCCGTGGCGCTGTTCGTTGCGGGTCTGTCCATCGCGCCGACGATGATCACGACGATGTCCCTCATCGAAGAGCACGTACCACGCGCGCAGCTCACCGAGGGCATGACCTGGGTGAGCACGGGGCTCGCGGTCGGGGTCGCGGCGGGCTCCGCCGTGGCCGGCTGGGTGATCGACGCGGCCGGGGCGCGCGCCGGGTACGGGGTTCCGGCGGTGGCCGGTGCCGTCGCGGTCGCGGTCGGTTTCCTCGGGTTCCGCCGGCTCAAGCGGCCGGCCGCGGGTCGGGGAGGTTCCGTTGGTCAGCACAGCGAGCGCGAGGAACGGCACATGGCGTAACTGGGGGGGAACCGTCTCCGCCCGCCCCGCGCGGGAGGTCGCGCCCGCCTCGGTCGACGAGCTGGCCGCCGTCGTGCGCCGGGCCGCCGAGGACGGTCTGCCGGTGAAGCCGGTCGGCAGCGGGCACTCCTTCACGTCCATAGCCGCCACCGACGGGGTGCTGATCCGCCCCCATCTGCTGACCGGCATACGGGACGTCGACCGGGCGGCCGGCACGGTCACGGTCGAGGCCGGCACCCCGCTCAAGAGGCTCAACGTGGCTCTCGCGCGGGAGGGGCTGTCGCTGACCAACATGGGCGACATCATGGAGCAGACGGTCTCCGGGGCGACCAGCACCGGCACGCACGGCACGGGCCGCGACTCCGGCTCCATCGCCGCGCAGATCAAGGGCCTGGAACTGGTCACCGCCGACGGTTCGGTGCTCACGTGTTCCGAGAAGGAGAACCCGGACGTCTTCGCGGCCGCGCGGATCGGTCTCGGTGCCCTCGGCGTCGTCACCGCGGTCACGTTCGCCGTGGAGCCGGTCTTTCTGCTCACCGCCCGTGAGGAGCCGATGTCCTTCGACCGGGTCTGCGCCGAGTTCGACCAACTGCATGCCGAGAACGAGCACTTCGAGTTCTACTGGTTTCCGCACACCGGTAACACCAACACCAAGCGGAACAATCGCAGCGCGGGCCCGGAAAGACCGGTGCCCCGGCTCAAGGGCTGGTTCGAGGACGAGTTCCTCTCCAACGGGGTCTTCCGGGTGGCCAACTGGGTCGGCCGCGCGGCGCCGCCGAGCATTCCGGCCATCGCGCGGATCTGCAGCACGGGGCTCTCCGCGCGGACCTACACCGACATTCCCTACAAGGTGTTCACCTCGCCGCGCCGGGTGCGTTTCGTGGAAATGGAGTACGCCGTTCCGCGCGAGGCCCTGGTGGAGACGTTGCGCGAGCTGAAGGCCATGATCGACCGCTCGCGCCTGCGGATCAGCTTCCCGGTCGAGGTGCGCACGGCGCCGGCCGACGACATCACCCTGTCCACGGCGTCCGGCCGTGACACCGCGTACATCGCCGTCCACATGTTCAAGGGGACCCCCTATCAGGGGTATTTCACCGCCGCCGAACGCGTGTTCACCGCGCACGAGGGGCGGCCGCACTGGGGGAAGATCCACACACGGGACGCCGAGTACTTCTCCCGGGTGTATCCGCGGTTCGGTGAATTCACGGCGCTCCGGGACCGGTTGGATCCGGAACGCCGGTTCCGCAACGACCACTTGCGGAGGATCCTGGGGGCATAGAGGATGCATGGGGCGGCGTGCCCATCCACGCACGTGGCCCAAATGGAGTACTGTTGCGAGCCCTGGGTCCGGTCTCCCGTCAGGGTGCCCGGGACCATGAGGACCGCCGGGAGGGGGCTAGTTGCACACGGTGACGCAGTTGGTCACTCAGCGTTGCGAATAGGTAACCGTGCCATAACGGCGATCCAGGGCCCGCGCCCGACACGCCGGGCAACTCGGCAAGGTTGTGGCAGGCTGCACCCGGGCAGGCCACACTCGACTAGCGGAAGCAGCGACGCACGTGACGTCGGCAGGCACCACCCGGGAGGTCCCCATGCCCGAACTGCGTGTCGTGGCCGTCTCGAATGACGGCACACGGCTGGTGCTGAAGGCTGCGGACAGCACGGAGTACACGCTTCCGATCGACGAGCGGCTCCGGGCCGCCGTGCGCGGCGACCGTCCGCGCCTCGGCCAGATCGAGATCGAGGTGGAGAGCCATCTCCGCCCCCGTGACATCCAGGCACGTATAAGGGCCGGCGCGACCGCGGAAGAGGTCGCCCAGATGGCCGGCATCCCCGTGGACCGCGTACGCCGCTTCGAGGGCCCCGTCCTCGCCGAGCGCGCGTTCATGGCCGAGCGTGCCCGCAAGACCCCCGTCCGCCGCCCCGGTGAGAACTCCGGTCCGCCGCTCGGGGAGGCCGTGCAGGAGCGGCTGCTGCTGCGCGGCGCGGAGAAGGACACCGTCCAGTGGGACTCCTGGCGCCGCGACGACGGCACGTGGGAGGTGCTGCTGGTCTACCGGGTCGCGGGCGAACCGCACTCGGCGAGCTGGACGTACGACCCGCCCCGGCGGCTCGTCCAGGCCGTCGACGACGAGGCGCGCTCGCTGATCGGCGAGTCCGACGACCTGGCCGCGCCCGAGCCCAGCTTCCCGTTCGTCCCGCGCATCGCGCGGCTGCCGCGCGACCGGCCGCTGGACCGGCCCGGTGACCGGGAGCGGCCGAGCCTGCCCGCGCAGGCGTCCGAGCCGGCCGAGGAGTCCACGGCGGCGACGGCGTCCGCGTCGGCCTCCGGTGAACGGGACTCGCTGACCAGCCTGCTGGAGGCGGTGCCGAGCTTCCGGGGCGATCTGGTGGTGCCGGAGCGCGCGCCGGAGCCGGCTGCCGAGGAGCCGGAGTCCGAGCCCGAGGCGGAGGAGCCGCCGGCCCCCGCGGCCTCGGCGGGTTCCGCCTACGCGGACGTCCTGATGCCGCGTTCCGTCGGCAGCCACCGGGACCGTCTCATCGGCTCGACCGACCGTCAGGCCGAGGCGGACGGTGTCCGCCCGGGCCGCCGGGCGGCGGTGCCGAGCTGGGACGAGATCGTGTTCGGGACGCGGCGGAAGAAGCAGGAGTAGGCCGTTCGGGGCCGGAGGGCGGGTGCGCCTTCCGCTGCGTCGAGCCGAGTTTCCTTCGCCCCCGCCGCCCCTTTCCCGTCCCCGGGGCCGCGCCCCGGCCCCCCTCGGCCCTGGACGGGCCTTGTCCTCGGACGGCCCCGAGCCCCGAGGAAGCGCCCCGGGACGGGGCGCTGACGGCCGAGAGGGCTCCTCGGGCGGGCTGTTCGCGGTTCGGTGTGCGGGGGCTTGGCCCTCCCGGCTACTGCGGGTCGGGGCCCAGCGCGACCGGCCGCTCCGGGTCCGCGGACCATTCCGACCAGGAGCCGACGTACAGCGCCGCGGGGATGCCCGCGATCGCCAGCGCCAGCACCTCGTGGGCGCCGGAGACGCCAGAGCCGCAGTACACGCCGACCGGCGCCGACGCCGACACGCCCAGGTTCTTGAAGCGGGCGTCCAGGTCGGCGGCCGGCAGGAAGCGGCCGTCGGGGCCGACGTTCTCCGTGGTGGGCGCCGAGACGGCGCCCGGGATGTGCCCGCCGACCCGGTCGATCGGCTCCACCTCACCGCGGTACCGCTCCCCCGCGCGGGCGTCCAGCAGCACTCCCGAACGCGCCAGCGCCGCCGCGGCGTCGGCGTCCAGCAGCCCCTCCTCCCCCGGCGCCGGCACGAAGTCGCCCTCGGCCGGCCGCGGCACCGTGGTCTCCAGCGGGCCCTCCCAGGACGGCAACCCGCCGTCGAGGACCCGCACGTCCGGGTGACCCGTCCAGCGCAGCAGCCACCACGCGCGGGCGGCGCCCCAGCCCATGCCCCCGTCGTACACGACGACCGGCGTCGCGGACGACACGCCCGCCCGCCGCATCGCGGCGCCGAACACCGCGAGGTCCGGCAGCGGATGACGCCCCCGCCCTCCCGGCGCGGACGCCAACTCCTCGTCCAGGTCGACGAAGACGGCGCCGGGGAGGTGTCCGGCCGTGTACGCGGCCCGTCCCTCGAACGGCGGTTCACCGGTCGCCCGGGCCGTGCTGAGCTGCCAGCGGACGTCGAGCAGCACCGGCGGTTTCCCGCCCGCCAGTTCGCTCGCGAGTTCGGATGCGGAGATGATGGCGTTCATGGTCACCATCCTCGCGCACGGGGTGGCCGAGTCGGCCCGGTCCGGCTACTCTGCTCGGCCGGACAGGAACGGTCACGAGGCGTGCGGGACCGGGCACATACCGTGTCGGCATCGGTGCGGGAACGATCCGCCGAGCGGACGGGACGCGCCCCTCACAGGGGCGGGACGACCACGGCCGGCGCCACGGGCGGCCGAGAAGAGAGCGACGATGACCGACGCATGGGGGAACGCCCGCCCGAACGGTGAGGCGCCCGCCCGGCACGCACCCGGCACACCCTGCTGGGTGAGTCTGATGGTGCACGGACTGGAGGCGACGGAGGAGTTCTACGGGGCGCTGTTCGGCTGGGAGTTCCGCCCGGGACCCGAGCAACTGGGTCCTTACGTACGTGCCTTACTGGACGGCCACCCGGTGGCCGGCATCGGCGTGCTGCCCCCGGACCGCCATCTGCCCATCGCCTGGACGCCCTACTTCGCCTCGGACGACGTGGACGCCACGGCCGACGCGGTGCGCTCCCGCGGCGGCACGATCGGGGTGGGCCCGCTGGACGCCGCCGACGCCGGACGCCTGGCGATCGGCTCCGACCCCTGCGGCGCCGTCTTCGGCATCTGGCAGCCGCCCGCGCACACCGGCCCCGCGGCCACCGGCACCCCCGGCACCCCCGTCTGGAACGAGCTGACGACCTACGAGTCCGCCCATGTGGCCAAGTTCTACGGGACCGTGTTCGACTACGAGGAGGAGCGCGCCGTCTCCGCCGACCGCGACCACGTCACCCTGCGCCTGGACGGCCGCCCCGTCGCCGCCGTCCACGGCCTGGGGGACGCCGTGCCCCGCGACCGTGGGCCGCACTGGCTGACGTACTTCGACGTCCGCGACCTCGACGACGCGGTGGACCGGGTCGGCCGGCTGGGCGGCCTGGTCCTCGGCCCACCCCACGACGGCGACCACGGCCGCGTCGCCCTGGTGGCGGACCCGGAGGGGGCACGGTTCGCGCTGGCGCAGGGGACCCTCCGGCCACCGGGCGGCGGGGACGCGTAGGCGTGCGCTGCCCTGACGGGCCGTCGCCCGACTGGGCCACCGGACGCGCACCCGCACGCGGGCGGCGGCACAGTGGGGGTGCCATCGCCGGCGACGGGCGTGCCGGGAACCGCCGCCGCTCCGTCCGACGGCCCACTGGGAGGATCCGTGCACGACAAGCCGCTCAGCAAGCTCACCGGTGAACTGCTGCGCCGGCGCCCCGGCGCCGCACGCCGCACACGGGAGCGTGTCGGTCCCGACGCGTTCGGCCTGGACGAGGAGAAGGCGCTCGGCTTCGCCGAAGGGGTGCTCGACCCCGCGGAGGAGCCCCGGCTGGCCCAGGAGATCGCCGAGGTCCTCCCACTGGGCTGGTCCCTGGGCCCCCGGGCCAAGGAGCGGGTGAACGAGGTCGCCGAACGCCTCGGCGGCGAGCGCGGCCTGATGGAGTGGCTGGACCGCCACCCGGGCCTTCCCCGCCTGACCGCACGTCTGTTCGTCCTGATGAGCACGCTCGACCGGTACAGCGACGACGCCGCGCTCGTCGAGGCCCTGCGCGCGTCACGGACCGAGGGCCCCTCCCCCGCCGGGCTGGAAGGCGTACTGCCGCCCGGGACCGGCACGGAGACGCTGGGCGACATCTCGTACCACATCGACGAGCTGCTCTTCGACCGGCGGACGCAGGACGCCACGCGGCTCGCTCTCGCGGCGACGCGATGGGTGGGGCAGGCCGCCGCCTCGTCCCCGGAGGCCGGTGAGATCGGCGAGCTGATGGACCATCTGCACCGGGACATCGAGGAGGCCGCCGCGGCGGCCTGACGGCAGCACGCCCCACCCGCACACCCGCCCCGGTGACCGACGCCTCCCGCGCCGGTCACCGGGGTTCCGTGCCGCCAGGGCCTAGCCCTCCCGGTTGTCCCGCAGGAGGCGCTGGATGTCGGCGAGGGAGTCCTTGTCGGTGCCCCGGCCGGCGCCGGTCAGGGCGTCCAGGCGTTCGGCGGTGCGCAGGTCGTAGGCGCGTTCCTCGTCCTCGCCCGGTACGGCGGCGTACGTCTCCTTGTCGGCGAAGCCGACGACGACGTCGACGACCTTGGCGATGATCCAGGTCAGGACGAACGAGTACGCGGCCACGGCGAGGATGGCGACGATCTGCCGCCAGAGCAGGGAGCCGCCGCCCCCGTAGAAGAGGCCCTCCTTGCCGCTGATCTGGGCCGTGGCGAAGAGGCCGACCATGATCAGCCCGACGAGGCCGCCCGCGCCGTGGACGCCGACCACGTCCAGCGTGTCGTCGACGTTCAGGCGGTACTTGAGGGTGATGGCGTAGGCGCAGACCAAGCCGGCCACGAGCCCGGTCACCAGGGCGCCGGTGGGGTCGATCTCACCGCACGCCGGGGTGATGGCGACCATGCCGGCCACGGCCGCCGACCCGACGCCCATCATGGTGACCCGCCGGGTCCGCCAGTACTCCACCAGCGGCCAGGTGACCATCGCGCCGGCCGCGCCGAGCTGGGTGTTGATGAACGCCGTGGCGGCGGTGCCGGTGTCGCGCACGGCCGAACCGGCGTTGAAGGCCAGCCAGCCGAACCACAGCAGCGCCACGCCGATCATGACCAGGGGGATGTTGTTGGGCCGCGGCTCCTTGCGCCGGAAGTCCGCCGGGCCCCTGATCACCAGGGCCGCGGCCAGGCCCGCGATACCGGAGTTGAGTTCCACCGGCAGCCCGCCCGCGAAGTCCAGCGCGCCCAGGTGCTTGGTGATCCAGCCGCTGTCGGCGTCGAAGACCCAGTGCGCGAGGGGCACGTACACGATCAGCAGCCAGAGCACCGAGAAGACCAGCCACCCCCTCATCGTGGCCCGTCCGGCGATGGAACCGCTGATCAGGGCCACCGTGATGATGGCGAAGCCCATCTGGAAGGTGGCGTACACGTAGGTGGGGATGGAGCCGGTCAGGGTGTTCGGCTCGATGCCGCGCAGGAAGGCGTGGTCGAGGTTGCCGATGAGCCCGGCGCCGCCGACGTCCGGGCCGAAGGCGAGCGAGTACCCGACCATGTACCAGACGATGGTCACGAAGCACAGCGAGGCGAAGCTCATCTTGAGCATCACCAGGATGTGCTTGGTGCGGACCATGCCGCCGTAGAAGAAGGCGAGGGCGGGGGTCATCAGCAGCACCATGGCGGCCGCGGCCAGCATCCAGGCGGTGTCGCCGGAGTCGTAGGCGGGCGGCATGGGGGCGGGTGCGGTGATCACGGCATGGTCTCCTGGTCGCGTCGGAGGCGCGCTACGGTTTACGCAGGTCGGGGGCGGGATGACCGATGAGCAGCCGGCGTACGGCGTCCCACGCGGCGCGTACGGCGTCGGCGACACGGGGCTGCTCGTGGCCGAGGACGCGCACCCACGCGCCGCAGTCGTCCGGCAGCACGCTCGCCCCGTGCAGCACGTCGTGGCCGGTCAGCGCCCGGTGCAGGGTGTCGGCGAGCTCGGGGGCCGGGCGGCGGCCGCTGACCACGAACAGCGAGGCGACGTGGTCGTGCCCGGCGAAGACGCCCGGCCCGTCGACCCCGCCGTCGCGGTCCGGCCGCAGCCGCAGGGTGTCCACCGCCAGCAGGGTCCCGTCGGGGCGGCGGATCTCCAGGTCGCTGCCGAGGACGGTGTAGGCGTGCCGCTCACCGCGGGCGATCCGGCCGGCCGTGACCGTCTCCGCGTAGACCACGGTGGCGTTCTCGTGGACGGTCAGCTCCGCGCTCTGGTGGAAGCGGGCGCCCGCGAACGGGATCAGCGGGTCCGGCAGGTACTCGGCGTAGGCGCCGTCGTCCAGGGTGAGGTGGATCCGCTGCGTCGCGTAGTCGTCCTCCATCCGGTAGACCTTGGTGGCCGCCTGCGTGGTGAACAGGGCCTGGGTGCCCGGGCCGCAGCGGAAGTCCTGGCGGTAGCGGTCCGCCTGGGCGATGCCGCCGCCGGTGGCCATCACATAGGTGCACGCCATGCCGGGCAGTTCCGGATCGACGTAGAGCGGCCGCATGATCTCCAGGGGGGACTTCTGGTACCGCTCGACGAGTTCCGTCCGGTCGCCGCGCAGGGCGAAGCCGAGGTCGAGGATGCCCACCTTGGCGGCGGCGCCGGGACGGAGGGTGGCCGGCACCGCCGAGTACGCCGACAGTTCGGGCGGGAGCCGGACCGGCTCGTAGTGGTCCGGCGCGAGCCGGTCGCGGACGGCCGGCACGTCAGACCAGCACCTTGCGCCGTGACTCCAGGAAGGCGGCGACCTCGTCGACGCCCTTGCCGGTCAGGCAGTCGGTCAGCACCACCGGGCCGTCGCCGCGCACGCGGTGGGCGTCGGACTCCATCACGCCGATGTCGGTCCGCACGTACTGCGCGATGTCGATCTTGTTGATGACCAGCAGGTCCGAGTCGGTGATGCCGGGCCCCCGCTTGCGCGGCATCTTCTCCCCCTCGGCGGTGTCCAGGACGAAGACGAACACGTCGACCAGGGCCGGGCTGAAGGTGAGGGTCAGGTTGTCGCCGCCGCTCTCGTAGAGGAGGACGTCGACGTCGGGGCAGCGTTCGAGCATCTCGGCGCCCGCGGCGAGGTTCATCGTGGGGTCGTCGCGCACGGCGGTGTGCGGGCAGGCGCCCGTCTCCACGCCCACGACGCGGTCGCCCTCCAGGACGCCGTCGAGCGTGCGGCGGACGTGCTGGGCGTCCTCCTGGGTGTAGATGTCGTTGGTGATCACGGCGGGCCGGCGGCCCTGCTCGATCAGGACGGGGACGAGCGCCTCGATGAGGGCGGTCTTGCCCGATCCGACGGGGCCGCCGATTCCGACGCGCAGGACGTTGTCTCGCATGATTTCTTCCTCCGGATGACGGGTGGTCGGCTGTTCAGCTGGCGAACAGGCGGGCCTCGGCCCGCTCGTGACGGGCGGACATGACGTCCGCGGCGAAGGTGGTCGCCCCGAGGTCGTCGAAGTCCCGGGCCAGCGCCTGGTGGGTGGTCTCCTCGATGACCGGGGCCGCCCGGCGCAGCAGGACCTGGGCGAGGCGGTGGTCGGTCAGCCGCAGTCTCAGCGCGGCGCCCGCGAAGCTCGCGCAGAACGCGAACAGGTCGGCGGCCACCGCCTGCCGCACGGGCACCCCGGCCGCCGCGTACACCACGCCCGCGGCGACGGCCTGGGTGCCCGGTGCCTGCCGGGCCGTCACCGTCCGGTGGTAGCCGGCGATCCGGGCGTCGCCGAACACCTCGGCGGCGAGGTCCAGCAGCTGGCGTCCGGTGCGGGTGGCGGCCTGCCGCATCTCCCGGTTGAGCTTCGTGGCGTACAGCCGCCGGTCCGTCGCGGCCACCGCCGCCCAGTCGTCCGCCGCGGCGGCCCGGTGCGCCAGGGCCAGCCCGGTGGCGTCGGACGGGCCGACGCCGTGCCGGAGCAGGTCGTGCAGGAGCGCCGGGAGGGAGTCGCGGTCGACGGCTCCCTCCTGTACGTACCCCTCCAGGCCGTGGGACAGCGTGTAGAAGCCGCTGGGGAACGCCGAGTCGGTGAGCTGGAGGCCGACCAGGAGGTGCCCGAGGTCCGTGTCCGGTGCCGCCGCGTGCCGGGCGGGCCCGCCCGGCACGGCGTTCTCGTCGTGGTACATGCGCTCAGGCCAGGAAGAACAGCTGGTTGAGCGGCAGGCTCTGGGCAGGGTCGATGGTCACGACCTCGCCGTCGACGGTGACCTTGTACGTCTCCGGGTCGACTTCGATCTCCGGTACGACGTCGTTGCGGACCATGTTGTGCTTGCCGATGGTGCGGGTCTTGCGCACCGGGAGCACCGTCCGCTCCAGGCCGAGCCGCTCCGGCACCCCGGCCGCGATGCCGGCCTGCGACATGAAGGTGACGTGCGTGGCCTGCATGGCGCGCCCGTAGTGGCCGAACGACGGGCGGTAGTAGACGGGTTGCGGGGTGGGCAGCGAGGCGTTGGGGTCTCCCATCTGCGCCCAGGAGATGATGCCGCCCTTGATGACCATCTTCGGTTTGGCCCCGAAGGAGTGCATGGGCCACAGGACGATGTCCGCGAGCTTGCCCGTCTCGATCGAGCCGACGTAGTCCGAGACACCGCTGGCGACGGCGGGGTTGATGGTCACCTTGGCGAGGAAGCGCAGGACGCGCTGGTTGTCGTTGCGTTCGGAGTCCTCGGGCAGCGGACCGAAGGCCTCCTTGCACACGTGTGCGATCTGGAAGGCGCGGGTGACGGACTCGCCGATGCGGCCCATGGCCTGGGAGTCGGACGAGATCATGCTGATGATGCCCCGGTCGTGCAGGACCGTCTCGGCCGCGATGGTCTCCGCGCGCACCCTGCTGTCCGCGAACGCCACGTCCTCGGGGATGTCGTGGCTGAGGTGGTGGCACACCATCACCATGTCCAGCAGCTCGTCCACGGAGTTCTTGGTGTAGGGCAGCGTGGGGTTGGTGGAGGACGGCAGGACGTTCGGCTCGCCGGTGACCCGCAGGATGTCGGGGGCGTGGCCGCCGCCCGCGCCCTCGCTGTGGAAGGTGTGGATCGTGCGGCCGTCGATCGCGGAACGGGTGTCCTCGAAGAAGCCGCCCTCGTTGAGGGTGTCGGTGTGGATCGCGACCTGGACGTCGTGCCGGTCGGCTACGGCCAGCGCGTTGTCGATGACGGCGGGCGTGGAACCCCAGTCCTCGTGGACCTTGAGGGCGGCGGCGCCGGCCTCGATCTGCTCGTCCAGCGCGCCGGGCAGGCTGCCGTTGCCCTTGCCCATGATGCCGAGGTTCACCGGCAGGTCCTCGGCGGCCTGGAGGATGCAGGCGAGGTTGAAGGGGCCGGGGGTGCAGGTGGTGCCGTTGCTGCCGTCCGTCGGTCCGGTGCCGCCGCCGAACAGCGTGGTGATGCCGTTGCTGAGGGCCTGTTCGCACTGCTGGGGGGTGATGAGGTGCACGTGCGAGTCCATGGCCCCGGCCGTCGCGATCAGGTGCTCGCCCGCGATGACCTCCGTACCGGTGCCGACCACGAGCCGGGGGTCGACGGCGTCCTGGGTCTGCGGGTTGCCGGCCTTGCCGATACCGGCGATGAAGCCGTCCTTGACGCCGATGTCGCACTTGACCACGCCGACCACCGGGTCCATGACCACGACGTTGGTGATCACCAGGTCGAGGGCGCCCTGTGCGGCGGTGGCCTGGGGGTCGGAGGCCATGCCGTCACGCATGGTCTTGCCGCCGCCGTAGACCACCTCGTCGCCGTACGAGCCCTCGCGGAAGTCCTTCTCGACCTCGACGACGAGATTGGTGTCGGCCAGCCGGAAGCGGTCGCCCACCGTCGGGCCGAACAGAGCGGCGTACTGCTTGTGGGAGAGGGTGGGCATGTCAGTGGGATCCCTTCTTCTTCGAGCCCTGCGCGGAATCAGCCTTGTCGGAACCGGCCTTCTTGCCGCCGGTCTTGCCGGCTCCGTTCTCGGTGCCCACGCCGCGGAAGCCGCGCTGCAGTGCCCGGCTGACGGCCTCGACCCGCGCGGGGTGCGACTTGACGCTGCCGTTGAGGAGGCCGCTGAAGCCGTGGAGGCGTCCGGTGCCGGCGTAGGTGCACAGCTCCACCTCGTGGGTGCCGCCGGGCTCGAAGCGGACGGCGGTGCCGGCGGCGATGTTGAGGTGCATGCCGAGCGTGATGTCGCGGTCGAACTCGAGGGCGGAGTTCACCTCGAAGAAGTGGTAGTCCGAACCGACCTGGACCGCCCGGTCGCCGGTGTTGCGGACGGTGACCTTGACGGTCCGCCGGCCGGCGTTCAGCTCGATCGGTCCGTCACCGTACTGGTAGCGCGGGGGAAGCGTCATCGAAGGCTCCTGTGAGAAGGGAGGACGTGCGGGCCGGCGCCCCGGTGGGGGTGCGGGGGGCCGTCCGGGGCACGGTGGCCGCGGTGCGCGGGTGCGGCGCCGTCCGGCGGGTGGGGGTGGGCGTGGGGGTCGGTGTGCGTCTCGTGGGCGGGCACGTGCGCGTCGGTCGCCGGGGCGCGGGCGGGGGTGCGGGGGTGGGTATGCGTGCCGGGGCCGTGGGCGTGGTCGTGCGTGCCGGGACCGTGGCCGTGGTCGTGCGCGCCCGGGCCGTGGGCGTGGTCGTGCGCGCCCGGGCCGTGGCTGTGGGCGTGGCCGTGGGTGTGGGCCGCCGCGAGGCCGCGGGAGAGGCCGTCGTCGCCGAGTTCGTCGTACCGCCGCCAGGCCTGCCGTACCCGTGCGTCGAGGACGCCCGCCACGGCGGGTGCCGGAAGCAGCGGTCCGCCCCACTCGCAGGGTTCGGGGCCGGGAACCACCGGCGTCACCCAGGCGGCCGAGAGCAGCACGACATCGCGCGCACCGAGGGCGCGGCAGCGCCGCAGGCCCTCGGCCACGTCCGGATCGCCTCCGCTCAGCGCGACCTCGACCGTGCGGTGCCTGCCGAACTGCCGTACGAGACGCACGATGCGGAACAGGTCCGCGTCGACGAACGGGTCGCCCGACGGGGCGGTGACCAGCAGTGCCTTGTCCCCGGCCACCCGGGTGGCCGCCGCGCGGAGCCAGCCGATCAGGTGGTCCGCGGTGCCGAAGGGCTCGGCCAGTACGGTCCCGGCGCGGTCCGCGGCGGAGAGGGCCAGCAGGGTACGGGCGGCGTCGGCGACCAGTTCCGGGTCCCTGCCCAGGGTCATCGGCACCACGCAGACGGACTCGCCCCGGGCCCGCGCGGCGCCGACGCACCGCAGCAGCTCACGCCCGCCCGCCACACACGCGGCCCGCGGGCCCAGCAGACCGCGCAGGGCCCGCCCGCCGTCGCTCTCGTGGCCGCCGACCGCGACCACCGTGGCCGGGGACACGGTCAGCCGCCGACCGGGTCGTGGCAGGAGACGAGTTTGTTGCCGTCGTCGAACGTCGCCTCCACCTGGAGCAGCGGCAGCATCTCCCGCACGCCGGGCATGGTGCTGCCCTCGTCGACCACGTTCCGGCCGAGCTCCATGCAGTCGGCGACGCTCTTGCCGTCCCTGGCCGCCTCCAGGATGGCCTCGGTGATGAGCGCCACCGACTCGCTGTAGTTGAGCTTCAGCCCGCGTTCACGGCGTCTGCGGGCCAGGTCGGCCACGACGTACACGAGCAGTTTGTCGATCTCTCGGGGGGCCAGGTTCATCGGTGGAGCGCCTTCCTCGGGGAACGGGTGCCGGCCTGCTCGGGGGGCGGAGCGGGCCTCAGGGGTCGTCGGCGAGCGGGGTGATGCGGGGCAGCAGGGGCACGGCCGCCAGCAGCGCCCAGGTGGTGATGTTGAACGGCCAGGTGAAGGTGTGGCTGCCGAAGGTCTCGAAGAACACCGACAGGGAGGCCGTGAGGGCCGTGGTGGCGGCGGCCGCCACCACGGTGAAGGCGTGGTTCCACGCGGTGGGACGCAGCAGGACGACGCCGAACGCCAGGCTCGTCAGGACGGCGTTGTAGCCGTAGATCCCCTCGCCGATCAGGACGGCGGGCGCGCCGAGAGCCCACGCCGTGAGCAGGCCGACGACGCTGCCCACCACGGCGAACACGCCGACCTTCCAGCCGGCCAGGAAGAGCCCGACCAGCATGATGAGTCCGACGTACCAGGTACCGGCGAAGAAGATCTGGGAGACGTTCGCGAAGAAGCCCTGCCAGAGGTCGGTCCAGTCGACGACGGGGCTCTTGGGGGTCGCCGGGGTGACGGCCGTCTCCGGCGTCCCGTGCCAGACGCGCTCGTACGAGGGGGCCCCGAGGACCATCACGAGGGCGACGAGGCAGAAGGGTCCGGTGAACGCCCGCAGGCCGAAGGGCTGGAGCAGGTGGTTGAGGGTCGCGGTGACCAGGGTGCACATGACGGCGGCGGCCACCGCCAGGACGTACGTCGACGGGTGGTTGCCGAGGTAGACCACCATGGCGATGCTGCCGAGCACGCCGCAGTAGGTCATCAGCCCTTGGGTCAGGGTGGTGTGCGGGACGGCCAGGAGGCGCGCGGTGAGGGTGGACACCACCGCGCCGATGGTGGCGAAGAGCCCCATCTCCCAGCTCTCCACCCACAGGGCCGCCAGGATGACCAGCGAGGTCGCGACGCCGGCCTGGAAGTCGACCTGACCCACACCGCGCAGGGCGCCGAGCGCCGTGTCCTTGAGGGTGCTCTGGGAGGAGACGGAGCCGTCAGCCGTAGTGAGCCGTGCTGCAGCCACACATACTCCTTCGCCGGGGAGGGGCAGGAACGGGTTCGGTGAGAACCGGAGGACATTCGGGACTTAATGTGACGATATGCACCTTCTCAGTGACATGCATCTCCATCCGCATCCGGACCACACGTCCGGCGCACGGTGGCCCGTGGTCGCGGTCGTGGCGGTCGGCGGGGCCGTGGGCGCCCTCCTGCGCTACGGCGCGTCGCGCGTGTGGCCCAACGGCAGCGACGCCCACGCCGTCTGGCGGACCGGAGAGGCCGCCTTCCCCTGGACGACCCTGCTGGTCAACGCCGTCGGCTGCTTCCTCATGGGCGTGCTGACCGTGGCGCTGAAGGAGCGCTTCACCGGCGCCCCCCGGCTGCTGAACCCCCTGCTGGGCACGGGCGTCCTGGGCGGCTTCACCACGTTCTCGTCGTACACGGACGACGTCCGCAGGCTGTTCGAGAACGACCAGCCGGCCACCGCGGTCGGCTACCTCGTCCTGACCGTGGCCGCGGCCCTGGCCGGGGTGGTCCTCGGCGTGGCGCTGACGCGGGCCGTCCTGACGCCTCGCCGGCACGGGGAGACCGGATCGGGGAGGACCTCCTGATGGGTGAGTGGCTGCTGGTCCTCGCCGGGGGCGCGCTCGGCGCCCCGGCCCGCTATCTGATCGGTGAGGCGGCCCGCACGCGCCTGCCGTCCACGTTCCACTGGGGCACCTTCCTCGCCAACATGGCGGCGGCACTGCTCCTGGGCTTCCTGGTCGAGGCCGGCACCGAGGGCGCGCTCGGCTCGACCGGGCAGGCGCTGCTCTCGGTGGGCTTCTGCGGCGCCCTGTCCACCTGGTCCACGTTCTCCAACGAGCTCCTGACCATGTCGAGTGCCCGCCGGACCGCCGGGGCCGCGGGGTATCTGCTGGTGACGGTCGCCGTCGGACTCGGCCTGTCGTTCGCGGGCGCGGGTGTCGCCCGGGCCCTGTGGTGAGAACGGCGCTCACCCGGACGGCGCACCGGCCGCACCTCGCGATACCCGCGCTCGACCGGTGGCGTGCCGTCAGGTCGGCGCTGACCTTCGGGCTCTGCTTCGCCGCCGTCACGGCGGTCGCCGGCGCCGACAAGGGCGTCTTCGCGGCGCTGGGCTGCTACATCGACGCCTACGGCGCCCGGGACCCCTACCCCCGGCGCGGTCCGGTCCTCGGCCTGCTGGCCGCGGGCTTCGTCCTGGCCTTCACCGCGGGTTCGCTGGCGGCGGGGGACGTGTGGGCGATGACGGCCGTGCTCACCGTCGTCTCGGTCACGGCCACCCTGGTCGTACGGACGCTGCATCTGAGCGGCCCGGGCAGCTACTTCATCGTCCTGGTCACCGCGCTGGCCGCCTTCCTGCCGCCGGTGGACCTCGCGGAGACGGGCGCCCGGGCGGGCTGCTTCGCCATCGGCGTGTCCGCGTCGTGGCTGGCCGCCATGTCGGGCCGGCTGCGGCGCCCGTACGAGCCCGAGGAAACCGCGGTCGCGGGCGCGTTCCGGTCGGTCGCGGCCTTCGCCGACGCCGCGGGGAAGCCCGCGGCGGACCTCACGGCGGCCCGGGTGAGCGCCTACACGGCCGTGCACGCGGCGTGGTCGGCGCTCGACGACGGCCGGCGCGGCGGACACACGGCGCCCGCCCCCCGGCGGCTGGTGCTCCACGGACTGATGCTCCGGCTGGAGTACGTGCTCGACGCGGTGCAGAGCACGACGGAACGGGGCGGTGAGCCGGTGCCGGCCGGACGGGCCGGCCCGCTGCGGGAGGCGGCGACGGAGGTGAAGGCCGGGCGGACCCCGCCGGACCGGGCCGTCGCCGCGGGTGCGGAAACCGGACCGCCGGCGCCCGCGGACGGCCGGCCGCCGGAGCCGCTGGACTCCCTCTGGCCTCTTCCCCTGCCGCCGCGCAAGAGCCTGGCCGACGAACTGCGGTTCGCGCTGTCCGCGGCCTCCCCGGCACCGACCGTCGCCCTGCGGGTCGGGGTCGCCGTCGCGGTGGGCACCGTCCTGGGCTGGGCGCTTCCCCTCATGCATCCGGCGTGGGTGGCGGTGGGAGCGGCGGCGGCGCTCCAGGGCGGGCCGGGTCAGCAGCCCTCCCAACGGGTCGGCGCACGGTTCACCGGGACCCTCGCCGGCGTGGTGATCACGGTGCTGGTCGCCCAGGTCTACCGGCCCGGTGTGTGGGCGACCGTGGTCCTGGCGACGGTGGTCCACGCGGTCTCGCGGGCCCTGCCCGCCCGGAGTCTGCTCGCGCGCACCCTGCTGAACACCCCGGTCGCCCTGCTGCTCGTCAACGCCGCGTGGGCCTCCGGTCCGGGCCTGGGAGCGCTCTCCGCGTACCGGCTGCTCGACCTCACCCTCGGCATGTGCCTGGGCATGACGGCCGCCCTGCTGGTGCGCGGGGTGCCGCTGCGCCGCGTGTGCGCCGCCGTCTCCCCGGCCGTCGGGGCGGCGGGCGAGGCGGTGGGGGAACGCCTGCGGACCGGGACGGTCCAGGCCGTGTCCGAGGGGGCGGCTTGGCAGCGCATGGCGGACCTGTGGACCATGCACGCCGCGGTGCCCGCGGAGGAGATCCGGACGACCGGCACCGCGGACCGGCTGTGGCCTGCCGTGCTGGGCGTACGCCGTCTGCTCTCCTGGAACGTCCTCGGCGGACCCACCGTGCCCGCCCCCGCCGACGGCGCGCGGGCCGGGGCCTTCCTGCACGTCCTGGCCGGCGCGGCCCGCACGGACCTGCCGGGTTCCCCCGGCCTTCGCTCGGCGCTCCCCCGCCCGCTGCGGACCCCGCAGCCGGCTCACGACCCCGAGTTGCACAGGAGGCTGACGACGCTCCGGTCCGCGCTGGAGGACCCCGTCTCCCCTGGCCCGCGGCACGCGCGTGAGTGACGGCGCGTGACCGGTTCGGTCCGCACCCGTCAGGCCCCGGTGGCCGGGCCGTCCGCCGCCGGGACGGATCTCGTCGGGCCGGCCTCCTCGGAGCGGCACGTCCGACGCTCGTACGGCCACGAGGGCCCTGCCGACCCGGGCCCCGGTCGGGCAGGGCCCTCGTTGTGCCCGCTGCACCGGACGGGCTCGGCTAGTCGGAGTCCGCGTTCCCGACCGCGGCGCCGGAGGGAACCGGCAAGCGCGCGCCGGTGCCGTGCCGGTGGAGGTGGCCGAGGAGGGTGCGACCCTCAGGGCCACACTCACCAGTGCCGTACGTCGAGGAGATCGCCGAGGACCTGGGCCGACCCGGCGAGTTCACCGTGGCGCTGCGCGCGGGTGACCGGCGGGTTCGGGTCAGCGGCGCGGGAGTCCGTATCGGCTGAGCGGGAGCGGTCAGGTGGTCGACACCGGCAGGACGTCCGGTGACAGGGCCGCCGCGCGGGACGTCGCCGCGGTCATGCGGCGGCGGTGGTGGCGGCGGCACAGGACCTCGTAGCCGATCTCGTCGACCGAGCCGGTGACGTCGCCGACGACCACCTGGGCGCCCTCGACGACCATGACGCCGCCGACCGTACGGGCGTTGTGCGTGGCACGGGCGCCGCACCAGCACAGGGCCTCGACCTGGAGCACCTCGACGCGGTCGGCGAGTTCGACCAGGCGCTGGGAGCCGGGGAAGAGCTTGGAGCGGAAGTCGGTGGTGATGCCGAAGGCGTAGACGTCGAGTTCGAGGTCGTCCACCACGCGGGCGAGCTGGTCTATCTGTTCCGGTGCGAGGAACTGCGCCTCGTCGGCGATGACGTAGTCCGCGCGCCGGCCCTGTGAGAGGTGGTCGACGAGGTGGGCGTACAGGTCCGCGCCCTCGCCGACCTCCACCGCGTCCGTGACCAGGCCCAGGCGGGAGGAGAGCTTGCCCTCGCCGGCCCGGTCGTTGCGGGTGAAGATCATGCCGACCAGGCCGCGTGCCGAACGGTTGTGCTCGATCTGGAGAGCCAGCGTCGACTTCCCGCAGTCCATCGTTCCGGAGAAGAACACCAGCTCGGGCATGGAGGGTCGGGAACCTTTCGGCGGGGCGGTCACGGGCGGAGCCTCAGGAGCGTACTTCGAGCAGGGGGACGAGCTGTTCGGCAGGGGTCATCGAGCCGTGGTTGCCGGCCATCGCCGACTCCCTCGGCTCCCGCTCGGAGGCGATGAGCAGGACGTCGTCCCGCGCGGCGGCGACCACGTCGCCGATGCGGAGGTACACGCGCTCGTCGACCGCCGGCCCGAACCAGCCGGCGGCGATCGCCTCGTCGCGCGAGGCCACCCAGAACCGCTCGCCGAGCACCTCGCGCCAGCAGGTCAGTACGTCGTTCGCCGCGCCGGGGACCGCGTACACGTGCCGGGCGCGGCCCTCGCCGCCGAGGAGGGCGACGCCCGCCTTCAGCTCCCAGTCCTCGTCGAAGTCGATGCGGTGGTCCTCGTCGAAGGGGACGTCGATCATGCCGTGGTCGGCGGTGACGTAGAGGGCGCTGCGCGGTGGCAGCTGTTCGGCGAGGCGCTGGGCGAGCCGGTCGACGTGGCCGAGCTGGCCGCGCCAGGTGTCGGAGTCGACGCCGTAGCGGTGGCCCGCGCCGTCGACCTCGGCGTAGTACGTGTAGACGAGGGCGCGGTCGGCGCCGGCCAGCTGGGCGGCGGCGAGGTCCATGCGCTCCTCGCCGGTGAGCCGGCCGTGGAAGGTGCCGCCGCTGAGCGCGACCTTGGTCAGCGGGGTGTTCTCGAAGGTCGGTGAGGACACCTGCGCGGCGTGCACACCCGCGCGGTGGGCCAGTTCGAAGACGGTGGGGTACGGCTGCCAGGCGCCGGGCGGGGTCCAGGGGTGCCAGCGCAGCTGGTTCATCAGCTCGCCGGTGTCCGGGTCGCGCACGGTGTAGCCGGGCAGGCCGTGGGCGCCGGGCGGCAGGCCGGTGCCGACGGAGGCGAGGGAGGTCGCGGTGGTCGCCGGGTAGCCCGCGGTGATCGGGCGGCCGGTGCCGCCGCGCGAGCTGTCGAGCAGCGAGGTCAGGAAGGGGGCGTCCTCCGGGTGCGCGCGCAGTTGCTCCCAGCCGAGGCCGTCGATCAGGAACACGCAGTTCCGGTCGGCGGGGGTCAGCTCACGGATGCCGGCGGTCATGCCGGGGACGCCGAGGCCCGCGGCGAGCGTGGGCAGCAGGTCGGCGAGCGAACCGGTGCCGTACTCGGGCACGGGGGCGGAGTCGAGGGGGAGCGGTTCCGGGTGGGGGTCCCAGACGGCGGACTGCGCCATTATCGGGGGGTGTCCGCGGTCGCCTCGGAGAGGGCCTGCGCGAAGACGAGCGCCTGGCGCACCGTCTCCGGTCCGTCGCCGGCCTCGCTGACGCGCAGGCTCAGGTCGTCGGCGGTGGAGCTGCCCGTGTAGCCGTGGTCGGCCTCGCAGTTGGGGTCGCCGCAGGCGGCCGGCTCCAGGTCGAGGCGGGAGACGGCTCCCCAGCCGATGGTGAGCACGATCTCGCGCGGCAGGGTGCCCGGCTTGTACGACTCCGGGTTGGCGACCACGCGGCTGACCACGATGGACGAGATCCGGCCGAGCTTGACCGATTCCGTCGACGTGGTGGCGTACGGCGTCGGGGAGGTGCTGTCGGCGGCCTGCTCGTCGGTGTGACTGACGATGAAGCGGTTGCCGGTGAGGACTAGCACGGTCACGTGCCGCCGCACCTCGTTCTGGTCGAACGTCGTCTCCTGGTGGACCAGGTACGACCGGACGGGCTCGCCGCCCACGGCGGCCTCCACCGCCTCGGCCACGAGGGCCGGGTAGTAGCCGCTGCGCTCGATCGCCGCCCGCAGCCCCTGGGTCGTCGTACTGGTCTTGGCCATGACGCCCATCCTAAGGGTGGCCGCCGACTGCGAGGCACCGCTCACCGCGGTCCGCCTCCCGGGCGCCCTCAGTACGCCGGGAGGGTGCGCGGGCCGAGGTCGTCGCGGGCCGGTGGCGGGGCCAGGCGTACGGAGGCGCCGAGGACGCTGACGCCGTGCGGGGCGACGACGACCGGCTCCAGTGTGACGGCGACCACTTCGGGATGGTCGTGGACCAGCCGCGACACCCTCAGCATCAGCTCCTCGAGGGCGGGGGTGTCCACGGGCGCGGAGCCGCGCCAGCCGAAGAGGAGGGGCGCGGTCCGGATCGATCGCACCAGTGAGGTCGCGTCCCGGTCGGTGACCGGGATCAGGCGGTGCGCCATGTCCCCGAGCAGCTGCGAGGGTGCCCCGGCGAGGCCGAAGGACAGCACGGCCCCGGCGGCGGGGTCGATGACCGCGCGGACGAGGGTGTCGACACCGCGCGGTGCCATGCGCTGCACCACCGGGCGCAGTTCCGCCGGGGCTCCGAACAGCTCCGTCAACTCGTCGTACGCCCGGCGCAGTTGTTCTTCGTCCACCAGGTCCAGGCGGACGCCGCCCAGGTCGGCTCGGTGCCTGAGGTGGGGGGCGGTGGCCTTGAGGACCACGGGGTAGCCGAGGGTGCGCGCGGCCTCGGCGGCGGCGTCGGGGGTGGGGGCGGGCAGGGCCCGGTACACGCGGATGCCGTACGTGCCGAGCAGGTCGCAGGTGTCCTCGCTGCCGAGGGTGAGGCCCTCTCCGCGGGAGAGCAGCCCGTCGATGAGCGCGGCGGCGGCCCGTTCGTCGACGTTCTCGTACTCGGGCACCTTGCCGGGTTCGGCGGCCTCGCGCCGCCACTGCGCGTACGCGATGGCCTGGGCGAGCGCCCGGACGGCGCGTTCGGAGGCGGGGTAGGCGGGGATGAGGTGAGCACCCTCGGGGGGTGCGGCGGGTGATGTGGCGGGGGCGGGCGGGCCGGCGTCGAACGGGTCGGGGGCGCGGTCCGGGGGGCCGCCGGCGGTCGGGGGCGCGGGCTGCGGTGCGGCAGGCTGCGGTGCGGCAGGCTGCGGCGGTGCCGGAGCGGCCGGTGGGCGGGGCGCAGGGGCGGTCGCCGGCTGGGGTGCCGTGCTGGTCGCGGCCGACAGCGCCTCCGCGAGGCCGCCGAGTTCGACGTGGACCACGAGGACCGGCTTGGTCGGGGCAGCGGCGGCGGCCGAGCGCAGGGCCTCCGCCAGGGCCGCGTCGCCCACCGAGCCCTCCCCCACCGCCGGGATCGCGGTCACGACGACCGCGTCGCTGGTGTCGTCGGCCAGCGCGTGGGAGAGCGCCGCGTGGAACTCCGCCGCCGAGGCCGCCGTGGTGAGGTCCAGCGGGGGGTGCGGGCGCAACCCCTCGGCGAGGCAGGCCTCGTAGGTGAGCAGGCCCAAGGACTCGGAGTTGCCGAGGATCGCCACCCGGGGTCCGGCGGGCAGGGGCTGGCGGGCGAGCAGCAGGCCCGCGTCGACCAGTTCGGTGATGGTGTCCACGCGGATCACCCCGGCCTGCCGCAGTAGCGCGGACACCGTCTCGTGGGGCAGCCGGGTCGCCCGTACGGCGTGCCCCCGGGGCCCGGCGCCGTGGCGTGCGCCCTGGACCACGACGAGCGGCTTCGCCGCCGCGGTGCGCCGCGCGAGGCGGGTGAACTTGCGGGGGTTGCCGATGGACTCCAGGTACATCAGGGCGACGTCGGTGTCGGGGTCCTCGTACCAGTACTGCAGGACGTCGTTGCCGGACACGTCGGCCCGGTTGCCCGAGGAGACGAAGGTGGAGACGCCGGTGACCCCGGTGACGCCGCCGCCGCGCCGGTGCAGGCGCGAGAGCAGGGCGACGCCGATCGCGCCGGACTGGGCGAACAGTCCGATCCGGCCCGCGCGGGGCGACTCGGGGGCGAGCGAGGCGTTCAGCCGCACGTCCGGGGAGGTGTTGATGACGCCGAACGCGTTCGGTCCGATGATCCGCATGCCGTACGAGCGTGCCTGCCGTACGAGGGCGCGCTGGCGTTCGCGGCCGTCGGGGCCGGACTCGGCGTAGCCGGCGGAGACGACGACGAGCCCCTGCACTCCGTGCTCGCCGCACTCGGCGACCACCTCGGGGACGTGCTCGGCGGGCACCGCGACGACCGCGAGGTCGACGGGACCGTCGATGGCGCGCACGGACCGGTACGCGGCCACCTGGTCGAGTTCCTCGCGGTCCTCCTCGAACGCCTTGTTGACCGCGTAGAGGCGTCCGGTGAAACCGGCGTCCCTGATGTTGTCGAGGATGCTGCGGCCCACACCGCCGGGGGTGCGTCCGGCGCCGACGACGGCGACCGAGCCGGGGGCGAGCAGCCGCTGCACCGACCGCGCCTCCGCGCGCTGTTCGCGCGCGTGCTGCACGGCCATGGAGCGGTCGGTGGGTTCGAGGCCGAACTCCAGGCGGACGACGCCGTCCTCGAAGCTGCGCTTCTGGGTGTACCCGGCGTCGGTGAACACCTTGATCATCTTGGTGTTGGCGGGCAGCACCTCGGCGGCGAACCTGCGGATACCGCGCTCCCGCGCGACGGCTCCGATGTGTTCGAGGAGGGCGGAGGCGACGCCCCGGCCCTGGTGGGCGTCCTGCACGAGGAAGGCCACCTCGGCCTCGTCGGCGGGCTGGGACGCGGGCGTCCCGTCGGGCCCGATCCGGTCGTAGCGTACGGTGGCGATGAACTCGCCGCCGATGGTGGCCGCGAGTCCCACCCGGTCCACGAAGTCGTGGTGCGTGAAGCGGTGGACGTCCTTGGCGGACAGGCGCGGGTAGGGCGCGAAGAAGCGGTAGTACTTCGACTCGTCCGACACCTGCTCGTAGAAGCTGACCAGGCGCTCGGCGTCATCGACGGTGATGGGGCGGATGCGCGCGGTGCCGCCGTCGCGCAGCACCACGTCGGCTTCCCAGTGGGCGGGATACTCGTGCCGGTCCGACGAGATCTGCATGGGCCCCAGAGTACGGCTCGCGTGCGAGAGGGGCGCGAGGCAGTCTGTGGTGGACGACAGCGGGGCCGAGGCCGCGGTCCCGCCGCCCTCCGGGAGCGGGCGGTGATGCCGCTCCCGGGCATCGCCTCACGATGTGGGAAACTGGTCTAGACAACCCTGAACAGTGAAGGGCAGCAACACATGGCTGAGCGCCGCGTCAACGTCGGCTGGGCCGAGGGTCTCCACGCCCGCCCCGCCTCCATCTTCGTCCGAGCCGCCACGGCCGCAGGCGTCCCGGTGACGATCGCCAAGGCCGGGGGCGACCCCGTCAACGCGGCCTCCATGCTGGCCGTTCTGGGCCTGGGCGCCCAGGGCGGCGAGGAGATCGTCCTCGCTTCCGACGCCGAAGGGGCGGACGCCGCCCTGGACCGTCTGGCGAAGCTGGTCTCCGAGGGCCTCGAGGAGCTTCCCGAGACCGTCTGAGCCGTTCACGAATGCGGGACCGCTCATTTCAGGGTCGCCCACCGCACTCGGAAAGGCCCGCCCGGACCACCGGGCGGGCCTTTCGCTTTCCCGAATTCCCCCTTTTTACGGGCAGCGGGGAATAGCCCCCGGGAATGACGCCCTCTTTGTATACGGCACCCGCGTTAAGGGCGCAGACTCGGCATGTTTACGGGATGTTGCGCGTTCCTCACACGGTCCGCGAGGCCGGCGCGGCCGGCACCGGAGCCGAAGCGCAGGCGGTGCGCGGCGCTCGCGCGTTCGGTGTGCAGTGCCGTGACGGACCGCGCGCGCTCGCCGTCGCCGCGTGCCACCGCGTCCGTGATCGCGCCGTGCTCCGCCCAGTACTCGACCGGGTCGGAGGGCCCCTCGGCGGCGTACATCCAGGCGATCTTGTACCGCAGCTGGGTCAGCATCGACGTCAGCGCCGGGCTGCCGCAGGCCTGGGCGAGCGTCTCGTGGAACCAGCCGCTCAGCGAGCGCAGGTCCTCGCTGTTGCCCTGCCGGGCACGCTCCTGCCCCAGCCGGACCAGGCCGCGCAGCACCTTCAGATGGGCCTCCGTGCGGCGCTGGGCCGCGCGGGAGGCGCAGAGCGGCTCGAGGAGCACGTGTGTCTCCAGCAGGTCGGCGGCCTCCCGCTCGGTGGGTTCCGCGACGCACGCGCCCGCGTGCCGGCGGGTGACGACGAAGCCCTCCGCCTCCAGCGTGCGCAGCGCCTCCCGGACGGGAACGCGGGAGACGCCGTATCTCCGGGCGAGGACCTCCTCGGTGAGCCGGCCGCCGCGTTCATGGACGCCCGCGATGATGTCGTCCCGGATCGCCGTACACACCGCGTGCGCGGGAATGCGCATGACCGACCTCCGGATCAATCCCCGTGAAACGCCGACGATTGACGTCCGCTCAGTGACTCTATGGCAATCCGCGGGAATTTCCGACGGCGATCCGGAATCCATGTGTGATTTTTGGACGACGGCGTCCTGAAACGCCGAATGCCCCGGCTCGGGAGCCGGGGCATTCGGGAAACGCGGGTGGCGCGGGACGCGTGCGTCTCAGAGGTTCACACCGTGCGCGCGGAGGTAGGCGACGGGGTCGAGGTCGGAGCCGTAGTCGGCGCCCGTACGGGCCTCGAAGTGCAGGTGCGCGCCCGTGACGTTGCCGGTCGCGCCGGAGAGGCCGATCTGCTGGCCCGCGGTGACCTGCTGGCCCGCCGAGACGGCGATGGACGACAGGTGGCCGTACTGGGTGTAGGTGCCGTCGTTCATCCTGATGACGACCTGGTTGCCGTACGCGCCGCCCCAGCCGGCCTCGACGACGGTGCCCATGCCGACCGACTGGACGGGGGTGCCGCTCGCGGCGTGGAAGTCGACACCGGTGTGGCTGCCGGAGGACCAGACGGCGCCGCCGCTCTTGTAGCCGGTCGACACGTACGAGCCGGGGATCGGGGAGACGAAGGTGTTGAGGCGGATGCGCTCGGCCTCGCGCGCGGCGCGCTCCTTCTCCGCGCGGGCCTCCTCGGCGGCCTTGGCCGCCTTCTCGCGCGCTTCCGCCTCGGCGGCCTTGCGTGCGGCGGACTCGGCCGCCTCGCGCGCGGCCTCGTGCTGGGCGGCGGCCTGGGCGTCGACGCGGTCGGCGACCTCGTCGCCCAGGGTGACCACGGGGGTGAGGCCGGTCTGCGCGGCGGCGGGCTCGGCGGCGAGCGCGGGAGCCGCGAGGGAGCCGACGACGCCGGTGCCGGTGAGCGCCGCGACGCCCGCCGCGCGGACGGTGCCGCGCTGCATCCGGCCGGGACGACGGTGCTTGCCCGGGGCGCGGGTGAACGCCATGTACAGGCTGGTCCTTTCCTTCCCTCTCGCCTACCGGGTTAGCTGACGGGTTCGGAGCAGGAAGGTCTCCTACGGACCCCCTCGCGACACGCGCGGGCGTCCGATTCACCCCAGGGACTCATGTGGGTCCCCGGCTCCCCTGGCTCGCGCCGTACGGGGACTCGGCGATGGCTGTCCGGTGCCGCGGGTGCGGCGCACTGCCCGACGAACAGCCCGCACGAAGCTAAGCGGGACGTCCCCCGATCCTCAAACCGATCACGGTTTTTGTAGCGCATCCCACAGGGCAGACAGGCAACCTCCGACCCAATTCGGGCACAAGCGGGCCCTGGTGACCTGCCGGTCACCAGGGCCCGCACGCGGGTGCCTCGCTACTCGGCCGCCACCACGGTGACTTCGCCGATACCGAGGGCCTCCACGGGTGCCTTGATCTGTGCCGCGTCACCGACGAGGACGGTCACGAGGCGGTCCACCGGGAAGGCGCTCACGACCGCCGCCGTGGCCTCCACGGTGCCGGTCGCGGCCAACTGCCGGTACAGGTCGGCCTGGTAGTGGTCCGGCAGGTGCTGCTCGACCTGGTCGGCCAGGGTGCTCGCGACGGCCGCGGCGGTCTCGTACTTGAGCGGCGCCACACCCACCAGGTTCTGCACGGCGACGTCCCGTTCGGCGTCGGTGAGCCCGTCGGCGGCGAGCGTGCGCAGCACCTTCCACAGGTCGTCGAGGGCCGGACCGGTGTTCGGGGTGTCGACGGAGCCGCTGATGGCCAGCATCGCCGCGCCCGTGCCGTCCGGTGCGGACCTGAGGACCTGTCCGAAGGAGCGTACGCCGTAGGTGTATCCCTTCTCCTCGCGCAGGACGCGGTCCAGGCGGGAGGTGAGGGTGCCGCCGAGGCAGTAGGTGCCGAGCACCTGCGCGGGCCACACGCGGTCGTGCCGGTCCGGGCCGACGCGGCCGATCAGCAGCTGCGTCTGGACGGCGCCGGGGCGGTCGACGATCACGACGCGGCCGGTGTCGTCGGCCACCACGGGCGGAACGGGCCGCGGCTCGGCCGAGGAGCCCGTCCAGGCGCCCAGCGTGTCGCCGAGCAGCTCGTCGAGGTCGACACCGGTGAGGTCGCCGACGACCACGGCGGTGGCCGTGGCGGGACGCACGTGCTTCTCGTGGAAGGCGCGGACGGCCGCGGAGTCGATGCCGGCGACGGTCTCCTCGGTGCCCTGGCGCGGGCGCGACATGCGCGAACTCGCCGGGAACAGCTCCTTGGAGAGCTCCTTCGCCGCGCGGCGGGAGGGGTTCGCCAGCTCGTGCGGGATCTCGTCGAGGCGGTTGCGGACGAGCCGCTCGATCTCGCTGTCGGCGAACGCCGGCGCCCTCAGGGCGTCGGCGAGCAGCCCGAGTCCCTTGGGCAGCCGGGAGGCCGGGACCTCCAGGCTGAGCCGGACACCGGGGTGGTCGGCGTGCGCGTCCAGGGTGGCACCGCAGCGCTCCAGTTCGGCGGCGAACTCCTCCGCGGAGTGCTTGTCGGTGCCCTCGGAGAAGGCCCGCGCCATGATCGTGGCGACCCCGTCGAGGCCGGCCGGTTCCGCCTCCAGGGGCGCGTCGAGCAGCACCTCGACGGCGACGACCTGCTGGCCGGGGCGGTGGCAGCGCAGGACCGTCAGGCCGTTGTCGAGCGAGCCGCGCTCGGGGGCCGGGAACGCCCAGGGCTTGGCCTCGCCGGCCTGCGGCTGCGGGTGGAAGTCCATGGTGGCGAGCTCGGTCACTTCGCCGCCTCCTCGTTCTCGTCGGTGCCGGCGGCCGCGTCGGCCTCGGGGGCGACGGGCTCGTAGACGAGCACCGCGCGGTTGTCGGGGCGCAGCCGGCTCTTGGCGACCTCCTGCACCTCCTGCGCCGTCACCTCCAGGACGCGCTGGACGGCGGTCAGGGCGAGCTGCGGGTCGCCGAACAGCACGGCGTACCGGCACAGTTCGTCGGCACGGCCCGCGACCGTGCCGAGCCGGTCGAGCCACTCGCGCTCCAACTGGGCCTGCGCGCGCTCCATTTCCTCGTCCGTCGGGCCCTGCTCGGCGAACCGGGCGAGCTCCTCGTCGATGGCGGACTCGATGACCGGCACCTCGACGTCGCCGGACGTCTTCACGTCCAGCCAGCCCAGGGACGGCGCCCCGGCCAGCCGCAGCAGGCCGAACCCGGCGGCCACCGCCGTGCGGTCGCGTCGTACGAGACGGTTGTAGATCCGCGAGGACTCGCCGCCGCCGAGGATGGTGAGCGCCACGTCGACGGCGTCGCACGCGCGCGTGCCGTCCTCCGGCAGCCGGTAGGCGGCCATCAGCGCACGCGCGGGGACCTCCTCCTCCACGACCTCGCGCAGCTGCTCGCCCATGACGTCGGGCAGCGAGCCGTCGCGCGGGGCGGGCTTGCCGTCGTGGGACGGGATGGAGCCGAAGTACTTCTCGATCCACGCGAGCGTCTGCTCCGGGTCGATGTCGCCGACGACGGAGAGCACGGCGTTGTTCGGCGCGTAGTACGTACGGAAGAACTGGCGGGCGTCCTCCAGGGTGGCCGCGTCCAGGTCCGCCATCGAGCCGATGGGCGTGTGGTGGTACGGGTGGCCCTCCGGGTAGGCGAGGGCGGTCAGCTTCTCGAAGGCCGTGCCGTAGGGGACGTTGTCGTAGCGCTGGCGGCGCTCGTTCTTGACGACGTCCCGCTGGTTCTCCATGGACTCGTCGTCCAGGGCGGTCAGCAGGGAGCCCATGCGGTCGGCCTCCAGCCAGAGGGCGAGCTCCAGCTGGTGGGCGGGCATCGTCTCGAAGTAGTTGGTCCGCTCGAAGCTGGTGGTGCCGTTGAGGGAGCCGCCGGCGCCCTGGACCAGCTCGAAGTGACCGTTGCCCTTCACCTGGGCGGAGCCCTGGAACATCAGGTGCTCGAAAAGGTGAGCCAGACCGGTACGTCCCTTGACTTCGTGGCGTGAGCCCACGTCGTACCAGAGACACACCGCGGCGACCGGGGTCAGGTGGTCCTCGGAGAGCACCACGCGCAGGCCGTTGGCCAGGCGGTGCTCGGTCGCTGTCAGGCCGCCGGAGCCTGCCTGGGCTGTGGCCGTGTGACCCATGGGCATGTACGTCCCTTCGATCGCGGAGGCGGTCGTCGTTTCCGCCGTTTCTGCCGGTCCTGCCACTGTATGCAAGCGCGCGGACGGCCGGAGAAGTTCCCGCCGGGGGTGGGCTACGCCGAGAGCGAGAATGCCGCAACGCCCCACGGCCAGCCCCGCCTCCACTCCCGCACCCGCGGACAGCCGCGCCACCGCAGCCGCGCCTCCGCACCCGCGCGCAGCCGCGCCACCGCTCCCGCGGGCAGTCGTGCCGCTGGGGCGGCACGGGTGGGCGCGACGGCACCCCGCAAACGCCGGGCCGCGTGACAAACCCCCGGCCCACACCACCGCCGGTGACCGGACAGCCCGCGCGCAGTGCAGCCCAGCACACCCGCCGCGTACCCTGCTCACCCACCCCCACCGACCCCCCGGACCCGGGACCCTGGTCCCGTCTGTCAGTGCGACGGTCCACAATGGTCCGCGTCAGATCCCGTCCCACGCTCAGCAAGGAGCCGGCAGCGATGGCCCGCCGCAGCACGAAGACCCCGCCGCCCGACGACTCGTACGAGGAGAAGATCCTCGACATCGACGTCGTCGACGAGATGCAGGGCTCCTTCCTCGAGTACGCCTACTCCGTCATCTACTCCCGCGCCCTGCCGGACGCGCGGGACGGCCTGAAGCCCGTGCACCGCCGCATCGTCTACCAGATGAACGAGATGGGGCTGCGCCGCGAGCGCGGCTACGTGAAGTGCGCCCGTGTCGTCGGCGAGGTCATGGGCAAGCTGCACCCCCACGGCGACGCGTCGATCTACGACGCCCTGGTGCGCATGGCGCAGTCGTTCTCGATGCGCGTCCCCCTGGTCGACGGCCACGGCAACTTCGGCTCGCTGGGCAACGACGACCCGCCCGCGGCGATGCGGTACACCGAGTGCCGGATGGCCGAGGCCACCAGTCTGATGACCGAGTCCATCGACGAGGACACGGTCGACTTCACGCCCAACTACGACGGCCAGGAGCAGGAGCCGGTGGCGCTGCCCGCCGCGTTCCCGAACCTGCTGGTCAACGGCGCGTCGGGGATCGCCGTCGGTATGGCCACCAACATGCCGCCGCACAACCTGCGCGAGGTGATCGCGGCCGCGCGGCACCTGATCCGGCACCCGGGCGCCGATCTCGACGCCCTGATGAAGCACGTCCCCGGCCCCGACCTGCCCACCGGCGGCCGGATCGTCGGCCTCTCCGGCGTCCGGGACGCCTACGAGACGGGCCGCGGCACGTTCAAGATCCGCGCGACGGTCACCGTGGAGGACGTGACGGCCCGCCGCAAGGGCCTGGTCGTCACCGAACTGCCGTTCACGGTCGGTCCGGAGAAGGTGATCGGCAAGATCAAGGACCTGGTCGGGTCGAAGAAGCTCCAGGGCATCGCCGACGTCAAGGACCTCACCGACCGCGAGCACGGGCTGCGCCTGGTCATCGAGATCAAGAACGGCTTCGTGCCGGAGGCGGTACTGGAGCAGCTGTACAAGCTGACGCCGATGGAGGAGTCCTTCGGTATCAACAACGTGGCCCTGGTGGACGGCCAGCCGCTCACCCTCGGCCTCAAGGAACTCCTGGAGGTCTACCTCGACCACCGGTTCGACGTCGTGCGCCGGCGTTCGGAGTTCCGCCGCGGCAAGCGGCGCGACCGCCTCCACCTCGTCGAGGGTCTGCTCACGGCGCTGGTGGACATCGACGAGGTCATCCGTCTCATCCGCTCCAGTGAGAACTCGGCGCAGGCCAAGCAGCGTCTGATGGAGCGCTTCTCCCTCAGCGACGTGCAGACCCAGTACATCCTGGACACGCCGCTGCGCCGCCTCACCAAGTACGACCGGATCGAGCTGGAGGCCGAGAAGGACCGGCTGAACGAGGAGATCGAGGAACTGACCCGAATCCTCGACTCGGACGCCGAGCTGCGCAAGCTGGTCTCCGCCGAACTGGCCGCGGTGGCCAAGAAGTTCGGCAACGACCGGCGTACGCTCCTGCTGGAGTCGGCCGGCGCCCCGGCCGCCGCCGTACCGCTGCAGGTGGCGGACGACCCGTGCCGTGTCCTGCTGTCCTCCACGGGCCTGCTCGCCCGTACGGCGAACGACGAGCCGCTTGCCACCGGCGGCAAGCGGGTCAAGCACGACGTGATCGTCTCGGCGGCGCCGGCGACGGCCCGCGGTGAGATCGGGGTCGTCACCTCGTCGGGACGTCTGCTCCGGCTGAACGTCGTGGACCTGCCGCAGCTCCCGGAGACCATGCCGACGCCGAACCTGTCGGGCGGGGCCCCGGTGGCGGAGTTCGTGTCCCTGGAGGACGACGAGCAGGTGGTGTGCCTGACCACGCTGGACGAGTCGTCACCGGGCCTGGCGCTCGGTACGGAACAGGGCGTGGTCAAGCGCGTGGTGCCCGACTACCCCTCCAACAAGGAGGAGCTGGAGGTCATCACGCTCAGGGAGGGCGACCGGATCGTCGGCGGGATCGAGCTGCGCACCGGCGACGAGGACCTGGTCTTCATCAGCGACGACGCGCAGCTGCTGCGCTATCCGGCGGCTCAGGTCCGCCCGCAGGGCCGCCCCGCGGGCGGTATGGCGGGGATCAAGCTGACCGAGGGTGCGAAGGTCATCAGTTTCACGGCGGTCGATCCGGCGGTGGACGCGGTGGTCTTCACGGTCGCGGGTTCGCGCGGCACGCTGGACGACTCCGTCCAGACGACGGCCAAACTCACCCCGTTCGACCAGTACCCGCGCAAGGGGCGGGCCACCGGCGGTGTGCGCTGCCAGCGGTTCCTGAAGGGCGAGGACTGCCTGTCCGTGGCCTGGGCGGGCCCGGCGCCGGCCCGTGCCGCGCAGAAGAACGGCGCCGCGGTGGACCTCCCCGAGCCCGACCCGCGCCGCGACGGCTCGGGCGTCTCCCTGGCGAAGACGGTGTCGGTGGTGGCGGGCCCGGTGTAGTTACGCCGCCGGGTCCTCCCCGGCTCCCGGCACATAGCGCAGGACGCCCCACATGCCCCGTTCGTCGGCGTGTGGGGTGTCGTCCCCCACGCAGGCCTCCAGCTCCCCGCGGAGGGCGGGGGCGTCGATGCCCGTGCCGATGAGGACCAGCTGCGTCAGACGCTCCGCGCCGGCCGCCCAGGGCTCGGGGTGGAACCGCAGAAACCGTCCCACGGCGTGCACGGCGTACCGGTTGCCGGTGTCGTACGGCCCGAAGTCGACGTACCCCTTGATCCGGTACAGCCCCTCGGGCCGGCTGTCCAGGAACCGGATCAGCCGCCGTGGGTCCATCGGGCGCCCGGAGGCGAAGGAGACGCTGTCGTACGCGGCGTGCAGATGCCCGGAGTGGTCGGAGCGGTGCAGATCGTCGAACGAGAGCTGCCCGACGCGCTCCTCGCTCGGCCGGCAGTCGAAGAGGAACTCGGGATCGACGCGGCCGTGGGTGGCGGGTACCACGGCCGCGCGGTCGACGAGCGAGCGCACGAGCCCCAGCACCCGCTCGGTGTCCGCGGCCCGGTCGACCTTGTTGACGACGACCAGATCGGCGAGTGCGAGGTGCCGGTCGATCTCGGGATGCGCGGCCCGGGTGGTGTCGAACTCGGCGGCGTCCACGACCTCGACGAGCCCTCCGTAGACGATCCCCGGCAGCTCGCTGGCGAGCACCATGCGCACGAGCTCCTGCGGTTCGGCGAGCCCGCTGGCCTCGATGACGATCACGTCGACACGCGCCTCGGGCCGGGCGAGCCGCTCGAGGTAGGCATCCAGCTCACTGCCGTCGACCGCGCAGCACAGACACCCGTTGCCGAGCGAGACCGTCGAGTCCCCGAGCGCCCCGGCCACGGCCATGGCGTCGATCTCGATGGCCCCGAAGTCGTTCACGACCGCCGCGATACGGCTGCCGCCGCTGTGGTGGAGGAGGTGATTGAGCAGCGTGGTCTTCCCCGAGCCGAGGAATCCGGCCAGCACCACCACCGGAATCTGCCGCCCGCCGCTCCGCACCACCACGCGACCCCTCTCACTCCTGGGCGTACCCCGGCTCGTGTCCGCGCGCACGCCCGGGAACCGACTGACGCACCAGGATACGAGCAGGGAGAACAGCCGCGAAGTGAACGATTGTTAGCAGCACGGGCGGGGCAGACGTTGGGCAAGGCGCCGGTTTGTGCGACCCTCACTTCACTCTGTGCGCCTGCTCTCCGCCTTCCCGCCGATCAGAGCCGCTCGGCACCCTGGAAGGGGGTATGCGCCGCCCACCGCTCGCCGGTTCCCCGCAGTCGACCCGCATCCCGACTACCGGCGGACGGCGGCCCGATCGGGGGGAATGGACATGGCCACAAAGAACAGTGGAATACGGGGGCTCCGCTCCGCGGTCGCGGCGTGCCTCGGCGTGGCGGCCGGCGCCTTCGTCGCCATGGCGGCACAACGGCACACCCTGGACATGATCAACGAGCGGCTGGAGCACCTGGAGCAGCGCGCGCTCACTCAGCGGCAGGCCAATCTGGCCCTGCAGCAGCGCCAGCACTGGGAGCTGCTGAGCAAGGCAATGGACAACCCCGAGCTCACCGAGGTGCTGGACATCTTCGAGGTGCCGGTCACCGTGCAGAAGCGTCGCCAGTACCTCTTCGCCAACGCCCTGTACACCAACCTGCTCTGCTACTACCGCATCGGCAATCTCACGAGGGACGAGTTCTTCAAACACGCCCGGGGCATGTTCCAGAATCCGATCGTCAGGGAGTACTGGTACGCGACCCGGCAACAGCGCGCGAGCCTGACGGAGACGGAGGAAGCGGAGCTCGGCCTGCTGATCGACGACCTGCTGCTGCAACTCGACGAGGCCGACACCGACGAGTGGTGGGTGGTCGGGGACCCGCCGCTCGACGCGTGATCAGACGTCAGGGATGTCCGCCTTGGCCTTCACCAGGGTCTCCCTGGTGATCACGACGATGCGTTCGTAGTCGGCACGCGCGGCGTCCTCGGGGAGTTGGGAATCCAGTGAGTCGGTGGCATCCGTGCCGATGACGGCGAAGTTCCCGTCAGCCAGCTCGAAGATGTCGGGGCACGTTCCCCCACCGGTACTGCCTCGATGGCACGGAGCGACACCGAGACGGCGGATGATCTGACTCACTGGTGAATTTCCTCTGCTCGTCGAGGCGCGGGCGCCGACGCCCGCCGCGGGCGTCATCGTAGACGCGCCCCGGACCGCCCCTCGCGATGCCACGCTCGTAGCACGCGCCCCTTTTGCCGCGCCGCGCCGGCCGGGGCCGGCGTGCGGTCATCGTCCCGTGTGGACGAAGGACGCCCACAGGGCCAGGGGCAGGGACGCGCGGACGTGTCGCTGGGTCTCGGCCAGCGCCGTGGCCGGTGGCACCCCGCGCGCGAGGCGCCGGTGGTAGTCGGCCATCAGCTCGGGCGCCGTCTCGTCGTCGACGGGCCACAGCGCGGCCAGCACGGAACGGGTGCCGGCCGCGAGCAGCAGCGGGGCCGGGCCGATCGCCTCGTCGGGCAGCCGGGTGCCGGTCAGCGCCGCGTCGCAGACACCGAGCACCACATGCACCCGGGACGGCAGGGTCCTGCCCAGCAGTCCGGCCAGCGGAATGCCCGTACCGAAGCGCAGGACCGAGGCCAGCGGCTCCTCGAAGTCGATCGTGAAGTGGCAGGCCAGGTGCGCCACGTCCACGTCCTCCAGCCGGGCGAGGAAGCGGGCGGTCTCGCCGTCCGGGTGCCCGGCGGCGGGCCGCTCGGTGCCCGCCGCCCGGGCCTCCGCCCGGACCTCCGCCCGGACCTTCGTACGGCGCAGAGCACGCCCCTGACGCGCGGAGCCGGCCGATGTGACGACGTGCCGCTCGGCCCGGGCGTAGCAGGAGGCCACGCGGCGTGCCTCGGAGGCCACGGCGGGCAGATGGTCCGTGCCCTCGCCCGCGTCGCAGACGACGGCCGCCCGCGGCTCCGACGGCCACGGCTCCGCGGGACCGATCGACCGGCCGTTCGGCAGGAGGCAGGGGACGGCCCGTTCGAAGAGGCCCCGGCCCCGCGGGTCGTGGGCGACCGTCAGGGGCAGCGCGGCGAGGCGGCCGACCGGGACCAGACCCACGGTGCGCGCGCCGTCCAGCGCGCCCGCGCGGTCCAGCACCTCCACGACGTCCGCGACCAGGGTGCGCCACGTCCATGCCATGACCGTCCCGACCGCCCGGTTCCAGTGCTCCAGCTGGGCGTCCGGATCCGCCGGGGAGCCGGCCGTCCCGTCCGTCGTGAACACCCCGCGCAGCTCGTCGAGGACCTCGTCGACCTCCTCGGTGGTCACCGCGAGTCCGACGGGTGTCACCGTCCCGTCCTCCGTGACGATCAGGGCCGCCCCGCCGCCGTAGGTGGCCGCCCAGTACACCAGCGGACCGCCCAGTTCCCGGGCGGCCGCGACGACGTCGTCGAACGCGACGCGTTCCGCGGGGCGCCCCGCCGCCTCGGCGAGCAGCGTGGCCGCACCCTGCTCCAGGTGGACGACGGCCCGTTCCGGCGCCCCTGCGCGTACCGCGGCCACGGCGGCCATGGCCGCCACCCCCTGCACCGCGAGCCGTGCCCGTTCCCGGTCCTGGCGCCGGGGACGCAGCGTCGTGAGGGTACGGGCCGCGTCCAGGGAGTGGGTGAGGGCCAGTTCGCACTTGTCCCACAGGTGGAACTGGAAGGCCAGGTCGCCGAGTCGCTGTCCGGCGAACTGGGACACGAAGGGCTGTTCCGCGGCCAGCGCCTCGTCCCACAGGTCGCAGGCCCGCTGGAGATCGGCGAGATGGCCGGGCGGACCGGTCCGTTCGCCCCGGGCGGCGTAGTGGTTGCCGAGGGTGTAGGCGATGCGGGCGTGGGCGGGTGAGCCCTCCTCGGCGCGCTCCAGGACGCGTTCGTAGTGGTCGAGCGCCGCCTCGAAGTCCTCGGCGGAGTCCGTCAGCGACGCCCGGGAGGACAGCAGGTTGGCCAGGCTCGCCAGGTGGATCACCGTGTCGGGGGATCCGTCCGGGAGCGTCGCCAGGGCCTCGCCCGTGTACCGCACCGCCTGATCGAGATCGGAGCGGGCGAGGGCGGTCCGGCCGTCCTGCCACAGGGTCAGGGCTTTCGTCTCGTACAGGCCGGCCAGCGCGGCGAGGGCGGTGGCCCGGGCCGGTGAGGGCTCGCGCCGCTCGGCCAGGACCGGGAGCACGCAGGTGATGCCGTCCGTCAGGTCCTCGCGCTCACCGGTCAGCTCGAAGCGCCGGTGCAGGGCGTGGGCCAGGTTGACCCGCAGCGCCAGTTCGATGTCGAGCCGGGTGCCGGTGGCCAGCACCTCGCGGGCCAGGTAGACGGCCTGGTCGAGGTCGTCCCGGTTGCCGTCGTGGTCGAACCGCTCGGTCACGGTGAGGCAGATCTGGTTGGCGAGGACCGCGAGGTCCTGGGGGCTCGGGCCGGCTCCGGTCCGCGCTTCCAGGGCCCGGGCGATCGCGCTGTCCAACCGGCCGCGCCCGCCGCGGTGTTCGAAGTGCGCGAAGTCCAGTACCGCCGCCGTGCCGAGGTAGCCGGCCCGGCCGGGGTGGTCGGCCGGCAGCAGGGCGAGCGCCCGGGCCATCGCGGCGCCCGCCTCCTCCAAGTGCCCCGCGACACCGTCCCGTTCGAACTGCGCGAGCCGCACCTGGGCGAGGGTATCCCACCAGTTCGCCTCGGACCGGGCACGCAGCGGCGCGCCCGGCCCGTCCGCCATCAGCCGGACCGCCTCGTCGAGGCAGCCGGGTGGGCCGAGACCGTTCCGGTGGGCGTCGAGCAGTGCGAGGGCGAGGTTGGCCCGGGTGCCGGCGGCGTCGTCCTGCCCCGCGGTGTCCAGGACGATCCGGTACGTCGCGATCGCGCGCTCGAGATCGGCCGGGTCGCGCCGGAAGGCGAAGCGCTTGGCGTACACGGTCGCGAGGTTGGCGGCGATCAGCGCCCGCCCCTCCTCCCCGACCGCCTCGTCGGCCAGGGCGGGTTCGAGCAGGTCGAGGCACTCCTGGAGGTGGTCGGCGCGCTCCCGCTCCTCCCACGAAGTGAGCAGCGCGCTCGCGAGGTTGACCCGGTCACTGACCCAGGAGCGTTCGTCACCGGCCCGCACCCGGGCGCGGCCCAGTTCGATCGCGTCCTCCAGGTCGGCGAGCGCGGACGTCCCGCGGCGGCGGAAGCGCCGGACTAGATCGACGGCCAGACAGACCTGCACATGTCGGAGGGTGTCGGTGGCGAGGTCGTGCGACAGCAGTTCCCGGCCGATCCGTACCGCTTCGTCCTCCAGGTTCGCTACCTTGTCCTCGTCGTCGATGCGGTCGTCGAGGTCCCGCTGCAGCTGTTCGTAGCGCAGCACCAAGGCTCGCACGTGTTCTTCGCCGTCCGCGGTCGCAGAGGGTGTGTCCACAGGCGCGAGTGTAGGTTTCCGGAGCGGCCCGCGACGACGGCTTTCCCCGGCGTTCCCGCCTCCGTCGACGAGTGAGGGCTGCCCATGACCACACGCCGCGCCGCGGCACGACTCGCCGGGCTCTGGCCGCTGCTGCCCCTGGCGGCCGGATCCGACTGGCCGCGGGCGAGGGCCTGTTGGGCGGCCGGCGTCCGGGCGCTGGCGGACGCGGACGGCGACGGCGCCGAACAGGAGCGGGTCGGACAGGGGTTACTGGCCCTCGCCACCGAACTCCCGTCGTTCGCGGCCCTGCTGGACGCCGCCGGTACGGGCCGGCGCGACGACGACGGGCCCGCGTGGCCGGCCGTGGCCCGGGCCCTGGTCTCGGTGGCGGAGCCGGGAGGGCTCCTCGAACGGGCGTCGCTCACCGTGGCCGAGGAGCTCGGACCCTACGCCGGCGGCCAGCACCTCACGGACACGCTCCTCACGGCGGGGATCGCCGCGGCGCTCGGACTGGGCCGGGACGATGTCGGCAGGGGACTGCGGGAGGCCGGGCGGCTCGCGGCCCGTCCGAGTTTCCTCGACGGTGCCGTCCCTCCCCTGGTCCCCTGGAGCGATCCGCTGCCGTGGCTCGCCGGGCCGTCCGGCTCGGCCCACCTGTTCGGGGCGGCCGACGCCTGGCAGCTCAGGGTCGGGCCCGGCGTCCGGCTGCTGCTCGGAGACACGGCGACGGCGGCCGGCCCGGGCACGGAGACGGCGGCGCTGCTCTCGCTCGGCACCCATGTCGCCTCCGTCGTGCACACGTTGCGGGCGGACCCGTCGGCACCGCACCGGTGGAGCTGGCCGGTGCGGCTCGCGGTGGCACCCGGCCCGGGCGGGGCCGCGGAACCGCGGCGGGGGCTGCTCGCCGCTGCCGGGGCCAGATCGGAGCTGATCACCCCGGTCGCCGTCACGGGGCGCTGGAACCGCCCGTCGCTGCTGCTGCTCCCCCACGCCCCGGACGACGGCCCGGCCGCCCCGCCCGACGGGCCGCCCGCCACCGCGGTGGTCGTGGTGAGCGAGTCGCCCGGGCCGGTGCCCACCGTCGAGGAGATGCGCTCACTGGCCGTCCGGCACCGGTCCGCCGTGGCCGCCCGGGCCCACTGCGGCCCGTCGGCCCGGCGCTGGCTGGAGGCCCTCCTCGACGGCCTCGCCCAGGACCTGCCGCTGGACATCGCCCTGTACGGTGCCGCCCGGGCCTGTGCGGCGTTCGCGCCCGTCGTCGCGGCGGACCCGCGCTTCCTCGACTCCACCCGGATACGCCCGGTCCTCGCCGCCTTCCCGCGCGACGCCCTCCCGCCCGCCGCCGAGGCCCGGGTCGGCCGCATGCTGCGGGGCGGCTCGCCGGCCGGCCCGGACGGGCCGCTCCCGGAGACGGCCGCCGACCTGCGGGCGTCGGCCCACCGGGCCCGGACCCTCCCGACCCGGTTCCTGTGGGCCGGTGTCACGGGACCGGACGGAAGCGGCCCTTACGGGGTGACCAGGCCGTACGACGACTTCCACGTCAAGGTGCGTCTCGTCGCCGGCCTCCGGGCCGGTTCCGGGCAGCCGCGGTTTCCCGCCGACGCCTTGCCGCCGGGTCCGTCCCACGACCTGACCGTCATCGCCTCGGACCTCGGTTCGGGGTCCGGCTCCCGTTCCGTCATGGGGACGATCGTCCTGACGGACGACGACGACAGCACCGCCGTGCTCCTGCGGTTCAAGGCGGGTGCCGACGGGGCCGCGATCCGGATCAGGATCGCGGTCGCCCACCGGTCGCGTCTGCTGCAGTCCGGGCTGCTGACCGGGCGGGTGGGGGCGCGGGAGGCACCGGTGTTCCGCGTCGACTCCGTGCCCCGGGCCGCCACCGACGACCTGGACCTGGCGGAACCCCACGACGCCGCCGTCCTCCTGGACCGGGCGGCGGACGGCCGCACGGTCGTCACCACCAGCACCCCCTGGTTCATCGGGCGCGGCAGCGTCCCCGACCCGCGGCGGACCCTGCGCACGCTGCTCAGACGCCTGAAACGCCTCGTCGACGACCCCGACGGCTTCGACGACTTCGACGGCTACGAGAGCCCCGGTTTCGGCGAGCTGATGACGGATCTGGCACGCAGTGGCCGGCGGCTGGGCAGGACGCTGTTCGGCGTGCGGGACTGGAACGGCGACGGCTGGGTCCGGACCCTGCGGGAGGCGCGGAGCATCACGGTGTCCTCGGCCGGGACGGACATGATCCTCCCCCTGGAGTTCGTGTACGACCGCGAGCTGGACGCCGGCCGCGGGCGCTCCCCGCGACTGTGCCCCGATGCCCCCGCGCTCGTGAACGCCGCGGACTGCGCGGGCTGCCCGCGGCGGGACGATCCGTCGACCGTGTGCCCCTTCGGGTTCTGGGGCGCCTCGAAGGTGATCGAGCGTCACATCGTCCGCGGATCGGACGGCTCCGGGTACGCCCTGGCCGTCAATCCCGCCCCCGGCCGGCACTCCGTGCCGCTCACGCGGGTGTGCGCGGCGGCCGCGGAGCGGGCCGACCACAACGACGTCCGGGCGTGGACCGCCGCGGCCGCCGCCCTGACGGCGCAGTGGTCCGAGGCCGTGCGGCTGGCGGACGACTGGGCGGGGCTCGAGGCGCTCGTGACCCGCCTGCGCGAGAACGGCACACCGCCGGGCGCGGTGCTCCTCTTCCCGCACACCCAGGAGGACGACGGCGTGACGGAACTCAGCCTCGCCGAGGGCGACACCGTCGACATCAGGGACGGGCTGGAGTTCCTCTTCGGTCGGGACGACCGGCCGCAGCCCCTGGTCCTCCTGCTCGGGTGTGCGACCGCGGGCGGGGCCACGCCGTTCTCCGACGCGTCCGGGGCGCTGCTCGCCGACGGCGCGCCCGGCGTCGTCGCCACCGCGGTCCCGGTGCGAGGGCGGCACATCGTGCCCGTCGGGGTCCGGCTGCTGGCGGAGCTGCGGGCCGCGGCGGCCGGGTCCGCGGGGTCGCCGCTGGGTCTGGCGCTGATGAGATCCCGGCGGAAGCTGCTGACGCGCGGGGACGCGTGCGTGCTCGCGCTGGTGGGGTTCGGCGACACCGACTGGGAGGCGACGACATGATCACCGTGGAGGCCCTGCCGGCCCGGTCGGGTGACTGTCTGTGGGTGGAGTGGCACGACGGTGCCCGGCAGCGGCGGATGCTCGTGGACGGCGGCACGGTCGGCGCGGGCCCGGCACTCACCGAGCGGATCAGGCGTCAGCCCCCGGAGCTGCGGGACTTCGAACTGGTGGTCTGCACGCACTTCGACGACGATCACCTCGGCGGGCTCGTCGGTCTGCTGGGCGCGCCGCAGCCCGGGTTCAGCACCCGCGACGTCTGGTTCAACGGCCACCGGCACCTGCTGCCGCCCGATCTGCTCGGGCCGCTCCGGGCGGAGCGGCTGACGGAGCTGCTGGCACGGCACGATACGCCGTGGAACGCGGCGGTCGGGGGAGGTCCGCTGGTCGTCCCCCCGGACGGGCACGGACCGCTGCCGGTGATCGAGCTGCCGGGCCTCACCCTCACCCTGCTCTCCCCCACCCGGGACGGTCTGACCGCTCTGCGCCGCGACTGGGACGCCCGGGACGCGAGACGGCGGAAGGCGCCGGCCGCGGCGGCCTCGGACCTCCTGGGCCCCGAGAGGACGGACGAGGAGATCCCGTGGCGGCGGCTGGCCGGCGAGTACAGCCCGGACAGGGGAGCCGGCAACGGTTCGAGCATCGCGTTCTGCGCCGAGCACACGCTCGACGGCACCCGGGTGCTGTTCACCGGTGACGCCCACGCGGAGGTGCTGGCCGGTTCGCTGAGACGGCTCGCTCCGGACGGCCGGTTCCGCGTCGACCTGTGCAAGGTGGCGCACCACGGCAGCGCGCACAACACCAGTCCGGAGCTGCTGTCGCTGCTGGACTGCGACCAGTGGCTGATCAGCACCGACGGCGGACCGCGGGTCCGGGGCGCGGAGGCGAGGTACCGGCCCGGCGAGGGCGTGCACCCGAGCCTGCGGGCCATGTCCCGTCTCGCCCTCGCGGCCCGGTGGCCCACGCTGTGGTTCAACCACCGCGTCCCCAGCACCGAGCGGTACGACGACGCCTTCCTCCAGCAGGAGTTGGGCTTCCGCGCACGGTATCCGCCGCGCGGCACCCAGGGCATCGCCCTGGCGGTCGGCCCCGGCAGCGTCCGCCGGGTCCCGTGACCGGCCGACAGCCCCCGTCCGTCCGCCGGTCACGGGCCGCCGTACGGGCCCGGGCCCCGGCGTCCCGCTGCTCCTCGGCCGCGGACCGCGATCGGCGCACCGGGTGTCTCAGCCCAGGTGGACCAGGCCCGGCCACACCACCGCCGGTCCCTCGGCGGCGGCTTCCCGCTGGGTGGCGGCGAGTGCCTCCGCCGGGTCGGTGCCGGTGGCCAGTCGGCGGTGGTAGGCGGCCATGAAACCGGCGGCGAGCTCGTCGTCCAGCGGCCACAGCGCGGCGACGGCGGACCGCGCCCCGGCGGCGAGCAGCGCGGTGCCGAGCCCGAGCGCCTCGTCGGGCAGCCGGATGCCGCCGAGTCCGGTGTCGCAGGCGCTGAGCACGAGGTGCGGGGCGCCGGGCAGGCGTTGCCGCAGGAGGTCGGCCACCCGGACACCGTCGCCGAAGCGCAGCACGGAGTCGAAGGGCCGTTCGGGATCGAGGTCGTAGTGGCAGATCACGTGGGCGATCTCGGCACCGCCGAACACCTCCGCCCAGTCCTCGGCCGCGGAGCCCGGCGATCCCGCGCCGCTGGCCGTGCCCCGGGCACGCAGCACCCGCCGCCCCTCCCGGCGTGCAGCGGGTTCCTCCGGGCGGGGGACCGAAACGTGCCGTACGCGTGTGTAGCAGTCGGCGACCAGACCGGCCTCCGCAGCGGCGTACGGCAGTCTGCGCCCGCCCTCGCCCGGGTCGACGCCCACGACGACGCCGGGAGCCTCCGGCCAGGGCGTCGGGGGCCGGACGGCGCGGGCGGCGGGCAGCAGCCTGGGCAGCGTTCTGGACAGCAGGGACCCGGCCGGGGCCGCGCCCGCGGCGGCCAGCGGCAGGGAGGCGAGACGGCCGACCGGTACGAGTCCCACGGTGGGGGCGTCCCCGAGGGCGTCCGCCACCGGGGCGACCATGGCGTCCCACGTCCACGCCAGTACGTCCCGCACGGCCGAGTCCCAGTCCGCCAGCACGCGCTCGTCCGGCCCGCGGTACCGGGTGAAAGCCGTTCTGAGGGCGTCGAGCCGGGACTCGGCCCGCACGCTGGTGGCCTCCGGCAGTTCGTGCGCGTCGGTACTGCCGTCGGGCCGGACCACGACGGCGAACCCGCCCGCCAGGGTGGCCGCCCAGTAGACGAGCGGTCCGCCCAGCAGCTCCGCCGCCGCGACGACGTCGTCGTACCCGGTCGGCCGGGCGCGTCCGCCCAGTGAGCGGGCCGACAGGGTGGCGGCGCCCTCCTCCAGGCGCAGCACCGCCTCGCGGGCGGATCCGGCCCTCAGCTCGGACAGGGCGCAGGCCGCGGCCACGCCTTGCACGGGGAACCGGGCCAGCCGTCGGTCCGCGTCGAGGGTTCGGCGGTCGGTCAGTTCGTCCGCCGCGCCCAGGGCCGCCCGGAAACCGAGGGCCGCCGTGCCCCACTCCCCCAGCGAGAAGGCGGCGTTGCCGAGTTCCTGGCCCGTCTCGACGGTCACGAACGGCTCGTCCAGCGACAGCGTCTCGTTCCACCGTTCGAAGGCGACGCGCAGGTCGGCCGCCTCGGCGGCACCGAGCGTGGAGGGCGAAAGGGTCGCGTCGGGGACGGCGGCCAGCTCGTGCAGCCCGGCACGCCGCGCGAGGCGGGAGCCGAGCAGATGGGCCGCGCGCGCCCGTACGGCGGAGCCCTCGGGGGCCTGTCGTCTCGCCTCGTCGAGCAGGGCGATCATGTCGTCGAGCGGCGGTTCGGCCCGGCCGGTGCGGGCCGCGCGGGACTCGGCCCGGTCGCCGATCACCGTCGCCTTGTCGATGAGGGAGCCCGCCCGGTCGGAGGAGGGACCGGGGGTCAGGGCGATCGCCTCGTCGATATGGGCGAGGGCCTCACGGAAGTCGTCGTCGTCACCGGTCAGGCGGCCCTTCTCGTCGAGGAACAGGGCCAGGGTGGTGAGTGCGTCGGCCCGGTCCGGGGCACCGGACGCGCGGCTCGTCACGCCCCGCATGAGGGCGATGCCCCGTTCCAGGTCCTCGATCTCCCCGTAGGACTCGTACCGCCGGTAGAGGGCGCCCGCGAGGTTGGTGCGCAGGCCCAGTCCGATGCCCGGCGGCAGTCGGTCGTCCAGGCTGCGCCGGGCCGTGTCGACCGCCCGGTCGAGGTCCTGCCGGTCGCCGTCGAGGGTGAACCTCTCGGTGAGCAGCAGACAGACCTCGTTGGCCAGGACCGCCCGCGCCTGCGGGTCGGGGCGGTGAGCGCCGTCCTCCACGCCCAGGGCCTCCTCGGCGAGGTCGATCGTCTCCGCCAGCACGGCACGGTCATGGTGGGTGAGGTAGCGCAGGTGAGCCACGGAAGCGGCCGTTCCCACCAGGGCCGCGCGCGCCTGCGGGTCCTCGCCCGCCTCCTCCAGCAGGGCGGAGATCCGCTGCCACGCCTCGTCCAGCCGGGCTCGGTCGCCGTCCCGCGCGCAGCGCTCGCGCAGGACGCGTACGAGGAGTTCGCGCCGCCAGGTGGTGGGTGGCGTCGTGGGATCGTCCAGCGCCTGCCGGGCCAGCCGCTCGGCCTCCACCAGACCGTGGTCGCCGCCGTCGCCGGAGGCGCGGTGGAGCTCGAGGTGGGCGGCGGCGAGCGACGCCTGTCCCTTCGCGGCGACGGCGGGGTCCTCGCATGCGGCGGTCACGGTGAAGGCGTCGATCGCCTCCCGCAGGCGGGCCGGGTCGGGGCGCACCTGGTGGAGCAGGGAGCACAGGTTCCCGCGTGCGCCGGCGACCAGGGCCCGCTCCACGCCGGTGGCCGCGTGGCCGGCGGCCGCCGCCAGTGCCGTCCCGGCCTCGGCGAGATGTTCCTCCCGACCGGTCCGGTCCCATGCCTCCATCGCCAGCGACGCGAGGTTGAACCAGGCCGCGCAGGCCTCTTCCGGGCCGGCGGATCCGGCCGCCCGCCGCCGGAGGTGCAGCGCCGTCACCAGATCCTCCGGCGCGTGCCGCTCGTCGTGGCGCCTGAGCAGTTCGTCCACGGAGAACTCGGTCACCAGCGCCCTCTCGTACGCGGGCAACGGGTGCTCCAGGAGGGCGCACAGGGTGCGCAGTGCGCCGTCGCGGGCCTCGGGTCCGGGCGCTTCCCCGAGGTCGCCGGCGTCCACCGCGGCGCAGAGCTCCTCGACGAGCCGCAGCGCCTCCCCGACGCCGTGGGGGCCGGTGAGGTCGACCGCGGCGAGGAGTTGCCGGAGCCGGAGGGGGGTCGTCATGTCGCTCCTGGGGTGAACGGGATCAGGGGGCGGCGGCCGTGGGTCCGGCGTCGGGTATGTTCACCGTCTCGTAGAGCTGCCGCGCGTACTCCCACGCGGCGGACTCCACCCAGCCCGGCCGCACGGTCGCGTACCAGAACGTGATCAGCCACAGGTCCGCGGCCACGAGCGCCGCCCACAGCGCGATCCGTCCGGGGGCGGCCCCGCCCATCCACACCATCGCGCAGACGAGTCCCGCCGTGCCGAGAACGGCGGTGAGCAGCGCCCAGCCGCGCAGACCGAGGGCGTTGCGCCGGAATCCGTACTCGCAGTTGTGCTCGGCGAGCAGCCCCGTGCCGGTCAGGGCCCGGGCACGGGCGCGCAGGACGGTGCCCGCGGTCTCGTAGATCTCGTCGGCCCCGGCCGGGTCGTCGCGTTCCTCCTGCTCGGTGGGGAGCGGCAGGGAGGTGCCCACGATCTCCTGCACCCGGCCGCGCAGGTAGACGAGCTGGGTCCGGTTCATGGGGCCGCGCCAGCGCAGCAGCTGGACGGTGGGTCTGCCGCCCCAGCCGGCGAACAGCGCCTGCTCGATCCGCTTGCCCCGGGCGCGGCCCAGGGGTTCCGCGAGCAGCAGCACCACGACGCTCAGCACCAGCGCCCACACCCCGCCGCCGCCCGACCAGTCGGGGGCGACGGCCGCGGCGGGCAGGGCCAGCGGCAGCAGCGTGAGCGCGACGGGGCGGATGCGCGCCCTCCAGGTGTACCGATCGGCGGTGCCGAGCAAGCTGCCGACTCCCATACGGTCCCCCCGGCCGTCCTCGCAGAAGCCCTGCCGGGCGGGACTTACCCGTTCGGTTCCGCGACCATGCGGCACCGCGCGCCCGTCGTACGGCGGTGAGGGCCCGGGACGTCCCGCGGCGGGCGCCCGCCGTGCCCCGTCGTGCGCCGGGGCGCAGCCGGCCGTCCGCCGGGGAGCGGGACACGGGCGGGCCGACAGGCAGCCCTGCGGCAAGTCAGGTTAGGCTCACCTCTGTGAGTAGCACGTGCTCGACCGTCTCCCGCGAGCTCGACGAGCCGGTGGCGGGGACCGCGGCCACCGCGAGGACCTGGCTGCTGCTGGAGCAGCCCGGCCCCTGGGGTGCCAAGGCGCTCACGTCGAGTCATCTCGATCCCGCGCTCGGCCGGGCCCTGGAGGCCGCCGCGAAGGACACCGGGGTGCGGATCGCGCTCATCCGCCGTGCCGGGCGGCACGCGGACTGCCGGATGCCCGCCCTGCGCCAGGTGTACGCGGCCCACACCGTTCCGGGGAACGTATGGCTGCGCGCCGCCACGGTCACGGACCCCGAACGGCTGCTCGATCTGGACTTCGCCGCGCTGGGCGGGGGCGAGCCCGGGACGTTCGACGCGGCGCTCGGCGGAGTGCCGCACGAGGGCGACCCGCTCGCCCTGGTGTGCACCAACGGCAAGCGCGACCGCTGCTGCGCCCTGCTCGGCCGGCCCCTGGCGGCGGAGCTGGCCGCGTCCGGGGTCGAGGGCGTCTGGGAGGTCACCCACCTCGGCGGTCACCGCTTCTCGCCCACGGTGCTCGTACTGCCCCACGGCTACGCGTACGGCCGGGCGGAGGCACACGCCGTCAAGGAGGTGCTGCACGGCGCTCACGAGGGCCGGATCGTCGTCGAGGGGTGCCGGGGCCGTTCCGCCTGGGAGCGGCCCGGCCAGGCGGCCGAGCTGGCCGTCCGGCGCGCGGTGGGCGAATACGCCGCCGGGGCCCTGACCGTCGTCACGACGGACGGCGGAGCGCCCCGCTGGGCGGTGACCGTCGCCCACGCGGACGGGCGGCGCTGGCGGGTGGAGGTCGCCCAGGGCGCCTCCCTGCCGCCGCGTCCGGAGAGCTGCGGGTCCGTGCTCGGCTCCCCCGCGCGGATGGACGTCGTGGACGTCCGCGAGGTGACCGTGGCCGCGCTGGCGAGCTGACGGTCCCCGGGAACCGGGAGATCCCCGCCACACCCCGGCGGCGCCCCGCGGCCGCCCGCGTACCGTCGGGGGCATGAGTCCCTCTCCCTCCGCGCGCCGCCTGCGCCTCGGCCTGCCGCGACGGGTGTTCTCGCAGGTCCTGCTGATGCAACTGGCGATCGCCGCGGGAGTCGCGGTGCTCGCCACCGGGCTGTTCCTCGCGCCCCTCGGCGAGCAGCTGGACGACCAGGCGATGCGCCGCGCGCTCGCGATCGCGCAGACCACCGCCCAGCAGACACGGATCGCGGACGACGTGCGGAGCACCGAGCCGTCGCCGGACGGGCCGGTGCAGCGGGAGGCGGAACGGATCCGCGAGGCGACCGGCGCCGAGTACGTCGTGGTGCTGGACGTGCGGGGCGTGCGCTGGTCGCACACCGATCCGGAGCGGATCGGCGGCCTGGTGTCCACCGATCCCGGCGAGGCGCTGGCCGGGCACGAGGTCATGGAGATCGACGACGGCACCCTGGGGCGCTCCGCGCGGGGCAAGGTACCGCTGCGTGACGGAGACGGCGAGATCGTCGGGGCGGTCTCCGTCGGCATCGCCTACGACAGCGTGCGGGCCCGGCTGATCCACGCGATCCCGGGACTGTTCGCCCATGCGGGCGGCGCCCTGGCCGTGGGCGCGCTCGCCGCCTGGCTCATCTCCCGCCGGGTGCAGCGGCAGACCCGTGACCTGGCCTTCTCCGACATCGCGGCGCTGCTCGCGGAGCGCGAGGCCATGCTGCACGGCATCCGGGAGGGTGTCGTGGCCCTGGACCGCGGCGGCCGTATCCGCCTGGTCAACGACGAGGCGCAGCGCCTGCTGGGGGTCGGCGAGGAGGCCGTCGGCCGCTCCCCGGACGAGGCGCTCGGCGCGGGCCGCACCTGCGACGTGCTGGCCGGGCGGGTGACCGGCACCGACCTGCTCACGGTCCGCGGCCGGCGGGTCCTGGTCGCCAACCGGATGCCCACGGACGACGGCGGGGCCGTGGCCACGCTGCGTGACCGCACGGAGCTGGACCGGCTCGGCCGGGAGCTGGACTCCACGCGCGGGCTGATCGACGCGCTGCGCGCCCAGGACCACGAGCACGCGAACCGCATGCACACCCTGCTGGGGCTGCTGGAGCTGGAGATGTACGACGACGCGGTGGAGTTCGTCGGCGAGGTCGTCGGTGATCACCGGGCCACCTCGGAACAGGTCACCGAGAAGATCCGGGACCCGCTGCTCGCGGCGGTGCTGGTGGGCAAGGCGACGGTCGCGGCCGAGCGCGGAGTGGCCCTGTGGGTCTCGGACCGGACCCGGCTGCCGGACCGGCTGATCGACCCCCGGGGTCTCGTCACCGTGGTCGGCAACCTGGTGGACAACGCCCTGGACGCCGTCGCCGGGACACCGCACGCGCGCGTGGAGGTCGAACTGCGCGCCGAGGGCCGTACGGCGGTGCTGGTGGTGCGCGACACCGGACCCGGGATCCCCCCGGAGCAGCGGGAACTGATCTTCACGGAGGGCTGGTCCACCAAGGAACCGCCGGCCCACCGCGAACGGGGCATCGGACTGTCCCTGGTGCGCACCCTCGCCGAACGGCAGGGGGGCAGCGCACGCGTGGGCGAGGCGCGTGGCGGAGGCGCGGAGTTCACCGTCGTCCTGCCCGAGGCCCTGACCGAGCCGGGCGCGGAGCCCGCGCTCACCGGGGCGCCGGGCCGCGGGGCCACCGGGGAGGAGGCGTGATGATCGAGGTCCTGGTGGTGGACGACGACGTCCGGGTCGCGCGGGTCAACGCGGCCTACGTCGGGAAGGTGCCCGGATTCCACGTCACCGGGCAGGCGCACAGCGCGGCGGAGGCACTCGCCCGGCTGGAGACGCCGCCGCGGCCGGATCTGGTCCTCATGGACCACTACCTGCCCGACGAGACCGGGCTCGAGGTCGTCCGGGAGATGCGGCGGCGGGGCCTCCAGACCGACGTGATCATGGTGACGGCGGCCCGTGACGTGGCCACCGTGCAGGCGGCGATGCGCCAGGGCGCCCTGCAGTACCTGGTCAAGCCGTTCGCCTTCGCCGGACTGCGCGCCAGGCTGGAGGCGTACGCGGAACTGCGCCGTACGCTCGACGGCGGCGGCGAGGCGGAGCAGGCGGAGGTGGACCGCATCTTCGGCGCGCTGTCGGCGCCCTCCGAGCCGCAGTTGCCCAAGGGGCACTCCCCCACCACCGCGGAGCTGGTGCGGCAGTCCCTGAGGGACGCCGGCGGGCCGCTGTCGGCCCAGGAGATCGCCGAGCGCACGGGGGTGAGCCGCCAGACCGCCCAGCGCTACCTGAAGCTCCTGGAACGCACGGGACGGGCCACACTGACCCTGAAGTACGGCGACGCGGGCCGCCCGGAGCACCGCTATGTGTGGGCGACCCGCGCCTGAGGGCACGGCCCATGGGGGCGGGGGAAGGAACCGTGCCCCCTTCCCATACGGATACCGGCCCCTTCCGTCTCCGCCGGATGCCTACACCGCCCCCGCACCGGTCAGTGACCGCACCTCGGTCTCCGCGTGCCGGGCCTCGTCGGGGACCTCGGCCGAGGTGACCGTGCCGAGCCAGCCCGCGAGGAAGCCCAGCGGTATGGAGACCAGCCCCGGGTTCTGCAGCGGGAAGAGCTGGAAGTCGGCGCCGGGGAAGAGGGATCCGGGGCTGCCGGACACCACGGGCGAGAGCAGCACCAGCGCCACGGCCGGGACCAGACCTCCGTAGACGGACCACACGGCACCGCGGGTGGTGAAGCCGCGCCAGAACAGCGAGTAGAGCAGCACAGGCAGGTTGGCCGAGGCGGCGACCGCGAAGGCGAGGCCCACGAGGAACGCGACGTTGAGGTCGCGGGCCAGGAGCCCGAGGGCGATCGCGAACAGGCCGATGCCCACCGCGGCGACCCGGGCCACGGCCACCTCGCTGTACGGCTTTCCGCGCCGGCGCCGCAGGGAGGCGTACAGGTCGTGGGCGACGGACGCGGACGAGGCGAGCGTGATGCCGGCGACCACCGCGAGGATCGTGGCGAAGGCGATCGCGGCGACGACCGCGAACAGGACCGTGCCGCCCGTGGTGCCGGCGCCGCCGCCGAGGTCGAGCGCGAGCAGCGGGACCGCGGTGTTCCCGGACGCGTTGGAGGCACGGACGGTGTCCGGTCCGACGAGGGCGGCGGCGCCGAAGCCCAGCACGATCGTCATCAGGTAGAACCCGCCGATGAGTCCGATCGCCCAGACCACCGACCGCCGTGCCGCCCGCGCGGTGGGCACCGTGTAGAAGCGGGACAGGATGTGCGGCAGCCCCGCCGTGCCGAGCACCAGGGCGAGGCCCAGACTGATGAAGTCCAGCCGCGCGGTCCAGTCGGCGCCGTAGCCGAGCCCGGGCGCCAGGAACGCCTCCCCGTGGCCGCTGCGTTCGGCCGCCGTGTGCAGCAGGCGGTTGATGTCGCCGTGGAACCGCAGCAGGACCAGGACGGTCAGCGCCACGGTGCCGCCGAGCAGCAGGACAGCCTTGACGATCTGGATCCAGGTGGTGGCCCGCATCCCTCCCAACGACACGTAGATCACCATGAGGACGCCGACGCCGACGACCGTCCAGGACTGCGCGGCCTCGCCGGTGCCGCCGAGCAGCAGCGCGACCAGGCTGCCCGCGCCCACCATCTGCGCCACCAGGTAGAGAACGGACACGGTGACCGAGGAGGTTCCCGCCGCGATCCGCACCGGCCGCTCCCGCATGCGCGTCGCGACCACGTCGGCGAGGGTGAACCGCCCGCAGTTGCGGACCAGTTCCGCGACCAGGAAGAGGACCACCAGCCAGGCCACCAGGAAGCCCACCGAGTAGAGCATCCCGTCGTAACCGACGAGGCAGATGAGTCCGGAGATGCCGAGGAAGGAGGCGGCCGACATGTAGTCGCCCGCGATGGCAAAACCATTCTCCATCGGCGAGAAGAGCCGTCCGCCCGCGTAGAACTCCTCGGCCGAGCCCTGCCGGTGGCGGCTCACCCAGGTGGTGATGGCCAGGGTGACCGCGACGAACACGCTGAACAGCAGCAGCGCCGTCGTCTGGTGATCGGCCGTCATGACGGACCGCCTCCGCCCCGCGTCAGTTCCTGGGTGTCCCAGCGCAGTTCCAGCGCCGCGCGGTCCCTGCGCAGCCGCGCGTGGCGCACATAGGCCCAGGTGAGCAGGAAGGTGGTGAGGAACTGGCCGAGTCCCGCCAGCATTCCCAGGTTCACCGCGCCCGCGACGGGCCGTGCCATCAGGCCCGGCGCGGTCGTGGCGGTCACGACGTACGCCACGTACCAGACGAGGAAGGCGGCGGTCGCCGGGACCGCGAACCGCCGGTACCTGCCGCGCACCTCCTGGAAGGCCGCGCTGCGCTGTACTTCGAGGTACACGTCGGCGGCCGGCACGGAGTCCCGCTCGCGTCGCGCCGGCTCCACCGCCGCCTCGGCGGACTCGCCCCAGCCCGAGGCCAGGGCGTCGTACCAGGGATCGTCGTAGCCGACGTCCCCCGAATTGCTTGGCTGCATGCCCAAGGATGGACAGAACGGGAAGATCCCCGACTCTTCTTCCCGTTCCCCTTCACCCCATCAGGTGACTGCGCCGTGCGCACGCCCCGCGCGGCGGCTATGCGCGGGGCGTGGGGCGTGGGGCGTGGGGCGTGGGCTAGGCGTCGATGCGGGAGCGGTCCAGCGTCGCGGCGGAGCTGGAGATGAACTCCTTGCGCGGGGCGACGTCGTTGCCCATGAGGAGGTCGAAGACCTGCTCGGCGGCCTCCAGATCGGTGAGGTTGATCCGGCGCAGGGTGCGGTGGCGCGGGTCCATGGTGGTCTCGGCCAGCTGGTCGGCGTCCATCTCACCGAGACCCTTGTAGCGCTGGATCGAGTCCTTGTAGCGGATGTTCTTGCTCTGGAACTCCATGAGCCTGTCGCGCAGTTCCCGGTCCGAGTACGTGTAGACGTACTTGTCCTGGCCCTTCTTGGGCTGGATCAGCTCGATGCGGTGCAGCGGCGGCACCGCGGCGAAGACCCGCCCGGCCTCGACCATGGGCCGCATGTAGCGGTGGAAGAGCGTCAGGAGCAGCGTGCGGATGTGGGAGCCGTCGACATCGGCGTCGGTCATCATGATGATCTTGCCGTAGCGGGCGGTGTCGATGTCGAAGGTCCGGCCCGAGCCGGCTCCTATGACCTGGATGATCGCACCGCACTCGGCGTTCTTCAGCATGTCCGTCACGGAGGACTTCTGGACGTTGAGGATCTTTCCGCGGATCGGCAGGAGCGCCTGGAACTCGGAGTTGCGGGCGAGCTTCGCGGTGCCGAGGGCGGAGTCCCCCTCGACGATGAACAGCTCGCTGCGGTCGACGTCGTCGCTGCGGCAGTCGGCGAGCTTCGCGGGCAGCGACGAGGACTCCAGGGCCGTCTTGCGGCGCTGCGCGTCCTTGTGCTGGCGGGCCGCGATCCGGGTCCGGGCCGCGGCGACGGCCTTCTCCATGACGACGCGGGCCTGCTGGGCCGCGTCGCGCTTGGTGGAGGTCAGGAACGCCTTGAGTTCCCTGGAGATCACGGTGTTCACGATGCGGCGGGCCGCCGAGGTGCCCAGGACCTCCTTGGTCTGGCCCTCGAACTGCGGCTCGGCCAGCCGGACCGTGACCACCGCGGTGAGGCCCTCGAGGGCGTCGTCCTTGACGATGTCGTCCTCGGCCACGCGCAGCATCTTCTTGGTGCGCAGCACCTCGTTCATCGTCCTGGCGACGGCCTGCTCGAAGCCGGCGACATGGGTGCCGCCCTTGGGGGTGGCGATGATGTTGACGAACGACCTGAGCGTGGTGTCGTAGCCCGTCCCCCAGCGCATCGCGACGTCGACGCCGAGCTCGCGGGTGACCTCGGTGGGCGTCATCTGGCCGCGCTCGTCGAGGACCGGGACGGTCTCCTTGAAGGTGCCCTGACCGGTGAAGCGGAGCGTGTCGCAGACGGGCCGGTCGGCGGCGAGGAACTCGCAGAACTCGCTGATGCCGCCGTCGAAGCGGAAGGACTCCTCGCCCTTGCTGCCGCCCTCGCCGAGCCCGTACTCGTCACGAACCACGATGGTCAGGCCGGGCACCAGGAACGCGGTCTGGCGGGCACGCTGGTGCAGCGTTTCCAGGGCGAGCTTGGCGTCCTTGAGGAAGATCTGGCGGTCGGCCCAGTAGCGCACGCGTGTGCCGCTGCGGGTCTTGGGGATCTTCCTGGCCTTGCGCAGTCCGCTCCCGGGCTCGAACTTCGCGTCCGGGCCCACGGCGGCGAAGGCGCCGGGGACGCCTCGGCGGAAGCTGATCGCGTGGGTGTGCCCGCCGCGGTCCACCTCCACGTCGAGCCGCGCGGAGAGCGCGTTGACGACGGAGGCGCCGACGCCGTGCAGACCGCCGGAGGCGGCGTACGAGCCGCCGCCGAACTTCCCGCCGGCGTGCAGCTTGGTCATGACGACCTCGACCCCGGAGAGGCCGGTCTTGGGCTCGACGTCGACCGGGATGCCCCGGCCGTTGTCCCGGACCTCCACCGAGCCGTCGTCGTGGAGGACCACCTCGATGTGGTCGCAGTAGCCTCCGAGGGCCTCGTCGACGGAGTTGTCGATGATCTCCCAGAGGCAGTGCATCAGACCACGGCTGTCCGTGGATCCGATGTACATGCCGGGGCGCTTCCGCACGGCCTCGAGCCCCTCGAGGACGAGCAGGTGCCGCGCGGTGTAGTTGGAACCGTCCCGGTCTGCTCCTGCCAGCAGCGCTGTGGACGGCACGGACGTCTCGGCGGTCACGCGGTTCGCTCCTCGCTGAATTTCAGATGGGGCCCTCACGGGTAAGGGCAGGGCCTGAGTCACCGGTGAGAGGGTACCGAGGCCTGGTAGAGCCGTTGTAACGCCACCCTCGTCCCCTTCACACCCTAGTCGAGGGTCGCATACCTGTTCGATCCCTCGATGGAGTGAAGCACACATCACGTTCCCTTCGAGGCATGAACCATTTAGGCTCCGGGCACGTCCTCATGAACAACCGGCAAGCCAGCCGGGAGGGCCGACCACCGATACGAACGCGAATCCGTACGACACATCAGACACGCACTACGGCACATTCGCCGCCAACCGGCAGCAGCCGACCGCCTCGGAAAGATTTTTTCGAGGAAAAGCCACGAGCGGGAACGTTTTGGGGCTGGTTGGATGTTGACCCTGGTACGACAGCTCGTCGAGCTAGAGAAGAGGCGACGTGACTACTGTTCTGACCCCCGCGAGCCCGCTGACGGCCGCCGATCGCTGCGACCGCTGCGGCGCCCAGGCATACCTGCGCGTCGTCCTGCTGAGCGGCGGAGAACTGCTCTTCTGCGCCCACCACGGCCGCAAGTTCGAGCCGGAACTCAAGAAGATCGCCGCTGAGATACAGGACGAGACGGAGCGGCTGACCGCTCCGGCGAGCACTCCCGACGAAGAGCGCTGACGCCTCACGTCCGACGACGAGCAGACCGGCACAGGCCGGCGAGACGGGCGACCGCCTCCGCTGCGGAGGCGGTCGCCCGTCTCGCGTGCCCGGCCTCGTGCGAGGCTGCTCAGGGCCCCTCAGGCGCCCTTCCGCCCCGCTGAGGCGTGTGGCCACCCGAGGGTGCGCAGAACGTCGGAGACGCGCGTGTAGACCCCCGGGCTGCCCGCCCAGCCGCAGCCGGCGCCCCAGGAGACGAGCCCTATCAGCCGTCCCTGTGCCACCAGCGGTCCGCCGCTGTCCCCCTGACAGGCGTCGGGCCCCCCGGCCGCCTCTCCCGCGCACAGCATCGTCTCGGCGCGGTAGGTGCCCTCGGAGCCGCCCGGATACGCGCGCTCGCACTGCGCGTCCGGCTGCACCCGCACGCGGGCCGCTCGCAGACTGCCGGCGTACGCACCGGACCCCGTGGTGTCCCCCCACCCGTAGACCGTGGCCGGAGTACCGGCGCGGTAGGCGGGGTCTCCCGCCCCGGCCATGCCTATGACCGAGCCCGTCGGCAGCGGCTCGGCCAGGCTGAGCACGGCGAAGTCGCCGGAACCGGTGGCGCCGTCGTAGCCCGGGTTCACCCAGGTGTCGCGCACGGCGATCTCCTTGCCGTTCTTCGAGAGCAGCTCCGTACGCCCGGTGATCACCCTGAGGTCGCGCACCCGCTCCGGTGGCGCTCCCAGCACCTCCTTCTCCATGCAGTGGGCGGCGGTGAGCACGGTGGTCCGTCCGACCGCCACACCCCCGCAGAACTGTCCCGCCCGCGTACCCCCGAACCGGTCACGGCTGGACAGCGCCACCGTCCACGGACTCTGCGAGACATCGACGGGGAAGCCGCCGACGACGATGCTGTCGGCGGCCGCCGGAAGGGCCGAGGCCAGCGGTATGACGGTCCCCATGGCCGCGAGGGCCAGCGGCCGGGCCAGGGCCCGGGCAAGACGACGTCGCATGCACGCTCCTTACACTGGGGTGATCCTGAAGCACCCAGAGTGATCGACCTCGCGGGGGCGCGCACCCGCGCGGCAGCGCGAAGGCCCGGCTCCCGAGGCGGGAGCCGGGCCTTCGCGGACGCGGCGCGGCGGCGGAGCGCCGCGGGCGGTCCCGGACTAGTCGAGGTAGTCGCGCAGCACCTGCGAGCGCGAGGGGTGGCGCAGCTTCGACATCGTCTTGGACTCGATCTGGCGGATGCGCTCGCGCGTGACGCCGTACACCTTGCCGATCTCGTCGAGGGTCTTCGGCTGACCGTCGGTGAGACCGAAGCGCATGGAGACGACGCCCGCCTCACGCTCGGACAGGGTGTCCAGGACCGAGTGCAGCTGCTCCTGGAGCAGCGTGAAGCTGACCGCGTCGGCCGGGACGACCGCCTCGGAGTCCTCGATGAGGTCACCGAACTCGCTGTCGCCGTCCTCGCCCAGCGGGGTGTGCAGCGAGATGGGCTCGCGGCCGTACTTCTGGACCTCGATGACCTTCTCCGGGGTCATGTCGAGTTCCTTGGCCAGCTCCTCCGGGGTGGGCTCGCGGCCCAGGTCCTGGAGCATCTGGCGCTGCACGCGCGCGAGCTTGTTGATGACCTCGACCATGTGCACCGGGATGCGGATGGTGCGGGCCTGGTCGGCCATCGCGCGGGTGATCGCCTGACGGATCCACCAGGTCGCGTACGTGGAGAACTTGTAGCCCTTGGTGTAGTCGAACTTCTCCACCGCGCGGATCAGACCGAGGTTGCCCTCCTGGATGAGGTCCAGGAAGAGCATGCCGCGGCCGGTGTAGCGCTTGGCCAGGGAGACCACCAGACGGAGGTTGGCCTCCAGCAGGTGGTTCTTGGCGCGGCGGCCGTCCTCGGCGATGATCTCCAGCTCGCGCTTGAGCTTCGGCGCCAGCTTGTCGGCGTTGGCCAGCTTGTCCTCGGCGAACAGGCCCGCCTCGATGCGCTTGGCGAGCTCGACCTCCTGCTCGGCGTTGAGCAGGGGGACCTTGCCGATCTGCTTGAGGTAGTCCTTGACCGGGTCGGCGGTGGCGCCGGCGGCGGCGACCTGCTGGGCCGGCGCGTCGTCCTCGTCCTCGTCGGAGAGCACGAAGCCGGCGTTCTCGGCGCCCTCGGGCTCATCCGCCGCCTTGGTCTCCTCGAGGACCTCCTCGTCGGCGAGCTCGGCGTCGTCCTTCTTGGCCGCGGTCTTCTTGGCGGCCGTCTTCTTGGCCGTGGCCTTCTTCGCGGTCGCCTTCTTGGCGGTGGTCTTCTTGGCAGCCGCCTTCTTGGCGGGTGCCTCCTCCTCGGCGGCGGACTCGGCGGCGGGCGCCGCCGGTGTGGCGGTGGCGGTCGTCTTGCGTGCGGTCGCCGTCTTGGCCGCGACCGTCTTGGTGGCGGTGCGCTTGGCGGGACTCTTCGCTGCGACGCTCTTGCGGGTGCGCTTCGGCTCTGCGGCACTGACCATCAGCGTCACACCCTCTTCCTCGAGGATCTGGTTGAGGCTGCGCAGTACGTTCTTCCACTGAGTGGCCGGAATCTGGTCAGCTTCGAAGGCCCGACGCACGTCATCGCCGGCGATCTGCCCCTCAGCCTTTCCCCGCTCAATGAGAGCCATGACAGAGACGGACTCGGCGATCTCCGGCGGGAGCGTACGGGATGTGCTGGCCGACACGAACAACCTCTCGGAACGTTGATAAACGGCTTCCGGCCCCGTCCACGACGGACAGGAGCCGACCACCGGCTTGGGGATGGGCCGGCGGTGCGGGCGCGAGCCGGGAAGATGCACAGCGCCATGTCTGGCGTCCGTATTCCCTCCGCGGCTGTCACCTCTTAGGTCATCGCGTTCTCCCCAGGAGCGTTACGCCCAATTCGCGTGGCCCGAGTCACACCCCGTAAGCGATCAAAAGGCGACAGGCGAGGACAAACACGTTCACCGGGGGGCGAGGAGGTCGTCTCTCCGGGGCTGACGCGTGCCCTTCTCGCCGTCGGACCCTGTGGGATCGGCCGACGATCCCACAGGGTCCGACGGGGGACGGCTCACCGGTGAGGCGCTGCCACAGGAGGGGGATGGCATGCCGCACCGCGCCGTCCGTGGAGACGCGGTCAGTGCTCGCGGGGAGCGGGCACCACGCGTTCCACCTCGGGATGGACGGTGAGGAGCTGCCGCATGGCGGCCTCGGCGGCGGCCCCGTCGCCACTGCCGAGGGCGTCGACGATGCGCGCGTGGTGCCCCAGCGAGGTCTCGTTCGGCCGCTCACAGCCCGTGACCGGGCCGCCCGAGACCTGCAGTGCGGCGGACACGATCCCGGAGAGGTGCTCCAGCATGCGGTTGCCCGCGACCTGGATCAGCAGGGAGTGGAACTCGGAGTCGGCGCGGGCGAACGTCAGCGCGTCGCCCTGCCCCATCGCGTGCCCCATGATCTCCACCATGTCGGAGAGGCGCTGCTGGACCTCCTCCCGCCCGTGGCCGGCCGCCAGGCGTGCGGCGAGCGGCTCGATCGTCCAGCGCAGCTCGCTGAGCTCACGGCGCTGGTCGTCCCGCTGGGGCCCGAAGGCCCGCCACTCGATGATGTCCGGATCGAGGAGGTTCCAGTCGCTGACGGGGCGCACGCGCGTGCCGACGTTCGGCCGGGCGCTGACCAGGCCCTTGGCCTCCAGGACCCGGAGCGACTCGCGGACGACGGTGCGGGAGACCTCGAAGCGCTGGCCGATCTCCTCCGGCACCAGCGGGCGGTCGGCGCCCAGGTCCCCGGAGACGATCATCTGCCCCAACTGCTGGACGAGTTGGCCGTGCAGCCCGCGTCCGCGGCTGCCCGCGGCGCGGCGGCCCACACGGCCGAGCTCCGGGTCCGGACCCTCCCAGACGGGGGCCCCGACGCGGTCGGCGGCGGGCGCCTCGCCGTAGGGGTAGCGGTCGAGTTCGCCCGGGTTCGCGAGGCCGGAGTCTGCGGAGCGGGCGGCGGTCATCATGGTGTGCGCAAGGGTACTCACGGATCCTTTGTCGGCGTCGCTTCCAACTCCCTTGAGGTCTTTGGTGAAAAGCACACGAAAGGGTGATCGCTCACCCCGTCGCAATTGACGCCTTATCGGAAAGAAATGGGCTTCCTGAGGGGAGTTGTGGGCAGAGACGGGCCGATGTGTTCGTGGGCGGTCATCATCGGACGCGGCTCCGCAGCCCGGTGAACAGATACGCGCAGAGCAGCACGGCCAGTGACAACGTCAGTGCCCCGCCCACGGGTTGGGCGACCAGACGCAGCACCGCGTCCAGGTACCGCTCGCCCCCGAACGGCCACCGGAGCGGCACGCCCTCGCGCAGCCGCTCCGAGAACAGGGCCGGGGTGCGCACCGACGGCCCGTCCAGCACCTTGTGCACGAGGGGGACGACGAGGAGGGGCACGGCGACGACCGCGGCGATCCCGGCGGTGGTGGACCGGAAGACACCCGCCGCCAGTACGCCGGCGCAGGCGCAGCCCGTCACCAGTGCGAGCCAACCCGCGCTCAGCGGGAGCCAGTCGGCGGGAACCTCCACGACCTCCGGTCCGTATACGAGGTAGAGCAGCTCGGCGTCGCAGCCGACGGTCAGGACGGCCAGCACCAGCGCGGTGGCCGAGGCGACGAGGAGTTTCGCGGTCAGCAGGCCCAGCCTCCGGGGCACGGTGCCGCGGTCGGCGGCCAGCGCGGGGTGGCGGAACTCGTCCCCGAAGGCGAGCGCGCCGAGCAGTCCGGCGCCGAGGGCCGCCGGCGGCAGCGGCAGCTCCCTCGGCCAGGCGGCCAGCAGGCGCGGCTGCGGGGTGTGCCCGACGCGCGCCAGCAGTACGGCGGTGAGCGCGGACACGACGAGCACGCCGGCCCCGACGAGGAACCCCGTGCGCACGCCGGTGGCACGGCGGATCTCGTAGCGGACGGGGCGCAGCGGACGGGGGGCGGGGCGGACGGAGATGGGGGGCGGCAGGCCGTCCCCGGCGGGGACCGCGCGGTCGGCGCGGGGCGTGCGGCCGGCCCGTCGCGAGCCTCCTTCCCGGTGGGGTCCGGCGTCCTCGGTCCCGGTCCCCTCCGGGGGGTTGCGGTCCTCGGGCACCGGTGTGAGGGACGCCGTGACGGCCGGAGCGGCGGCGGGCGGGGGCCGCCGGTCCCCGGCTGCGGCCTCCCGGGCGCCCGCGGCGTTCTCGTCCGCCCCGGCGCCGGGGCCCATGTCGCCGACCTCGTCGGCCAGTTGGTGCACGACGATGCCGTTGCGGAACGCCGTCTCGCCGACGTCCGCGCAGGTACTGCCGTAGACGCACAGGCGGTTGCCGCCCTCCCGCACCACCTCGACGGAGCGCTGGGCGGAGCGGGCCTCCTGCGTGAGCAGTGCGGAGAGCCGCGCGGCGTGCGGGCTGCGCACGGCGACACGGGGGCGCAGCCGGGTGCGTGCGAACTCCCTGGCCTCCTGGTCGGCGACGAGCCTTCCGCCCTCCAGTGTGACCACGTGGTCCGCGGTCCGTGCGGCCTCCTTGGGGTCCGCCGTCGTGCACAGCACGGTGCCGCCCTGGGCCGCGTGGGCCCGGAGCATGCCGTGCAGCCAGCGCCGCTCCCCGGCGGACAGTCCCCGTGCGGGGTCGTCCAGCACGAGTGTGTGCGGGTCCGGCAGCAGCGCGCAGGCCAGCCCCAGGCGGCGGTCCATGCCGCGCGAGAGGGTGCCGAGGCGTTCGTCGCGCAGGCTCACGAGCCCCACCGCTTCGAGGACTTCGTCGGCCCGGCGCCCCGGTACGCCGGAGGCGGCGCAGAGCATGCGCAGATGTCCGCGTACGGTGCGGGCGGGGTGCCCGGGTACGTCGCCCAGCAGCACACCGACTTCGTGTGCGGGGTGGGGGATGCGGTGCAGGGGGCGGCCTCTGAAGTAGGTGACGCCACGGCCGCGTTGGAGTTCGAGCATGAGCCCGAGCGCCGCCGTCTTGCCGGATCCCGGCGCTCCGAGCAACGCGGTGACGCGGCCCGCGTGCGCCTCGAAGGAGACGTCCTCGACGGCGGGCGGACGCTCTGTGCGGGGGCTGCTGGTCAGTCCGATGGCCTGGATCACGCGATGCAAGATAGCGTGCCATATCGGGTTTTTCGGGCATCGCGCGGCTTGCTGCGGAGGGAGACCCGCGTCCTCCCGGGCCCGTTGGCCGGTCGGCCGGCCGCGCCGGGCGTCCCGGGCGCCCCCTGGTTCAGACCTCGGGTCGCAGCATCGGCGGGTTGAGCAGGGTGGCTCCGCCGGCCCGGAAGAGCTGGGCGGGGCGACCGCCCTGCCGGGTGGTGGTGCCGCCGGTGGGGACCAGGAAGCCGGGGGTGCCGGTCACCTTGCGATGGAAGTTGCGCGGGTCGAGTGCCACGCCCCAGACCGCCTCGTAGACCCGGCGCAGCTCGCCGACGGTGAACTCGGGAGGGCAGAAGGCCGTCGCCAGCGAGGAGTACTCGATCTTGGAACGGGCGCGCTCCACCCCGTCCGACAGGATCTGGGCGTGGTCGAAGGCGAGCGGCGCGACCGGCTCTCCGTCCCTGCCGTAGCCGCCCTGCAGCAGCAGCTCCTCCACGGGCGCCCAGCGCGCGTTGCTGGCGTCGCCCCCGGCCCGGGGCGCGGGCAGGTCGGGAGCCAGGGCGAGGTGCGCCACGCTGACGACACGCATCCGGGGGTCGCGCTCGGGATCGCCGTAGGTGGCGAGCTGCTCCAGGTGAGCGCCGTTGTCCTGGGCGGGGACGGCCGGGTCGTGCACGCGCAGCCCCGTCTCCTCGGCCAGCTCGCGCGCCGCCGCCCGCGCCAGGTCCTCGTCGTCCCGTACGAACCCTCCGGGCAGCGCCCAGCGGCCCTGGAACGGCGGTTCGCCCCTGCGTACCGCCAGTGCGCACAGGGAGTGGCGGCGCACGGTCAGCACGACCAGGTCCACGGTGACGGCGAAGGGCGGGAAGGCTGACGGGTCGTAGGGCATGCGGCGATCATAGTCGTCTGCCTGACGATAAACACTCCCTTCGCCGGTCGTATCGGTGGCTGATCCACTTCCGTTCCGCACGGCTCCGCACCCCGGGCGGGCAGCCACCGCTCACGGGCCTTCCTGCCACCGGTACCGTCGCGCGGTCGCAGGTCACGGCCGTGGTGTGAGCGCTTCGGCTGCTTCCCGGACTTCGGCGGAACCGCGTCGTACGTGGCCGTACGGCGCGGGGCCCATGCCGTGCGGTCCCGTGGGAACGATCTCGCCCGGCGGAGCGCCGCCCACCGGTTTGCAGCGCGGCCTTTCCGGCCGGAACGTCGGGGCGGACCCCGACGCGGTGGTCGGCGGACGGAGGCGGTCGGCGGCAGGGCCGGACCGCGCGAAGCGGCGTCCGGTGTCCCGGGGCCGGCCGGGCTCCCCTGCCGGGCGGAAGCCGCCCCCGAGCGGGCCCGGATGACGTCCGCCCACCGTCCCCCGGGGTGGGTGAGGACGCCGCGTGCGCCCGCAGGCGGGGCGGCCCGGACCCGAACGTGATGTCACTCCTCCCCGTCATCGCCCCGACGACCGGTCCGCGCGCCGTCGGGCCGGACACCGCCCCGTCCGCAGGCGCCCGGAGCCGCCGGGCCCGGACGCGCGCCACCGGGACGGGCCCCGTGCGTGTCCGCGCCGCCCGGGCGCACGCCGGCCGCCGCGCCTCCGCCCGGACGTGTCCTGTCCACCGCGGCTCGCGGACGCGGGAGCCGCCCGCTCGGCCCGCCGCCCTGCGCACGCGCCCGACGAGGTGAACCACCGCCGGCACCGGACCCACGCGCGCGGTACCGGCGAGGCGAGGGAGGCACACCCGCGCCGGGGCCGGGACCAGCGGGTGCGGGTTTCACGGGTTCGTGGTCGCCCCTTTCCGCCGGGCCCGTCGACCCGGCCGGCCCCCCGGGCGCGCTCGGCCCACGCTCCGCGCGCTCCGTGCGCAGGCAGCGGCGGACCGACTCCGGGTCGAGGCCCTCGTTGCACGCCTGGTGCAGCAGACGGGCGAAGAGGTAGTCGGGGTCGGCGCCGAGGGCCATGGCGAGTGCCTCCCTGGCCTCCAGTTCGTCACCGGTGGACCAGGCGACCCACCCGGCCAGCGTGAGGGGCGCCGCGGCGTGCTCGCCGTACGGTCCGACACACCGGCGGGCCAGGGCGCGCCACAGGCGCAGGGCGGGGCCCGCCTCGGCGCCCTCCATCCACTCCGCCGCACGGTCGCGGGTCGTGCGGTCCTGCAGGCCGAGAATCAGTGCGGCCGCTTCGTCGTGGCCGATCAGGTCGTCGTCCCGCAGGTCCGCCGGGAGCACGCCGGGTGCGGGCGGGGCGCCGGCGAGGCGGTTCATGATCCGCTCGGCCAGGGTCAGGGTCTCCCCGGCCACCTCCAGGCGGCTCGCCTCGTCGAGGATCCTGGGGACCAGCACCATACCGGCGGCGTCCAGGGACTTCTGCTGTTCGAGTGCGGCGGAGTTCTCCCAGGGCAGGAACCTGGCCCGCAGTTCGCTCAGGGTGCCGCGGATCTGGAGCCCTGCGTAGGTCGCTGCGGCGGCCAGCACCGAGGTGCCGGGCAGGCCCATCGGGGTCCCCTCGGCCGGACAGCAGCCCTCGTCGTCACAGCAGTACGACCAGAAACGGCCGTCCGACACGCAGAGCGCCTCCACCACCGGGACGTCCAGGGCACCGCACGCCAGGCGGAGGGTGTGGGCGAGCGGGCCCAGCCGCTCCTTGACCTGCCGGCCCGATTCGCCCCGGCCCGGTTCCTGGCAGAGGAAGACCACCATCTGCCCGGGCCGGGTGCCTCGGCGCTCACTGCCCGTCACCAGGCCCTGGGCCAGCCGGCGGGCGGCGGAGGGCCAGTCGTCCGCGTCGCCGGGGATGCCGAGCCGGGCGCGGCCACCGAACCGGCCTCGCCCTTCCGTGTCGTGCAGGGCGACCAGCACGATGCTGTCCTCGGGGCGGTAGCCGAGCAGGTAGGGCAGGGCGTCGGCGAGTTCGGCGGGAGTGCGCAGGGTGACCTGCTGCTCGTCGCCGTGGCTGTCGTAGGCGGTGCAGGCGAAGTCCTCCGGGAAGGGTGTGCGCTCCCGCCGCCCGCCGCCGTCCGCCTCAGGGCCGGTGGCTCCGGGGCGGTCCGCGGGCCGGTCCCGCGACGGAAGGCCGGCGTGCCGGTGTCCCTCGCGCTGCGGGAGGTCGCTGTTCTCGGGGGATCCGGTGGTCTCGCTGTGGTTCGTCATGCCAAGACGATCTCGCAGATCGCCACATTCCGGTTCTCCCTGTGGATAAGTGGCATCAGGGACATGCCACCCATCCCTTCCCAGGGGCGCCTCGCGCCCGTATCCACAGGCGCGCCGCCCGGATGTCGGTGCCGTCCTGTTGTATGGAACCCATGGAGCACACGAACAACGCGGATCTCCGGGCGGACGCCGACGCGGTCCTCGCCCGTCTCGTCGGGGACCCCTCGGGCGAGGCCCGGCTGCGCGAGGACCAGTGGCGTGCGATCGAGGCGCTGGTCGCCGACAAGCGCCGGGCCCTGGTCGTGCAGCGCACGGGCTGGGGCAAGTCCGCGGTCTACTTCGTGGCCACGTCGCTGCTGCGGGCGCGGGGCAGCGGCCCCACCGTGATCGTCTCTCCCCTCCTGGCCCTGATGCGCAACCAGGTGGAGGCCGCGGCCAGGGCAGGTATCCGCGCCCGGACCATCAACTCCTCCAACAGCGAGGAATGGGACTCCATCCAGGGCGAGATCGCCGCGGGCGACGTGGACGTGCTGCTGGTGAGCCCGGAGCGGCTGAACAACCCGGACTTCCGTGACCAGGTCCTGCCCAGACTCTCCGCCGCGACCGGGCTCCTGGTGGTCGACGAGGCGCACTGCATCTCCGACTGGGGGCACGACTTCCGCCCGGACTACCGCCGGCTGCGCACGATGCTCACCGACCTCCCCGACGGCGTACCCGTGCTCGCCACCACCGCCACCGCCAACGCGCGCGTCACCGCCGACGTGGCGGAGCAGCTCGGTACGGGTGGCTCGTCGGACGCGCTGGTGCTGCGGGGGCCGCTGGACCGGGAGAGCCTGAGCCTGAGCGTGCTGGCCCTGCCGGACGCCGCGCACCGGATGGCCTGGCTCGCCGACCACCTGCACGACCTCCCGGGCTCGGGGATCGTCTACACACTGACCGTGGCCGCCGCCGAGGAGGTCACCGCCTTCCTGCGGCAGCGCGGTCACACCGTCGCCTCGTACACCGGCCGTACGGAGAACGCGGAACGGCAGCAGGCCGAGGAGGACCTGCTGGCCAACAAGGTGAAGGCCCTGGTCGCCACCTCCGCCCTCGGCATGGGCTTCGACAAGCCCGACCTGGGCTTCGTGGTCCATCTCGGCTCGCCGTCCTCCCCCATCTCCTACTACCAGCAGGTGGGCCGCGCCGGCCGCGGTGTCCGGCATGCCGAGGTGCTGCTCCTGCCGGGGAAGGAGGACGAGGCGATCTGGGAGTACTTCGCGTCGCTCGCCTTCCCCTCGGAGGACCTGGTGCGCCGCACGCTCGACGTCCTGGCGGCCTCGGAGCGGCCCGTCTCCCTGCCGGCCCTCGAGCCGCTGGTCGAACTGCGCCGCTCCCGGCTGGAGACCATGCTCAAGGTGCTCGACGTGGACGGGGCGGTGAAGCGGGTCAAGGGCGGCTGGATCGCCACGGGGCAGCCGTGGACGTACGACGCCGAGCGGTACGCGTGGGTGGCCCGCCAGCGCAAGGCCGAACAGCAGGCGATGCGCGCCTACGCGACGACCACGGACTGCCGGATGGAGTTCCTGCAGCGCCAGCTGGACGACGAGGGCGCCAAACCCTGCGGCCGCTGCGACAACTGCGCCGGTGCGCGTTACACCGCCGACGCCTCGGCGGCCGCGCTCGATGCCGCCCGCGTGGACCTCGGCCGGGCGGGCGTCGAGGTGGAGCCCCGGCGGATGTGGCCCACCGGGCTGCCGGCGATCGGCATGGACCTCAAGGGCCGCATCCCGGCCGGGGAACAGGCCGCGCAGGGCAGGGCGCTGGGCCGGCTGTCCGACATCGGCTGGGGCAACCGGCTGCGGCCGATGTTCGCGCCCCACGCGCCGGACGGACCGGTGCCGGACGATGTCGCCCGGGCCGTGGTGGGCGTACTGGCCGACTGGGCCAAGGGGCCCGGCGGATGGGCGGCGGGGGCGGCGGACGCCCAGCCCCGGCCGGTGGGGGTGGTGACCCTCGCCTCGCGCAGCCGGCCCCGGCTGGTCCACTCGCTGGGGGCGCGCATCGCGGAGGTCGGCCGGCTGCCGCTGCTGGGGGCGGTGGCCTGCACGGGTGAGGCGCGCCCCGCCCCGCGGAGCAACAGTGCCCAGCGTCTGAAGGTCCTGGACGGGGCGCTCACCGTGCCGCCCGACCTCGCGGCCGCGCTCGCCCAGGCGCCTGGGCCGGTGCTTCTGGTCGACGACTACACGGAGACGGGCTGGACCCTCGCGGTCGCGGCGCGTCTGCTGCGGCGTGCCGGTGCACAGGGCGTACTGCCGCTGGTGCTGGCCGTACAGGGCTGAAGGTTCGCCGCACCCCGCGGGTGGGGATATTAGCCGTGGAACACCTGATACCGGTCCGCTCCGCCAATTGCTCGTTGCCGCATCCCAGTTCGACAGGAAGAATTGAAGTCCGCACCCGCACGGCCCGCCCGCCGATCAGGTAGGGCTCCGTTGCGTGCGCGCTCCCCGAATCCGACCCCGCCCGCAGTCCGGGCGTAGCCGAAGGGAGGACCGTGACCTTCGGATTCGCTCCGTCCTCGGCGGCATCGCTGTCGACGTCCGCCGCTTCCGCCACCCGTGTGCTCGAGCCTGCGGAGTGGGCCGCCGCGGGAATCCCGCTGCTGCGCAGTCCGCGTGAGGTCGTCAGTGGACTGCACGCCCGGCATCGACCCGGTCCGGCGACCGCGGTGGTCGCCGTGCTGGACCCGGACGAACGCCTGCGGGCGAGCGCCTCGTTCACCCGCCGCGCCGCCTCCGCGGACGGCTGGATGTTCCGCAACGTGCTGCTGGCCCAGCTGCGCCGGGTCATCCCGCACGACCTGCGCCGCCGCACCCCGGTGCGCACCGCGGTGCTGCTCTACTGCCGTGACGGCGACGCCCGTTGGACACAGGAGGACGGTGCGTGGATGTGGGGGCTGCGGGACGCCTGCACGCTGCACGGGCTGCGCTGCGGGGCCTACATCACGCTGACCCGTGACGGCTGGCAGGTGCTCGGCGAAGGGCGTGGCGGCCGCCACCCCAGCGCGGGCTCGGCACCGGAGCCGTTCGCCATGTCCGAGGCACCGCCCCGAATACCGCGCACCGGCGGTGCCGCCTCGGAGGTGCTGCGCCGCGCGGCGGCACGCTGACGTCACGCGGACACCGTCCGGACGGCCCGTACGGCCGGGGCCGGACGGCATGTCCGCACCCGGCCGCCGGAGACGACGGGGACTTCACGCCCTGCCCCGGGCATGCCGGGGCGACGGCCGTGCGAACGCCGCCGCCGCGGCGTTCGCGTCACCTGCCGGGCTTCCGGCCGAGCGCGGTGGCGCCGGGTCAGAGCTCCGTGCCGAGCACCGAGTTGATCTGCTGCGGGTCTCCGCAGACGATCAGCAGGGCGCCGGCCCGGGTGTGGGCCGCCGACAGGGCCGAGGCGGCCGCGGCCTCCGGACCGCCGTTGACGGCGACCACGACGACCGGCCGCGCTCCGGCACGGTCCGCGGCCCGGGCGTCGGTGTAGAAGACATCGTCGCCGGCGTCGTGCTGGGCCCAGTAGGACGCTTCGCCGAAGGACAGTTCGTGGGTGGCCCACGGGTGCGGCTCACCGGTGGTGATCACCAGTACGTCGCCGGGGGCGCGTCCCGCGTCCAGCAGCAGGTCCACGGCCTCCTCGGCGGCGTCGAGCGCCCCCTGGGCCGAGGCCGGGATCAGCTGGAGCTGCGGGGCGGCCGCGGCGGGGGCGGGCCTGGCCGCGGGGGCCGGCTTCGCCGCGGGTGCCGCATCACGCGACGTCCGCTGTGCCGGCGGCGCGGGCCGCGGAGGGCCGGGACGACCGGGACGCGACGGAGCCGCGGGGCGGGGACCGGGTACGGGGCGGGGGGTCGGCGCGGTGCGGCCGCTGGCCGGCGTGGCGCGGGGACCCTGGGCACTCTCGTGAATCTGAGGCTCCTCGGGAATGAGAGGCATGAGCTGATTTTTATCAAACGTTGGTACGGCACGCGCCGCCGGGTGGGCACATGAGTACGAGTGGCCGGTCAGAAGTCGAAGCCGAGCTGGCCCTCGATCTCCGGAACGGGCCCGTCCACCCAGCTGCGGACCTTCTTGAGGTGCCGCCACTGGGGCAGCGCATCAAGATACGCCCACGACAACCGGTGGTACGGAGTGGGTCCCCGGACCTCCAGTGCGGCCTTGTGCACGGGTGACGGATACCCGGCGTTGTCCGCAAAACCGAAGTCTGCATGGTCGAGGCCCAGTTCGGCCATCATTTTGTCGCGCTGAACCTTGGCGATCACCGAGGCGGCGGCGACCGCGACGCAGGACTGGTCGCCCTTGATGACCGTACGGACCTGCCAGGGCGACCCGAGATAGTCGTGCTTGCCGTCGAGGATCACCGCGTCGGGCCGGACCGGCAGCGCGTCCAGCGCGCGCACCGCCGCCAGCCGCAGCGCCGCGGTCATCCCCCGCTCGTCGATCTCCTCCGGGGACGCGTGCCCCAGGGCGTACGAGGTCACCCAGGTCCGCAGTGTCTCCGCGAGCTCGGTGCGCCGCTTGACGGTGAGGAGCTTGGAGTCGGTGAGCCCCAGCGGAGGCCGGCGCAGTCCGGTGATCGCCGCGCAGACGGTGACGGGACCGGCCCACGCGCCGCGACCCACCTCGTCGACACCTGCAATGACCTTCGCCCCGGTCGTGGCGCGGAGAGAGCGCTCGACGGTGTGGGTGGGTGGTTCGTACGGCATGGCGCCCTTAGCGTACGCCGTGCGCCAGGCGGCGCGACACCCCGGTCCCCGAGTGGCGCCGGCATCCGCGCGGCGCGCGGATCACGCGCCCGTGTGCCGCAGCAGCGGAACCATCAACTGGTCGATCATCTCCTCCAGATCGACGTCGGCCAGTTCGCTGCCGCACATCTTCGACCGGTACATCATCATCGCCGGGACGGCGTCGAAGACATAGCCGTTGGCCGCGTCCGGACGCACCTCGCCCCGCTGGATTCCGCGCTCGATGACCTCGCGCAGCATTCTGATGGTCGGCTCCACGACTCCGTCGAAGATGACGGCGTGGAAGCGTTCGGCCTGCGTGCTGTCGCATTCGTAAATCACCGAGCGCACCGCGAACCCGGAGGGCGAGAACATCGCGTCGCGCGCCCGCCGGCACAGGTCCAGCAGGTCCTCGCGCACGCTCCCGAGGTCGGGCACGGCCTCGACCTGCGGCAGCCCGGACCGCAGGGCGTCCGCGACCAGGTCCTCCTTGGAGGGCCAGCGCCGGTAGACGGCGGCCTTGCCGGTCTGGGCGGCGGTGGCGACGCCTTCCATCGTCAGGCCGTTCCAGCCGACCGTGCTGAGCTGTTCCAGCGCGGCATCGAGGATCGCGCGTTCCAGCACGGCGCCCCGGCGACGGGAGGCGGCCGTCTGAGCCTGGGCCGCCGCCCAGCTCGAAGTAACCATCTGACTCTCTCCAACGAGCAGCGGAAACGGGCATTCGGGGATGAAGTGAATACCGCACGGCGACTGAGGGGGACGCGCCGAGCGACAACTCCATAAGTGAACGCTTGCGTTCACTGTCGGGGACTCCTACCGTTGACGCAACAGTGAACGCGAGCGTTCACTGACGCACTCGTGGGGGACCCATAGTGACAACCTCTCCTTTGATTCAGGACCAGAAGCCAGGTGCGGCCCGCCGGGGCGGGCGCCCCGGCATCGCGCTCACCGTCATCGCGGCCTGCCAACTCATGGTGGTACTCGACGCGACGATTGTGAACATCGCGCTGCCGCACATTCAGAACGCTCTCCAGTTCAGCACCACCGACCTCACCTGGGTGGTCAGCGCCTACACCCTGACCTTCGGCGGTCTGCTCCTGCTCGGCGGCCGCGCGGGCGACATCCTCGGCCGCCGCCGTGTCTTCATGAGCGGCATCCTGCTGTTCACCCTCGCCTCGCTGCTCGGCGGGTTCGCCCAGGAGCCGTGGCAACTGCTCGCGGCGCGCGTACTGCAGGGTGTGGGCGGTGCCATCGCATCGCCCACGTCGCTGGCGCTCATCACCACCACGTTCCCGGAAGGACCCGAGCGCAATCGGGCCTTCGGCGTCTTCGCCGCCGTCTCCGCGGGTGGTGGCGCCATCGGCCTGCTCGCCGGCGGCATGCTCACCGAGTGGCTCGACTGGCGGTGGGTGCTCTTCGTCAACGTGCCGATCGGCCTGCTGATCGCCGTCCTCACACCGATGTACATCAACGAGTCCGAGCGCCACACCGGCCGCTTCGACATCGCGGGCGCGGTGACCTCGACGGCCGGTATGGCCTCCCTCGTCTACGGCTTCATCCGCGCGGCGGAGGAAGGCTGGCGGGACGGCCTGACCATCGGCTCCTTCGCGGCCGCCGTCGTACTGCTGGTGGCCTTCGCACTGATCGAGTCCCGGGCCAGGGAACCGATCACCCCGCTGCGGATGTTCACCGACCGCAACCGCGCGGGCACGTATGTGATCATGCTCAGCCTGGCCGCGGCCATGTTCGGCATGTTCTTCTACATCGTCCTCTTCGTACAGAACGTCCTCGGATACACCCCGATCGAGGCCGGTCTCGCCTTCCTGCCGGTGACGGTCGTGATCGCGCTCGGGGCCGGTCTGTCGCAGCGGTTCCTCCCCGTGTTCGGCCCCAAGCCGTTCATGCTGGTCGGTTCGGCGCTCGCCGCGACCGGTCTGGCCTGGCAGACGCTGATCAGCTCGGACAGCTCCTATGTCACCGGCATCCTGGGCCCGATGCTGGTCTTCGGCTTCGGTATGGGCCTGAACTTCGTGACGCTGACCCTCACCGCCGTCTCCGGAGTCGCCCAGCACGAGGCCGGCGCGGCGTCCGGGCTCCTGAACGCCACCCAGCAGGTGGGCGGGTCGGTGGGCCTGGCCCTCCTGACGACGGTGTTCGGCACGGCGAGCAGGGACGAGGCGGACAAGCAGGTCCCGTCCTTCCTCGCCGACGCGACGGCCGAACAGAAGGCGGAGTTCGCCCGGACGCAGCAGTTGCCCGCGCCCTGGGGGCACGAGGTGCTCGCGGAGGGCATCTCCACGGCCTTCATCCCGGCCGCCGCGATGGCCGTCCTCGCCGTGGCCACCGCGTGGCTGGTCATCCGGGTCCGCAAGAGCGACCTGGAGGCCCTGTCCGGATCGGCCGGACCCGGCATGGGCTGAGCCAGGGGTCCCGCGGGTCCGGCCCGGCGGCTCTCCGACCGACACCACGGGGGTGGGCCGGAGAACGCCGGGCCGGACCGCGAGGCACCGCGCCACGGCCACGAGAGCGAGCAGCACCGCAAGCCACGTACCCGTCGTCACGGCTACCGCCCCCTCTCCCCGACCCGACGACACCCGCACGGCACCCACGGCGGACGCGGCGCCCGAACCCGTCGGGCCTCATGCCTCACACAGTGGTTGTCCCGACAACGAGCGGCCGGTCACGGAGAGTTCCCGAGATGCACGGAGAGTTCTGAACCACAGCGACCCGGACCCGGAACCCACGAGGGGTGACCGGCCGTCCCCGTGGTCTCAGTCGGTGACCCGCAGCCACTCGGGCAGTGGCTCGACCTGTTCGGCCCACTCGGCGGGCGGCGCTCCGGCCTTCTCCGCGGCGACCACCCCGCCGACGATCGCACACGTCGTGTCGACGTCCCCGCCGACCTGCGCGGTCGTCCAGAAGGCCCGCTCGTAGTCCCCGAGGGAACGGGCGGCCGACCAGAGCGCGAAGGGCACGGTGTCATGCGCCGTCGTACGCCGTCCGCAGCCGAGCACGGCCGCGACGGTCGCCGCGTCGCCGTAGTCGAGCATGTCGCGAGCCCGGCGCAGCCCCGCGCCGACGGCGCTCCGCGCGGGCACCAGCCCGATGACACCGTCGAGGAGGGCGCCCGCGCCGGGCGGCCCGCCCGGGGCGGCGGCGAGCGCGGCGGCCGCGGCGACGGCCATGGCCCCGACCACGGCCTCGCGATGCTGATGGGTGGGGTAGGCGGAGATCTCGGCCTGGTGGGTGGCCTGCTCCGGGTCGTCCGCGTACCAGGCGCCCAGCGGCGCGATCCGCATCGCCGCGCCGTTGCCCCAGGACCCCTGCCCGTTGAAGAGCGCGGCGGAGAGCTCGCGCCAGTCCCCGCCCTCGCGGACCAGGCGCAACAGCCGGTTGACCGCGGGCCCGTACCCCCGGTCGAAGTCGTGATGATCGGCGAAGGAACGTGCGAGGGCGTCCTGGTCGATCCGGTGGTGCGCGGCCAGGACGGCGACGACGGAACAGGCCATCTCCGTGTCGTCCGTCCACTGCCACGGCCCCGGGGGCAGCTCGCGGCGCTTGAGCAGCGGATAGTTCACCGGTACGAAGAACTGGGAGCCGAGCGCGTCGCCCACGGACAGTCCGCGCAGGCAGGCCAGGGCGCGCTCCAGGCGCCCGGCGGAAGAGGAATCAGCGGTCATCGCCCTGCCACTCTATCCGTGACCCCCTGTCTATCCGGTGATCCCGTACGGTTCCGGTTCGCGCCAGCGTTCGAAGGGCCGGTCGAGAGTGTACTTGCCGTTCTCCCCCAGAACGAGCATCCGCATCTCGGCGTTCCCCGGGTTCGACAGCGACTCGAACTCCGCCACGGACCAGTGGAACCACCGCATGCAGAACAGCCGCATGGCCAGCCCGTGCGTGACGATCAGGACGTTCGGCGGATGGTCGGGGGCCTCGAAGCTGCGGAAGAGGCTCTCCAGGAAGCCGCCGACCCGGTCGTAGACGTCGGCTCCGGACTCGCCCTGGGCGAAGCGGTAGTAGAAGTGCCCGTACGCGTCCCGGTAGGCCTTCTGCAGCCGTACGTCCTCGCGGTCCTGCCAGTTGCCCCAGTCCTGCTCGCGCAGCCTCGGTTCCTCGCGCACGCGTATCAGCCCCGGGTCGAACCCGAAGGCGCTCAGCGTCTGGTGCGTCCGGCGGTACGGCGAGACGTAGACGCTGACGCGCTCGTGGCCGAACAGTTTCCGCAGCCGCTGCCCCGTCTCCTCCGCCTGCCGCCGGCCCCGTTCGGTCAGGGCCAGGGCGTGGTCGGGTTCGCGCTCGTAGACGGAGTCGTCGACATTGCCCGTTGATTCGCCGTGCCGGACAAGGACGATGCGCCGTGGTCGTGCCATGCCAAGACCCTAGATCGGGTGACGTCCGAACGGGCACTCGTGCGGGCACCATACGGCGTACGTCACACAGGTCCCGCACCGCACGCACACGCTTCGCGGCTCAGACCGTCCAGGCCGCTTCCATGTCGACGATGTCCCCCGCCAGGGCCGCGACGTCGGCCTCCGTCTGTGCCCGCAGGGCGAGCCGCTCCACCCGCTCGGTGCGGTACTTGCCGTGCTCGGCGGCCGAACGCCACATCGACAGCACCAGGAACTCGCTCCCGGGCGCCTCGCCGAACAGCCCCCGGACCATGCCCGGCGAGCCGGCCATCGCCGGGTTCCAGACCTTCTCCTGCATCAGGACGAAGTGCTCCGCCCGCTCCTCGTGGACCCGGCACAGGGCCACTCTGAGCAGGTCGGCGTCGGTGAAGCGCGGCTCGAACCCGGTCTTCACGTCGAAACGGTGATCGAAGAGCCTGACCTGGGCGTCCTTGAAAGTGCCCGACTGGGTGGAGGCCAGCCGGTCGTGGGAGCGCGCCATGAAGGAGTCGTAGAAGGCGCGGCTCTCCCAGAAGGAGAAGATGTGCGCCACGTCGGACCGCCCCCTGCTCCAGCCCCCGCCCTGCCCCCGAAACCCCGGCTCCCCCAGAAGCCCCGCCCACTTCCGCTGCCCCCGCTCGAACCCGCGGCGGTCCACCACGGTGCAGCGAATCCACTTGACCAGCACCGCGCCATCGTAAGGCCCCGGAGCGTGGCGTCGGTCACTCTCACGGGGACTGCTTCCCGGCCTCCGTCACCGCGCACGTGGCAGGATGGACAACCTGCCACGAACGTCCGGCAGTTGGGGTGACTCGGGCAGGACGGTCACGGGAAGGGGAAGACTGGTGAACGGCCTCAGCAAGGGCTTCGGCAAGGTCGAGATCGCACTGAGGTGGGACCCGAGTCCTTCGGGTGAACCCTCCACCGACCTGGACCTCGTCGCCGCGCCCTATCCGGCGGGTGACCCGCACGGTGATCCCGCGTATCTGGTGCACTTCGACAGCCGTTCCCCCGACGGCACCATCATCCTCAACCGGGACAGCAAGGACGGCAAGGGCTTCGGTCACGACGAGGTGATGACGCTGGAACTGGCCCGCCTCGACGAGCGGTACGCGCGCGTGGTGGTCGGTGTGGTCATCCAGCAGCACCGGTCGCGGCGGACCTTCTCCGGGGTGCGCAACCCCGGTCTGCGCATCCGTGAGGGATACACCGTTTTGGTCGAGGACGACTTCGGCGGCGTCCCGGGGGCCACGGCCGCGACGGTCGCGGAGTTTGTCCGCGAGGGAACGGGCCCGTGGGAGTTCCGGCCCGGGGTCCACGGCTTCGAGGGCGACCCCGCGGACTTCACCCGCGCGATGGGTGCCCGGCGCCCGGGCTGACGAGGCGGACTCCGCGCGGGGCCCGGCACCGTGGAACGCCGGGGGTGGCACCGGCGTTCCGGTGCCACCGCCCTCAGGCGTTCGGCCCTTCGTCGCGGAAGGCGCGCAGGTCGAGTTCCGGTGCCATGGACTCCGCGAGCCACGTCATCCGCCAGTCCCCGGCCGCCAGGCCCTCCCGCGCGGTCCGGCACCAGTCCGCACGGTCGACCAGGGTCAGATACGACGTCCGGACCGCGTCCCAACGCCGCTTGTCCTCGGCGTCGTCGGACCAGGCAGGTGCCTGAGCGGTCAGGTACTGGGCGACGCTCGCCGCCGCGAAGTAGCGCCCGGCTGTCGGCCCCAGCTTCGCGATGTGGCCGGCGTGGGCCTCCAGCACCGTGAGCGCGTGCGGGTAGTGGCGCAGAGAAGTGCCCATTCCCTCGCAGTACTTCATGACGTGGAGGATGCGGCCCGTGTGGTCCACGACCTCGGCGTCGTCCCCGCACCACCCGATGACCTCGTGGAGGAGGGTGACGCGCGCGACCTGGGCGGCGAAGTAGCCGTTGAGATGATCGCCGTCCACGGCTCCGCGCAGCAGCCACGGCCGGACGGCCGGGTGGTCGTCCACGTGCCGGATGAGCGCGTCCACCGCGTGGACGCGTCCCCAGGCGGTGACCCGGTCGGCGAGCCAGATCAGTGCCTCGACCCCACCCGGCAGGCGGTCCAGGGCGCGTACCGCCAGAGGTCCGAAGGCGTTCGACAGGAGGCCGATGGTCTGGATCCGGGGAATGTCACCCGCCGTGGCGGTCTCGGCGAGCAGCGCGAGCCCGACGGCCACCGGAGCGAGGTCGGTCCCGTGTCTGACCAGCCACCGTCCGGTTTCCCGGGCCCTGGCCGCCGGTGCTCCGCGGGCGACGGCCGCGATGCGCTCGTCGTGCCGGGAGTGCGACGGGACGTCGCGGAGCGCGAGGGCCAGCCGATGGGGCGGCATGCGGGCGTCGAGGAAAAAGTCGGCGAGGATCCCGGCGGCCTCGACGCTTCCGCGGTCCAGGTCGGACGGCCGCGTCCGCTGTCGGCGCCGCTCCGTGCCGGGGAAGGGCTCTCCGCCGCGGAAGAGGGGCTCGTCCGGCGTCAGACGGTGCAGCCGGAGGGCGTGCAGGAACAAGGGGGTGCGGGTATCGGACAGTCCGGTCCCGGGCGTGCCGCTCACCGGTGGGTGGCGGACTCGATTCTTTTGATCATGGCCGGAATCCTGCCACCGCCGCCCCCTCCGCGACAAGCCTCTCGGTCTCCCCGGCTGGGCGCACGCGACCGCCCGGCAGCGCGGATACGCCGAGGGCGGTGGCGCCGGAAACCGGCCCCACCGCCCTGGCCGGGCGACATCACGCCCGGGCTGTGACCGGTGTCAGCTGCAGCCGCTCGTCGAGCCGCAGCCCTCGCAGATGTAGCAGGAACCGGCCCGCTGCATCTTCGTACCGCAGGAGAAGCACAGCGGGGCGTCCGCCTGGATGCCCAGCTGCATCTCGACCAGCTCGGCGCTGGTGTGGGCCTGCTTGGGCGCGGGCTTGGCCGGCTCGGCCTCGGCCTTCGGCGCGGCGACCGCCTTCAGTTCCTGGGCCAGCGGCGCCGACTGGGCCAGGCCCTCGACGTCGAGCTCCTCGTCGGACGGCTCGTACGAACCGGTCTCCAGGTGACGCTGACGCTCCTCGGCGGAGTGGATGCCGAGTGCGGAACGCGTCTCGAAGGGCAGGAAGTCCAGCGCCAGGCGGCGGAAGATGTAGTCGACGATCGACTGCGCCATCCGCACGTCCGGGTCGTCCGTCATACCGGCCGGCTCGAAGCGCATGTTGGTGAACTTCGAGACGTACGTCTCCAGCGGCACGCCGTACTGGAGGCCCACGGAGACGGCGATGGAGAAGGCGTCCATCATGCCCGCGAGGGTGGAGCCCTGCTTCGACATCTTCAGGAAGACCTCGCCGAGACCGTCGTCCGGGTAGGAATTGGCGGTCATGTAACCCTCGGCGCCACCGACCGTGAAGGAGGTGGTGATGCCGGGACGGCCCTTGGGGAGCCGCTTGCGGACCGGGCGGTACTCGACCACCTTCTCGACCGCGGCGCGGATCGTCTCCTCGGCCTTCTCCGTGACCTCGGCCTTCTCCTTCTCCTTGGTCTTCGCGGAGAGCGGCTGGCCGACCTTGCAGTTGTCGCGGTAGATCGCCAGCGCCTTGACGCCGAGCTTCCAGGCCTCGAAGTAGATCTCCTCGACCTCCTCGACGGTCGCCGACTCCGGCATGTTGACCGTCTTGGAGATGGCACCGGAGATCCAGGGCTGGATCGCGGCCATCATGCGGACGTGGCCCATCGGGGAGATGGCCCGCTCGCCCATGGCGCAGTCGAACACCTCGTAGTGCTCCTGCTTGAGACCGGGGGCGTCGATCACGTTGCCGTGGTCGGCGATGTGGGCGACGATCGCCTCGATCTGCTCCTCCTGGTAGCCCAGGCGGCGCAGGGCCTGCGGGACGGTGCCGTTGACGATCTGCATCGAGCCGCCGCCGACCAGCTTCTTGAACTTGACCAGCGCCAGGTCCGGCTCGACACCGGTGGTGTCGCAGGACATCGCCAGACCGATGGTGCCGGTCGGGGCGAGCACGGACGCCTGGGCGTTGCGGAAGCCGTTCTTGTCGCCGAGGCGGACCACGTCCTGCCAGGCCTCGGTGGCGGCGGCCCACACCGGGGTGTCCAGGTCGTCCATGCGCACGGCCGTGCCGTTGGCGTCGGCGTGCTGCTTCATGACGCGCTTGTGTGCGTCGGCGTTGCGGGCGTAGCCGTCGTACGGGCCCACGATCGCGGCGAGTTCGGCGGAGCGCCGGTACGCCGTGCCGGTCATCAGGGAGGTGATGGCACCGGCGAGGGCGCGGCCGCCGTCGGAGTCGTAGGCGTGGCCGGTCGCCATCAGCAGGGCGCCGAGGTTGGCGTAGCCGATGCCGAGCTGGCGGAAGGCGCGGGTGTTCTCGCCGATCTTCTGGGTCGGGAAGTCCGCGAAGCAGATCGAGATGTCCATCGCGGTGATGACCAGCTCGACGACCTTCTGGAACCGCTCGGTCTCGAAGGACTGGTTGCCCCGGCCGTCGTCCTTGAGGAACTTCATCAGGTTCAGCGAGGCCAGGTTGCAGGACGTGTTGTCCAGGTGCATGTACTCGCTGCACGGGTTCGACGCGGTGATCCGGCCGGACTCGGGGCAGGTGTGCCAGTTGTTGATGACGCCGTCGTACTGGATGCCCGGGTCGGCGCACGCCCACGCGGCCTCGGCGATCTTGCGGAAGAGCGCCTTGGCGTCGACCTCCTCGATGACCTCGCCGGTCATCCGGGCGCGCAGGCCGAACTTGCCGCCCTCCTCGACCGCCCGCATGAACTCGTCGTTGACGCGGACCGAGTTGTTGGCGTTCTGGTACTGGACGGAGGCGATGTCGTCGCCGCCCAGGTCCATGTCGTAGCCCGCGTCGCGCAGGACGCGGATCTTCTCCTCTTCCTTGACCTTGGTCTCGATGAACCCCTCGATGTCCGGGTGGTCCACGTCGAGGACGACCATCTTGGCGGCGCGGCGGGTGGCGCCACCGGACTTGATCGTTCCGGCGGAGGCGTCGGCTCCGCGCATGAAGGAGACCGGGCCGGAGGCGTTGCCGCCGGAGGAGAGGAGCTCCTTGGAGGAGCGGATCCGGGAGAGGTTCAGGCCGGCACCGGAGCCGCCCTTGAAGATCATGCCCTCTTCCTTGTACCAGTCGAGGATCGACTCCATGGAGTCGTCGACGGACAGGATGAAGCAGGCGGAGACCTGCTGCGGCTGGGGCGTGCCCACGTTGAACCAGACGGGGCTGTTGAAGCTGAAGATCTGGTGCAGGAGGGCGTACGCCAGCTCGTGCTCGAAGATCTCGGCGTCGGCGGGCGAGGCGAAGTACTTGTGGTCCTCACCGGCCTTCCGGTACGTCTTCACGATCCGGTCGATCAGCTGCTTGAGGCCGGTCTCGCGCTGCGGGGTGCCCACGGCACCGCGGAAGTACTTGCTGGTGACGATGTTGACCGCGTTCACCGACCAGAAGTCGGGGAACTCCACGCCGCGCTGCTCGAAGTTGACCGAGCCGTCGCGCCAGTTGGTCATCACGACGTCACGGCGCTCCCAGGCCACCTCGTCGTAGGGGTGGACTCCAGGGGTGGTGTGAATGCGCTCGACACGCAGTCCCTTGCCGGCCTTGTTGCTCTTGGCTCGGGAACTCCGTGCCGGACCGCTCGCCGTCTCTGTCATGCCGCCTCCCTGTACGGGCAAAAACGCCCTGAAGTGCCCCGATTGTTCCCGTGGCACGGTGTTCTGTCTGGTGCTGCGGGCACCCACTCGCCTGCCCGCAACAGGTCTTCTCATCGCCGCCGCCCGGCCGGTCCCCGCCTTCCGGCGTCCGGGGCCGGCCCGCCGGTCAGCCGGCGGCGGGGGCGGGCTGGGGGACCTGGGCAGTCCCTCCGGGCCCGCCGTCGTCTTCCTGGCTCCCCGGAACGGCCCCGTCGCCGTCCCCGTCGCCCTCGGCGGGCCGTTCCGCCTGCCGGAGTTCCGCGATCGCGGCCTCGAAGTCCTCGAGCGAGTCGAACGCCCGGTAGACGGACGCGAACCGCAGATAGGCGACGAGGTCGAGTTCCTGCAACGGGCCGAGTATGGCCAGCCCCACGTCGTGGGTGGTCAGCTCGGCGCTTCCGGTGGCCCGCACCGCCTCCTCGACCCGCTGGCCGAGCTGGGCGAGGGCGTCCTCGGTGACGGGCCGCCCCTGGCAGGCCTTGCGCACACCATTGATGATCTTGGTGCGGCTGAACGGCTCGGTGACTCCGGACCGCTTGACCACCATGAGCGAACACGTCTCCACGGTCGTGAAACGACGGGAGCAGTCCGGACACTGGCGGCGCCTGCGGATCGACGTGCCGTCGTCGGTCGTACGGCTGTCGACGACTCGGCTGTCGGGGTGCCTGCAGAAGGGGCAGTGCATGAATTCCCAACCCTCCTCACAGCAGACTCAACGGCCTCGCTGGGCCTCAGGGGCCTCACGAAGCAGCACCAGCATAGGCGATCGCGGAGGGTGCGAAGACCCGGGGGACCACAACTTCTGGGCTGCCGTCGCAATCCAACCACTACATGTGGGGATTGGCTCATACATTCATGCCCTGCACGCGTGTCGCGTGGACAACGGGGCGGGGCGCCCTGCGAGGGGAAGATCCCGCGCCCCCGGGGAGGAGGAGGTGTGCGACTCGGGAAGAGAGCGGGGGCCGCTTCCCGCCCGGAGCGACACCCGATGGCAGACTGGGCCCGGCACCCCGGGAGGTCATCACCTCGGCGGTGAAGAGTACAACAATAAGCCCGTTTGTCCGGCCGGGAGCGGGGCGACCAATACACCGCGCCGAGAGATCGCGTACCGCAATTCGCGATTTTTCACTCGAACGTGTGTTTGGCGCAACCTTTCGAAAGCTACTACCGTTGTGCTGCAGGGAGACCATCGAGAGGGGCCGACGTGACCACCACCGCAGACAGTGCCGCCATCACCGCCCAGGACCGCTCCCCGGGCCGGCTCGAGCCGGTGCACGCGATGAACGAAGCCACGAATCCCGAGGGGCCCAAGCGCTCCCTGCCGGGCCGACCTCCCGGCATCCGGGCGGACAGCTCGGGACTCACCGACCGCCAGCGCCGGGTGATCGAGGTCATCAGGGACTCGGTGCAGCGACGGGGGTACCCGCCGTCGATGCGCGAGATCGGCCAGGCGGTCGGCCTCTCCAGCACCTCCTCGGTGGCCCACCAGCTCATGGCGCTCGAGCGCAAGGGCTTCCTGCGCCGCGACCCGCACCGCCCCCGGGCGTACGAGGTGCGCGGCTCCGACCAGGCCGCCTCGGTGCAGCCCACCGACACCGCCGGCAAGCCGGCCGCGTCCTACGTGCCGCTGGTCGGCCGTATCGCCGCCGGTGGCCCGATCCTCGCCGAGGAGTCCGTCGAGGACGTCTTCCCCCTGCCCCGGCAGCTCGTCGGTGACGGTGAGCTGTTCGTGCTGAAGGTCGTCGGCGACTCCATGATCGAGGCCGCGATCTGCGACGGTGACTGGGTCACGGTCCGCCGCCAGCCGGTCGCGGAGAACGGCGACATCGTGGCGGCGATGCTCGACGGCGAGGCGACGGTCAAGCGCTTCAAGCGCGAGGACGGCCATGTGTGGCTGCTGCCGCACAACGCCGCCTACGAGCCGATCCCCGGCGACGACGCGACCATTCTCGGCAAGGTGGTGGCCGTACTGCGCCGCGTCTGAGCACCGCGCGGGTCCGGCCACGGCCCCGCTCCCTGACCGGGCCCCGGGACCCCTGCGCCGGTTCCGGGGTCCTGTGCTGTCCCGACGCCCCACCGGTGTGGGGGGGGGGGGGGGGGGGGGGGGGGGGGGGGGGGGGGGGGGGGGGGGGGGGGAGAGAAGGGGGGGGGGGGGGGGGGATCCGTCCCGGC
>NZ_JBVIFC010000020.1:0-119549 GCF_055571535.1 Streptomyces sp. NPDC030893 | reverse complement strand
CGAGAGCATGGACGCCCTCTACCTCGATGCCCCAACCGTCCTACCCGCCACGTCAGACGACTGATCGCCTACACCACGACAGGGGACATGACCGAGCGCCTCGCCCTGGCGGAGGCCGAGCGAGAGAGCAATGGCCCATCGCGCTGAGTTCCGGCGCTTGTCGGCGGCGCGCAGCAGCCTGCGGATCTCTTCGACGTTGTACGGCTCGACCTCTTCCTCCCGTACGCGTGGTGCCTTCGCGAGCCGTACGGGGTTCTGCCCGAGGTGCCCGCGCCGGACCGCCTCATTGAGCGCGGTCCGGAAGGTCCGGTGTGCCTGGTGGGCGGTCGCAGGCTTGCTGCCCTTGGCCTGCATCGCGGCATAGAACGTCTCGATGTGCTCGGGCTTGAGCCTGTCGAGACGATGGGCTCCGAGCCCCGGAATGAGGTGCTTCCGAACGGCCGCGCCGTATCCCACCATCGTGTTCTCGTTCACCCCGAGCGGAACAATGTTCTCGATCCAGTGCGTCAACCATGTCTTGACCGTCCAGGGCTTGCCCGGCTTACATACGGTCTTGGCGTCGCGCTGGCGCTCAAGTTCGCGGACGGCTTCCGTCACCTCGGCGCGGGTCTTCCTTTCGACGTGGCGTCGGTCCGGCTTTCCGTCGTCTCGGATGCCGACCGTCACCCGGCCGTGCCACTTCCCGTCCTTGCCCAGGTAAATGGAGCTGCGGCCGTTGGGCTGCCGAGTGCGCTTCTTCTCTTCCGCCACAGGCGGGCTCCTTCGTGTTAGGTGAGGAAACAGCCCGGGACGCCACCTCATGGCAAGGTGACGTCCCGGTTTGAGGTGATCAGGCAGCGCGCTGCTCAGCGCGGAGGCGGGCGAGGTAGGCGGCCGGGGCATCGGCGGGGACGCGCCGGAGTCCGCCGATCGTCAGGGACTCCAGCTCTCCGGTGCGGATCAAGGCGAAGCAGGTGGTGCGACCGATGCGGAGGCAGCGGGCCGCCTCTTCCACGGTCAGGAGAACGGGGGCCGGGGCGCCAACCTCGGCGAGCGGCGCGATGTCCACGGTGGCGATGCTCATGAAAAAGATCTCCTCTAGGACTGTCCGTCGGGGGTCCCTCTGAGGGGCGCTACTTCCGCTACCGCCGCTACCGCGCAGGTCAGGGGCCTGTTCGGGGTAGCGGGAAGGGGTAGCGGTAGCGGTAGCGGATGGGTAGCGGCAAGTTTCGGTGCTTGCCGCTACCTCGTTGTCGCTGGTCAGGCTGCGTTTTCGGTGTCCGGTAGCGGAAGTAGCGGACTTTCCGGGGGTGGGGGGCAGTAGCGTTGCCATGCGTCGTGCAGGTCGGTGGCGTAGTAGCCCTTGAGGACGCTCCCGGCGGTCTTAATGTTGCGGGAGGCGATCGGCTCGTTGTCGGCCGTCATGTATTCGCCGAGCATCCGGGACAGGCGTCGGTTGTCGAGCGGCTTGCCGTTGAGGTCGGCCCAGGGGGCGTCATCGAGTGCGTTGAGCCGGTCGATGATGGCGATGGTCGGAAGGCGGTCGATGCCGACCATGACGTGGTCGCGTAGGTCGGTCAGCAGCCGGACCCCGAGACTGCCTTTGTCGTTGGCCTTGGATGCGGTGACCAGGGCCACGCATGCCGCTCGTGCTCGTTCGGGCCAGTGGCCGCCGATGGCGTCGGCGACGGCGAGCAGGGGTTCCCACACGTCCGCCGGCCGGTCGCTCACCCCGTCGGGCATGTCCGGCCACGCCCCCATGACGCGGTCGCGTGCCTGCTCCGCCCAGGTGGCGAGCCGGTCCCGCAGGGCGTGTCCCTCGGCCTCGTGGATGCGGGCCCGGAAGGGTTCCACCTTCTCGTTCCTTGCGCGGCGGCGCATGCGGATGATGACGGACCGGCTCAGGATCGTGTCCGGCAGCGAGCCGAGCCGGCGACCGCGACCGCGCAGTACGAGGGGAAGGCTTGCACGGTCTGCTGTCCGCCATCGCCGATGCACCGATAGGTGACCCCGGTGCGGCGGTGGCCGGCGTTGAGGAATCCGCGCAGTTCCTCGTTGTCCCCGGCCTTGGGACCAAAGACGGTGTCGATCTCGTCGAACAGGATCGTCGGCTTGCCGGTGCCGGCGGATACGGACCGGAACAGGGCGGCGGCGGATGCGTTGACGGCCGTCATGGGCTGCGGCACCAGCGTCTCCACGATCTCCAGCGCACGCGTCTTGCCGGACCCCGGTTCGGGGGACAGGAAGGCGATGCGCGGGGTGGAGTCGAAGCAGTCGAGCAGGTGCGCGTGAGCGTCCCACAGGGCGACGGCGACGAACGCGGCCTCGGTGGGAAAGACGTTGAAGCGTCGGTGGAAGGCTTCCACCTCGTCCAGCAGCGCGGCCCCGTCGATCGTGGTGGGGGTCATGCGGCGTTCCTCCGTTCCAGCGTGCCGGGGGTTCCGGTGCAGCAGTGCTTGCGCGCGGCGTAGTCGGTGACCAGCGCGGCCACGGCGTCTTGCCCGCGGGCGGTCGCGGTGTGTCCGCAGGGGCAGGCGTAGGCGGCGGTGGGGATGCCGCCGGACCGTTTGGACCAGCGGGCCCCGTCCCAGTGATGCCGGTAGACCGGCGGGGCGTAGATGCGGAGACCGGGCCGCTCCGGCGTCGGATCGGCACTGGGGTGCGCTCCGGCGTCCGGGAACCGGTTCGAACGAAAGGCAGTGACGACGCCCTGACGGGCGGCGCCTTTCGGCTCGCCCACGGCCGCTACGTCCACGGGCTGGGGAGCGGCCTGCGGGCCGGTCGGGGCACGGGTGAGGCTCTTAGAGGGGAGAGGGTTGGTCATGCCGCCCTCCGCCGCGCCGGGTTGTGTGCGATGGACCAATCCAGCCCACGACGGATCACGTCGTCGTAGTAGCGCTGCGACTGTGTGGCGTTGCCCGCCACCGCCTCCCTAAGAGCTTGCTCAACCTGTGTGCGGGTGAGGTCGCCGGATGCGACCAGCCGTCCCAGGGCGCGGGCGGCCCGCAGCAGCGTCGCGTTACGGGTCCCGTCGGCGGCGGTGGCCACGTTCCGCACCTCGTTGGCGAGCGCTACGTCCGTGTATCGGCGGGATTGCCCCACCACGGGCCCTGCGGGCGCCTGTACGGGCTTGGGGGCCGGTCGCAGGACGCTCAGCAGCCATCCGGGCAGCGGAGCGGCCACAGGGGCGCACAGCGCTTCGTACCGTCCGGCGGGGGTCATGCTGCCCGCCGCGACGACGTACCCGCCGTGCGCGCGGGTGTCAACCAACGGGGCGATGCTTCCTGCCGTGTTGGACAGATGCACGCCGGGCGGGGTGGTGAAGTACAGGTGCGTTCCACCGCTCGCGGTCCGGGTCCGGTAGGTGTCGGGGACGGCGTGGCCGGCGCGCTCGCAGAGCGCTGCGAAGGTTGCCGCGCCGCAAGGCGCGTCCGAACTGCCCTTGTCCTTGGGCACGTCCAGGTCGACCACCAGCAGTCCGGAGGGGCCGGTGGCGATGCCGACGTTGAACGGGGCCCGCGTCCAGGCGGCGCGGATGCGGTCCGGGTCGGTGGTGGCGCGCTGCTCCCACTTCAGATGGCCGGCCGCACACGGCCCGGTACGGGTGCACGTCTTCTCGCCGTGCAGGGCGGGCCGCTTGGTACCGGGACGCAGAGGGAAGACATGCCAGCCGCGTTCGGCAGTTTCCAGGGCGGCGCGCATCAGGTCCTCGCTCATGCCGCCACCCCCCATGCCGGCCTGGCCGTAGTCGTGCCGAGCAGCAGGCTGTAGGCGTGGTGTGCCTGGCGGGGCACGACGCCGTTGCCGAGAATCTTCAGTTGTTCCTTGCGGGGGATGTCGGGCGCGGCGGTGACCCATCCTTCGGGCAGGCCCACCATCCACTCGGTGAACAGCGGGGACAGCCGCCGGTTGCCGCGCGTGCCCGGTTCGGTCGGGCACGGCGACGACCGTCCGGTGATGCGCTCCCACCGGCGGATCGCGGGCCCGTAGTCGGTACCGTCGGCAGCGACCCATTGTTCGTCCAGCGGGACCGGCCCGGACGGCGTGGTGTCCACGCCGGCGAGCAGGTTCACGGCCACCTCGTTCAGCGGCCGGGCGTTCCTGTCGAGCAGGTTGGAGGCGCCGGACTTCCAGTCGCGGGCCGCCGGGGTGGGCAGCAGGCTCACGGCTGCGGGGGCGGCGGAGGGAGTTTTGTGACGGCGGTGCGCAGGTTCATTCCGCCCTTGCGCTTCGGCGAGGTGCCGGGGCCGCCAGTGCCGTCCGAGCTGGTGGGGGTCGGCATCAGCGGGATGGGCAACTGCGAACCAGCGGTCGCGCTCGTGCGGGGCGCCGGTTTCGGGGTCACCAGCGCGTACGCATGTCTACCGGAGGTCATACCGGAGCGCGGCCAGGTCCGCGGCGACGACGTCCAGCCCCCGCGAGCGGAGCGCCGCCACGTTTTCCAGGAAGACGAGGCGCGGTCGAAGGTGGCCCACAGCCTCAGCGACGTTTTTCCAGACCCGCGACCACTGCCCATTGATCCCGTCCCTTCGTCCAGCGTTGGAGGTGTTGCGGCAGGGGAAACCGGCACCGATCACGTCCGGCCGGAACACGTCCCGGACGCGGTCCCAGTCGACGGCTCGGATGTCCCGGAGGTTGGGCACGCCGGGGTGGCGGTGGGCGAACACGGTCGCGGCGTGCGGGTCGTTCTCGGCGAAGGCGGCGACCTGGCCGCCGATGTGGGCCCGGATCGCGGCCTCTAAGCCGCCGTAGCCGGCGCACAGGGCGACGATCGTCGGCGGCGAGCCGGGCACTCGCCCGATGGTGGTGGGTTGGGTCATGCTGGGAGACCTCCACAGGTCAGTTGGATGCCAGGTGTACAAGGGCGGTCCCGGTTCTTTGGCGAGATGCGGGGGCCGCCCTTGGCGTGGCTAGCCGTGGAAGTGGTTGCGCTTGATCACGGCCCGTCGGATGTTCACCGTGGTCCCGCCGCGGTGGCCGCTCGCTCCGAGGACCTGGACGGCGATCCATCCGCCGAAGATGACGGCGGCGAGGATGATGAGCTGGGTGATGAACGCGGTGAGTGCGGCGATGAACGAGGTGAGCAGCAGTAGTCCGCCGCACACCGCGAGGAACCCGACGCCCCCGAGGGCAACGTTCACCGCCGCGCGGGAGACGGCTGGCTTGGCGGTGACCAGGGTGGGCTGCGGGTGGTCGATGGCGTAGCCGGTCACGACACGGCCGTCCGGCAGGACGACGCTCGCCACCGCCGGAACTTGGCCCGGCTGGACGCAGGCGACCGGCGCCGCGTTGATGACGGCGGGCGGTAATGGAGTCGGGTGGTGGACTTCCACTGCCCGCTCGGTGGGCGCGCTGTGGACGTGTTCGGGGTACATGCGGAATCCCTTCAGGCGCTTGGACAGGGAGGCGGAGGCACCCCCTTCGGGGTGCCGTATGGAGGGGGTTTTCGGGGGTCTGAACTGTGAGCCTCCCTGACTCCCTGAACGATCATTCGTGCAGTTCAGAGCCAGGGAGGTGGGTCAGGGAGGGGTTTAGGGAGTTCTCCCTGTCTCCCTGACCCGCACGCGGTCGGCTCCTGCCGTCATTCGGCGGAAGCGGAACCCTCGGTGTCGCGGTTGGCGAGGGCGCGGGCCACCCGGTCGCGGGAGACGACCATGACACCGTCGGACTTGTACGGCCCCGCGCCGGCGTCGTCGAGGACGCGCTTGAGGTCGATGAACGACCAGCCGCCGTACGCGCCGGCGTCCCGTGCGGCGAGCCGGGCCAGCACATCCTTCGTCCGCACCCGCGGGGCGTCGCCGATGACGGCGGCGACGTCGGCGAGCGGGTCACGCTCCTCGCCCCAGTCGATGGTGTAGAGGGTGGTGACGCCGTCGCGCAGTGCCTTGGCCCGGTCGGTGATGGCGGTGGCGGCGTCGTCGTCGATGTAGTGCGTGCGGACGGTGATGGAGGACTGTCCGGCCGGGATGGTGATGCCGTCGGAGGCGACGACCAGGGTTCCTCGGTCCAGGCCGGGTCGCAGCAGGTTGGGCGCGGCGCCGCCGTCGACGGCCTTGTCGCCCAGTGCCATGCGGGCCTGGGATTCGGTGCCGAGGGCGAGGGAGGCGCGGGTGTGTGCGCCCTCGCGCACGAGCTTGGGCAGGTTCTCGTTGGTGGGGTCCTGGGTGCCCTGCCACATCAGGACGTTCACCGCCCGCCCCTGGTTGTGGATCTTGCGGACGGCCATGAAGTACCGCGAGTTGGCCTTGGACCCGCCGTAGGGGCGCTTGTCGGCGTCCTTGGCCGGGCACATGAACGCCACCTGTGCCTCATCCACCAGCACGATCAACGGCGGGAACGTGGTGCCGGGCGGGGCCTGGATCCGGCGGTTCATCTCGTCCACCGCGCCCTCGACCATCTCGGTCACCTGGATCACGTGCTCATCCGTCGGCCCCTGAATCAGAGTGGTGGCCAGGCCGTCGAACATGGCCCAGTCCCCGACGCCCTTCAGGTCCCCCATGAGGAACTGCACCGAGCGGTCCAGCGACAGCCACAGGGCCAGGGAGCGCAGGGCCACGGTCTTGCCCTGGTTCGACAGACCCGTGATGAGCAGGTGCCGCTGATACAGGGACAGGGCAGCGGCGTCGCCGCGCAGGTCCTGACCCCACGGGGCCTTTCCCTTGGTGTAGTCGGCGGTCATCGTCTCGTCGGTGACCAGCGGGGACGGGCCGATCGGCTCGTCCAGCGCCCCACTGTCGGCGATCCACAGCCGCACCGTGCGCGCGGCCTGCGGGATCGTGATGAACACCTCGTGTTCGTGCCGGGTGAGATTCTCGGCGAGCTTGCGGCGCTTGCTCTGCACCTCGTTCGTCGACACCCCCGACGGCAAAGTCACATCGACTTCGACCCCGCATCCAGCGATGGTGATCGGCCCGAGCATCGAGCCGCCGGCGTCGCCCATCTCCTTGATGGCCCTGGCCAGGGCCGGGACTCCGAGGTCGCGCAGTGCCTTGACGACGATGGACGGGGTGATCGGCTCCCCCTCCCCGGTCCGGACGTTCGCGGGCAGTGCCCATGCGGGGGCGGCGTGCTGCTTGCGGCCGACCGACCACAGTGCCAGCAGGGCGAGGAACGGGCCGATCGTGAGCGCCGGTCCCCACACCACCTGAACGATGCGGATCAGTAAGGCGATGAAGTCGATGGTCGCGGACAGCGGCGTGACGGCGTCCGCGACCTGGCCGGAGTTGCAGGCCATGACGATGCCGAGGGCGACCAGGACGCCGATGCTCATGCCGGCGCCGACGGCGACGCCCTTGGCGGCGTCGACCGGGGAGTGCAGGAGGTCCATGCGGCGGTGGTGGCGGGCGGCGCGGAAGCGCTGCAACCGCTCCTCCCACTCCTCGGCCGCTTCCAGGTTCCCCGCGGCTTCCGCCGCCCGGATCATCCGCTCATATCGCGAGCCGGTACGGCCGTCCCACGCGCGGCGGGCCACGATCCGCCCGCCGTTGAACGTGTAGAGGCCGTGCCGGACCACGGCGCGGCCGGCCGACCGGGTGCGCTCGTGCGTGACAGCAGTCTTCACCGCGCGCCCGGAGCGCACCCACAGCGGCACCGGCCGGGCGGGCGGCGCGTCCGGGACGACGGTGAGCACGGTCGGGGCCGTGTCGCCGGTGACCGGTTCGGCGGGTGGTTTGGTGTGCTTGTGGAGGTGAACGACGTTCTCAGACATGCTGGGAGATCTCCTGACTGCCCCGACAAGGGCGGGAGTGAGGGAGAGCCGGGGTGGCCGTGTCCGTGGAAAGTCCCGGTCACCCCGGCGTGATGCGTGGGCTGGTCACCACCAGCCGGAGGAGCGCTTGGCGGCCTTGGCGCGGGCGGCGTCGTTGATGAGCCGAAGCCGCTCGGCGTACAGGGCGGACAATTCCGCGTTCAGCCGCGTCTCGGCGGCGGCGCGGAGCAGGGCGCGGCGCTCGCGGCCGTTCAGCGGCCACAACTCACCCCGCTGGACCGCTTCCAGCTTCTTCGTGGTCGCGCGGATCTCGCGGTCGATGCGGCGCAGGTCGGCGTTGCTCACAGGGTGCTCCCATCGGGCCCGTGCGGGCTGGAGTCGGCGCAGGGCACGCACGTGCCGAGCGCGGTGGGGATGATGTATCCGGCATCGCGCCGGCAGGCAGGGCAGGTGCGGCGGGCGGTGTTGGCTTTGGTGAGTGCCGCCCGCCGGGCGGGGGTCATGGGCCGGACCGGTAGGGCGAGGTCGACGCGGTACAGGTAGGCGACCAGCGGCCCCCGCCGGCGGCGGGGGCGTTCGAGCTGTGCGGCCACGTCCTGACCGCCGGGCCGCAGGCCCAGGGCGCGGAGTTGGCGGCGGGTGGCGTAGCCGTCCGGGGCGAGGCGCCACCGGAACACCGGTAGCGCCCCCATCACGCCGCCTCAGCGGCGGGGGCGCGGTCGGCGAGGATGGCGTCACGCAGCTTGCGCGCGTTCGCCGGTGAGGTGTGGATGGTGCGGCGGATGCCCTCGGCCGTCACCTTCGCATCCGGCAGTCCAACCGTCGCCGTCCGTGCTTCGGCGAGCAACTGGTCCCAGGTGCGCTTGGGTCGGGGTGATCGGGCCACCTCGGGGAGTCGACCGGTCGTCCGACGCGGCGGGGTCGACTCCGCCGGAACCGACCGCCGCGCGGAACGGGTCGCGGTGTCGGTCGGGGCGGGGATGGCGGGCATCGGCTTAAGCAGTGGAATCGACTTGCCCAGGTCGACCGCGACCGGTTCCGGCACGGTCAACCGGGTCAGCGTCACCACCGGGTCCTGGGTCGATTCCGGCAGGTCAGCCATAGACCGTTTCCTTATAGTCTTGGTAGATTCCTCCGCATCCGCGACTGAGGCGGGGTCGAGGGCGGCGGCGCCGAACATCGACGCGAGTGCGGCGTCCGCACCGGCGGTGACGCGGTCGCGCTGCACGTCCAGCAGCCTCGATCCCAGCGCCGCATCCCCGACACCGACCCTGCGGGCCAGACGCCACGACTTGCGCTCGGACCACTTCTTGACCCGGTCGCTGGGGTGGTGTGTGGCGCGGGCGCGGTGGTAGGCGAGCGCCTGCACCAGATCGGCGGTCCGCCGCTCGTTCTCCGCATCCCGTCCGTGGATGTGGACCACGATCCTGCGGGCCAGGAACGCCATACCCTCGGCCGAGACGGACATGCCCATCGGAGTGAGGGCGTAGATCACGGTGCGGCCCAGGTCGGGGGCGGCCATCGCGCCCATGACGGCGGCGGCGGCCGGCAGCGCCCACAGGCCGATGCGGACGATTCGCGGGGAGGACTGCCCGAGCATGGTCAGCCCGAGCAGGACCAGGGCGAGCACGGCGGTGGCGCCCTCGCCGGCGGCGAGCGCCCCGATCGCGGTCCCGGAGCCGTAGGAGTGGCCGATGTTGCTGTAGGTGCCGATCCCGCCGAACACGCCCGTGGCCAGCATCGGCACGAACGCAGCAGCCAAGACGCCGACCTGCGTGCGGGTCAAGGTCCGGTCGGCGGCACTCATGCGGCACCGCCGGACAAGCTCGCGCCCGTGGTGCGGTTGAGCAGCGCGACCCGGGCGACCAGCGCGCGGCGGCGGGCCCGCCGGATGCGGCGGGCGTCCAGCTCGGTCGGCGGCCGGTCCAGCGTGACGATGTGCGCGTCCAGCAGCTCGACGTCCGCCAGGATGACGGGCATCTCCTGCTCGATCGCGTCCAGCTCGGCGTTCGTCGGTTCCATGAAGTCGGCGAACGCGGTAACAGCGTCCTGAACAGTGACGATGTGATCCATTGGGTCGTGGTTCCTTCCAGCGAGGAACGGCCCGAACAGCGACCCCGGTGTTCCAGCACCGGGGCCGCGCGCCGTTGGAGTCGGTTCCGGCTCCCCTCAACGCCGCTCGTACGGGACGAGCAGCGGAGGCAACCGGCCGTAGCACGGAAGCGCTGCGGTAGGTCGTGATGCCGAGCATCAAGAACCTCTCGGAAAAGTGGAAGGTGAGCACGGCGACAGCCGAGAAAGCCCTACGCAAGTTGCGCAACGAGGGGCTTGTCCGTGGCATCCATGGCATCGGTACCGAAGTGCTGGACCGGCCGGCTCCGATGTCGTCCGGGGCACAACGGCAGGACCGGGGAAGCCGTACCGGGTCTAGTTGGGGGGCAGGCGAACGGTCCGACTCGCACCAGGCGGCCGTGGTGCCCGCGCCCGACGAAGTGGCGCAAGCGCTGGACATTCAGCCCGGCTCTGACGTGGTCCGTCGTAGCCGCGTATACAGGGACCGGCACGGCATCGTCGCCCACAGCACGTCATGGATCCCCGCGCGGTACGGGAAGCTGATCCCTCAGCTTGCAGCGAGCGAGCGACTGACGGGGGGAACCTCACTCCAGCTCATCGCCCAGGCGACCGGCCACCCGATCAGCCACCGCATCGACACCGCATCGGCCCGCCTACTAACCCCGGAGTACGCGCGACTCCTGGAGTTGGACCCTGACAACCCTCCGACGGACCCGGTGGTCGTGATGACGGCCAAATTCGTGGACAGCGAGGGCAACATCGTGGAGTACGGCGTGGACCTCGGCGGTCCGGGCCGTACCTGGCGCACAGGTCGGAGGTGTCCCCGTGACGGTTGTGGATGACACGCTTGTGAATGTGCTCGAAGGCCGCCTTGATGCACTGCTGGCGGCCCGCCGGGCTGGCACAATCACGTCCGAAGCCGAAGCGGAGGTGGCCGCCATCTCCCGAACCATGACGAGACCGATGCCCCCGCACCCGCCGTTCTGTGTCCTGATGGCCGGGCTTCCCGGCTCCGGCAAGACGACCCTTTCTCGCGCCCTGACCGCTCGCGGGTTCATACGACTGTGCCCGGACGAGGAGATGTTCCGCCGGCACGGCGTCTACGGCGTGGACTTCCCGCGGGGCGTTTTCCCAACCCTTGAACGACCCGTCCTCGAAGACGTGGCGGTCGATCTCCGGGAGCATCTCAAAGCCGGGCACGACGTCGTCGTAGACCACGGCTTTTGGACCCCGGAGGACCGGGCCAAGTGGCGAGCGATCGCCACCGACGCCGGCGCCGCCCCTGTACTCGTCTACCTCGCAGCCGATCATGACGAGCTTTGGGCCAGGATCAGCAAGCGCAACGAGTTCCACAAGAACGATCCCAACTCTATTTACTTCTCAGAGAGTGATCTTCAGCGGTATCGCAACCGGTTCGTCCCGCCCCAGGCGAACGAACCGCATCTCGTGTACGACGGCGACATCACGACCGTACTCGCGGCCCTGGACGCGACCTAAGCTCACTGTTGGAATGAGCAGGCTGTGAAGTGCATCACACGCAGTTCCCCTGTCTTCTGTATCGCAACGGTGGCGAGCCTCGCGGAGCACTCAACCTGACGCCACACGCCGACGCCTCAGGTCTTGAGCGGGATGAGCACCCCTCAGGAAACCCGGCCGCCGCAGCGTGGCGACCTAGCTGGCGCCACCTGCATTAATCCTTGCTCACCTCTGCAACGACATTCACATGGGTTTTCCATTCGCACCCGCGTTAACCATGGCATTGCCATGGCTAACGGGTTACGGTGGAACGTTCCAAATTGCAAACTTTTCACTAGGGGAACCTGCCGGGACATCCATGCGGGCAGGGCCAGGGATGCGTCACCCTGGTCTCGGCAACCACAACGTGGCTGCCCCCGCTAACTGTCGAGGCTGACGGGGGCAGCTCACGCCTGACTCTTGGAGAGCCGACATGAGTGTCGCCTACTGCTTACCTCTACCGTCAAGCGTTACCCGGAAGCGCTGGTTCGTCGTCGTGGTGCTCGTGATTCTCGCCGTCCTCTTGCCCCGCTTGACGGAAGCACTCGTGGCGACGGCCAGCATCATGGCCGTCTTGGGCTCCGAGTCCACGGAAGCTGGCGGTCGCCACGGAAGTACTGACCTAGAGCGCTAGCTCTGCGCGGCGCGCGCCGCAGGTCAGCAAGGGCTAGCCACGTCGCCCTCCGTCTCAGTTTCCGTCTCATTCAACCTAGTTCAGGGCCGTCCATATGGATTCACGCGACGAGGAGGGGTCCGAGAATGAACGAGGTTGAACGCCTCCGAATCACGCTCTGACCAGCAGGAACAGACCTCGAAAGCGAGTGTGGCGCAAGTCACCGAGGGTTCAAATCCCTCCGCTACCGCTGGTGAAGGGCCTCGTCGTCAGACGGGGCCCTTCGTGCGATCATGGGCCCGCTCGACGCGTGTGACACCGGCACACATCAGTGACAGGGGAGGGCCGCGATGGCGGTGAACGCGAAGAAGGCCGTGGTCTACGCGCTTGTGGTCTTCGTGCTGTATCTGATCATCACCGATCCGGAGACGGCCGGCGACTACGTCACGGTCGGGTTCGAGGGCATCTCGGACGCCGCGAAGGCCATCGGCGACTTCATGACCTGGCTCGCCAACGGAGGTAAGTGATGATCCGCCATCTGGTGCTCTTCCGGCTGAACGAGGGCGTCGGGCGCGACGACCCGAGGGTCGTGCAGGGCGTGGCGGCCTTCGAGTCGCTCGACGGGAAGATCCCGGAGATCCGCTTCTGGGAGTGCGCCTGGAACATCAGCGACCGCCCCATCGCCTACGACTTCGCCATCAACTCGGCGTTCGACGACGCGGACGCGCTGCGCCGGTACGTGGAGCACCCGGACCACCAGGCGGGCGTCGGACTGTGGCGCGAGTTCGCCACGTGGGTGATCGCCGACTACGAGTTCTGACGCTCCGGCACCCCGCCCCCTTCCGCTTCCCGAAGGCCCCCCGCCGTCCCGGCAGGGGGCCTTCGTGCGCCGTACGTACGCTCCCGCGCACAACACGGAATATGCGGTGCTTGCACACAGTGAGTCAGTCTTGTGATGCTATGACCGCTTTTGACGGATGAGTTGACGGACATGAGAGCGATGACGAGGTGGCGTTGACCGTGCCGGCCAGTACTGCGCCGCCCCAGGACGAGGTGTCCCCCGACGCGGTGCAGGCCCCCGCCAAACGGCGCGGCGCCGACACCCGGGCCCTGACCCAGCTGCTCTTCGGTCAGCTCAAGGAGCTCGAGCCGGGCACGCCGGAGCACGCCCGCGTGCGCGCCGCGCTCATCGAGGCCAATCTGCCGCTCGTGCGCTACGCGGCCGCCCGCTTCCGCTCCCGCAACGAGCCGATGGAGGACGTCGTCCAGGTCGGCACCATCGGGCTCATCAACGCCATCGACCGCTTCGACCCGGAGCGGGGCGTGCAGTTCCCGACGTTCGCGATGCCGACGGTGGTCGGCGAGATCAAGCGGTACTTCCGGGACAACGTCCGCACCGTCCACGTACCGCGCCGGCTCCACGAGCTGTGGGTGCAGGTCAACAGCGCGACGGAGGACCTCACCACCGCCTTCGGGCGCGTCCCCTCGACCGCCGAGATCGCCGAGCGGCTGCGCATCACCGAGGAGGAGGTGCTCTCCTGCATCGAGGCGGGACGCTCGTACCACGCCACCTCCCTGGAGGCCGCGCAGGAGGGCGACGGGATGCCCGGGCTGCTGGACCGGCTCGGTTACGAGGACCCCGCCCTCGACGGGGTCGAGCACCGCGACCTCGTCCGGCACCTCCTCGTCCAGCTCCCCGAGCGGGAGCAGCGCATCCTGTTGCTGCGTTACTACAGCAATCTGACGCAGTCCCAGATCAGTGCGGAACTCGGCGTCTCGCAGATGCACGTGTCCCGTCTGCTGGCACGCAGCTTCCAGCGACTGCGGTCCGCAAACAGGATCGACGCGTAACCGGAACGAGCGAATCGCCCAGAAGCGCCGTTCTGCGCCGTTCTGAGCCGAAAGGCCGTCAGACCCCTTGTTTCCAGGGCTGATTCGCATCTCGGATGTCGACATGTCACTACAGCGCGTTGCCGACATGTGACATTCTGCCGGAAGCGCGTTTGCCGGGGCTCCGGCGCCGGTATTCAGGTGAAGGCTGCGTTCCTCAGATCGGGAACGTCCGCCGCGACCGTCCCGCGACCCAAAGGGGGTGGCATGTCCGCAGAACAGGGCAGCTCGAAGGTGCTCACGCTCGCGGAGAGCGAGACAGCTCCCCATGCTCTCGACGCACTCGGCCCCATCGACGAAGGCCCGGCCACACCGGCTCCGGAACTCCAGGACACGTCCCGGCTCCCGGACACGGCGGCCCTCGACACCCGCACCCTGTCCCGCTCCCTGTTCCTGCGGCTCGCCGTCCTCGACGAGGACAGCCCGGAGCGTGCCTATGTCCGGGACACGCTGATCGAGCTCAACCTCCCGCTGGTGCGCTACGCGGCGGCGCGGTTCCGCTCGCGCAACGAGCCGATGGAGGACATCGTCCAGGTCGGCACCATCGGCCTGATCAAGGCGATCGACCGTTTCGACTGCGAACGGGGCGTGGAGTTCCCGACGTTCGCGATGCCGACGGTGGTCGGCGAGATCAAGCGGTTCTTCCGCGACACGTCGTGGTCGGTGCGGGTGCCGCGCCGGCTCCAGGAGCTGCGCCTGGCGCTGACGAAGGCCGGCGACGAGCTCTCCCAGAAGCTGGACCGCTCCCCGACCGTTCCCGAACTCGCCGCCGTCCTGGGCGTGTCGGAGGAGGACGTGGTCGACGGCCTCGCGGTCGGCAACGCGTACACGGCGTCCTCGCTGGACTCCCCCGCCCCGGAGGACGACGGCGGCGAGGGCTCGCTCGCGGACCGCCTCGGCTACGAGGACACGGCGCTGGAGGGCGTGGAGTACCGGGAGTCGCTCAAGCCGCTGCTGGCCAAGCTGCCGCCCCGGGAGCGGCGGATCATCATGCTGCGCTTCTTCGCCAACATGACCCAGTCACAGATCGGCGAGGAGGTCGGCATCTCCCAGATGCACGTCTCGCGGCTGCTCACGCGGACGCTCGCGCAGCTGCGGGAGGGCCTCATCTCGGACTGAGAATCTCGGACTGAGAATCCCGGACCGAATCCCGGACCGAATCCCGGGCTGAGACTCCCGGACCGAATCCCGGACTGAATCGCGGACTGAATCTCGGTCCGAGGCACCCACGACGCGGATCGGCTCCACGGGTGGGACCGGACACGTGGCCGCCGGGGCGCCCTCCAGGGGCGCGACGGCGGCCGCCGTCGTCTCTCCGCCGCGCCGCGGCTACTTGAGCGCCAGCCAGGCCACCGCGGCGACGACCGCCACGGCGACGACGATGCCGACGATCAGACCGACGCGCGGCCCGCCGCCCGTGGACGCCGCCGGACCGCCCTGAGGGGCCTCGTCGACGAACGCGCGGAACATCTGGGTGCTGCCGGCGGGGTCGTGATGGCCCTGCGGGCCCTGGGTGTTAGCCATGTCACGAGACCCTAGCGAATCCCCGGGGAGCGGCCCAAGCGGGGCGGTGACCCACCGCACGGACGCGGGTCGCGGACCCCCGCGGGCCGGGCCCGACCTCGCGACCTGCGTGTTTACTGACGCGATCACTTGCCCTTTGCCAAGTTTTTGAGCCCCTCGGCCCCCAATTGCTTGCCTGTAGCAACCATCGACTTCTACGGTTGCTTTAAGCAACGAATCGGGAGGTGCCATGGCCGGGTCGGCACAGTACGAGGAACTGGTCCGACAGTTCAGCGCCTTCGGCGCCGTCAAGCGGGAGATGAACCGGATCATGCCGGCCGACTGCCCCAGCGGCTCCGCGTCCGTGCTGACGCTCCTCGGCCGCCACGGCGACATGCGCATGAGCAGGATCGCCGAGCTGCTCTCCGTGGACATGTCCGTCACCAGCCGCCATGTCGCCCATCTGGCCGAGCGCGGCTGGATCGAGCGCTCCCCGGACCCCGCCGACAAACGGTCGCGCATCCTGCGCCTCACCCCGGCCGGCCGGGCCCAGCTCGACGAGCTGCTCCGGCGGACCACCCGGCTGCTCGCCGAGCGCCTGGGCGACTGGTCCGACGAGGAGGTCGGCCGCCTCACCCAGCTGATGGCCCGGCTCAGGGACAGCTTCGGCGACTGCCGCACCGTGCCCCGGCCGGCGCCTCCCGCATCCGAACAGACCACCCGTACACCCGCAAGCACCTAAGAGAAGGAAGCCCATGGCAACGACCACACCGGACGGTGTGCGGGCTCATGCCAAGCACGGGGGAGGCTCCTCCGCGGACGCTCCGATGACCCATCGGCAGATCATGGAGGCGCTGTCCGGGCTGCTGCTCGGCATGTTCTGCGCCATCCTGTCGTCGACCATCGTCACCAACGCCCTGCCCGAGATCGTCTCCGACCTCGGCGGCGGCCAGAGCGCCTACACCTGGGTCGTCACCGCCTCGCTGCTGACGATGACCGCCTCCACCCCCCTGTGGGGCAAGCTCGCCGACCTCACCAGCAAGAAGGTCCTGGTCCAGTCGGCCCTCGTCGTCTTCGTCATCGGTTCCGTGGTGGCCGGTCTGGCGCAGAACCCGGCGATGCTGATCACCGCCCGCGCCATCCAGGGCCTCGGCGGCGGCGGTCTGTCCGCCCTGGCGCAGATCATCATGGCCGCGATGATCTCCCCACGTGAGCGCGGTCGCTACTCCGGCTACCTGGGCGCGACCTTCGCCGTCGCGACCGTCGGCGGCCCGCTGCTGGGCGGTGTCATCACCGACACCAGCTGGCTCGGCTGGCGCTGGTGCCTCTACGTCGGCGTGCCCTTCGCGATCATCGCGCTGATCGTGCTGCAGAAGACGCTGAACCTGCCCGTGGACAAGCGGAAGGTCAAGGTCGACTGGGCCGGCGCCTTCTTCGTCACCGCGGCCGTCTGCCTGCTGCTCATCTGGGTGACCTTCGCCGACGACAAGTACGCCTGGATGTCCTGGCAGACCGGCGTCATGGTCGGCGGCGCGGTCCTCCTGACCCTGGTCTTCCTCTTCGTCGAGTCGAGGGCGAGCGAGCCGATCATCCCGCTGCGGCTCTTCCGGAACCGCACCATCACGCTGGCCTCGCTGGCCTCGCTGTTCGTCGGCATCGCGATGTTCGCGGGCACCGTCTACTTCAGCCAGTACTTCCAGCTGGCCCGGGGCAAGTCCCCGACGATGTCGGGCGTCATGACCATTCCGATGATCGGCGGCCTGTTCATATCGTCCACGGTCTCCGGCATCATCATCACCCGGACCGGCAAGTGGAAGAGCTGGCTGCTGGCCGGCGGCGTCCTGCTGACGGCGGGCCTCGGCCTGCTGGGCACCATGCGCTACGACACCCCGTACTGGCACATCGGCGTCCACATGGCGCTCATGGGCCTCGGCGTCGGCATGATGATGCAGAACCTGGTGCTGTGCACGCAGAACCAGGTCGACCCGAGCGACCTGGGCGCGGCCTCCTCCGTCGTGACCTTCTTCCGCTCCCTCGGCGGCGCGGTGGGCGTCTCCGTCCTCGGCTCGGTGATGTCGTCCCGGATCAGCCACTACGCCTCGGACACCATCGGCTCGCTCAGCCCGCGGGAGCAGGCGGCCGCCGCCGGGGCCTCCGGCGGTGGCGCGATACCCGACATGGACCTGCTGCCGCCGTCCATCCGCACCTGGCTGGAGAGCGCCTACGGGCACGGCATCGCCGACATCTTCCTGTACGTCGCGCCGGTCGCCCTGCTGGCCTTCCTGGTGACCCTGTTCATCAAGGAGGTCCCGCTGCGGACCGCGGGCGCGATGGCCCAGGCGGCTCAGGCCTCGGCCGCGGACGCCCCGCCGGCCGCGCCCGCCCCCGCCGAGGCCGCCCGCGTCGCCGCGTCGCCGGTGAACCGGTCCCGGCAGGAGTAGTCCCGTCGTCCGGGGGCGCTGCCCCCGGACCTCCGCTTCCGCTGGAGGGGCTGCTCGCAGCCCCTCCGGCGTTCAGGGCTTCTCGTGGGCGTCCACGATCCGGCGGGCGAGATCGCGCAGCTTCACGTTCTCCCGCTGCGAGGCCCGCACCAGACTGTCGAACGCACCCGCCGCGTCGATGTCCATCCGCTCCATGAGGATGCCGGTGGCCTGCCCGATCAGATCCCGCGTCCGCATCGCCTCGGTGAGCTGCTCACGCACGGTGGCCGAGTCCAGGGCGATGCCCACGTGCGCGGTGAACAGCCGCCCGATCCGCAGTGCGGACTCGTCGAAGGCGCGCGGCTTGCGGGCGTACGCGGTGAGCACGGTCAGCCGCCGGCGGTCGGCGCGCAGCCGCAGCGACAGCACCGAACGCAGTCCCAGCACGGACAGCTCGTCCGCACCGTCCTCGCCCTCACTGTCCTCGACCCCGGCCACCGGAGCGCTCCACAGCCGGTGCCAGTACGGCTGCGTCCCCGGCTCGGGACGGCCGTCCTCGGCGGCGCGCACCACCTCGTCGGTCCAGGCCAGGGTCTGCCGGCGGTTGTCGCGCTCTATGACGGAGATGCCCGCGTGCTCGGCGCCGGGGAGGAGGTCCACGGCGAGCCGGACGGCGGTGTCCAGGGTGCTGTCCGGGCTGGACGTCTCGTGCAGCCGGCATGCCGCCGCCGTCAGCGCCTCCGCCAGATCCGGACCGGCGGGGAAACGGGGCAAATCAGAAAAGCGGGACGCAGCCACCACGAACCTCTTCGGCGAGCACGACCGAACGGCCGTGCGCAGGAGAGCTCCGCAGCACATTCCCGACTGCGAGCACAGGACGTACAGAACTTTAGCCGCTTCCGGTGATGCGCTCCGACGTGGTGCAATGGGGGCGGTCAGGAAGTGGCCTTGCCGGAAATCCGGACGTACGTCTGCCAGGTGACTGTCATGACCTTCCTTCCAGAACCCGCCGAGCCGCCCGCCCCGACCGAGCGCGTCCGGTTCCCCTTCCCCGCGGAGATCGACTTCTCCAACGCGGACCGGCTGCGGCCGCTGATCATGTCCAGCGCCCTCCCCCGCCCCGGCCGGCCCTCCCCGGTGCTGGTCCTCGACCTCACCGCGACGCACTTCATGGACTCCCAGGGCGTCCGCCTCATCAACGACGTACGCCGGCTGCTGCGCCCGGCCACCCGGGTGTACGTGGTGGCCCGCCCGGAGAGCCTGCCCGGCCGCGTACTGGAACTGACCGGCCTGCGCCGCGACATCCCCGTCTACGACAACCTCCCCGAGGCGATGGCCGCCTAGTGTGAGCCCATGGCACAACAGATCGCGACGAACACCCGTGTCTCCCTCGACGAGTTGCTGGACTTCGTACGGCCCCGGCACCGGGCGGTGCTGCTGACCCGGCGGGCCGGCGGCGACCCCCAGGGCTCGCCGCTGACCTGCGGGGTCGACGACTCGGGCCGGATCGTGGTGTCCACGTACCCCGAGCGTGCCAAGACGCGGAACGCCAAGAGGGACCCCCGGGTGAGCCTGATCGTGCTCAGCGACGAGTGGAACGGGCCCTGGGTGCGGATCGACGGCACGGCCGAGGTGCTGGACGTGCCCGAGTCCGTGGAGCCGCTGGTGGAGTACTACCGGAACATCGCCGGTGAGCACCCCGACTGGGACGAGTACCGGGCGGCGATGGTGAAGCAGGGCAAGTCGATCCTCCGGATCACTCCGGAGCGCTGGGGGCCGGTGGCGACCGGCGGGTTCCCGGCGCGGCTCGCGGACGAGGAGTAACGCCCCGGCCGGCGGATCAGGGCCGGGTGCGGGCGACCATCGCCTCGATGCCGGCCAACAGCAGGTCCAGGGCGAAGGCGAAGTCCCGCTCCAGCATCTCCTCGACCGTGTCACCGCCGCGGGCCTGCATGATCCTGGCCGTCTCCTCGATCACCTCGGAGGCGTCCGGCGACTGCGTCGCCTCGCTCATGGCGTACCGGTGGTACTCGTCGGGGGTCATGCCCGTCGCGGCGACGCGGGCGTGGAAGTGGCTCTCGATGGTGCCGTAGCCGTACACGAATTGGAAGACGGCCGAGATGGCCCCGGTCACGCCGTGCGCCGGCAGGCCCGTCCCGCGGATGACCTGCTGGATCACCCGGGAGAAGCGCAGCGCGTTGGGCCCGATGTTGAGGAACCGGCCGGCCAGCGGCGACAGCCACGGGTGGCGCACCAGCAGGGCGCGGTACTCGCGGGCGAGGGCGCGCAGCCGGTCGCGCCAGTCCTCGCCGCCGTGCGGATCGGGCAGGGTGAGCTCGCCGAAGGCGCGGTCCAGGGCGAGTTCGAGGAGGTCGTCCTTGGTGTCGACGTACCAGTAGACGGACATCGCCGTCACGTTCAGCTCGGCGGCGAGGCGGCGCATGGAGAACTTGGTGAGCCCCTCGGCGTCCAGCAGCCGTACGGTGACCTCGGTGATCCTCTCCCGGTCCAGGCCCGAGGGCTGTCCGCCGCCCCGCCCGCCGCGGCGGGCCCTGCCCTCCAGCCAGACACTGGGCCGCGGCACCCTGTCGGACCGCTGGGCTGCCCTCACCATGGCGCACCTTCCTCGACTCGCCGGCACCGTCCCGTGCCCCTCCACCCGTACCCGGGTGCGCGGACCGTACGGCTCTCAGGCCTTCTCCCGCGATTCTGCCCGGTCGGCCCGGCGCAGCAACGCGGCCGCGATCATTCCACCGAGGAGCACGGCCACCGCGCCCACCAGCAGACTCGTCTCCAGCCCGGCGGAGAACGCGTCGGTGATCCGCACCCGTTCGCCGTCCGAGTCCGCCGCGGCCAGCGCCACCGGGAGCGAGGTCGCCGCCACCGGCACCAGCGCCGCGAACCGCGCGTTGAGCACCGCGCCCAGCACGGCCACCCCGAGCCCGGTGCCGAACTCGGCGAGGGTGCCGTTGATCCCGGCGCCGACGCCCGCCTTCTCGCGCGGTACGGAACTCATCACCGCGTGCGCCATCACCGGGCTGCCGATCGCCGTGCCCGCCCCGATCATGACCAGGCCGAGCAGCGTACCGGCGTAGCCGTGCTCGGTGAGCGTGGCGATCGACACCAGCCCGCCCGCCATCAGTGTCATGCCGACGGCTATGGAGAGCGGGGTGCCCATCCTCGCCGCCCACCTGGTGCCGATGCCCGTGAAGTTGAGGGCGACGACGGTCATGGCCATCGGCGCGGTGCGCAGGCCCGCCTCCAGGGGGGCGTAGCCGAGGACGAACTGCAGGTACTGGGTGAGCAGGAACAGCGCGCCGCCCATGCCGAAGGTGATCAGCACCAGACCGCCGACCGCGCCCGTGAAGCGGCGGTTGCGGAAGAAGTGCAGGTCGAGCATCGGGTACGGGATGCGGCTCTCCCAGAAGGCGAAGAGGCCGAGGACCAGGGCGGCGGCCGTCGCCGTGGCCAGCACCCGGGGGGAGGTCCAGCCGTGCTCGGGACCCGAGATGATCGCGTACACCAGGGCCGCCATGCCGATGGTGGAGAGCACCGCGCCGACCAGGTCGGGGCGGTCGCCCTGCCGGTTCTTCGACTCGGGGACGTAGGCGGCGACGGCGGCGAGCGCGAGGGCCACGACCGGGAGGTTGATCAGAAAGATCGCGCCCCACCAGAAGTGGTTCAGCATGACGCCGCCGACCAGCGGACCGGCCGCGAAGCCCAGCGAGTTGACGGCGCTCCAGATGCCGATCGCCTTGGGCTGCTCCTCGGGCGTGAAAATCTGCATCACGACGGCGAGGGTCGTGGTCAGCAGCAGTGCGCCGCCCACGCCCATACCGGCCCGCGCCGCGATCAACTGACCGGACGACTGGGCCAGTCCGGCCGCCAGCGATCCCACGCCGAACAGGGCCAGGCCCACGATCAGCATCTTCTTGCGGCCGTAGCGGTCGGCGGCGTTGCCCGCGCTGAGCAGCAGCCCGGACTGCACCAGGGAGTAGGCGTTGATCATCCACTGGATGTCGGCGGTCGACGCGTCCAGCTCCCGGGTGAGCGAGGGGATCGCCACGTTGAGCACGGTGTTGTCCAGCAGCACGGTGAGCTGCGCGAGACAGATGACACCGAGAATCAGCCAGCGCCGGGCGTGGCCCTGCGGCGGGAGGGCCACCTGGTCCGGGGACCGGTCGGGGGCCTGCTCCTGGGGGGACGTCGTCATGCTGTACACCGTATAGCTTCACCCATACGGCGTACAGCGTGACGTGGGCCGGTCAGTGGTCGGCCTGCTGCGTGAGGTCGTAGAAGGTCGCCGAACCGGCCGTCACCTCCTTGAAGTTCTCCGCCACCCAGGAGGCGATCCGGGCGGCGCTGCCGGAGTCGCTGCCGCCGCCCGTACCGCCGCCCATGCCGCCTCCGGCGACGAAATAGTGGATCGCGCCGTCCGCCACGTACTCCTTGAACCGGGCGAGGGTCGGGGAGGGGTCGGTGCCGTTGAAGCCGCCGATCGCCATGACGGGCGCACCGGTGGCGAGCTGGTAACTCGCGGCGTTCTGGGCGCCGACGGCCGCGGCGGCCCAGGTGTAGTCGCCGGCGTCGGTCTCCAGCAGCTCCTTCGCCTCGTCGTCGACGTTCGCGCCGCCGAGGAGACCGCCGCCCATGCCGCCGCGCATGCCGCCGGCCTCGGTGGTGCCTCCGGGGGCGTTCTGCTGGGTCCGGCCCGGGGGCGGGCCGCCTGGGCCGTTCTGGCCGTCCTGGCCCGTCGGGCCGCCGCCGGGTGGTGTCTGCCCCTGCCGGTTCTGCCCCCCGCCGGGGAATCCGCCTCCGCCACCGGGACCGTCGCCACCCCCCGGCCGTCCCCCGCCGCCCATGCCCGCCCCCGCCGGACCGGCCATGACGATCGAACCGGTGTGCCCCTCCTGCACGGTGCTCAGCGTGTACGCCGTCGGACCGGCCAGCGCCGCCGCCAGGGCGAGGCCCGCCGCCCCGAGCGCCACCCGGCGCCGCACCCGGCCCGCGAAGACCAGGCCGAGCGCGGCGACCAGCCCGCCGACCAGGACCAGCCACTTCAGCCACGGCAGATAGCCGGGCGTGCGGTGGAGCAGCACGTACCCCCAGGCCGCCGTCGCCGTCACGGCCGCCGCCAGGGCGATCGACGCGCCGGGCGAGCGCCGCTTCTCCCACAGGGTCACCGAGCCCATGCCGATCACGGCCGCGAGGTAGGGGGCGAGGGCCACCGTGTAGTACTGGTGGAAGATGCCGGCCATGTAGCTGAAGACGGCCGTGGTCATCAGCAGCGAGCCGCCCCACACCAGGAAGGACGCCCGCGCCGGGTCGGTCCGCGCCGCCTTCCGGGTGAGGACCAGGCCCCCGGCGAGCAGGATCAGCGCGGCGGGCAGCAGCCAGGAGATCTGGCCGCCGACCTCCGAGCCGAACATCCGGTCCCAGCCGGTCTCCCCCCACCGGCCGCCGCCCATGCCCCCGCCGCCGACGCTGCCCGTCTCCTCCCCGTTGAGCCGGCCGAGGCCGTTGTAGCCGAAGGTCAGCTCCAGGAAACTGTTGGTCTGCGACCCGCCGATGTACGGGCGCGAGGACGCCGGCCACAGTTCGACGACCGCGACCCACCAGCCGCCGGAGACGACCAGCGCGACGGCCGCCAGGCCGAGCTGCGCCAGCCGCTTCCGCAAGCGCACCGGCGCGCAGACGCCGTGGACGAGCGCGAGGGCGGGCAGGATCAGGAACGCCTGGAGGGTCTTGGTGAGGAACGCGAAGCCGATCGCCGCCCCGGCCCACACCAGCCACTTCGTACGGCCGTCCTCGATGGCCCGGACGACGAGGTAGCAGGCGACGGACATCAGCAGCGCCAGCATCGCGTCCGGGTTGTTGAACCGGAACATCAGCGCCGCGACCGGGGTGAGCGCGAGCACCGCGCCCGCGATCAGACCGGCCGTCGCACCGAAGCGGCGGCGCACGGCCGCGTACACGACGGCGACCGTGCCGACGCCCATCAGCACCTCGGGCACGAGGATCGCCCAGGAGTTCAGGCCGAAGAGCCGCACCGACAACTGCATCGGCCACAGCGCGGCCGGGGGCTTGTCCACGGTGATGGCGTTCGCCGCGTCCAGCGAGCCGAAGAAGAACGCCTTCCAGGACTCGCTGCCCGCCTGCACGGCCGCCGAGTAGAAGGAGTTGGCGTATCCGGAGGCGCTCAGGTCGAAGAGGTAGAGCACGCCGGTCGCCAGCAGCAGGGCGAGGAAGGCCGGGCGGGCCCAGCGCGGGTCCCCGGGGGAGGCGGGTGTCGCGGGGCGGGGTGGTGCGGGCGCGGGCGGTGGCGTCCAGGTGGCGGTGTCCGCCGGGGGGTTCGACGCGTCGTGGCGCGTGGTCATCACAGGTCCTTCGGGTGGTGTCCGGCGGGAGCGGCGTGGGACGGGGAGCCGTCCGGGAAGACCCAGGCGCGCAGGAGCAGGAACCGCAGTACGGTCGCCGCGAGGTTGGCCGCGACGAGGACGGCGAGTTCGGTGGAGTGGGCGGGGTCGCTGCTCGCCGTGTTGAGCGCGGCGAGCGAGCCGCTGGTCAGCGCGAGACCGATGCCGAAGACCACCAGTCCCTGCGCCTGGTGCCGTACGGCCCCGGCGCGCCCGCGCACCCCGAACGTGAGCCGCCGGTTGGCGGCGGTGTTGGCGACCGCCGAGACCAGCAGGGCGAGACCGTTGGCGGTCTGGGAGCCGGTGAAGGTACGGAAGCCGCTGTAGAGCAGCAGGTAGAGGAGAGTGGACAGGATGCCCACGGCACAGAAGCCGAGCAGCTGACGGGCCAGGCCCCGCGGCACGTCCTCGATGTCCCGGTCGCGCGGGTCGTCGCCGAAGGGCCGGGCGAGCCGGTCCAGCGGCAGTGAGCCGGTGGCCAGGGCCCTGCCGACCCGCCAGACGCCCTTGAGGTCCTCGGTCGCCGTCCGCACGATGTGCACGCTCGAGCGGGGGTCGTCGACCCAGTCGACCGGCACCTCGTGGATCCGCAGCCCCGCGCGCTCGGCCAGCACGAGGAGCTCGGTGTCGAAGAACCACCCGCTGTCCTCCACCAGCGGCAGCAGCACCTGCGCCACGTCACGGCGGATCGCCTTGAACCCGCACTGCGCGTCGGAGAAGCGCGCCTGGAGCGAGCCGCGCAGGATCAGGTTGTAGCCGCGGCTGACGAACTCCCGTTTGGCGCCCCGCACCACACGTGCGCTGCGGCTCAGCCGGGAGCCGATGGCGAGGTCGGAGTGGCCGGAGATCAGCGGGGCGACCAGTGGCAGCAGGGCGTTGAGGTCGGTGGACAGATCGACGTCCGTATAGGCGAGGACGGGGGCGTCGGAGGCCGCCCAGACGGTCCGCAGCGCCCGCCCGCGTCCCTTCTGTTCCAGGCGGACGGCCCGGACCTCCGCGATCCGCTCGGCCAGCTCGCCGGCCAGGTACGGGGTGCCGTCCGTGGAGGCGTTGTCGGCGATCGTGATGCGGAACGCGTAGGGAAAGGTGCGGGAGAGGTGCTCGTGCAGCCGGCGCACGCACGGCTGGAGGTCCTTCTCCTCGTTGTGGACGGGGACCACGACGTCCAGGACCGGCGTGCCGGCCCCGGCGGCCGGAAGGTGCTCCCGCGCCGGCAGGGTGCCGGGAGAGGAATCGGTTCGCATGGGAACCGACTCTGATCAAGTGTCCTGTCGTGCCGGTGTGGTGAGGCTGTGCCGCGGCTGTGAATGCGGCTCCGGCGCCGACTGCGCGCCCGCCCGGCGCAGGCGGAGCGTGAACACGGTCCGTCCGGGCCTGCTGTCGACGGTCACGGCACCGCCGTGCGCGGTGGCGACGGCCTGCACGATGGCCAGGCCCAGACCGGTCGATCCGGTGGCCCGGGTGCGCGCCGAGTCGCCGCGCGCGAACCGTTCGAAGACGTGGGGGAGCAGGGCGGGCGGGATGCCGGGGCCGTCGTCCTCGACGTCCACGCGGAACCACGCGCCGTCCCCGCGCACGCGTGCGGTGACGGTGGTGCCCGGCGGGGTGTGGGTGCGGGCGTTGGCGAGCAGGTTGACGAGGACCTGCTGGAGCCGGGCCGCGTCTCCCGCCACCGGGGCGGGACCGTCGGGCAGTTCCAGACGCCAGGTGTGCTCCCGGCCGGCGGCACGGGCGTCGCTGACGGTGTCCACCACGAGCGGTACGAGATCGGTCGGCTCGAACCGCAGGGGGCGTCCGGCGTCCAGGCGGGCGAGCAGCAGCAGGTCCTCGACGAGCAGGGTCATGCGGCCGGCCTCGGACTCGATCCGCCCGAGGGCGTGCCGGGTGTCGGGGCCGGCCTCCTCCCCGCCGCGGCGGGTGAGTTCGGCGTACCCGCGGATGGAGGCGAGCGGCGTACGCAGCTCATGGCTGGCGTCCGCGACGAAGCGCCGTACCCGCGTCTCGCTCTCCTGGCGTGCGTGCAGGGCGCCGTGGACGTGGTCGAGCATCCGGTTCAGCGCGGCGCCGACTCGGCCGACCTCGGTGTGCGGATCGCACTCGGAGGGCGGGACGCGTTCCTCGAGGGTGACCTCGCCCCGGTGCAGGGGGAGTTCGGAGACGCGGGTGGCGGTGGCGGCGACCCTGCGGAGCGGGCGGGTGGCCACGCCGACGAGTACGGCACCGGCGAGGGAGGCGGCGACGAGGCCGGCCGCGGTGACACTGATCTCCACGAGGATCAGGGTGTTGACCGTGCTGTCGACGTCGGCGGTGGGGAGGGCGACGTAGAAGGCACCGCCCGGGCCGACCCGGTAGGTGACGCGGTAGCTGCCGAGGTCCGGGAGGTCCACGGTGTGGTCGGCGCCGTCCCGGGCGACCGAGGCGAGCGCGGCGGTCTGGGCGGCGTCCAGCGACTCGGCGCTCATCGAGAAGTCGTCCTCGGACTTCTTCCCGTACCGGGCCTCGGTGACGGTGCCGTTCTCGACCTTCGCCGCGACGGTGCGGCTCGGCTGCGGACCGTGGGCGACGAACTCCGCGAGGTCGATCGCCTTCGGGCCGCCGGGGCCCGGCGGCCCGAAGGCGTTCGCGGCGCGCGCCGCCACCTCCCGCACCCGGCCGTCCAGCTGCTCGTACAGATGGGACCGCAGCGCCAGCGTGGTCACCGTGCCGATCACCGCGCACACCACCGCGATCAGCGCCACGGACACGACGACGAGCCGTGTCCGCAGGGTCCGCGGACGCGGTCGCCGCCGCTCCCTCACGACACCGCGGGCTTGATCATGTATCCGGCACCACGCCGGGTGTGGATCATCGGCTCCCGGCCGGCGTCGATCTTCCGGCGCAGATACGAGATGTACAGCTCGACGACGTTCGCCTGCCCGCCGAAGTCGTACGACCAGACCCGGTCGAGGATCTGGGCCTTGCTGAGCACCCGCCGCGGATTGCGCATGAGGAAGCGCAGCAGTTCGAACTCGGTGGCGGTGAGGTGGATGCCGTCCCCGCCGCGGGTGACCTCGTGGCTGTCCTCGTCGAGGGTGAGGTCGCCGACGACCAGCACCGACTCGGGGCGTCGGTCGGCCGCGCCGGAGCGGCGGATCAGGCCGCGCAGCCGGGCGACGACCTCCTCCAGGCTGAACGGCTTGGTGACGTAGTCGTCCCCGCCCGCCGTCAGTCCGGCGATACGGTCCTCGACGGCGTCCTTGGCGGTCAGGAACAGCACGGGCACGTCGGGCAGGTCGTGGCGCAGCCGTCCGAGGATGGCCAGCCCGTCCATGTCCGGCAGCATCATGTCCAGGACGACGGCGTCGGGCCGGAACTCGCGCGCGGCACGGAGGGCGCCCTGGCCGTCCCCGGCGCTGCGGATCTGCCAGCCCTCGTACCGCAGGGCCATGGACAGCAGTTCGGTGATCGACTGCTCGTCGTCCACCACCAGCACGCGGACGGCGCTCCCGTCCGGCCTGAGCAGTTCGGTGCGCCCCTGGGGCGAGGTCGTGGTCATACCGCACACGATCCACACGCCCTCTGAGAACCCCCTTTTCCCCACCTGTGTTTTCCCTGAGAAACCCCAGCACCCCGCCGGCGCCGGGCTGCGCGAACACCCCCCCGGCCGACACCCACAGGGACGCACCTCGCAGCGCGGGCCCGTCCCGCAGCACGGCGACGGCGAAAACCGACCGGACCGCAGATCCCGTCCTCACCGGACCGCAGTCCCGCCCCTCACCGCCCCGTCAACCCGAAAAGCCCCGCCGCATTGTCATGACACACCCCCCGCAACCACTCCTCCCCCAGCCCCAACCCCTCCAGCGCATACAGCTGCTCGACATACGGGTAGGGAATATTGGGAAAGTCCGTGCCCAACAGGATCCGGTCCCCGAGCGCGGCCAACCGCGGCAGAGCCCGCCGGGGAAACGGCGCCAGCCGCTCACTGAACCCGGTGAACGCCATCGTCGTGTCCAGCCGCACCTCCCCGTACCGCTCGGCGAGCGACAGGAAGTCCTCGTACTCGGGCATCCCGAGGTGCGCCACCACCAGCCGCAGCCGCGGATGGCGGGCCAGCACCCGGCCGACCGGTTCCGGCCCCGTGTGCTTGCCGGGCGCGGGCCCGGACCCGCAGTGGATCACCACCGGTACGCCCGCCTCGGCGAGCAGACCCCAGGCCGCGTCGAGCGCCTCGTCGGCCGGGTCGTACGCGCCCACCTGCACGTGTGCCTTGAAGACGCGCGCGCCCGCCTCCACCGCCTCCCGGACGTAGTCCGCCACGCCCGGCTCGGGGAACAGCGTCGAGGTGTGCAGACAGTCGGGGGTGCGCCGGGCGAAGGCGACCGCCCAGTCGTTCAGCCAGCGCGCCATGCCCGGCTTGTGCGGGTAGAGCATCGCCGTGAACGCGCGCACGCCGAACGCCCGTAGCAGCGCGGCCCGTTCGCCCTCCTCCGCCCGGTACGTGATCGGCCACTCGACCCCGCCGGTCAGCGGCCCGAGCGCGTCGAAGTAGGCCCACACCTTGTGCAGCACCCGCTCCGGCATGAAGTGCGTGTGCACGTCGACGAGCCCGGGCAGCCCGAGCCCTTCCCAGAAACGCCGCACGTCGGCGGCCTCGGTACCGGGCACGGGATGATCGCTCATACCGACACGATCACCCGTGACCGCGCCCGTGGTCCAGGGGCGGGGTCAGAACAACCCGTCCTGCGCCGCCGCCCTCTCCCTCAGCGGCCGGACCGGCACCGCGAACTCCTCCCCGGCGGCCGGGACCAGCCCCCACCCGGTCAGCAGCCGGGTGTCCAGCACCACGACCCCGCCGGCCGTCAGCAGATGCAGATCGGGACCGGCGGCGGCCACCAGCTCACCGCTCACCGCGCCCCCGGCGACCAGTTCACGGACCTCCCCCACGGCGGCCGGTGCCTCCGCCAGCCCGAACACCCCGACGTGGTCGACGGGCTCGAACGGCGCGGGGGCGAGCGACTCCGGCCAGCCGCTCAGGGCGACCGCCCGCTCGTGCAGCCTGGCGATCTCCGCCGCCCGGTCCCCGGCCGTCGCCGGGAGGGCCGCCCTCGCCGCCCGCTTGTCCGCGTAGGGGACCCGGTCGGGCACGCGGAGCGCGGCGCGCAGCAGTTCCTCGGTGCGCCGCGCCGCCATCAGCGGCCCGCTGCCCAGCCAGGTGAAACAAACCGCCCCCTGCTCCAGCAGCCGCGCCCGCCCCCGCGCCACCGCGGTGATCCCGACCTTCGCCATCCCGGGCCCAAACCACGCCAGGTACACCCGGTAGGGCCGTGGATCGTCCGCGAGGGTGTCGGCGGCCACCGAGTGCGCCCGGTCCAGCCGGGCGCACTCCTCGCAGCGCGCCCCCGTACTGCGCCCCGGCACCGCCGCCCCGAGCGGGCACGCGTGCCCCCGCGCCCCCGCACAGGTCCGCACACCCCCTTCCGCGACCCCGAAGGCCACCCGTTTCCCCCAGGTCAGCGCCGAGCGCCGGCCACCGTCCCACTCCAGCACGGGACCGTCCGCCGACCACCGCAGCCCCGAGCAGTTCCATGCCTGTGCCATCCCCGCCGAGCGTAGGGGGCACCACTGACAACGCCTCCGCCCGGCGGTCCGCTCCGAAGTGCCGGGTGCGGCCCGGGGTGCCAACCTGTACTGAGGCATGGCACCGCTCGGGGACGTCCGAAAGGCCGAGAACATGGCGAGCAATGTCAGCGGTACGCGCCACCACGGAACCGGTTGGGAGGCGGAGAGCCCCTGGGCGACGAGCTGGACGGTCGCCGCGGCCGTCCTGATGACCTTCGGCGGCATCATGGCGATCTTCCAGGGCATCGCCGCCATCGCCCAGGACGACGTCTTCGTCGCCACCCCCGACTTCACTTACGAATTCAGCCTGACCGGCTGGGGCTGGGTCCATCTGATCCTCGGCGCGCTGGTGACCCTCGCCGGTATCGCCCTGTTCAAGGGATCCACGTGGGCGAGGGTGGTGGGCGTGACGCTGGCCGGGCTCAGCATGATCGCCAACTTCGTGTGGCTGCCGTACTTCCCGGTGTGGTCGATCGTCCTCATCGTCATCGACGGCTTCATCATCTGGGCCCTGTGCGCACCGCGCCGCGAGAGCCCGGCGTAAAGCGCGCCTCCACGCTCTGGAGCGCCCTGTGGCCCTGGCTGGTCCAGGCGGCAGGAGTGACGGTGATGGTCGCCGCCTACTTCCTCCTGCCCCTGGACGGGCTGGGGCCGCACCGCCCGGTGCTGAGCTGGGTCCTCTTCGGCGTCGCGCTGGCGCTGATCGCGCTCCTGCTGCTGCGGCAGGTCGTGCATGTACTGCTGTCCGCCCCCGGGGTCCGGCCGGGGCTGGTCATCCCGCTGCTGATGTGCCTGTCCATCCTGGTCTTCGCGACCGCCTACCTGGCGCTGGCCCGGCAGCCCGGCGAACTCGACGGCATCGCCACCCGTCTGGACGCCCTCTACTTCACGCTGGTCACCCTCGCCACCATCGGCTACGGGGACATCACCCCGCGCGGCCAGGCGGCGCGTCTGGTCGCCGTCCTGCAGATCGTCTACACCTTCGTCTTCCTCACCGCGGCGGCCACCAGCCTGACCCGCTACCTCCGTGACACGGTCCGCCACCGCGAGAATCCGCACCGGCCGGAGTGATCCGCCGTGATCCGCCCCTGTCGCGGTCCGATGTGACCTGCGTCACACTGAGAGGGCGGGGATCCGTTCCCCGGGCCCCTGGACGAACGCCGGCCGCCCCGCCGTTCCCGTCCGCCCTCGGCCATCCGGTACCGCAATTCTCCCGAGGGGTGTCCGCTCATGAGCGGCCTGGACGCAACTGCTCTCGACAGCCTCCGCACGGCCCTGCGAGGACGGGTCGTCACACCGCGGGACGCCGACTACGACGAGTCCCGCAGCATCTACAACGCCATGATCGACCGGCGCCCGGCCGCCATCGCCCGGTGCACGGGCACGGCGGACGTACGGACCACCATCGCCTTCGCCCAGGAGACGGGGGCCGACCTCGCCGTCCGCGGGGGCGGGCACAGCGGGCCGGGCCTGTGCCTGGTCGACGGCGGGATCACCCTCGACCTGTCCCCCCTGCGCTGGGTGCGCGTAGACCCGGAGGGCGGAACCGTGCGGGTGGGCGGCGGAAGCCTGCTCGGCGACCTGGACCACGAGACGCACGCCTTCGGCCTCGGCATACCGAGCGGCATCAATTCGACCACCGGGGTCGGCGGTCTCACCCTGGGCGGCGGACACGGCCACCTCACCCGCAAGTACGGACTGACGGTCGACAGCCTGATCGGCGCGGACGTCGTCCTGGCCGACGGCAGCGTCGTGGCCGCCTCCGAGAAGGAACACCCGGACCTGCTGTGGGCGCTGCGCGGCGGTGGAGGGAACTTCGGGGTGGTCACGTCGTTCACCTTCCGGCCGCACCCGGTGGACACGGTCGGCGTCGCGGTGACCGTGTGGCCGGTCGAGCGCACACCGCACGTGCTGCGCTGGTACCGGGAGTTCCTGCCGGCCGCGCCGGAGGACCTCAACGGGTTCTTCGCGCTGATGACCGTCCCGCCCGGGCCGCCCTTCCCGGAACCGATCCACGGCCAGAAGATGTGCGCCGTGATCTGGTGCTACACCGGCGAGCTGCGGGACGACCGCCTGGAGGACGCGCTGTCCCTGGTCAACGAACCGGCCCCGCCGGCCTTCCACTTCGCCACGCCGATGCCGTACCCCGCCCTGCAGACCATGTTCGACGAACTGGTCCCCAAGGGCCTGCAGTGGTACTGGCGCGGCGACTTCTTCGACTCCATCCCGGACGAAGCCGTCGCCGTGCACGAGCGGTACGGCCATGCCCTCCCCACCGACCTGTCGACCATGCACCTGTACCCCGTCGACGGAGCGGCCCACCGGGTCGCCCCCGGCGAGACGGCCTGGGCCTGCCTACCGGGACGCCGTGTGGTCCGGTGTCGTCGCCGGCATCGACCCCGACCCGGCCAACGCGGACGCGGTCCGGCAGTGGTGCGTCGACTACTGGACCGACCTCCACCCGCACTCCATGGGCGGCTCGTACGTCAACTTCCTCGGCGAGTCGGAAGGCCCCGAACGCGTCCGCTCCACCTACCGCGACAACTACGACCGCCTGACCGCCGTCAAGCGCGCCTACGACCCGCACAACTTCTTCCACGCCAACCAGAACATCACCCCGTCGGCGGCCTGACCGGCGCCCTCCCGCGGCTGGCATGCAGAAAAGCCCCGTGGATCACTCCACGGGGCTTTTTCTCACTGTGCACTCGGCAGGATTCGAACCTGCAACCTTCTGATCCGTAGTCAGATGCTCTATCCGTTAAGCTACGAGTGCTTGTCTCTTCAGTTATCTCGCCGCTCCCGGCCCTTCCGGCCCGCTCGCGGCGACAGGAAGAACATTACATGACTGCCGCCGCCATGTGAAATCCGTTTGCCGCACCCCTTGTGACCTGCACGAATGCCGAATCCGCAGGGGAGCGCGACGAAGCCCCGGCCGTAGTGGCGCGGGGCTTCGTGATGGGGCGGAGGCGGAGGGATTTGAACCCTCGATGGGCTTTAAGGCCCAAACCGCATTAGCAGTGCGGCGCCATAGACCGGACTAGGCGACGCCTCCTCCACACATGACCTCCCGCGCAGGAGCGCGAGCGGGTCGGTGCGTGCCGATGATGACACAACCGCGTGGGGTGTCACCAATCGGTGCCCACGGTACTAGGCGGGGAGCCCGCAGGGCAAAGCACTTCCGCCGATGACGTCGGCGTGCCGCGACGAACGGGACACGCGCGGCGGGCCGGGGCGGCGAGTCGGGGCACAGGGGGCGTAAAGGTCCCGCGAAGGTCCGGGACGCGTCGGTGCAGGCAGTCACGGGTTCGGGGCGTACCGGGCGTCACATCGTCGTCACTTCCTGATGCGATGTCCGTCCCATCCGGCGTCGCGAGCGCAACCCCAGCCCTTAGACTCCCTCGCGTGACACGTTGCGGGCAGGTTGGCAAGATGGCCCGAGCGGTCGGCACGTCGCGGTAACAGGGAGGAAGCGGTCTCGTGAGCAGCAGGCCATCCCGAGGCGCTGCTCGCCTCGCAGCCATACTGGACGCGCTTCCCGACGCGCTGGTGCTGGTCAACGCCAACGGGACCGTCGTCAACGCCAACACCATCGCCCTGGAGGCCTTCGAGACCCCGGGCACGGCCCTGGTGGGACGGGGGCTGCTGGATCTGCTGCCGCAGTTCGACAGCAAGCTCATCCCGGGCTCCATGCGGCGGCCCGACCACATCGACCCCCGCGCGCGCACGAAGCCGACGCGGATGACGGCCCGGCGCACCGACGGCAGCGAGTTCCCGGTCGAGGTCACCAGCGCGAATCTGGACACGGGCCAGCAGGCCTACGACAACTACGGCTACGCCGGCGACGAACTGCTGATGCTCGTCGTCCGCGACCTCTCCGGCACCGTCGACACCGAGGCCGAGCTCGCGCGGTCGCAGCGGCAGACGGAGATGATCCTGCGTGCCGCCTCGGAGGGTGTCGTCGGCACCGACACCGACGGGCGGATCGTCCTCGTCAACCCGGCCGCCGCCCAGATACTGGGCTACCGGGCCGGCGAACTCGGCGGACGCGAACTTCACACCCTCGTCCTGCACTCGCGCGCCGACGGCTCCCCGTTCCCGTACGACGAGTCCCCGCTCGCCGACACCCTGCGCTCCGGACGCAAGCACCGCGTGCGCGGGCAGGTGCTGTACGCCAAGAGCGGCGACAAGCTGCCGGTCGACCTGACGACCGCGCCGGTACGCGACGGCGACCAGCTCGTCGGCGCCGTCATGACCTTCCTCGACCGCCGCCCCTACGACGCGCTCGCCAAGGAGAAGCAGGACGCGGAGCGGGAGCACACCGAGGAACTGGAGCGCCTCGCCGAGGAGCACGGCTCCGAACTCACCGCCCTGCGCCAGAGCCACGTCACCGAGCTGGAGCGGCTCACCGAGAAGCACGCGGAGGAACTCGCCGCGCACGAGGAGCGCTACGCCGCCCTCGGCGAGCGGGAGAAGGACCGCTACGAGGCCCTCGCCGCCCGGCAGGAGCAGCTGCTCACCCTGCTCGGACAGTCCCTGCGCGGCCCGCTGGACGAACTGCGCCGCGAACTGTCCGCGCTCGCCGCCGACGACGCAGGACAGCTGTGGCCGGAGGCCAACCAGGTGCTGCACCACCTGTCGGCCGGCTACGCGCGGATCACCACCCTCATCGACAACGTGCTCGGCTACCAGCGGCTCGACGCAGGTACCGAGCAGGTCGCCCGGACCAAGGCGATGCTCGACGCCGTCGTCGCCGCCGGGGTCGACGGGGCCGTGGAGCTGATCGGTCCCGGACGGGTGCAGTTCGCCGTGCACGCACCGCCCATCGAGGCCGAGGTCGACCCGCGGCTGCTCGCCACCGCCCTCGCGCACCTGGTCGCGGACGTCGCCGGCGTCGACGCGACCGGCAACACGCCCCTGTCGGCGGGCGGATACCTGGACAACACGGTCGTGGTCGCGGCGGCGCAGCGCGGCGAGGTCGTCCGCATCGAGGTGCGCGGACCGTACGGCGGCGGCGACCCGGTGCACGAGCCGATCGTGCGCGGGATCGTCCGGGCGCACGGCGGCGTGCTGCAGACCCACGAGGTGCCGGGGATGAGCGGCAGCGCGTTCGTCCTCGAGGTGCCGATCGGCGGCGGGGCGGGGACAGTGGCCGCGACCCCCGGGGCTCCGGTGCCGGACGCCGAGGCCGTGCCGGACGCCGAGGCCGTGGAGGCCGTGGAGACCGCTCCCGCCGAAGGGGCCACCGGTGGCGGACGGCGGCGGGCCCGGCGCTCCTCCGTGGACGCGTTCCTGGAGAGCGAGGTCGCCGGCGCGGACGACGCACCGGCCGCCGGGACGGCGCCCACCGGCCGGCGCAGGCGCCGCGCGGCCGCCGAGGAGCCGGCGAGGGCGCAGCTTCCGGCCCAGGCGTCCGACGAGGGCGCGGCGGTGTCCGGCGGTACCGGGCGGCGGCGTGGCCGGCCCGCCGAGGCCACACCGGCCGGCGCGGAGCTCGAACTCGCCGGTGCCGGGGTGTCCGAGGGGGCCGTCGTCACCGCCGCCGAGCACGCGGCGGGGGCCGCCGCGTCGAACACCGGGCTGGGCGGGACCGTACCGCCGCAGGGGGTGCCCGTGCCCGCGCCCTCCGGTCTGCGGGCCGGGAGCAACGGGTCGGGCGAGCAGCACGCGCTGCCGCCCGCACCGTCCGGTGGCGGGGGCGGGGCCGCCGAGGTGGCCGTGCACGTACCGGCCCAGGCGTCGGGGGAGACCCAGCAGCCGACGGGGCGGCGCCGACGGGCGCTGGCCGCCGCCGGTGAGCGGGCGGCGGCGCAGGAGGCCGCGCCCCGTACGGTGTTCGCGCTGCCGCCGGCCGGCGCGGACCAGGTGAACGAGGGCGACCCGGAGGGCCCGAAGCAGCGGCCGGCGCAGGCCGAGGCCCTCGACCGGCCGGATCGGGCGGGCACGCACGGGCCTGCCGCGTCCGGGGACGCTCCGGCCGACCACGGCCGTCATGACGCCGTACCGCACGACCAGGCCGACGACCACACCCCGCCGCAGCCGCATCCCACCAGCGCGCCGACCGGCCGGCGGCGGCGTGCCGTCGCACCGCCGGCGGAGGCCGCTCCGGCCGCTCCGGCTCCCGGGGCTCCGGAGCAGTGGGGCGCGGTGCCTCCGCAGGGTGCGCCCGCGCCTGCGCCGGGGCACCCCGAGGCGCCGGCGCCGGCACCGCTTCCCGCCGCCCAGCCGCTCCCCGCCGAGGCCGCGCCCGGGCAGGGCACCCCGGCGGAAGGCACCCCGGCCCCGCAGCCGTGGCCCGCGGCCGGTGACGGCTCCGCCGCCGGTACGCCCGTACCGCAGACCCCGAACCCGCAGGCCCCGGACCCGCAGGTCCCGGCCCCGCCGCAGCCGACGCCTTCCGGTGGCACCCCGCTGCCGCCCGAAGGCGCGCCGGCGCCCGTGCAGCGGGCCGCTCAGCCGTTGCCCGAGGAGACCGCGGCGCCGGTGGACCCGGACTCGACGCAGGGACGGGCGATCAGCGTGCGGACGCTGGGGCAGGGTGTGCCGTTCAACCGGCAGGCCGCCCAGGTCCAGCAGCCGCTGCCCTCGGCCACGCCCCCGCCGCAGCAGCCCGGCGGCTCCGGACGCCGCCGCAAGCTCGGTACGCGCCCCGACCCGGCCGCGGGCACCGAGCAGCACGGCCGCCCGCACCCGGCGTCCGAACCCGCGCCGGCCGCGGCGCCGAAGGCACCGGCCCCGCAGCAGAGCGGGGCCCCGGCGCCGGGCCTCGCTCAACCGCAGCCGCAGCCCTCGCTCGCCGGTCAGTCCCGGCTCGCCCCCGCGGCCGAGGCCGCCGGGCGCTCGTACGCCATAGGCGCGCCCGACGCGGACGCCGCCGAGGGGCCCGAACCGCTGGACGGGCCGGGTGGCGCAGTCGAGGTGGCGGACACCCCGCGTCCCCGGCCGATGGACGACGAACTGCCCCCGGAGCCGCTGGACAACCCGCGCCGGCTGCTGGTGTGGCCCGCGCCGGACGTCTCGACGCAGCAGGCGCTGAGCGACCGCGGCTACCGGCCGGTCATCGTGCACTCGCGCGAGGAGGTCGACGCGCAGATCGCGGCCTTCCCCGCCGCGCTGTTCGTGGACCCGCTGACCGGGCCGATCACGCGTACGGCGCTGCAGTCGCTGCGGCAGGCGGCGGTGGCGGCCGAGGTGCCGGTGCTGGTGACGGCCGGGCTCGGACAGGCCTCGCGCGATGCCGCGTACGGCGCCGATCCCGCCGTACTGCTGAAGGCGCTCGCGCCGCGCGACAGCGATCAGCACCCCCCGCGCGTGCTGCTGATCGAGGAGCACGCGGAGATCGCGCTGGCGCTGACCGGGACGCTGGAGCGGCGCGGGATGCAGGTCGCGCGGGCCGCGAGCGACGCCGACGCGGTGGCGCTGGCGGGGCAGTTCCGGCCGAACCTCGTGGTGATGGACCTGATGCAGGTGCACCGCCGGCAGGCCGGGATCATCGACTGGCTGCGGGCGAACGGGCAGCTCGACCGCACCCCGCTGGTGGTCTACACGGCCGCCGTCGACCAGGCGGACCTGCCGCGGCTGGCCTCCGGCGAGACGGTGCTGTTCCTCGCCGAGCGGTCCACCAGTACGGAGGTGCAGGAGCGGATCGTCGACCTGCTGTCGCGGATCGGGACCAACTGACCGGCGTCCGCCTCGCGAACGACGCGCGCCGGGCGGTGAACGGGGGCTTTCCCGTTCACCGCCCGGCGCGTTGCCGTACCGGCGTCAGATCTGCGTGACGTCCAGCGAGCCCTCGGCGTACTGCCGGCGCAGGACCTTCTTGTCGAACTTGCCGACGCTGGTCTTCGGCACCGACTCGATCACCGTCCAGCGCTCCGGGAGCTGCCACTTGGCGATCCCGCCCTCCTCCTGGAGGAAGGTGCGCAGGGTGTTGAAGTCGGCGGTGGCGCCCTCCTTGAGGACGACCGTGGCCAGCGGGCGCTCGCCCCACTTGTCGTCCGGGACGGCGACCACGGCGGCTTCGGCGACGTCCGGGTGGGACATCAGCGCGTTCTCCAGCTCGACCGAGGAGATCCACTCGCCGCCGGACTTGATGACGTCCTTGGCGCGGTCGGTCAGGGTGAGGAAGCCGTCGGGGCTGATGGTGCCGACGTCGCCGGTCTTCAGCCAGCCGTCCTCGCTGAACTTGTCGGCGGGGCGCAGCGGTTCGGCGTCGGGGCCGTTGTAGTAGGCGCCCGCGATCCACGCGCCGCGGACCTCCAGCTCACCGGCCGACTCGCCGTCCCAGGGGAGGCGTTCGCCGCCGGGGCCGGTGAGACGGGCCTCGACGCCGGCCGGGAAGCGGCCCTGGGTCAGCCGGTAGGCGAACTCGGACTCGGTGCCGACCGCGCTCGCCGGCGGGCGGGCGATGGTGCCGAGCGGGGAGGTCTCCGTCATGCCCCAGGCGTGGCAGACCCGCATGCCGAGCTGGTCGAACGCCTCCATCAGGGAGGGCGGGCAGGCGGAGCCGCCGATGGTGACCTGGGTGAGGGCGGAGACGTCCCGGGGCCGGGCGGTCAGCTCGGCGAGCAGACCCTGCCAGATGGTGGGGACGGCGGCGGCGTGGGTCGGCTTCTCGGCCTCGATCATCTCGGCGAGCGGGGCGGGCTGCAGGAAGCGGTCCGGCATCAGCATGTTGACGCCGGTCATGAACGTGGCGTGCGGCAGGCCCCAGGCGTTGACGTGGAACTGCGGGACGACGACCAGGGAGGTGTCCTCGTCGGTCAGGCCCATCGACTGGGCCATGTTGACCTGCATCGAGTGCAGGTAGATGGAGCGGTGGCTGTAGACGACGCCCTTGGGGTCGCCGGTGGTGCCGGAGGTGTAGCACATGGCGGCGGCGGTCCGCTCGTCCAGCTCCGGCCAGTCGTAGGCGGCGGGCTGTCCGGCGAGCAGGTCCTCGTACTCGTGCACCCGGACGGCGGCGTCCGCCAGCGCGGAACGGTCGCCGGGGCCGGAGACGACCACGTGCTCGACGGTCTTCAGGTGCGGCAGCAGCGGGGCGAGCAGGGGGATCAGCGAACCGTTGACGAGGACCACCCGGTCGGCGGCGTGGTTGACGATCCACGCGAGCTGCTCGGGCGGCAGGCGGAGGTTCAGGGTGTGGAGGACGGCGCCCATGGAGGGGATCGCGAAGTACGCCTCGACGTGCTCGGCGTTGTTCCACATGAGGGTGGCGACCCGTTCGTCGCCGGTGACACCGAGGTCCTCGCGCAGGGCGTGGGCCAGCTGGGCCGCGCGGGCGCCGATCTCCGCGTAGGAACGGCGCTGCGGCTCGCCCTCGCCGGTCCAGGTGACGACCTGCGATGTGCCGTGGATCGTCGACCCGTGGGCCAGGATCCTCGAGATCAGCAGCGGTACGTCCTGCATGGTGCTCAGCACGGCGTCCTCCTGGGCGACATCGCCTACGCGTCGGTACGGGTTGCGCTGATTCTGCGCACATACCGCGCGGTATGTCACTAGGGGTGCGGATGATCGATCACGCTCCGCCGGAGGACTTTTTCCCACAGAGTCAGCTCATTTTCGAACAAGCCCCAGCTCAGCGTCGTCGCGGAGCTTGCCGAGCGCCCTCGACACGGCCGACTTCACCGTGCCGACCGAGACGCCGAGCACCTCGGCCGTCTGGACCTCGCTGAGATCCTCGTAGTACCGCAGCACGACCATCGCCCGCTGCCGCGCGGGCAGCCGCATGATCGCCCGCCACATCGCGTCGCGCAGCGCCTGCTGCTCGGCCGGGTCGTCCCCGCCGGGCACCGGGTCGGGCTCGGGCAGCTCGTCGCAGGCGAACTCGTCGACCTTGCGCTTGCGCCACTGGGACGTGCGCGTGTTGAGCAGCGCCCGGCGCACATAGCCGTCGAGCGCGCGGTGGTCCTCTATGCGCTCCCAGGCGACGTACGTCTTGGTGAGCGCGGTCTGCAGCAGGTCCTCCGCGTCGCTCGGGTTCCCGGTCAGCGACCGGGCGGTACGCAGGAGCACCGGCTGGCGGGCCCTCATGTACGACGAGAACGACGGGTACCGGAGGGTCTGCGTCGGCGTCGGTGGCGGTGGAGCAGCGGCGTTCGAAGCGCTGGTGCAGACGAGTGTGGTCATGGCTCAACGCTATGAGCGGGGCCCGCCCGGCGGATCGCCCGCAGGTCCCGAAGCCGGATCCCCCTCAGGTTGTAGGGGTGGTGCCTGCCGCACCTCCTGGAGGTGGACGAGCGAGTGAGGGGTACTGCGGGTCGGCCCCTGAGGAGGACCGCGCGGCACCGGGCCGCCGGCGGCCCGGTCGGACCACGGCGCGCCTGCGCGGCGGCACCGGAGCACCGCCGCACAGACACCCTGCACCCCACGAAGCACACCCACACGGTCAGACGGCCGGCATCACCACCACAGGGGGGTGAAGCTGACGGCCACGTTGTCGTTGCCCTGGTTGACGGCCGTGAACGCGGAACCGTTGACCTGGGCGGTGTTGCTCTGGTTCGCAGCACCGGGACCGCTGGCCTGCTGCTGCGTGGTGGCCGAGTTGCCGAAGTTGTCGCCGCCGACACCGGTGCCGAGGGCCTCGGCCTCGCCGCTCGTGGCCGTCGCGTTCGATCCGTCGTCCGCGAGGGCGCCGGTGTCCGCCGTCGCCACGCCGGCGAACAGGGCGGCCGCGAGCGGAAGAGCGGAGACCGCGGCGATGACGCGGGCGGTACGGATGCTTGCCATGTTGTGTTCCCTCCAGAACCCACAGGACGCACCGGCTCATGACCGCAGGTGCGTGAAGTACGGCCGGCACCGGGGAAGTTGTCCCCCCGCCCCGGTGCTGTGCACGACGTCGCAAGATCAGCATTGCCCACCGGATCCCGCCGAACCACCCCTCAAGCCCCGCTTCCCACGCAAGCGTGACGACACGGCGATAAACCCCATTCCGCCTCCGAGTTGCCCAGCCCTCACCCGAACCCCCGCTCGGGACCTCGGCACCCCAAGCGCCGCAAGGGAGGAAGCGTTACGGCACCTTCTCGCCCGCCCCCACCCGGCCCGGCGCGTCACCCCCCACCCCCTTCCCTTCTTCGAACGCTTGTACGAAACTAAGTCCATGGCCACCACCGACCGGCAGGCCACGACGCTGGCCCTCGCACACGCCCTGTCAGCCGCCGAACGCGGCCTGGCCGTAATCCCCCTGTCCCGGACGAAACTCCCGGCCCTGCGCTCCCCGCACCGCGACGACCCGGTCACCCGCGCCCGATGCCACGGCACCTGCGGCCGCTTCGGCCACGGTGTCCACGACGCCTCCACCGACCCCGCCCGCATCCGCGCACTGTTCGCCGCCGCACCCCGCGCCACCGGCTACGGCATCGCCTGCGGCCTCCCCCCGCACCACCTCATCGGCGTCGACCTGGACACCAAGACCGGCACGGACGCCGCCACCGCCCTGCGCGAACTGGCCCTGCGCCACCTGTTCACGATCCCGCCCACGGTCGTCGTCCTGACCCCGAGCGGCGGACGCCACCTGTGGCTGAGCGGCCCGCCCGACGCCGTCGTCCCCAACTCCGCCGGCCGCCTCGCCCCCGGCATCGACATCCGGGGCGCCGGCGGCTACCTGGTCGGCCCCGGCTCCCGTACCGCCCACGGCACCTACACGGCCGCCCCGGGCACCGCCCACCTGCCCCCGGCGGCCTGCCCGCCCGCCCTCCTCCGCCTGCTCCTCCCCCCACCCCGCGCCCACCACCCGGCGCCTGCGGCCGCCGGCAGACACGGCCGGGGCCTGGTCCAGTTCGTCCTCGCCGCGCACGAGGGCCAGCGCAACACCCGCCTGTTCTGGGCGGCCTGCCGCGCCTACGAGAACGGCATCGGCCCCGCCCTGGCGGACCTCCTGGCCGACGCGGCCCGCACCACCGGCCTGTCCGAACACGAGGCCCGCGCGACGATCGCCTCGGCCGCCCGTATGACGGGCCACTGACGCCGCCCGGCTCCTCTCTCCGCCCCCCGAAAATCGAAAGCCCCGCATGCACCACCGCTCTAAAGTGCCGACCATGGCACTCGCCCGCGTCGTCCTCGCCTCCGGCCGCTCGGTCGACCTCACCGAGCTGCGCATGTCGTCGACGTACGACGGACTGCTCGAGGGCTATCCCTGCAAGCGTCTGAACGACCTCAAGATCGCCGCCCTGCTCCGCTCCGCCGAACGGACCTTCCCCCGCGCACCGGTCCACCTGGTCCCGCCCCCGCGCGAGTATCCCGACCAGTACGCGGGGGCCTTCGGACCGGTGGAGGTGCTGCCCGCCGTGACCTGCGTCGGCAGCTTCCGCTCGGAGGCCGTCGACCCGGCCCACGACCGCGTCCTGTACCGCTCCCGGCTCACCGTGGTCTGGTTCCAGCCCGCCCCGCACGTCCCCTCCGGCTGCGACGCGGAACCAGCCCTGCGCGACGTGTCCTGGGAACTGCTCGCCACCGACGAGGAACTATGACCCTCCCTGCCCCGGCCACGCCCCGGACCGAACTCCTCCGCATGCAGTTCGAACTGACCTGGTCGCTCTTCGAGTACCACCTGGAACGACTGGAACCGGAGGACTTCCTCTGGGAACCGGCCCCCCACTGCTGGACGGTACGCCGCTCCCCCGGGGGCACCTGGACCCCCGACTGGGCCGACACCGAACCGGACCCCGTACCCGTCCCGACGATCGCCTGGCTGAGCTGGCACATCGACTGGTGGTGGAGCGTGACGCTGGACCACGCGCGGGGACACCGCCCGCGGGAGCGGACCGACGTCATCTGGCCCGGCGAGGGCGCACCCGCCGTCGACCGGCTCCGCGCCCTGCGCACGGAATGGCTCGCGCTGCTGGACGACCTCACCGACGCCGACCTGGACACCACGGCCCCGTTCCCCTGGCCGGACGACCCCGCGCACACCCGGGCCCACATGCTCGCGTGGGTGAACGCCGAACTGATGAAGAACGCGGCCGAGATCGGCCAGCTCCGCCTGCTGCGCGCCGCCGCCTCCTGAGCCACCTCACCCGACGTCGTACACGCGCGGCCGGACACATCCGCGAACAGCACGACGTCCTCCGCCCCCGAACGCACCCGGCCCCCGAGCCCGCCGCTTCCTCCACCCGGTCGGCGGTTTCCCGCACGGGTACGTTGTCCGGCATGGCCACCCAGATCATTACCTTGGTCGGCGTCCTCATCGGCGCCCTGACGTCCTACTTCGCAACGGCCATGGCCGAGCGGACGAAGCTGCGGCACCTGATGGCCACCCGCTGGGACGAACGGAAACTCGACACCTACATCGAGTACGTGTCGTGCATCAAGAAGATCCAGAGGGCCGCCATGGACGCCGGGCGCGCCCGTGACCAGGGAAAGGACGCATCCGACGCGCTGACCGAGATGGAGGAGAACGAGAACAGGAGGTCGGTCCTCTTCGAGTCGTTCGTCCTCCTGAGCAACGACAAGGCCGCCACCGCCGCTCACGCTGTCAACCAGCGAACCTGGGAACTCCTCAGGACGGCGCGGCTCTCCTCGAGCGGGACAGCCGAACTCCACCCGATCCCCCTGGTGGAGGCCCTGAACGTTCTTCACGAAGCAGCGAGATCGGACCTGACGATATCCAGCAAAACCCCCACCCGCTAAAACGTGCACGAGCACCACGAAACGCAGCGACCCCCGACCGAATTACCAAGTCAGGGGCCGTTCTCACTGCTCGTCGGGCGGAGGCGGTGGGAAAGATCGAGGCTAAGGAGTACGGGGAGCTTTGGAAGGCGGCCCGGCTCGCGGTGCTGACCGAAGCTGAAGCGGCTTCCCCTCTGGCGGACGTACCGTACTCCCTGCGTCACGCGGGTGTCTCGCTCTGGCTGGAGTCCGGAGTCTCCCCGGCTGAGGTCGGTCGGCGGGCTGGTCACAGCATCGCTGTCCTCTTCCGCTTCTATGCCAAGGCGATTCACCGGAACCAGCAGCGCTCGAACGAACAGATCGAGCGGGCCTTGGAGGCTGCCGACAGCGCATAGGTCGAGTGACACTCCGACCACAGGCGCCACCCTCACCCCTATCGGAAGGGCCGTGAACCCGGCACACCCGTTCGATTCTCGCCAACCGGCGGGCTGCATCTGCCGGCGGGCTACCTGTCAGCGAACTGTCGCACCTCAGCACCCCTCCCAAGATCCGTTTCGGTGTGGCACGTCAACTCCACAAAGCGGGAGCACCCTTCACAAGTTATTCCGTTCCCTTCAGAGTCTCACCGAAGTATCCGAGCCAGTCCGGCCAGGAGCTCGGGTCGACTTCCAGTCATCCCCTCGCAAACTCACGGCTTCCTGAGCGTCACCTGTGTGATCGTCGCGGCTGCTGGGACGACGGCGGGGCCGTGGCATGGCGCCGTGTCACGGCAAGTCCGCCTGTCACCAGGAACATGACCAAGGAGGGGAAAGAAATGAAGAGAGCCAAGATCGTCGCCGCAACGTTGCTCACCGCCGCGCTCGCGGTGCCCACGGCCACGGCTGTCGCCGCTGACGCCTACGGTGGTGGCGCCCACGCCTGGTCGCCCGCCGGCGGCGACAACGGGAAGATATCCGTCAAGGACAACAGCAAGGACGGCGACCCGGTCAAGGCCGAGTACTACCGGACGGCCAGCCCGGACACGAAGCGGACCCTGTGGAACCACAGCGGCCCGGGAACGACCGCCACCTCTGGCGACGGGTCCAGGATCTACAAGTTCAAGGCATGCGACGAGAACTACGGCAACCCGGACGACTGCTCCGGGTGGGTCATCCCGTAACGCGGACGCCCACCGACACCCCGCCGCACCAGCCCATCCCGGCTGGTGCGGCGTTCCCCTGTTTCTGAAACAAGAGGCCAGATTCTGTGAAACCAACCGATTCGTCCGGGCTCCAGGTGAGTGGCCTGCGCTATCAGGTCGACGACCGTACCCTCCTCGACGGTGTGGAACTATCTGTCGCGCCCGGCGAGTCGGTCGCGGTAACCGGCCCCAGTGGGTCCGGCAAGTCGACACTGCTCATGTGCATCCTGGGCCTGATCAAGCCGCAAGCAGGCACCATCACCGCCGGAGGACGGGAGATCACCGGGCTCGGGTCCGCTCGGCTCGCGCAAGCGCGGCGCGACACTCTCGGCATGGTGTTCCAGTTCGGCGAACTCCTCCCCGAACTCAGCCCGGTGGAGAACGTCGCCTTGCCAGTACTGCTCGACGGGGGCAGACACCAGGACGCCTACCGGCGCGCAGAAGAACTCCTCGGCGAACTCGGCGTCCCCGTCGGTTCGACCCCCACAGGAATGCTCTCCGGGGGCGAGCGCCAGCGCACCGCCGTCGCCCGCGCTTTGATCACTGAGCCTGCCGTCCTCCTGGCTGACGAACCCACCGGTGCCCTCGATCCTGAGGCCAAGGAAGGGGTCGCCCACCTCCTCTTCACCACCGCCCGCGACCGGAACTGTGCGCTGCTCCTGGTCACGCACGATCCCTCGGTCGCCGACCGAGCCGACCGACGGCACGAGCTCCACGGCGGGATCCTGGCCGAAGTAGGAGCGCTCTGATGCGTACGCGCATGCGCACTGCGGGCACACTGATCAGAATCGGCCTCGCCGCCAGCCGGTCCAGCCCTGGCGACCGGCTGCGCCGGTGGGGTCTGTTCGGCGCCTCGTTCGCCGTCGCCTTCGTCGTCCTGGCGACCGTGGCCACGTTCGCCACTTATGACGGCCGAGAAACCCGAGCGGACGCCAGAGGGCCGGTGATTACCGACAACAAGCACGCCGCTCTGCTGTACCGGGAGGGTGCCGACTCCATCGGCGCGCGGCCCGTATCCGTCGTGTTCGTCCACCCCCTCACCTCCAAGGCCCCGGTCCCGGCCGGCGTCACCCGCTGGCCCGAGCCCGGCGAGGTACTGCTGTCTCCCGAACTCCTGCGCACCGGAAACTCGGAGGGGATCCGCACTCGCTACGGTTCGTTCGCCGGCACCATCTCCGGCGACGGCCTGGTCACTCCTTCCGAGCGAATCGCCTACGTCCGGGTGACCGATGCACCACCGACGAGCGACCATCGGTGGCTGCCCGTGGCTGCGTTCGGAGGCAGCGGGGGAGCGACTGGAGAAATGGTCGATCAAGCTCCAGTGACATCTCCGCTCACGGCGATGTGGGCACTGGCGGGCGTGCCCGCTCTCGCCCTGGCTGTGATCAGCGCGCGGGTCGGCTCTCGCTCCCGGGACCGACGCAGCAGCCTGCTGCAAGCACTCGGCGGGACGTCGCGGCACCGAATGATGGTCAACATCGGCGAAGCTGCGTTCCCCGTGGCATGGGGAACCCTCGCCGCGTTCGTCCCCTACGTCGTCGCCTCTCTACGCGACATCCGCCTTGGCCCCACCGGATACATCCTCGATCACCGCGATGTATGGGGCGCCTGGCCCACGGCGGCAGGGGCGGGAGTCGTCTCTCTGCTGGCCGTGGTGACTATCGTCGTGGCCACCCACCGCGTCCGCCGAGACGGCAGGTCCACCCGCCCGACCTCGTTCACATCACGCGTTCCGGCGTGGCGCCTGCTTGCGTGTGGAATCGGCGTCGCACTGATCCTGTCCAGCCAGTACGTGCCCCGCAAAGCGCAGCTCATCGTGTTCACCAGCGGAACTGTCGTGATGTGGGCATTCCTGTCCTCCGTCGTGGCGCTCGCCACCCGCCATCTGGGGGCCTGGCTCGCCGAAGGCGGCAGACGCCGGGGCCACGCGGGACGCCTGATCGGCGGCCGGTGGACACACGCTCATCCCGGAGTCATCGTGCGCCTCGCACTGGCCATGGTGATCGGCATCGGGATCGTCGCCCAAATGCAGGTATGGACCAGCCGACTCGGCGAGCACTCCAAGGCGGCTCACGCTACACATCAGCGCATCAAAGACACGGTGATCGAACTGACCACCAGTGGCATGACCTCGGCGCAGACCGAACGATTCCGCTCCTCACTGCCGTCCGGATCGCTTCTGCTGACCCGCACCATGCACGATCCTGGCCCGCCCAGAGATCCATGGGTGTCGATCGAGGGCTCCTGCCATGACCTTCGCTCCCTGCGCGTGAGCTGCTCCGGAGACACCAGCCCAGCGGGAACGAGCGCTCAGGTGGAAGAGCTGCGCCGCTGGTACGGCGACATCAAGTTCACGCAAGCCTCCCAGATCACGGTGAGGCCGGACGGCACGCAGTCTCTCCTTGTCGTGACTCCTGCACCAGGACACCTCGCTGCGGTGAAGAAAGCCGCGTACACGCTCCCGAACCCGTCGGTGCAAGTCACCGAGCTGGGCGGAACATGGCTGGGCTCCTCAGGGACCCGTCTTCCGAACTGGATCCAGCTGTTCGGCGTTACCGGTCTTCTCTTCCTCCTGGTCGCCGGCGCCGTGAGCGCTGCGGCGGAATTCGTCCGTATCCGCCACGCACTCGCCCCGCTGTCCGTCCTGACCGGCCGCCGCCACGTGTTCCGTTCCGTGAGCTCCTGGCACCTGACCGTCCCGCTCTTGATTGCCACGGTCGTGACCGGCGCAGTAACAGCATGGCACTCAGTGTTCTTCATCGCCCTGGTTCAGGAGGGCTCCGTGTCCTGGACCGTCCTGGCCGCCGGCATCACAACCTGCGCTCTGGTTTCTCTCGCCGTCGGGTTCCTCGGCGCCCGCGCGGCGGCGCGAGAGGCCGACCAGTGGAGGCCCGCAGCCGACTGAGGAAGGGGGTGTACCAGTGGCTCGCGTCCGCCGGTTCCTGGTCCACGCCTGGTCCACACACACTGATCCACAACGCGACACGACCGGATCAACGTAAGACAGGACCGATGTAGAAGGGGTGCCCCTCATGGCGGGACACCCCTTCTGACCAGCATGTCTCTGACCTGCGGAGGCGGTGGGATTTGAACCCACGGTGACATCGCTGCCACGACGGTTTTCAAGACCGGTCGGCAGTCGACCTCGGAGCAGTACCTGACCAGTGGAGATGCCTTCGCACCTCTTCCACATCCGGCTTGTGGCCCACACATGGCCCACAAGCCAACCAGTCAGATCCGCGGAAGCCGTTCCCGCTCACCCAACCGGTCCTCCATCCGACGGCCCATCGCGGCGCACCAGCGACACCGCAACAGTGATGACGCCGACAGAAGTGCCGATCGGGGCAGCGAGCCCGGGAAAGGCAAACACCAAGCCACCTGCTGCGAGCCCCAGCACTGGAACACCAACCACAAGCCATGGACGCCTGCGCAGCCATCCAGTGCGCGCAGCAGGAGGCTTGGACATGTCCTTCGTGCCCACCTCGGAGTGCAGTTCCTCAGGATCCGTGGGTACCGTCATGACTAGACCTTTCTCAAAGCTAGGGAAGGTCGGGGCGGCTCCCGTTGCAGCGGGGGCCGCCTTTTCTGCGACCACGCCACCCGTCAGCGGCCATAGTGACAGCGAGTGAGACAACCGCCAATCTGGTTATCCACAGGGGCTGTGGAGAACTCTCCCATTACTGTGCGTAAACCCCCATTATCTGTGCATGACCCGGTGGACAGGCTGGTGGATAACCCACAGATGGATCCACAGAAGGGGTCCTGAGCTGGCGTTTTTCGATGTACACACTGTGGAGAAGAAAAACATCGCAACTCAACCGGGCGTCACAGCGCGTGAACCGGATGCCTTTACTCCAGTTTTATTTCTATCCGCGTAGACACACCGAAAAATGCGGGGCGAATTTTATCGGCTGCCACTGACATTCTGGGATCCGCACACAGTGCAGGCGGATGCTGAAGGCCGCTGGGCGAACGGTCGTGGGAGTCTTGACGACAGACGACGACGGCAGACGGAGAGGGAGAGGGAGTGTCGCAGCAGATCAGCCCTCGGGGGACCTTTGTGAAGATCGCGGACGCCGTGAAGGCTGAGATCGTGGCAGAGCCTGAGATGACGGAGCTGCCGACCCTGGCGATGCTCATGGAGCGGCACGGGGTTTCCCGTGGCGTGGTGCTCCGGGCCTTCAACGTGCTCAGGGAAGAAGGGGTGGCTGAGCCCGTTCCTGGCGGCCGGTGGCGCGTGATCAAAGAGGGGGAGAGCGTCGACCGCCGGCCACTGGCTGAGCGGCTTGCCGAGGTGATCACGACGGACGGGATCGCCGTAGGGGAGTCGTTCCCCAGCGCCTCGACACTCGCCACTCGATTCGGAGTCTCCCGGCCGACCGTGGCGAAGGCGCTGGACAAGCTCGAAGCCGCGGGACTGCTGTCAGCGACGCGGCAAGGAAAGCAGCGCACTGTGCTGACAGTGCCGAGCAAAGAGGAGGGGCCCAAGCTGTGAGCGCATCGGGACTGACGGAGTGGGCTTACCCCCTTGCAGAGTCGCTACTGGCCGAACCGCTGCCGCGCCGGTGGCAGCACTCGCTCGGAGTGGCCGAGCGAGCGCGGACGATCGCTCATATCCTCGGGGAGGATGCCGAGCTGCTGGAGGCCGCGGCGGTACTCCATGACATCGGGTACTCGCCGGACCTTGCGAAGACCGGTTTCCATCCGCTGGACGGTGCCCGGTACCTGAGGGACAACACCGAAGCCGACGTGCGGGTGACCCGGCTGGTGGCCCACCACTCCTGTGCATGGATGGAAGCCGAGGCACGGGGACTGCGCGATGAGCTGGAGAGCGAGTTTCCCCGCGAGCGCCCGCACCTCGCGGATGCTCTCTGCTACTGCGACATGAACACCACGCCGGACGGCACCCCCACCAACCCGGTGGACCGCGTGAACGAGATCGCCGGGCGGTACGGGTCGGACAGCCTGATCGGCACGTTCATCCGTCGCGCCGAACCGGAGATCCTGGCCAGCACCGCCCGTGTGCTGGAGCGGGTCGCCGCCGCGAAGCGTCAGCCGATGTAGGGAGCGACGCGCGTCCCGTCCATGGCGTGCTCGATGCGCAGGCGCATCGTCGGGTGGATATCGAGGTCCGCCAGGTCCGCTGGGGCAACCCAGCGGACCTGTGTCGTCTCGCTGCTCGTGCGCAGGTCACCGCCGACCGGCCGCGCGCGGAAGCAGATGCTGAACTGCTGCCGCGCCTCGCCGTCGTCGTAGAGCATCACGTGTCCGGGGTCGGTGTAGATCCCGGACACGTCGACGACTTCGGCCTTAATTCCGGTCTCTTCCCACACTTCACGCACGACCGTGTCGCTGATGGACTCGCCCACGTCGTGCCCGCCACCGGGGAGTGCCCACCGGCCGTTGTCGGACCGCTGGATCACCAGTACTTCGCCCGCGTCGTTCTGGACGAACGCGACGACGGACGGCACGACGGAGTTGGCCGGCGGGGCGTCAGGGTCGTGCAGATAGTCGATGCGTCCCATGGTCAGGCTCCCGTGAGGTCGTGTTCCGTCACCTGGCGCGCGCCTCCCCAGGTCTGTTCGATGCTGTTCGCGTAGGTGTCGAAGAGTCCCCCGCCCGGCAGTCGCCGGAGGTGAAGGACTGGCGCGAGGTACGCGCCGATGCCGTAGACGTGGGTGTTCACCAGCATCTCGTCATCGGCTCGGAACAGCGAGTTGTAGAGCGTCGCGTCATGCAGCCGGAACCCGATGTCGGGATGACTGGCGAACAGTGGACGGTAGTTCATCAGTGCGTTCCGGATCTTGCCGTCCATGATCTGGTGACCCTCGTCTATGCCGCGCTGCTTGACCGCCGCGCAGGTCGGATCCCCGAGCAGGATGCGCACCTGGGCGTTCGCCTGCGCCTTGGTTTTGAGCAGGTCATGGAACAGCGGGTCTTCCGACAGCCACAGCCCGGAGTAGACGAGAACGTCTATGTGCGACTGGGCCCGCCCGTAAATCTCGCGCCACAGGCCGGCGGGCACCATGTGCCGGTGCGGGTAGATGGTGACGATCTCAGCCTTGCTCAGGTCGGAGGAGCTTTCGACCGTGCGGGAGTCCTCCCACAGCGTCGTCACATCGACCTTGAGCAGCGACGCCGTCGCGTACTGATGCCGCCGATACGGGACTTTTCCCTGAGTGATCCAGCGTTCCACGGTCTTCGGATTGACCTCGATCGCGGCTGCCAGGTCCTGCACGGTCATGCCCTGAGCCAAGAGAGCAGACCTTAAGCGCTCGTTGGACATCGCTACCCCCGGTGGGACGTCTAGGGACTTCCTGACGGTAACGAGATCGGCCCAAGGTGTCCATGCGCGGGGTAAACAACGCCCCTCACCTGCACCGATCCTGATGGTGCGCCAAGAAGTCCCGGCGCGAGACACGGAGAACCCGTCGGCAAGCTTGACGGAACTCGATGCAGTACCTGTAATAGAGGTATCGCATCGAGCTTCGGCTCGATAGCGGTTCTCAGCAACACCTGAGGGGCCTTCTTTGGGCTGCTCATCAGCAGAGGGCGGGGACGCTGCAATCCCGCTAAAGGCCAGGTGGAACAGGGCTTCGGCCCGTACTGGCGAGGTCGCCCGGTGACCGCGAGCAACGGCCGGAGAGTGGGGACAACGGTCCCCCTTGCAGTGCGTACCCCCTGATCAGACGACCAAAGGAACGGCAATGAGTCGACGAAAGCGATAGGCGCTGCCGTGAGCGACCGACACGGCAGCGCCGTTTCATCCCCCCCGGTCCGTGAGCGCGAACGAGCGCCACGGCCAGCCGGTCACGTTCCACCGAATCGCGGCGGCTAGCGCTGCGCCGGTTGCCTCCTTCGGCCGTCCGGGACCGCTCTCGGAGCGGGGTCCGTACGGCCGGAGTGGCAGGGAGCCGGAGAGCCCGACTTCAACGGCGTGAGCCCCCGGTGCGGGAACACCGGGGGCTCTGTTCGGGCCGTTGCCACCTGCAAGGGAGAACACGACCCAATGAGTCACATCGTCACTGTTCAGGACGTTGTTACCGCGTTCGCGGACTTCATGGAGCCGACGAACGCGGAGCTGGACGCGATCGAGCAGGAGATGCCCGTCATCCTGGCGGACGTCGAGCTGCTGGACGCGCACATCACCACGCTGGACCGCACGCCGACCGAGCTGGACATCCGCCGCATCCGCCGGGCCCGCCGCCGCGCCCTCACCGCGCGGGTCGCGCTGCTCAACCGCAGCGCCGGCGCGAGCCTCCCGGGTGGTGCCGCATGATGGCCACGGCACCCGCCCCCGAGCTCTTGAACGACCACCGCGGCAACCCCCGGCCCGCGTTCGAGATGCCGCTGCCCTACGAGGCGGCGCGGCTCGGGATCGCCTTCCACGAGGCCGGGCACGCGGTGCTCGCCATGGCCTACGGAATGCGCGTCATCACCTCCGAGGTGATCACCTGGGAGCCGGAGCCGGGCGGCTGGGCACTGACCGGCAACACCGCGCACGAGGCGAGGAACACGCCGCCGTGGCACTTCGCCGCGATGGCGGCGGCCGGTGAGATCGCGCAGGTGGGCTACCTGATGGCCTACGGGCTGTGGACCCCGGAGCGTGCGCTGGCGTGCACGGCCGACCACGACCGTGAGCAGACCATCGACACGCTGGCCAAGTTCGGCTACTGCCTGGCCCGTGACCACGTCCCCGCGGGCGGCAAGTCCTGGGCGATGGTCCGGGGCATGGCCCGCCGCAAGATCGGCCACCTGTGGCGCGAGGTCCGCATCGTGGCGCACGCCATGACCGAACGCACGCTCCTCACGGGCAACGACATCGCCGCGCTGACCGGCCTGGTCAACCCCTCGTTCGAGCGAGGTGCCGCGTGAGGACGCTGACCGCGCAGATGGCGAGCGACGACAGCGCGTGGCGCCTGTACGTCGTGCGGTACGGGGAGACCGAGTGGCCCACCGTCCGGTTCGAGCCCGGCCCGGTGCCCACCGGTGCGGAGCGCCGGGAGGCACTGGCCTCCCTCGGTTACGAGGTGTCGCCCGGTGCCGAGTGGTCCTGGATCGAGGACAGCCAGAAGCACGGCGATGACAGCACTCCGGTCGTCCTGATCGCGGCCGTGGACGTGCGCGAGCAGGAAGGGGCCACCGTATGAGCGCCAAGACCGTACTGCCGGCCGTTGCCATGACGGCCGTGTCCATGGTCCTCACCCTCGCGGTGGTGGTGATGTGGCTGGGCACGGCCATGCCGTGGCCAGTCGCCGTGGTCGTCGGTCTCGGGATCGACGGGGGATGGCTGGCCACCCTCGCCTACGAACGCCGCCTCGCAGCCCAGGGTGACCACAACCGGGCCGTGACCGCCGTCGGCTGGTCCTTCGGCTTCCTGGCCACCGGAGTGTTGGTCGCGCACGCGCTCACCGCGGAGCATTCCGCCGGGGCGTGGCTGGCCGTGGCGTGGCTGCCGATCGCGGCCAAAGCGTTGTGGCTCGTGCACGGCCTGTGGGAGCGCACCGCGCTCACCCCGGTCGCCCTGGACGCGATCCGCGGGATTCAGCAGGAAGCGCGCGACGAAGCGGCCGTGGCCCGCGCCCGACTGCGTGCCGAGGCGGCCACGGAGGAGACGCGGCTGACGGCCGTGACGGAAGCCGGGGCGCGCGTCGCACGCGTCCAGGCCAAGACCGCCGCCACCCTCGCCGGGGCATGGTCGACGCTGGAGACGGCCCGCCAGGGTGAGGACACCGGCAGGGCTCTGACCAGCGTGACGACCCGCGTCACACCCGGCGTCACGCCCCGGTGGGAGCTGCCGGTGTGGGGGCCGATCGAGCCGCTCACGGCCCGCTCGTTGGAGGCCACGCCGGCGCTCACCGATGAGGCGCTGGACGTCGTCGTTGACGAGATCCGGCACAGCGAGACCCCGGCTCTGTCGTACCGGGAGATGGCTGCCCGGTTCCGTGCGTCCGGGCACTCCGCTTCCGAGGTCCGTCTTCGGGCGGCGTGGAAGCGGGTCGTGGCATGACGTCGTTACGGATCGGTTCGCTCTGCTCCGGTTACGGCGGCCTGGACATGGCCGTCCAGGCCGTCTTCGGCGGCTCGCCGGCCTGGGTTGCGGACAACGACGCCGGGGCCGCCCGCATCCTGGCCCACCGCTACCCGCAGGTGAAGAACCTGGGGGACGTCACCGCCGCCCCCTGGGACGAGGTGGAGCCGGTCGACATCGTGACGGGCGGCTATCCGTGCCAGCCGTTCAGTTCCGCCGGCAAGAGGAAGGGAACCGCTGATGAGCGGCACATCTGGCCCGACATCGCCCGTGCCCTTGGGGTTCTACGACCCCGTCTCGCGGTGTTTGAGAACGTCGCAGGGCACCTTTCTCTCGGATTCGACACCGTGCTTGGAGACCTTGCCGCCCTCGGGTTCGATGCGCGGTGGTGCACTCTTCGCGCATCTGACGTGGGAGCGGCTCACCAGCGAAGGCGGCTCTTCGTCCTCGCCTGGCCTGCCGACGCCGGCAGCACGGGACTTCAAGGGCGGCGGGCAGCGCGGGCAGCTTCCGACCGCCGTCACCTCGCTCCTGCCGACCCCGTCGACCTCGGAGAACACCGGAGCCGGACACGCGGCGCAGGGCGGGATGAACCTGCGTCACGTCGTCTCGCTGCTGCCCACCCCGCGTGCGTCGGAGAACGAGAACCGGCAGACCAAACGCAGCCCCTCGCAGGAAGCGGGCACGCACGGCAAGAGCCTGGCCGCCGAGATGGGCTCGCTCCTGCCGACCCCGCGGGCCACGGACGGCGCGAAGGGCGCGGTCTCGCGCACGGATGCGACGGACCGGCGCGTGCGGTCGGGCACGGCGAACCTGCCCGAGACGGCGGTGAGCGCGTTCCCGGCGGAGCCGTCGAGTGGGGCCAGTACGCCGAAGCGGTCGCGCGGTGGGAAACGGTCATCCAGCGCCCCGCCCCCGGGCCAGTTGACGCTGTGGGACGGCTGAGCCCCGCCTTCGTCGAATGGCTCATGGGACTGCCCGCCGGGCACGTCACCGCCGTCCCCGGCCTGTCCCGCTCCGCACAGCTCAAGGCGCTGGGCAACGGCGTGGTCCCCCAACAGGCCGTGGCCGCACTCCGCTTCCTCGCGCCCGCCGCCCTCCCCGCACATGCCGCCTGACCACCCCGACACCTCGAGGAGTAGCCGACCATGAGCAACGCCGACATGCGCCGCCTGGACCGCGAGATCAGGCACACCACCAAGAAGCTGGAAGCGGTCCGCCAGGGTGAGTTGTGGCCGCTGACCGGCCACGAGCGCCGCGCCATGCTCCGCGCCGCCGCCAGTGGCACCTACCGCACCCTGCGGGGCCGCAGCACCGGCCGCGCCGAGACGCAGATGGAGTCCACGAGCAGCGCCGCCGAGACGCGGCTGAACGCGGAACTGTCCGCCCTGCACGGCGAGCGGCTGCGGCTCGTCAACGAGGCCGCCCGCGCCAAGGCCGCCAAGAAGGCGTCGGGGTGGTGGTGAGCATGCCGCGCACCGGCAAGGCGCCCGTCCTGATCTCGCACTTTCACTGCCCGGACTGCGGGCCGCTGGTGTTCGGCGTGACCCGGGCCGTCTGCGGTGACGTGATCCCCGCCCCGGTCGCCGGTAACGGGCCCGAGCGTAAGTGCCGGGCCTGCAAGGCGGGTCTGCGCGCTCACAAGGCCGGCCACCGCCGCTGACCCCCTCTCTCGGGCGCCGACGCCCACCACGTCGGCGCCCCCTTCTTCTTCTCGTCTTGTCGCCCCGTCCGGGGGCAGTCAGGAGACGTTCCGTCATGGGTGACAACGTCGTTCACCTGCACAAAACCACCGAACTGCCCGCCGAACCGGCCGCCGTCGACACGGCGGCCGTGACCACCCTCACCGTGGTGCCGGACGCGCCGCCCGCGCGGCCGGTGCCGCTGTGGGTGCGCTCCGGCCGCGCCGTGAAGACCGCCGTGACGCACGAGCGCACCCGGGCCGCCGGCCGCGCCGTGGTCCGGCACGGCCTCTACACGTTCAACGGCGGGCGGATCGTGGCCCGCCGCACCTGGGACGGCCGCACCGGCTCACGCTACGAGCGCATGATCCGCGCAGCCGAGGCCGCGGGGAACCTGGAAGCCGCCGAGGAGTGGGAGGAGCGGCTGCAGCGCTTCCGCGCCGCCCGCCACCACCGCCGCATGGACCTTCTCCACTCCCCCATGGACGCGGCCAAGGGCGTCGCCGTCGGCACCGGCATGGGAATCGGTGCGCTGGTCGCGCTCGGGGTCGTCATGGCCGTCAGCACGGGCGACGCCGGGGACGTCGTCACCCCGCTGTCGGCAACGGTCGAGTTCATCGCGCTGCTGATCCGCATCGTTCAGGTGGTGTGGGGCCCGCTGCTCTCGATCGGCCCGTTCCTCGCCCTGCTCGCCCTGTGGTCCGTCGGCCGCAAGCAGCACGCCGCACCCCAGTGGGCCCTCCCCGCCAACGCCCGCACCGGCGAGGGGGAGCCGATCACGCCGTCCATCGTCGTCAAGGCCCTGCGCGACCTCGGAGTCCCCGCCCTGGCACGGGCCATCAAGGAGATGGGCGACGCCGGCGCCTCCATGCTCGGGCCGATCACCATCGCCGGATGCGGTGTCGAGGTCGACGTCACCCTTCCCTCGGGGGTGTCGACGAACGAGGTGCAGGGCAAGCGCCGCAAGCTCGCCGAGAACCTCACCCGGCACGAACACGAGGTGTTCATCACCATCCCGCAGGCTGCCCGCACCGTCAGGTTGTGGGTCGCCGACTCGGGGGCGCTGGATGAGCCGATCGGTCCGTCGCCGCTGGTCACCGACGACACGATGACCGCCGACTACACCAAAGGCAAAGCCCCCTGGGGACAGGACCTGCGCGGGGACGCCGCCGCCCTGTCCCTCTACCAGCGGCACCTGCTCATCACCGGGTTGTCGAACCAGGGCAAGACCGTGGCCCTGCGCTCGCTCGCCCTGTGGCTGTCGCTGGACCGGTCGGTGCAGTTCCTCATGGGCGACCTCAAGGGCGTCGGGGACTGGGCCATGTTCGACGGCCTGGCCTCCACGCTCATCCAGGGGCCGACAGATGAGCACGTCATCGAGGTGACCGAGATGGTTGAGGGCGCCGTCGATGAGATGAACCGCCGGATCCAGGCCCCGCCCGGCACCACCTTCCCGCCGCTCATCGTGCTGGTGGATGAGGCGCAGGTGGCGTTCATGTGCCCGGCCAAGGACGCCGACAAGCGGCCGTATGGCGGGTCGAAGGCGAACAGCCGGTACTTCATGGCCGTGCGGAAGATCCACAACCAGGGCCGTGCGGTGAACGTGCTGATGTGGCAGGGCACGCAGGACCCCACGAACGAGAACCTGCCCAAGCTCGTGCGCGAGGGCGCCCACACCCGCGCCTCCCTCGCCCTGGGCACCGAGTCGCAGGCCCGCATGGCGCTCGGGGACAAGGCCGTCGACGGCGGCGCCGCCCCGAACCTGCTCCGGCCCGGCCTGGACCGCGGAACCCTGGTCGTCGCCTCCGACGGCATCACCATCCCGGCCGGGCAGTCGTCCATCACGGTCCGCACGCACTACATCGACGACGACGCCGCCACCGCCATCACCGACCGGGCCAAGGCCCTGCGGGACGGGGTGACCACCCTGCACTCCATCGGCCGCAGCGAGGAACATGACCCGCTCGCCGACATCGCCGCCGTGATCGGCGACGCGCCCCGCGTCCGCACCAAGGACGTCCTCGCGCGGCTCGCCGCGCGGAACGCCGGCGCGTATGGCGAGTGGTCGTTCCTCGACCTCAAGCGCGTCCTGGACGACGCCGGCGCCGGGCCGTACAAGTCCGACGGCGTCATGTGCGTTGCCCGCGACCGCGTCGCCCGCGCCCTCGCCGACCGCGACGCCACCGGTTCCGCTTCCGCCGACTGACGGCAGGGAGCCGAACCACTGCGGGTCAGGGAGACAGGGAGAACTCCCTGAACCCCTCCCTGACCCGCCTCCCTCGCCCTGACCTGCACGAATGATCGTTCAGGGAGGCAGGGAGGAACGCAGGTCACACCCCCCAGAACACCCCCTCCGACGGCACCCCGGAAGGGGCGCCGCTGCCTCCCTGACCCATGCCCGGAAGGGATTCCGCATGTACCCCGAGCACACCGGCCGCGCGCCCGCCGAACGGGCCGTGGAAGTCCACTACCCGACCCCGCTCCCGCCCGTCGCTGTCCAGCCGACGCCGGTGGTGCCGGTGCAGCCGGGCACCGTTCCGGCGGTGGCGAGCGTCGTCCTGCCCGACGGACGTGTCGTCACCGGCTACGCCGTCGACCACCCGCGGCCCGCCCCGGTCGCGGCCAAGCCGGCCGTCTCGCGGACGGCGGTGAACGTCGCCCTCGGGGGCGTCGGCTTCCTCGCGGTGTGCGGCGGACTGTTGCTGCTCACCTCGTTCATCGCGGCCCTGACCGCGTTCATCGGCCAGCTCATCATCCTCGCCGCCGTCATCTTCGGCGGCTGGATCGCCGTCCAGGTCCTCGGAGCAGGCGGCCACCGTGGCGGCACGACCGTGAACATCCGCAAGGCCGTGATCAAACGCAACCACTTCCACGGCTAGCTACGCCAAGGGCGACCGCCCCTCTCGCCAAAGATTCGCGGTCGCCCTTGCCTGCCAGAACCCGTCAAGGAACTGGAGATACCCCAGCATGACGCAACCCACGCCCTACCCGCAGCACGTGGCGCTGAGTCTCGCAGCGTCCGGCGTCCCGGTGCTGCCCCTGCGCCGGGGCAAGGTCCCCTTCGGCAACTGCACGACGTGCGCGGACAACGCGTGCGGCGGCCGGCCGAACATGAGAACCCCGGGCCCGTGCCGCTGCCCCGGCGTCTGCCACGCCTGGGCCGCCGCCACCACCGACCCCGCCGTCATCGTCTCCCCCGAGTGGGCGGCGGCGTGGCGGCAGGCGGTGTGCGTCGCCTACCACCCCGGCGGCGCCGGACTGACCGTCCTCGACCTCGATGACGCCGACGCCATCGCCTGGGCTCGCACCGCCCTGCCCGCCACGCGGACCGTGCCGACGACGCGCGGCGAACACTGGATCTACCGGGGCGCCATGCGCTCCGTGAACGCGGTCCGCCCCGGTGTCGACATCAAGTCCACCATGGCCTACGCCCGTTGGCTCGGACCCGGCACCGGCACCATGGCCGCTCTCCCGGACGCTGTCCGGGCCTTGGCAGTAAAGGAGCCGTCTCCCGCCCCCAGGGCGTCACAGGCGCTCTCAGGGCTCCTGAGGGGCGGTCAGGGGGAGTGCCCGCACCGCACGCCCGTCTTCCTGGAACGGGGCGTCGCCATGGCCGAGCAGCGCATCACGGAGGCATCCAGCGCGGTTCACGCGGCCGTGTACCGCACCTTCCTCGCCGTGCTGTCCCGGCACGGCCGGTGCGGCTGCCTCACCGACACCCACGTCGCCCGGCTGTTCGCCGCCGCGCAGGCCAAGGGCGAAACGGCCCGGCACTGCACCGACGCCTGGGCCAACGCCCGTACCCGGTTGGGGCTGTGACCATGTCCGACGACGACAAGACCCCCGCCCGCGAGATCATCACCGAGTACGCGCAGGCGCACTTCCGGTACTTCCGCACTGCCGACGGGACCGTGTACGCGCAGCGCAACGGCCACCCCGTGGCCCGCCCGATCCGCTCCCAGGGCACCACCGGAAGCCACCGGCAAGAACTCATGGTCGGGCTGTTCAAGGACGGCATCGGCGTGTTCAACGGCACCGCCCTCAAGGAAGCACTCGATCTGATCGAAGCGCTCGCGCTGACCGAGGACGTACAACCGGTACACATCCGCGTCGCCCCCGGGACGGACGGGGCAACGTGGCTGGACCTGGGGCGAGCCGACGGCCAATCGGTCCGTATCCACTCCACCGGGTGGGACATCACCGTTCCCGACCCGCGTGAGGTGTGCTGGCGGCGCACCCAGCTCACCGGGGAACTGCCCCTGCCCGCCCGGGACACCGACGGCAAGGGCATCGATCTGCTGCTCCGCTTGTGCAACTTCGCCACCGCCGAGACCGAGTGCCTGGCCATCGCGTGGCTGATCGGCTGTCTCGAACCGTCCGTGCCCGTCCCCGCCCCGTTCCTCACCGGTCCCCAGGGCGCGGGGAAGTCCACCGGCGGCCGGATGCTCACCCGGATCATCGAAGGCATGACCGGCGACCTGCGCCGCGCGCCGAAGGACGAGGAGAACCTGATCGCGGCCGTGGCCGCCGGATGGGTCACCGCGCTCGACAACCTCTCCCACATGACCCCCGACCTGTCCGACGCGATGTGCTGCATCGTGACCGGAGCCGAGAGCGTCAAGCGTGCCCTGTTCACCGACGGGGACGTCTTCCGCGCCCGCTACCGCCGGCCCCTGCTCCTCACCGGCATCGACGTCGGAGTCATCCGCCCCGACCTCGCCGAACGGCTCCTGCCGCTCCGGCTGGAACGCCCGCGGGTGCGGCGCACCGAGGCGGAGCTGTGGGCGGAGTACGCGGAAGCCCTGCCCGTCGTCCTCGGGTCCCTGCTCGATCTCACGGTCAAGGTCCGTGCGGTCGACGCGGAGACCCCGACCGATCTGCGGATGGCGGACTTCGCCCATCTGTGCGCGCAGCTCGATGCCGCCACCGGTTTCGGGGCGCTCGCCGCCTACCGGGCCGCCCTGGACGACCTCAACGACGACGTGATCGAGGGCGACCTGTTGGCGCAGACCGTCCTGCGGCACGCCGCCGACATCGAGCCGGGCCCGGGGCAGCGGATGACGTCCACGGAGTGGCTGCACCACTTCACCCGCCTCTACACCGGCGAGGACTACCGCCCCCTGCCCAAGGGATGGCCGACCACCGGCAAAGTCCTCTCCGACCGCCTCAAGCGCCTGCAACCCACCCTCGCCGCCCGGGGCGTCCTCATCGACTCCGGCCGCACCTACGAGGGCCGCTACATCGAGATCAGCCGCTCACCGGCCACGCCCCCGCACCAGCAACAGGCGTTCTGACCGGAACCACCCGGCGACCCTCACCGCGAACAAGCAAGAGGAGCACCCCGGCCGCGCGTGCTCCTCTTGCTGTTCGGCGGCAGCGCCGCCCTGCGCTGGACGCGCCGCGAAGCGGCTCCTTCTTCAGTCCTGAGCCGCACCCCACCACCACAAACACCCCCTCCTTTTCCTAAGAGGGGAAACCCTGCGTCATGTGCGTCATGCAGGCGAGAGAAACAGCCCCTGGCCTGCGGAAGGAAGCATGACGCAGACGGCGGCGCCTGCGTCATGCTGCGTCATCTGCGTCATGGGATGACGCAGCCCATGACGCGCCAATGACGCACACCGAAACCGCTGCGTCATGCAGAGAGCGCAGGTCAGGCGTACGGGATGACGCAGGTGACGCACATGACGCAGAAATCCGCGCTTCGGACACACGCACCCACAGCCGACCGAGCACCCTCGGCTGTCGAGGAGTCATTGATGGCCAATCCCCAGATGCTCAAGCTCCCCGAAGTCCTCACCGAGATCGGCATGAGCCGCGCCGCCTTCTACCGCATGCGCGCACGCGGTCAGGCACCCCGGATCCGCAAGCTCCCCAACGGACAGGTTCGCGTGAGTCGGCGAGACCTTGACGCGTGGTGGGAGCACTGCGAGGAGAGCGCCGCGTAGCTCGAAGAACGCCCAGCAATCAACCGAGGGCCCCGCCGCACGGCGAGGCCCTCCCTCATGGGAGACGCATGCTCACGTACGACGTAGACATTTGGTCCATCCGCAAGCGAGCCAACCGCCAGAAGCCCTACGAACTGCGTTGGCGCGTCGGTTCACGCCCGCACTCCAAAAGCTTCAAGCTCAAGCCGCAAGCTGACGGCCGACGGTCGGAACTGATGACCGCGCTCCGCGAGCGCGAGCAGTTCGACGAGGACACCGGTTTGCCCGCGCGGGAGTTGGCCGCGCTCACGTCGCCCACCTGGTTCGAGCACGCCACCATGTACGCCCTGATGAAGTGGCCGCGAGCCGCAGCCAAGCACCGGGCCGGAATCGCCGAAGCCCTGGCGGTGGTAGTCCCGGCCCTGGTCACGACGTCTCGCGGTGCGCCGCAGCCCGAAAGGCTGCGGGCCGCTCTCTACCAGTGGGCGTTTCGTGCGGTCCCCGGGCCCGCCGGACGGCTGGTCGCCCGGCACGAGGTCGAAGAGCCCCCGGCCGAGATTCGGGCCGCTCTGGTCTGGATCCGCGAGCACTCCATGAAGGTGAACGCCCTGGAGAACCCCGCCCTTCTCCGTCCTGCCCTGGAAGCCCTCTCGCTCCGGATGGACGGCAGGAAGGCCGCTGAGAACACCGCGCGTAGGAAGCGCATGGTGCTGAGCAACCTTCTCCGGTACACAGTCGAGGAAAAGGGTTTGCTCTCCACGAACCCCCTTGCTCGCGTCGACTGGACGCCACCCGAGACGGACGACGAAATCGACTTCCGATACGTCCCAGGGCCCGCCCTGGCTCGCTCGTTCATCGACGCCGTACGTGCCACGGGGACACGTGGCAAGCACCTTGCGACATTCTTCGGGTGCCTGTACTACGCGGCCATGCGCCCCGCTGAGATCGCCTCGCTCAAGCGCGCGGACTGCACTCTGCCGCCCGGATCGGACGACTCGGCAGAGCAGTGGGGCGAGCTGCTGTTGGGAGAGAGCCGGCCGGAAGTCGGGGGCGGGTGGACTGACGACGGATCGTCGTACGAGACGCGCAGTCTGAAGCGGCGGGCACGTGGCGCGACGCGGTCCGTACCCATTCCACCGATCCTCGTGACGATGCTGCGGGAGCACATCACTACGCACGGCACTGCGCCGGATGGTCGGCTGTTCCGCGCCGCCGAGGGTGGGCGGGTCCGTTCCACGGAGTACTGCGACCTATGGGAGAGGGCCCGTTCTGCTGTCCTCTCGGCCGAGGAAGCGGCAACGCCACTCGCCGGAGTGCCCTACTCACTACGGCACGCCGGAGTCTCGCTGTGGATCAAATCCGGGGTGGACCCCGTAGAAGTGGCCCGCCGCGCCGGCCACAGCATCGCGGTTCTGTTCCGCTTCTACGCCAAGATCCTGCGGGGCGAACAGTCGCGCTCCAACCAGCTCATCGCGCAGGAACTGAACAAGGGGGAGTAGGCCCGTTCCTGGCCCACAGATGGCCCATACGTACTGGTCAACGGTGGGATACGGGCGGGACAGGGTGAGACAGGACCCATGCAGAAGGGGTACCCCGGCGGACGGGGCACCCCTTCTGACCTGCAATGTCTATGACCTGCGCGGAGGCGGTGGGATTTGAACCCACGGTGACATCGCTGCCACGACGGTTTTCAAGACCGTTCCCTTCGGCCGCTCGGGCACACCTCCCCGCGCCTGCCGGTGATCGGCGGCGCGGGGACCAGGGTAACGGGTTCGCGGTGTGCGGGTGCGGTCAGCTGTCGCCTACGCGGGAACCCAGGGTGAGTTCCGTGGTGTGCTGCTTGCCGTCGCGTTCGTAGGTGATGGTGACCTCGTCGCCCGGCTTGTGGGTCCAGATCTCGCCGATCAGGGTGGGGCCGGAGTCGATGACGCGGTCGTCGAGCTTGGTGATGACGTCGCCGGGCTGGAGGCCGGCCTTGTCGGCGGGGCCGCCCGGGTCGACGGGCTCGGAGCCGCCCGCGCCCTGTTCGGTGATCTTGGCGCCGCCCGCCGTCTCCTCCAGGGAGACCGACGCGCCGATCTTGGCGTAGACCGGCTCGCCCGTCTTGATCAGCTCCTGGGCGACGTACTTGGCCTGGTTGATCGGGATGGCGAAGCCCAGGCCGATGGAGCCGGCCTGCCCGGTGCCGAAGCCGCCGTTGCCGGTGGACTGGATCGCGGAGTTGATGCCGATGACGTTGCCCTGCGCGTCCAGCAGCGGGCCGCCGGAGTTGCCCGGGTTGATGGACGCGTCGGTCTGCAGCGCGCTCATGTACGAGGCCTGGCTGCCGGCGCCGTCACTGGAGGCCACCGGGCGGTTCTTCGCGCTGATGATGCCCGTCGTCACGGTGTTGGACAGGCCGAAGGGCGCGCCGATGGCGATCGTCGAGTCGCCGACGGCCACGTCGTCGGAGTTGCCGAGGGTGAGCGGCTTCAGGTCCGAGGGGGCGTCGTTGAGCTTGATGACCGCGACGTCGTAGCCCTGCGCGTGACCGACGACCTCCGCCTGGTACTTCTTGCCGTTCGGGAAGGTGGCCGAGACCTTGCCGCCGTCCACGGCGTCCGCCACCACATGGCTGTTGGTGACGATGTGGCCCTGGGTGTCGAAGACGAAGCCGGTGCCGGTGCCGCCCTCGCCGCTGCTGCTCTCGGCCTCGATGGTGACCGTGCTGGGCAGTGCCTTGGCGGCCACGGCGGCGACCGTGCCCGGGTCGCGCTTCACGTTGCCGCCGCTGGTGGACGACGAGACGGTCGTCGAGCTGCTGCTGTCGTTCTCCCTGGCCAGCGTGTAGCCGAGGCCGCCGCCCAGGCCGCCCGCGACCAGCGCGGCCGCCAGGACCGCGGCGACCATACGGCCGCGCCCGCCGCCGTTCTTCGGCGCCGGCGGCTGGTACGAGGAACCCCAGCCGCCGCCTCCGTGTCCGTGTCCGGCACCGCCGTCGCCGAACGACGGCGTGGAGGGCGGCGGGGGCGGGGGCCAGGAGGGGTCGGGGGCGGAGGAGGAGTGGGCTCCGGTGCCGCCCGGGTGGCCGCCCGGTGCGCCCTGGGACGCGGGGTCGGGGTTCCCGTGGTCCATGTGGTTCGCGACGGGGGCCTGCGGGCCGTGTCCCTGACCGTCCGGGGCCGGATGCGGAGCCGCTCCCGGGGCCGGGGGGCCCTGGTGCGCCGAAGCAGCGGGAGCGTCCACCGGTGCGGGCGGCGGTGCGGACGGGGCGGGGGGTACCGCGGTGCCCTCGTTCTCGGTGCTCACAGCTTCTCTCCTCGATCCACGGCTGTTGTTTCTCGGTCGCACTCGGTCCCGCTCGTTCACGCACGTCCACGGGTCCGGCGCGAGGCAGCTGTGCTCGTCTCTTTGTATGACGTCAGCTTTTCCCACGGGCCGTCAGGGCACCATAAGCCGTTCCTGTGGGTCCGGGGTCATTCTTTATATAGGGCATTACTCACGTAAGGCGCGCCACCCGATGCCTCCGACCGGACGTCGACACCGTTCACGCCACTCCGGGCACACGTCTACCCGTTCCCGGTGGCACCATGACGCGGTGACCCACGCACGGCAGCACCCGACCCAAGTCGTCGCGCACCGCGGGGCCTCCGAGGACGCCCCCGAGCACACCCTCGCCGCGTACCGCAAGGCGATCGAGGATGGCGCGGACGCGCTCGAATGCGATGTGCGCCTGACCGCCGACGGACATCTCGTGTGCGTTCACGACCGTCGGGTCAACCGTACGTCCAACGGGCGCGGTGCGGTCTCGGCGCTCGAGCTCTCCGATCTCGCCGCCCTGGACTTCGGCTCCTGGAAGAGCCGCGACCCCGCTGGAGGGCCGCGCGTGGAGGAGCCCGACTGGGAGCATCGCCCGGAGGACCGGGAGGCCACGTCCGTCCTCACCCTGGAACGGCTGCTGGAGCTCGTCTCCGACGCCGGTCGCCGGGTGGAGCTGGCGATCGAGACGAAGCACCCCACGCGGTGGGCGGGACAGGTGGAGGAGCGGCTGCTGGTCCTGCTCAAGCGGTTCGGGCTCGACGCACCCGCCGCCCCCGAGGAGTCGACGGTGCGGGTGATGAGCTTCTCCGCGCGGTCGCTGCACCGGGTGCGTGCCGTGTCGCCGACGCTTCCCACGGTCCATCTGACCCAGTTCGTCACACCGCGCCTGCGTGACGGGCGGCTGCCCGCCGGTGTGGGCATCGCGGGGCCCTCGATCCGCATCGCGCGCAGCCACCCCGCGTACATCGAGCGCCTCAAGCAGGCCGGCCACCAGGTGCACGTGTGGACGGTGGACGAGGAGCGTGACGTGGACCTCTGTGTGAGCCTCGGCGTGGACGCCATCATCACCAACCGGCCCCGCGCGGTGCTCGACCGGCTCGGACGCTGACCGCACGGTGATCGCTTCCCGCCTCTTCCGTCCCATCCGCCCCAGGAACTCCACGCACGTGTCTTGACCCCGCGCTCCGGACGGGCGCATCCTCACATCTCGGCCACACCGAAGAAATCCAGCCATACGGCTACAGGGAGTGCTCCGGCGCGTTCGGTGCGTATTCGATCGTTTCGAGTGCGTCACCCCTCATGGATTGGCCGGTTTCCGGTTCAGGCCAATGGGGCATCCACACCGTGGCGTGGGGCGAAGGAGGTCTCGGGGGTGGCGTTGGTGGTGGCACAGGAGGTGCCCACGTCGTCGAGCATGGCCGTTTCCCATGGCCCTGCGGGCGTGGGGAAGGCGAGGCACCGTATGCGCACGCAGTTGCGCGACGGAGGCGTGGCGGACACGGTCATCGACGACGCCGTACTGATCCTTTCCGAGTTGCTGAGCAATGCGTGCAAGCACGGCAGACCACTCGGCGACGCGCTCGCCGGGGACGGCGACGTGCGTGCCGCGTGGCGGGTGGACCCGTGCGGCCGGCTCGTCGTCGAGGTCACGGACGGCGGCGGTCCGACGCGTCCGGCGCCGGCCACCCCGTCGGTCACGGCGCACGGCGGCCGGGGGCTGAACATCATCACCGCCCTGGCCGACGACTGGGGCGTGCGCGACGAGGTGCCGGGTGAGGTCACGGTGTGGGTCGTCGTCCACGACGACGTGTACGACCCGGACGCGGGGGCCGCGCACCGGCGCGAGGACTTCGCCGCGCGCGTGACGGCCCCGCCGGTCTCCCGGATCACCGGGCTGGACTTCGCGGACGTCTTCGACGACCTGGACTGAAAGCGGACCGCTCCGGCTGTAGGTGATCTGGCCTGTGGGTGGCCCGACCTGTGGGTGACCCGGCCCGCAGGTGACCCGGACCGTGCGTGGCCCGGTCCGTGCGTGGCCCGGTCCGGGGCTCGGCGGCTCCGGTGGGGTGTCCACAGCCCGGCACGTTGTCCACAGGTTCCCGTCGGCCGCGGCACGAGCGGCTAGGCTCGCGCCCGTACGAGACGAGCCGTAACCGGGAGACACCCACGATGGCCAAGAAGCGACCCCAGACGAAGGCCAAGCGCCCGCAGCTCACGGACGGGCAGATCCCGGTCGTCGGCGCCCGCGAGCCCTGCCCCTGCGGCAGCGGCCGCCGCTACAAGGCGTGCCACGGCCGTGAAGCCGCGCACGCCGTGACCGAGCTGGTGCACCGCCCGTTCGAGGGTCTGCCCGGCGAGTGCGACTGGGTGGCGCTGCGCGAGCTGGTGCCGGCCGCCACCGTCGAGCTGACGCTCAAGGGCGGCCTGCCCGAGGGCGTCCCGTCGGTGACCCTGGCCACGGTGCTGCCGATGGCGTGGCCGGCTCTGCGCCGCGACGACGGCTCGGTCCTGCTCGGCCTGCAGAACGACACCTCCTCCGGAGACATCAGCCGCGATCTGGCCGACACCCTCCAGCGCGCGCTCACCGCCGACCCCGGCACCCCGGTGCAGGGTCGCCGCTCGCCCGCCGACGGCCCCCGGCTGCAGGATCTGCTGGACCCGGAGGGCGCGTTCGAGCCGGTGGTGCACAGCGGGTTCGAGTTCTGGGTGCCGGACCCGGAGAACGCCACGCCGGACGTCACCGCCTCGCTGGAGCGGGCCAACGCCGCGGCCATCCCGACCGTCAAGCTGTCGGGCGTGGACTCCGCGTACTGGTGCGAGACGCCCGAGAAGAACCATCTGCGGTGGGTCATGCCGTATCCCGAGGAGCAGCTTCTGGACGCTCTCGCGCGGCTGCACGCGGCGGGCCGGTCCTCCCTCGGCGAGGGCACCCGGCTCGTGGGCTCCTTCCGCGCCCACGGGCTCACCGTGCCGGTCTGGGACCTGCCCAGCGGGGTCGGCGCCGACGACGTGGAGAAGCCGGCCGCCGAGTTCGCCGAGCGGCTCACCGCCGCGCTGGCGGCGGACGCGCCGCTCACCGCCGACGAGCGCCGCGCGCGCGGTGGCCTGACGAACCGCCAGGTCACCCTCAACTGAGGCGCCCGCGTACGGGTGGTCCCGTCGGCGGCCGGCCGGCGGAACCACCGGTCACGCCTCACCGGCCCCATGCGTAACTCCCCGCGCGGACAAGCCAGTCGGTGACCGGAAAAGCCGAGTTCGAATTTGCGAACCGCCGATCTCTTGTTACCGTTCCATTAGCCCGGTTGCTGGTGCATCCCCCGTCGCCAGCAACCGGGTCTTTGCGTGCCGGTCGCCGTTCACTCAGTGCGACCGGTGGCCCACCGCTCGTTCCCGCCCCGCCGGGCTCACATCCCCGCCGGTTCGCCGCTCGTCGCCGCGGCCGATCGCGGGCCCGCTCCGATCAGTTGCTGCCGGCGCGCAGCAGCGGACGGCCCGTTCCGACGCCGTACGGGGACTGCGTGAACTCGGCGACCGCCATGTACCGCGCGAGATCTCCGCGTTCGCGCTGCCACGGCGTCCGGCACAGGGCGGGATCGTCGCCGGGGTCCATGGCGCAGTGCGTCAGCACGGTCCTGCCGCCCGGCCCCATGAGGCTCAGCGCGACGGTGCGCGCCTCACCGCTGGCGTTGCGGTAGTAGGTCCGCGCGCTGACCTCCCCGCCCCGCGCCACCACACAGGTCTGTGCCTCGATGCCGTCGGGGGAGGAGAGCGGGGGACCGCAGCGGACGGCGGTGGACAGGTGCGCTCCGGGCGGCGACGGGTCCGCGACGGCCGGCGTCCGCGCCGTGCCGTCGCCCCGCGCGCCGAGGTGTACGGACGGGCCGGGCCGCCCGGGCGCGGAGGGCCCTGGCGCATGTTCCCGGCCGGCCCGGCCCGCGGATTCCACCACCGGTGGCAGTGCGATCGCGCACGCCACGGCGACGCCCGCGAGGGCGAGCGGACGAGCTCTTCGGCCGGCCCGGACGCGGCCCTCGGCATGACGCGGCATGCCCCGGGAAGATAGCGCCCCGGGGCGGCCGGCCGGGCGCGGCGCGCACCGGTGTCCGTCACATCTCGGGGGCGCTCACACCCGTACGGGTGAGGGCCTCGACCACGGCGTCCACCACGGCCTCGACGCCGGGCACCCAGGGTGTGGCGGAACCGGGCAGCGGAGCGCGCTCCCAGCGGATTCCGCCCTGCGCGGTCTCCGACGGGGGGAGGGGGAGGTAGCCGCCCTCGCCGTGGAAACGGAGGGAGCCGGGGACGAAGTCCTTGGCGTAGAGGATCTCGCCCAGCTGCGCCATGGAGTACGGCTGCACCAGGATCGACCAGCGGCTGGGTGAGGCGACGACCGGGCCCAGCCGCATGCCGCGGTGGTCGAGGACGGTCAGGGCGCGGGCGGCCGGCACGGCGGGCAGGGACACCGCGCACGGAGCCTTGCCTCCGGTGGCGAGGATGATGGGCGCCGCCGGCCGGTTGCCCCACCACCAGCGCACCATGCGCGCGTCGGTGGTGGCGGCGAGGAGACCGGGATCGAACGGGTGGGCGCCCGGCACTGTGCACTCGGGGTCGGGGCAGCCGCAGCGGGACCGGCCCTGCGGGTCGGCCGCCACGCCGGGGAGTACGGGCCACTGCCATTGCGCCGCGTAGGTCAGGGCCGCGCCGATCAGCTCAGGCCCTCCGTCGCCGCGCCGGGACAGGAGCCTGCGTCGCCTTCCGAGGATCTCGCGCATGAGCGCTCGTTCCTTTCCGTTGCACGCCTGGCAACACCGTGGTCCAGATCACGTCATGTGTCGATCACTTCACTGTGCGTACCTGTTGGCGCATCACACCCCCGCGCCGGGCAGGGGGAACCCCTATGGGCCGAGCATGGGCTGCCTCCGCGGCCGTTCCACCCGTACTGCGTCTATCAGAAGTACGGGCGTGGCGTGGGGTGGCGAAGTCTGGCGTTTGCCGTCGCGCGTGGTTCTCTCCGCCTCCGCCACGGGAGGATGGGGCACGGTCGTCGGTGGTTAAGACGCCCGGGTCCGTCGCCAGGTTCCCGAGCGGTTCGCAACCACCCCTGGCCTTCTCCGAGTACGTACCCATCACGACCGCTGTGACGCTTCCGTCGAGCAAGGCCAGTCGACCGCAATACGCCTCCCCCTGAGGCAGTTTCAAGCCAACTTCGCTTTTCGGCAAGGGGTCTGCGGGGAGTTCCCTTCAGCCTCACGGACACCAGGAATCCCAGCAGGACAATGCTGGACATCTCCTCACGAGTACGTGTACATGTGGAGACACTGCCGGCGACGCAGAATGACATGGGGGTTTGCGATGCTTTTGAGCAGTACGTACCGGCCGGAAAGCCGGACGCCATGAACGCCCCGCACCCTCCGAAAGTGGCCGGAATCGATTCAACGGTTCCCGCACCGGCACACACCGTCGCGTCCGTCACGGGTACCTCTCCGGCCCCCGTGGCAAACCCCCAGAACGCACCGGGCGCGCTGCTCCAGGACCGTCTCGCCGGCTGGGTCTCCGACCTCACGACCCTCCACGAGCTCACGGAACGCCTGGTCCGCGCGGACACCCTCGACGAAGCGCTCCAGGAACTGCTGCGCGCGGGAGCCGCACTGGTCGGCGCGCGACGCGGCCTCGTCGCCCTGGAACCGGCCGACGGGCTCGGCCCGGTGACCACCGTCGGCCTCGGACTGGCCCGCGCGGACCTCGGCCACATGGAGACGGTGCCGCGCAGTTCCCTGTCGTACGGCAGGATCCTGGACGGTCTGCCCGGCGCCGACGACGGCATCGCCGAGCCCGACCTGTTCGCCGAGAAGGGGCTCGACCCGCGGCATCGCGAGGTCGCCGCCCGTCTCGGCTACGCCGCCAGCTTCGCCCTCCCCCTGACCACCGGGACCACCGGACGGCTGGGCGCCGCCGTATGGCTCTACGACGAGCCGGCCGAACCGTCGGAACGCCGGCGCCACCTCGTCGGCCTCTACATCCGTCAGGCCGCGGAGTACCTGGGCCGCCTGCTCGAACTCGAGCGCACACGTGAGCGCATGGCCACGATGGCCGAGGAACTGCTGCCCTCCCGCCTCCCCCGGATCCCCGGCGTCCAGCTCGCCGCGCGGCACCGCACCTCCCCACGCGGGGGCGGCGACTGGTACGACGCGCTGCCCCTGCCGGACGCGGCCCTCGGTCTCGCCGTCGGATCCGTCACCGGGTCGGGGCCCAGCGCGGTCGCGGCGATGGGCCGACTGCGGGCGTCGCTGCGCGCGTACGCGGTGATGGAGGGCGAGGATCCGGTCGCCGTCCTGTCCGACCTGGAGCTGCTGCTACGGCTCACCGAGCCCGCCCGGTCGGCCACCGCCCTGTTCGGCTACTGCGAGCCCGCGCTGCGCCGTATCACGCTCGCCGGAGCCGGACACAGCCCGCCCCTGCTGCTCGGGGACCGCCGCACGGAGTTCGTCGAGACCTCGGTGTCCGCCCCGCTGGGCATGCTCGCCTGCTGGGAGGCGCCGAGCGTGGAGGTCCAGGCCGAGGCGGGGGAAACGGTGCTGCTCTACACCGACGGCCTGCTGCACCGCACCGGTGACCCGACCGACCGCGCCTTCGCGCGGCTGCACGCCGCGGCGGCCGGAGTGCCCACGGCGCTCCGCCGGGACCCCGGTGCCGTCGCCGACCACGTCCTGCGCGCGGTGCTTCCGGAGGGCACCGGCACCGCGGACTCCACGGAGGACGTGGTGCTGCTGGCGGCACGGTTCGAGTAGCGACGGACCGGGCCCAGGCGACGGAAGCGGCCGGGCGGGTGTGTGGTCCCGGGGCCCGGGATGCGCGGCCCCGGGACCACTCCCGAACCGCTCAGCGAACCGTGATCACGGCCCCGGCCCGGGACCCGGCCGCCAGAGCATCCGCCCGGGTCGCACGATCCCGAGCTCCCCAAGGCCCCACGGCCGGGACGACGTTCGCGGCAGCCGCGTGGCGTCGACGCGGCGCCCGCGGCCGCCCCCGCCTGCGATCGTCCGTCGCGCGGGGGCGCACACGCCCCCAGGAGGCGCGCACAACCACCACCCGGACCCCGGCCCGCGCCGCCATCCGCGAGCACTCGCCCATGGACACCACTCGGAGCACCCCGCAGCCCCGACCACCCGCCCGGACCGGCCGCCCGAAGCCGGCCGCCGCGCGAGGGCGGCCACCCGCTCTCGACCACCACGCGAACGGCACGAGAGATGCCGCGGTTCCGGGCCACGCGGCGTGACCTGCAGCTCGGCACCTCCCGGTGGTGTGCCGCCGTTCCGGTATCGCTCTTGCCAGGAGTGCCGCCCCGGGTGCCGCGCGGTGGATTCGAACGGTCGGTCGGCGCGTGTGTGTGCGGCCCGGGGTCGCTCGGCCGCGCCGGCCGCCCGAGGGCTCACGGCTCCGGCCGTCGGCCGGGGTGAGGTCGTGCGGGCCCTGCGCGTGGGTGGTGGCGGGCGGCCGGTGTCCCACGTGTGTCGTCGGTAACAGGTGCTTCGCCGGTTCGTCCGTTTCCGCCCGACCGTACGATGGGGGTGGTCCAGTGCCGTATCGAGGAGGATGACCGTGGCGGACGAGCTGCCGGAGACCCCGGAGACTGCCGAAGAGGAGCCCGTCAAGCAGCGCAAGAACGGCCTGTACCCGGCCGTGTCCGACGAGCTGGCCGAGAACATGAGGAGCGGCTGGGCCGACACCGAGCTGCACGACCTGGAGCCGATCGCGCAGGCCGCCGAGGCCGCCGCCCGCCGCGCGGCGCTGTCCGCCCGTTTCCCCGGTGAGCGTCTGGTCGTCCCGGCGGGCAACCTCAAGACCCGGTCCAACGACACCGAGTACTCCTTCCGCGCGTCGGTCGAGTACGCGTACCTCACCGGCAACCAGACGGAGGACGGCGTCCTCGTCCTGGAGCCCACGGCCGAGGGTCACAAGGAGACGATCTACCTCCTGCCGCGCTCCGACCGGGAGAACGGCGAGTTCTGGCTGGACGGCCAGGGCGAACTCTGGGTCGGCCGCCGCCACTCCCTCACCGAGGCCGAGCAGCTGTACGGCATCCCCGCCTCCGACGTGCGCGAGCTGGCCGGGGCGCTGCGCGAGGCCACCGGACCGGTACGCGTGGTGCGCGGCCACGACGCCGGGATCGAGGCGGCGCTGACCGACAAGGTCACCGCCGAGCGGGACGAGGAGCTGCGGGTCTTCCTCTCCGAGATGCGGCTGGTCAAGGACGACTTCGAGATCGGCGAGCTGCAGAAGGCCGTCGACTCCACCGTGCGCGGCTTCGAGGACGTCGTGAAGGTCCTCGACAAGGCCGAGGCGACGTCCGAGCGCTACATCGAGGGAACGTTCTTCCTGCGCGCCCGCGTGGAGGGCAACGACGTCGGCTACGGCTCCATCTGCGCCGCCGGCCCGCACGCCTGCACGCTGCACTGGGTGCGCAACGACGGCCCGGTCCGTTCCGGCGACCTGCTGCTGCTCGACGCCGGCGTGGAGACGCACACGTACTACACGGCCGACGTCACGCGCACGCTGCCGGTCAACGGCCGCTACAGCGAGCTGCAGAAGAAGATCTACGACGCCGTGTACGACGCGCAGGAGGCCGGTATCGCGGCGGTGAAGCCGGGCGCCAAGTACCGGGACTTCCACGACGCCGCCCAGCGTGTGCTGGCCGAGCGGCTCGTCGAGTGGGGCCTGGTCGAGGGGCCGGTCGAGCGCGTCCTGGAGCTTGGTCTGCAGCGCCGCTGGACGCTGCACGGCACCGGTCACATGCTCGGCATGGACGTCCACGACTGCGCCGCCGCGCGGACCGAGACGTACGTCGACGGCACGCTGGAGCCCGGCATGGTGCTCACCGTCGAACCGGGCCTGTACTTCCAGGCCGACGACCTGACCGTGCCCGAGGAGTACCGGGGCATCGGCGTCCGCATCGAGGACGACATCCTCGTCACCGAGGACGGCAACCGGAACCTGTCCGCGGGACTGCCCCGGCGGTCGGACGAGGTCGAAGCGTGGATGGCGGGCCTGAAGGGCTGACGCGACGCTCCACGACGGCCGGGTACGCGCTCGCGTGCCCGGCCGTCACCGCACCGCGGACGGGCCGTCGCTACACGGCGACGAGGGGCGCGTCCTCGCGCCACTTCAGGATCTTGTCGAAGCTCACCACCGCGCCGCCCCGGCCCGGCTTGTTGCCGATGTGCACGTGGTCGGCCAGCTCCTGGATGAGACACAGACCCCGGCCGTGTTCGTCCTCGGACGGCACCGGACGGGACGGCGGCCGGGGCCGGCCGCCCCCGGCCGCGGCCGGAAAACCGGGGCCCGCGTCGGCGACCTCGATCCGGCACTTCTCGCCGTCGAGATAGGCGGTCACCCGGTACGCCTCCGAGGTTCCGCCCCGCGCGGTGTCCCCGCCGTGCTCGACCGCGTTCGCGCAGGCCTCGCTGAGGGCGACGGAAAGGTCGTAGGAGATGTCGGGGTCGACGCCCGCGGTCTCCATGGTGCCGAGCAACAGGCGCCGGGCGAGCGGCACGCTGGCGGCGTCGCGCCGCAGATGGAGTGACCACCAGATGCTCATGCTCCAGCCTCCTGGCTGCGGCTCGACATACCGTTACGTATTGCCCTGAGTACTCACTTGTAAGCGTGAAGTTGACGTGACGCCGCCCATATGGCGGGTGTGCTGTGGTACCGACCGGTGTATGTCGTGCGGTTCGCGGCAGAGGTGACCTTACGGTCGTACCTCATCTTGCGGACCTGCCGTACGGCGGCCGGGGGGCCGGTGCGATGATGAGGCCGCCATGTCTGCCCCCCATCCGCACACGGTGCGCTCCGGACGAGGCCTCCGGATCCTGCGGGCCGCGGTGTTCGCCGCGGTCTGCGTCGTGCTGGCCGGGGCAGGCCACACCATCGCCTCCCGAGCCGCCGTCCCCCTGTGGACGCTGGGCGCGGGCTTCCTCGTCGCGGTCGCGATCGTCGCGCCGCTCGCCGGACGCGCACGTTCCCTGGCCGGGATCGCGGCGACGCTGGCACTCGGCCAGACGGCACTGCACACGGTGTTCGGCCTGGGACAGCACGGCGCCCCCGCAACGGGGCCCGCGCTGTCCGACGCCGCGCTGATCGAGCGGGCCGCGCGACTGCTGTGCGGGCCCACCGCGGCGGGGATCAGCCCCGCGCGGGCCGAACGCATCCTCACCGACGCGCGGCTCCACCCCGGCGGGGCCGACGCCCACGCGGCGGACGCCGTGGCGTCCGGGGCGGGTTCGCCCGCGGCCCTGCTGCCGTCGCTGCCGATGCTGCTCGGCCACGTCCTCGCGGCGGTGGCCGCGGGATGGCTGCTGCGCCGCGGCGATCTGGCTCTGCTGCGGCTGACCGAGCTGTCGGCGCACGGTGTCACCGAGGGCACTCTCGTACGGTCGCTCCGCGCGGCGCTCGCCCTGGTGCGTGCCCTGCGCGCCGGGCTCCCCGGGGCGCCGGAGGAGACCCCACGTGTGGCGCGTACCGCGCTGCTGGCGGCTCCGGTGCCACGGACCCCCGCGCTCCAGCACACGGTGATCCGCCGGGGACCGCCCGCCGTTCCCGTCGCCGCACTCGCTCTCGCCGCCTGACGCGAGGCGACCACCACTCCGCACCGCCGGGTCTTCGCAGTCCTCTCGATGTCTTCGAGAGCTCGAGGGCTGCCGGTCTTCCGGGCGTCCGGGTTTCCGGGCTCCCTGACTTCCGGGCTTCCGGACTTCCGGACTTCCGGACTTCCGGGCTTCCGGACTTCCGGGCTTCCGGCTTCCGGTGAGGAGACGGGCGCCCGCGCGCGGCGTATCCCTCACCGTCACCGAAACCACAACCGAAGCGGAGTACTTCTGCCATGAAGGCTTCCCGTATCGCCGCCACCGCCGCCGCCGCCGCCGGCGTCACCGTCCTCGCCCTGGCCTCCCCCGCCCTCGCGCACGTCAGCGTGCAGCCCGAGGGCGAGGCCGCCAAGGGCGGCTACGCGGTCCTCGGCTTCAAGGTCCCCAACGAGCGGGACGACGCCTCCACCACCAAGCTCGAGATCAGCTTCCCCACGGACCACCCGCTGGCCTCCGTGATGCCGCAGCCGGTCGAGGGCTGGGACGTCGAGGTCACCAAGTCCAAGCTGGACAAGCCGCTCGAGATGCACGGCAAGACGATCAACGAGGCGGTCTCCAAGGTCACCTGGACCGCCAAGGGCGACGGCATCGAGCCCGGCTTCTTCCAGAAGTTCCCGGTCTCCGTCGGCACCCTGCCCGAGGACGCCGACGAACTCGTCTTCAAGGCCCTGCAGACGTACTCCAACAAGGAGGTCGTCCGCTGGATCGAGGTGCCGCAGAAGGGCCAGGACGAGCCCGACCACCCGGCTCCCGTGCTCGCCCTCTCGGCCGCCTCCGGGGACCACCACGGCGCCTCGGACGACGACAAGGCGTCCGGTGACGCCGGGGCGGCCGAGAAGGCCTCCGCCGAGACCTCCGCCGCGTCCGACGAGGGCGACTCCGGCGGTACCGACACCACCGCCCGCGTCCTGGGCGTCGTCGGAGTCGTGCTCGGCGCGGCCGGTGTCGCCTACGGCGTGCTCGCCGGGCGCCGGCGCACCACCGCCTGACCCCTCACCACCCTCTCCACGGCGCGCACCGGGACCGTCCACGGCCCCGTGGCGTCCCGGTGCGCGCCGGAACACCCACTTCAGGAACCATTCATGCGCAAGAAGACCTTCGCGGCGGCTGCTCTGCTCGCCGCCGCCTCCCTCACCCTCTCCGCCTGCGGCAGCGGCAACAACGACAGCGGTGACCCCGTCGCCGTGGTGTCCGAGGAGTCCGGCGCCGAGAAGGCGGCCACCGTGCTGGACAAGCCCTTCGAGAAGCCGGACCTCGTGCTGACCGACACCCGGGGCAAGGAGTACGACTTCCGCGCGGAGACCGCGGGCCGGCCCACCCTGATCTACTTCGGCTACACGCACTGCCCCGACGTCTGCCCGCTGACGATGAACAACCTCGCCGTGGCCAAGAAGCAGCTGCCCCAGGAGCAGCAGGACGAGCTGCGGATCGTGTTCGTCACCACCGACCCCGAGCGGGACACCCCCGCCGCGCTCGGCACGTGGCTCAAGGGAATCGACTCCCAGGTCGTCGGCCTGACCGGCGACTTCGACACCATCCAGGCCGGCGCCCGCACCCTCGGCATCACCATCGACCCGCCGCGCAAGGACGACAACGGCAAGACCGTCTCGGACCACGGCACCCAGGTCATCGCCTTCTCCCCCGAGACCGACGGCGGTTACGTCCTCTACGGCGAGGACGCCACCGTCGAGGACTACACCAAGGACCTGCCGAAGATCATCAAGGGCGAGAAGCCGTGAGGCGCCTGGCGGCGGCGGCCCTGGCCGCCGCCGGGGCGCTGGCCCTCGCCGGGTGCGGCTCGGGGCCGGGTGACGGCAAGGCGGAGCTGTCCGTGGGCTCCGCGTACATGCCGCAGCCGGTGTCGGACATGGCCGCCGGCTTCCTCACCATCACCAACGACGGGGACGCCGCCGACCGGCTCACCTCGGTCGGCAGCGACCTCGGCCGGGTCACCGTGCACGAGACCGTCGACGGTGCCATGCAGGAGGTCGACGGCCTCGACATCCCGGCCCACGGCAGCCTGGTGCTGGAGAGCGGCGGCAACCATCTGATGTTCGAGCAGCTCGAGCAGCGGCCGAAGCAGGGTCAGAAGGTGTCCGTCGAGCTCCGCTTCGACCATTCCGAGCCCGTCACGGTCGAGATCCCGGTGAAACCCGCCACCTACACGCCGAAGACCGGACACTGAGGGAGACACCCCCGTGACCCAGACCATCGCCCCCCGCGTGCGGACCCTGGTGCTGCTGTTCCTGGCCGTCACCGGCGCGCTCCTCGCCGGGGCCGCTCCCGCGTCCGCGCACGCCGCGCTGACCGGCAGCGACCCCGGGCGTGGGGCGGTGGTCGACACGGCCCCCACCCAGGTCTCGCTCACCTTTTCCGAGCAGGTCGCGGTGAGCGACGACGCCGTGCGGGTGCTCGACCCCCGGGGCGAACGGGTGGACAAGGGCGCTCCGGCCAACCCGAGCGGGACGACCTACACCGTGCGCCTGCTCAGCGGGCTGCCCGACGGCACCTACACCGTGGCCTACCAGGTGGTGTCGGCGGACAGCCACCCCGTCGCGGGTGCCTTCACCTTCTCCATCGGCGCGCCCTCCGAGACGTCCGTCTCGGTCTCCGCGCAGGGCTCCGACGGCGGCCTTGTCGGCTGGCTGTACGGCCTCGGCCGGTACGTGTCCTACGCCGGGTTCGTCGTCATGGCCGGCGGCGCCGCCTTCGTCCTCGCCTGCTGGACGCGCGGTTCCGGGGTGCGGGCGGTGCAGCGGCTGGTCGTCTCCGGGTGGCTGGCGCTCACCGCGGCCACGCTCGGGCTGCTGCTCCTGCGCGGCTCCTACACCACCTCGGGCAAGGTCGGCGACATCTTCGACCTCACGCTGCTCGGGGACGTGCTCCAGACCAAGACGGGTGCGGCACTGGTGTCCCGGCTGCTGCTGCTCGCCGCGGCGGCGCTGTTCATCGCCGTGCTGTTCGGCGCCCACGACAAGCGGGAGAACGAGGAGAAGCGGGACCTGACCTTCGGGCTCGCCATCGGCGGAACGGTCGTGGCGGCCGGGCTGGCGGCGAGCTGGGCCATGTCCGAGCACGCCTCCCAGGGGCTCCAGCCCGGGATCGCCATGCCGGTCGACGTGGTGCATCTGCTGGCCGTCGCCGCCTGGCTCGGCGGGCTCACCGCGCTGCTGGTCGCGCTCTTCCGGGCGCCGGCCGAGACCCCGGTCGACCGGGACGCCGTCCGGCGGTTCTCGCGGCTGGCCTTCGGCAGCGTGATCGCGCTGGTCGTCACCGGCGTCTACCAGAGCTGGCGGCAGCTCGGCTCCTGGTCGGCGTTCACCGACACCCGGTACGGGCAGCTGCTGCTCGTCAAGATCGGGCTCGTGGCGGTGATGGTCGGCGTCGCCTCCGTCTCACGTCGGTGGACCGCCCGGCTGGCGGAGGTGCCCGCGGAGACCGCCTCCGCGGACGAGGCCGACGCCGGGACAGCAGGACCGGACGAGGCCGCCTCCCGGGCCGCCGGCGCCCGCAAGGACGTGGTCGCCGCCGGGCAGACCGGAAAGGCCGAGGACACCGGGAACACCGGAACGGGGCCCGCCGACGGCCCGGCGGCCGGTGCGGGATCCGCTCGGGCCGCTCAGCTCGCCCGGCAGCGGGCCGCGGTGGAGAACGCCCGGCAGAAGCGCCTGCGGGACGCCGACCCCCATCGCTCGGGTCTGCGCCGCTCCGTATTCGCCGAGGCGGGCATCGCCGTCGTCCTGCTCGCCGTCACCACCGTGCTCACCCAGACCGAGCCGGGACGCACGGAGCAGGAGGCCAAGGCGGCCGGCGCCTCCTCGGCGTCCGCCGCCACCGGTCAGGGCACCGGCGCGGTGACCCTGAACATGCCCTTCGACACCGGCAGCAAGGACGGCAAGGGCGTCGTCACGATCGACCTCGATCCCGCACGCGTCGGTGACAACGCCGTGCACATCTATGTGGAAGGCACGGACGGACGGCCCGTCGACATCCCCGAGGTGAAGCTCGCCTTCACCCTCTCCGTCCAGGACATCGGGCCGCTGCCCGTCGTCCCCGACCGCATCGCCGCCGGACACTGGTCGGCGAGCGGAGTACAGCTCCCCATGGCGGGCGACTGGAAGGTCGAGGTGACCGTGCGCACCTCCGACATCGACCAGGTGACCGTCTCGAAGAACGCGCAGATCGGCTGAACGACCATGGCTGACCAGTCCATCCCGCAGGTCCGTACCCCGGAGACCGTCCAGGAGGCGCCGGCCGGCCGGACCGGCGGAGAAGGCATCTCGCGCCGCCGGCTGCTCGGCACGGCGGGCGCCACGGGGCTCGTCCTCGGGGCGGCGGGCGGGGCCGTGGGGTACGCGTCGGCGCCCGCCGGAGCCACTCCGCTGACGTCGGTGGGCGACAGCCAGGTCCCGTTTCACGTGAAACATCAGCCCGGCATCACCCAGCCGCTCCAGTCCGTGGGCCATCTCATCGCCTTCGACCTCGCAGCCGGCGCGGGCCGCAAGGAGGCGGCCGCACTGCTGCGCCGTTGGTCGGACACGGCCCGCCGGCTGATGGCGGGCGAACCGAGCGCACACGGCGACACCGCTGTGGCCCGGGACGCCGGCCCCTCCTCGCTGACCCTCACCTTCGGTTTCGGTCACAGCTTCTTCGGGCGTACCGGGCTGGAGAAGCAGCGCCCGGTCGCCCTGGACCCGCTGCCGGACTTCTCCTCCGACCACCTCGACAAGGCGCGCAGCAACGGCGATCTGTGGGTGCAGATCGGTGCCGACGACGCCCTCGTGGCCTTCCACGCCCTGCGTGCGGTCCAGAAGGACGCGGGATCGGCGGCCAGGGTGCGCTGGCAGATGAACGGGTTCAACCGCTCCCCGGGGGCCACCGCCCATCCCATGACCACCCGCAACCTGATGGGCCAGGTCGACGGCACCCGCAACCCCGAGCCCGCCGACTCCGACTTCGACCGGCGGATCTTCGTCCCGGAGAAGGGCGAGCCCGCCTGGATGGCGAACGGCTCCTACGTGGTCGTACGCCGTATCCGCATGCTGCTGGACGACTGGGAGAAGCTGCCGGTCAAGGAGCAGGAGCAGGTGATCGGGCGACGGAAGTCCGACGGGGCGCCGCTGACCGGAGGCACCGAGACATCCGACATGGACCTGGAGAAGACCCACGCCGACGGCAGTCTGGTGGTCCCCTTCAACGCCCACGCGAGGATCACCCGGCCCGATCAGAACGGCGGCGCGGCAATGCTCCGCCGCCCGTTCTCGTACCACGACGGCATCGGCACGGACGGTGTGCCGGACGCGGGTCTGCTGTTCATCTGCTGGCAGGCGGATCCGCTGCGCGGCTTCGTTCCGGTGCAGCGCAAACTGGACCGGGGCGACGCGCTGACGCCGTTCGTCCGTCACGAGGCGAGCGGGCTGTTCGCGGTGCCGGGCGGTGCGGCGGAGGGAGAGTATGTGGGTCAGGCGCTGCTGGAGGGGTGAGAACGGCCCCGCGTCACCCCTGGGGGCTTTCCGGACGCTGCCGTCGCCGCGGGCCCATTAGGGTGAGGACATGCCAGCGAGCTATGCGTATCTCGGCCCTGAGGGCACCTTCACCGAAGTCGCCCTGCGGACGCTTCCCGAGGCGGCGACCCGTGAGCTGATCCCTTACGTGTCGGTGCAGTCCGCGCTCGACGCGGTGCGGGCGGGCGAGGCCGAGGCCGCTTTCGTCCCCATCGAGAACTCGGTGGAGGGCGGCATCACCACCACCCTCGACGAGCTCGTCGCGGGCGCCCCGCTGATGATCTACCGCGAGGTGCTGCTGTCGATCACCTTCGCGCTGCTGGTGCGTCCGGGCACCAAGCTGTCCGACATCAAGACCGTCACCGCCCACCCTGCCGCCCAGCCGCAGGTGCGCAACTGGCTGAGGACACACCTCCCGGACGCCGTCTGGGAATCGGCCGCCTCGAACGCGGACGGTGCGCGGCTGGTCCAGGAGGGCCGCTACGACGCCGCCTTCGCCGGTGAGTTCGCCGCCGCCCGGTACGGGCTCGAGGCCCTGGAGACGGAGATCCACGACGCGGAGAACGCGCAGACCAGGTTCGTCCTGGTGGGCCGCCCCGCCCGGCCGGCCGCGCCCACCGGTGCCGACAAGACCTCCGTCGTGCTGTGGCAGCGGGACGACCACCCCGGCGGTCTGCGCGACCTGCTGGGCGAGTTCGCCACCCGGGGCATCAACCTGATGCTGCTCCAGTCACGGCCCACCGGCGCCGGAATCGGCAATTACTGCTTCTGCATCGACGCCGAGGGCCATATCTCGGACCGCCGGATGGCGGAGGCCCTGATGGGCCTGAAGCGGATCTGTCTCCAGGTGCGCTATCTCGGTTCGTACCCGCGTGCGGACGTGCGGCCGGGGGAGGTGCGGCCGCCGTTCCCCGGGACGTCGGACGAGGAGTTCGCGGGGGCGGCGGACTGGGTGGCGCGGTGCCAGGACGGCCGGTTCTGAGGCGGGCGGCGACGCCCGGACGCCCGGTCCTACCTGCTGATTGTCTTTATCCACAGAAGTTATCCACAGGTCCGCTTCTCGACCTGGGGACAAGTCGACACCGAAGTGCCATTCGGTCGACAAATCGCCCTTCAGGTCATGATCGCATTCATCCTTCGATACATCACCCTTCGTCCACCCTTTTCCTTCGGTCAACCCTTTGGGGCGAACTCTTTCCACCCAAAAGTGGGGGTAGAGGGGGTTCGTGCGGGGAATCCCCGGCGTTGATCATGCATTCCGGAGTGATCAATTCCGAAGTCCACAGATCTTCCCCACATCCTGTGGATAACTTCACGAGGAGGGGGGTGCCTGTGGACAACCGAGCCCAAGTACCGCCTCGCACAAGGCATTCGGGTCAATCGGCAGCCCGGGGAACGACTCGTTCAAGGGGCGGGCACCCCTTCCATTGACTCTCCATCGGCCCGACGGAAGACAAGGTGCGTTCCCCCCATAACGGAACGTGATCCGTTCCTCCGCAATAGTGAGTCGTGGGCCGTCATCGCGCACCGGTAGCCTGGACCGCGTGATTGACCTTCGCCTGCTCCGTGAGGACCCCGACCGTGTGCGCGCTTCGCAGCGCGCCCGTGGAGAGGACGTCGCGCTCGTCGACGCCCTCCTGTCTGCCGACGAACGGCGCAGGTCGTCCGGCGTCCGCTTCGACGAGCTGCGCGCCGAGCAGAAGTCGCTCGGCAAGCTCATCCCCAAGGCGGCCGGCGACGAGAAGGCGGAGCTGCTCAAGAAGGCCGAACAGCTCAAGGCCGACGTGAAGGCCGCCGACGCCGACCGGGACGCCGCCGCCACCGAGACGCAGGACCTCCTGCTCAAGCTGAGCAACCTCGTCCACCCCGACGTGCCCGTCGGAGGCGAGGAGGAGTTCGTCACGCTGGAGACGCACGGCACCGTCCGCGACTTCGGCGCCGAGGGCTTCGAGCCCAGGGACCACCTCGAGCTCGGCCAGATCCTCGGCGCCATCGACGTCGAGCGCGGCGCCAAGGTCTCCGGCTCCCGCTTCTACTTCCTCACCGGTGTCGGTGCGCTGCTGGAGCTCGCCCTGGTGAACGCGGCGATCGCCCAGGCCACCGCGGCCGGCTTCACGCCGATGCTGACCCCGGCGCTGGTCCGCCCCCAGTCGATGGCCGGCACCGGCTTCCTCGGCCAGGCGGCGCAGGACGTCTACCACCTCGACAAGGACGACCTGTACCTGGTGGGCACCTCCGAGGTGCCGCTGGCCGCGTACCACATGGACGAGATCATCGACGCCGACCGGCTGCCGCTGCGCTACGCGGGCTTCTCGCCCTGCTTCCGCCGCGAGGCCGGTTCGCACGGCAAGGACACCCGGGGCATCTTCCGCGTACACCAGTTCGACAAGGTCGAGATGTTCTCGTACGTCGCCCCGGAGGACTCGCAGGCGGAGCACCAGAGGCTGCTGGAGTGGGAGAAGCAGTGGCTGACCTCGCTGGAGCTGCCGTACCGCGTGATCGACGTCGCCTCGGGCGACCTGGGCTCCTCGGCCGCGCGTAAGTACGACTGCGAGGCGTGGATCCCGACCCAGGGCAAGTACCGCGAGCTGACCTCGACCTCGGACTGCACCGAGTTCCAGTCGCGCCGGCTGTCCATCCGGGTCCGCGAGGACAAGAAGGTGCGCCCGCTGGCCACGCTCAACGGCACGCTGTGCGCCGTACCGCGCACCATCGTGGCGATCCTGGAGAACCACCAGCAGGCCGACGGCTCGGTCCGGGTGCCGGAGGTGCTGCGTCCCTACCTGGGCGGCCGGGAGCTCCTGGAACCGGTCGCCAAGTGAACGCGGCCTTCCCCTACGGGCTCGTCGCCACCGACCTCGACGGCACGCTGCTGCGGGACGACCACTCGGTCTCCCGCCGCACACGTGACGCGCTCGCCGCCGCCACCGCGGCGGGCGCCGCCCACATCGTCGTCACCGGCCGCGCCGCGCCCTGGACGCGCCCCATACTCGACGACCTCGGTTACACCGGTCTCGCCGTCTGCGCCCAGGGCGCACAGGTGTACGACGCCGGAGCGCACCGGCTGCTGACGTCGGTGACGCTGGACCGGCAGCTGGCCGGGGTGGCGCTGGCCAAGATCGAGGCGGAGGTCGGCCCGCTGTACCTGGCGGCCAGCCGCGACGGCCTGGACGGCGAGGTGCTGGTCGGTCCCGGCTACGAGGTCACGGGCGCACTGCCCGCGACGCCCTTCACCGACGCCGCCGACGTGTGGGCGGCCCCTCTGAACAAGCTGTACATCCAGCACCCGGAGCTGACCACCGACGAGCTCGCCGCGGCCGCCACCGCCGCCGCGGGCGGTTTCGTCACCGTCACCATGGCGGGCGAGGGCATCGTCGAGCTGCTCCCGCTCGGCCTGTCGAAGGCGACGGGGCTGTCGCTGGCCGCCCGTCGGCTGGGCGTGAAGGCGGCGGAGACGATCGCCTTCGGCGACATGCCCAACGACCTGCCGATGTTCGCCTGGGCCGGACACGGCGTGGCCATGGCCAACGCGCACGCGGAGCTGAAGGCGGTGGCCGACGAGGTGACGGCCTCCAACGAGGAGGACGGCATCGCGGTGGTCGTGGAGCGGCTGCTGGGCTGACGCCCGGCGTTCCGCGTAGTGCTGTGTTGCGTACGCGTGTTGCGTATTGCGTATTGCGTATTGCGTATTGCGGAGGATGCACGGATCGAACGTGCGCGGGCTTTCCAGCCCGACCACGGCTCAGCAAGCCGGTGCCTTGCCACTCGGCCAATCCTCCGGGCAGGGCGGCCCACGCGCCGTGAGTGCGCGTGCTCGAAGCGGCCGCCCCGGGCAGCTCCCGCGCGGGCGGACTCGACGGAGCAGTAGGGATTACTCCGGAGTCCGCCGCGGGCTGCCCTGAAGGGAGCTGGACGTACTGCCGTGCATGGGCATCGCCCCGCTCCTCTCCCGGCACGAAGACGCCGGACGTTCCCGGCGATGCGGACACCCTCACTGTGCCCCGGCGGACGCATCGGGCGCCACCGAATAAAACGGCGGGCGGCGCCGCTGTCGCTGTCAGCGGCGCCGCCCACTCGTCTCGTCGGGACTCTGCTCGCGGTGCTCACTCCTCGCCGGCGAGCGTGAGCGAGCGCAGCTTCTGGCCGGCGTACCAGGTCGCCAGCACGGTGACCGCGACGAGCAGGACCGTAGCGGTCGTCAGGCCCACGTCCGAGGTGACCAGGTCACCGCCGGAGACCTTCTGCGCGACGGCCAGCGACCACTGCTGGACGCTCAGCGTGCGCGCGCCGGGCACCAGCGAGCCGAACAGCGCCTCCCAGACCAGCGCGTAGACCAGCCCGAACACCACCGCGTGCCGCGAGACCGTGCCGAGCAGCAGGAAGAGCGCCGCGTACGCGATGGAGGCGACCAGCGCGGCCACGGTGTAGGCCACGGCGACCTGCTGGCCGTTGCCGTTCAGGACGAAGCCCGCGATCAGTGTCGGGACCGCCGAGAACACCATGGTGACGGCGATGGCGACGATCAGCTTGGTGTAGATGATCGTGGGCCGTTTGATCGGCTTGGACAGCAGGTACACCACCGAGCCGTCGTCGATCTCGGGACCGATCGCCCCGGTGCCCGCGATGACGCCGATGATCGGCACCATCGTGGCCAGCGCCAGCCCGCCCAGCACGTCGGCGGCGGTCTGGTCGTCGGCACCGGCGAGGGCGCGCACCGCCAGGGAGATCGCGACGAGCAGCAGGGGCAGCGCGCCCAGGATGAGGGCCCGGCGCCGGCCGAGCAGGGCCCGGTAGGTAAGCCGGGCGACTGTGGGGTCGTACATGTTCGGCCTCCTACGCCGCGACGAGATACGAGAAGACGGACTCGAGGGACTCGTCGGACGGCGAGACCGTGAGCAGCCGGATGCCGTGCTCACGCGCGACCTTCGGCAGCAGGGACGTGAAGCGCCCGAAGTCGACGGCCTGGATGCGCAGGGCACCCTCCGCCACGTCCACCTCGATGCCGGACGTCGACGGGTCGGCGATCAGCGCGGCCGCGAGCGCGCGGTCGTCGCTGGAACGCACCAGATAGCGGTGCGGCCGGTCCGTCATCAGGCGGCGGATCCTGCGGAAGTCACCGCTGGCCGCGTGCCGGCCGGCGACGACGACCTCGATGTGCCAGGCGAGCTGCTCCACCTCTTCGAGGATGTGGGACGAGAACAGCACGGTGCGGCCCTCGTCGCCCATGCGCCGCAGCAGGTCCATGAGCTGCATGCGCTGGCGCGGGTCCATGCCGTTGAAGGGCTCGTCCAGCAGGAGCAGCGACGGCTCGTGGACCAGCGCGGAGGCCATCTTCACGCGCTGTCGCATGCCCTTGGAGTAGGTGGCGATCTTGCGGTCCTGCGCGTACTCCATCTCGACCGTGGCCAGCGCCTTCTGGGCGGCCTTGGCGCCCAGGCCGTGCAGTTCGGCGTTGGCGACGACGAACTCGCGGCCGGTCAGGAAGTCGTACATCGCCTCGCGCTCGGGGACGATGCCGATGTGCTTGTAGATGGCCTCGTTGCGCCAGACCTGCTGTCCGTCGAGGGTGACGGAGCCGGTGGAGGGGGCGAGGAAGCCGCCCATCATGTTGATGAGGGTCGACTTGCCCGCGCCGTTGGGGCCGAGCAGGCCGGTGACGCCGGGTCCGATGGTCATGGTGATGTCGTTGACGGCGACCACGTTGCCGAACCAGCGGGAGACATGGTCGATGTTGAGCGTGGTCACAATCCCACCTTCTTGTAACGGCGCACCAGAAGGCCGTAGCACGCGGCGATCAGGCCGAGGGTGAACAGGACGTAGACGACGCCCTCGGCGCTGCCCGGGCCCTCCCCGCCGGGGAAGGCGGAGCTCGCGCCGAGGAAGGCGGACTGCACACCGTCGACGAGGGTGATCGGCGAGAACAGGCCGATCCAGGTGGCGGCGTCGCCGCTGCCCTGGACGTCCGCGATCGCCTGGAGCGTGGAGACCGCGCCGTAGGAGATGGTGAGCACGGCGATCACGGCCGCGATGCCGAAGCCGCGGCGCGGGGTGACCGACGCGATGACCAGGCCGATGCCGGCGAAGAGCAGCGAGAGCAGAGCCACGGAGACGAGTCCCTGTGCGAATCCCTTGGTCTGGTCGGCGAAGTCGAGCTTGGCCAGCAGCGCGCCGACGTACAGCACCAGCAGGGGGGCGGCGGTGAGGATGAACAGGGCCGAGGCCAGCGCGGCGAACTTGGCGCGCACGTAGTCGGCGGTCTCGATGGGCCGCGAGAAGTACAGCGGTACGGTCTTGAAGCGCAGGTCGCGCGAGACGGACTGGGGCGCCTGCGAGGCGACGTACAGGCTGATGACGGCCTGCATGACGATCGCGTAGCGCGTGTAGTCCAGGGGGAGGTCCTTGGCTTTGGTGGCGACCGCGACGGCCACCATGATGGCGGCGGGCACGCACATCACCACGAACAGCAGCATCGGCAGCACCTTGGACTTCACCGAGCGGCCGAGGCCGTAGGAGCCGCGCAGGGACTGCGAGTACAGCGACAGTCGCGCGTAACCGCGGCCCAGGCGGGGTCCGTCGTAGGAGCGGTAGCCGATGTTGTGGATACGGGTGTCACCCGGTGCAGTGGCTGGTGTCTGCATGGACTGCTCAGCTGCCATGGCCGACCGCCTCCTTCCGCTGCTCGTCGCGCTGGTCGTCGCTGTCGGTGAAGACCTCGGAGATGTGGTGCCGGCGCTGCTCCATGCGCACCAGTCCGAGGCCGAGGTCCGCGATGACGTCGCGGACCAGGTCGTACGTCTCCTCGCCCCGCGCGGTGAGCAGCAGGACGTGTCCGGCACCCGGCAGTCCGCTGCCGTCCTCGGTGCTCACCCCGCGCGCGTGCAGCGCGTCGCGCACCGCGCGGGTGCCGTCCGGGTGCTCGTCGGTGTCGGTGACCTCGATCGCGAGGGTCGTGGTGGTCTGCGTGAAGTCCGTGGTGGAGCTGGAGCGCAGCAGCTTGCCGCCGTCGATGACGACGACGTGGTCGCAGGTGCGCTCCAGCTCGCCCAGCAGGTGGGAGGTGACCAGCACGGAGATGCCGAAGTCGGTGTGGATCCGGCGGATCAGGCCGAGCATCTCGTCGCGGCCGACCGGGTCGAGGCCGTTGGTCGGCTCGTCCAGGAAGACCAGCTGGGGGTCGTGCACCAGGGCCTGCGCGAGCTTCACCCGCTGCTTCATGCCGGTGGAGTAGCCGCCGATGGGACGGTAGCGCTCCTCGTAGAGGCCCACGTGGCGCAGGGTGTCCGCGGTGCGCTCCCGCGCGGCGGTGGGCGGCAGGCCGGACATGCGCGCCATGTGGACGACGAACTCGGTGGCCGAGACGTCCGGTGGCAGGCAGTCGTGTTCCGGCATGTAGCCGACCCGCTCGCGGATGGCGGGGCCGTTGGTGACGACATCGAGTCCGAGCACTTCGGCGCGGCCCTCGGTGGCGGGGGACAGACCCAGAAGGATCTTGATCAGTGTGGACTTGCCGGCTCCATTGGCTCCGACGAGTCCGGTCACACCGGGCCCGACGTCCACGGAGAGCCGGTCAAGAGCGGTCACCCTCGGGAACCGCTTGCTCAGGCTTTCGGTCGCGATCACAGTCACGTCCATGACGGTAGTGACCGGTACCACTCGGGTCGTCAGACCGTGGAGCCGTCTTGGGATCCCCCTGGAGTCGTACGGGCCCGTAGGGGGAGCCCTTCCTGAGAGTTATGCACAGGACTCGGGGCGCCGTTGACGCGTGCCGCGCCGACTGCCAGATTCGCCGGTGTGACGGGTCTGAGCGGTGCGCGGGAGCGCCGGGTGCGTACGGGCGGGGTGGAGCTGTGTGTCGCCGAGCTGGGCGACCCCGGGCGGCCGACGGTCGTCCTGGTGCACGGCTATCCGGACAGCAAGGAGGTGTGGTCCGGGGTCGCGTCCCGGCTCGCGGACCGGTTCCACGTCGTGGCGTACGACGTCCGGGGCCACGGCCGGTCGACTGCGCCGCGTCCGCTGCGCGGCGGGTTCACGCTGGAGAAGCTGACCGACGACTTCCTGGCCGTCGTGGACGCGGTCGGCGCGCGGCGGCCGGTGCATGTGGTGGGGCACGACTGGGGCTCGGTGCAGGCCTGGGAGTTCGTCACGGTCGGGCGCACCGAGGGGCGGATCGCCTCGTTCACCTCGATGTCGGGGCCGTCGCTCGACCACTTCGGGCACTGGATCGGGCGGCGGGTCGGGCGCCCGACCCCGCGCCGGGTCGGTCAGTTGCTGGGGCAGGGCGCCAAGTCCTGGTACGTGTACCTGCTGCATACTCCCGTGCTGCCGGAACTGGCCTGGCGGGGGCCGCTCGGCAAGGCCTGGCCCCGCATGCTCGAGCGGGTCGAGAAGGTACCCGGTGACGGCTATCCGACCCCGTCCCTGCCGTCGGACGCGGCACACGGTGCCTGGCTCTACCGGGACAACGTGCGCCGCCGGCTGCGCGCTCCGCGCGCCGACGCGTACGCGCACGTGCCCGTGCAGCTGATCACCCCCCTGGGGGACGCCTTCCTCTCGGAGCGGCTCTCCGAGGATCTGGAGCAGTGGGCGCCGCGGCTGACCCGGCGGACGCTGCCCGCGAAGCACTGGGTGCCGCGCAGCCGCCCCGACCAGCTCGCCACCTGGATCTCCGACTTCGTGACGGCCGTGGAGGAGGGCCGGGAGCAGATGTCGGCGGCGGGCCGGTACGCCGACCGGTTCGGCGGGCAGCTGGTCCTGGTCACGGGGGCGGGCAGCGGCATCGGGCGGGCCACCGCGCTCGCGTTCGCCGAGGCGGGGGCGCGCGTGCTGGCGGTCGACCGGGACGCGGAGTCCGCGGCGCGCACCGCCGGGGAGGCACGCCGGCGGGGTGCGACGGCGGCCTGGGCGGAGACAGCGGACGTGTCCGACGAACAGGCCATGGAGAAGCTCGCCGAGCGGGTCGCCGTCGAGTACGGCGTGGTGGACGTCCTGGTGAACAACGCGGGCGTCGGGCTGGGCGGGTCCTTCTTCGACACCACCGCGGAGGACTGGAAGAAGGTCCTCGACGTCAATCTGTGGGGGGTGATCCACGGCTGCCGGCTCTTCGGGAGGCGGATGGCCGAGCGCGGGCAGGGCGGGCACATCGTCAATGTGGCGTCGGCGGCGGCGTTCCAGCCGTCCCGGGCGCTGCCCGCCTACAGCACGTCCAAGGCGGCGGTGCTGATGCTGAGCGAGTGTCTGCGCGCGGAGCTGGCGGGGCGGGGGATCGGGGTGACGGCGGTGTGCCCGGGGTTCGTCAACACGGCGATCACCTCCACCGCGCGGTTCGCGGGCACGGGGGCGGAGGAGGAACGGCGGCTGCGGGAGCGGACCGCGCGCCTGTACGGCATGCGCAACTACCCGCCGGAGAAGGTCGCCGCGGCGATCCTGCGGGCGGTGGTGCGCGACGAGGCGGTGGTGCCGGTCACCCCGGAAGCCCGGACGGCGTACGCGCTGGCGCGGTGGATGCCGGGTGCGCTGCGCAGGATCGCGCGGGTGAAGCCGCCGCTGTGAGGCGGCGGGGCGCGGGCCGGGTCCGGGGTCCGGGGCCCCGCGGATCGGGGCCCATTGTCCACAGCGCCCCTCAATTCACCTGTGGATAACCGTACTTGGCTGTGGATCAAACCTCCGGAGCAAAAACGATCGCGTGACACGCGTCTCTCCCGGCAGTCTGGTCGGATGGACGAAAGACGGACCGTCAAGGTGTCGAAGTACCTCTCCAGGCATCTGCGCCATCAGCCGGAGAGGATCGGGATCACGCTCGACGAGGGCGGCTGGGTGGAGATCGGGACGCTGATCGCCGCGGCGTCCGCGCACGGTTTCCGGTTCACCCGGGAGGAGCTGGACCATGTCGTCGCCACCAACGACAAGCGGCGCTTCGCCGTGGAGGGCACCCGGATCCGCGCCAGTCAGGGGCACAGTGTCGAGGTCGATCTCGGACTGCCGGAGGCCGCTCCGCCGCCGTACCTGTACCACGGCACGATCGCCCGGAATCTGGAGGCGATCCGCGCCGAAGGGCTGCGGCCCATGAACCGGCACGCGGTGCACCTCTCCGCCGACCGTGAGACGGCGACCCGCGTGGGCGCCCGCCGGGGACGGCCGGTCGTGCTGTCCGTGGACGCGGGCGCCATGCACCGTGACGGGCACGTCTTCCACGTCAGCGCGAACGGCGTGTGGCTGACCCCCGCCGTACCGGGCCGGTATCTGCGTTTCCCCGCCGGCCACTGAGGCCTCATGATCAGAGGTATGGACCACTTGCCCAGCACCGAGGCCGCCGTCACCGCACTCCGGGCGCTCGCCCGCGCCTACGAGCGTGAGATCGAGGTCAGCCATGACATCGGCGCGGACCAGACCTCGCGCCGCACCGCGGCGGGCGTCGGCGTGACCACCGACCCCGACGGCTCCCTGCCGCACGAGGCCCACGTCGAGTTCGGCGGACTGCCCCGGGTGAGGGTGCGGCTCTACCCCGACGACGACACGCTGATCGACGTCGAGGGCGTGGAGTGCCCCGACATCCCCCGCGACGACGTACCGGCCTTCCTGCGCTCCCTCTTCGACGGGCACGCGTACGTCAGGGCACGGCGTTTCCCGCCGGGCTACTTCCTCATCGTGCCCTTGCCGGGGGACAGGACGCACAAGGAGTTCATGCCCATGCTCACTCTCACCCCCTGGCTGAGCGCACGGGTGCGGTGACGCGCTACGGGACCAGTGACGCGCCCGGGCACGGTGACGCGCACGGGCGACGTTTCACGTGAAACCCGTGGCGGCGCATAGGCTCGATGCCATGAGCCTGCGCCTGAGCACCGTGATCCTCCCCTATCGCCGCTGGCACGAGGGCAGTCGTTCCGCCTGGATGCGCGCCGAGGAACTCGGCTTCCACACGGGCTACACCTACGACCACCTGTCCTGGCGCAGCTTCCGGGACGGCCCCTGGTTCGGCGCGGTCCCGACCCTCACCGCCGCCGCCGCGGTCACCGACCGGATGCGCCTTGGCACCCTCGTGACCTCGCCCAACTTCCGGCACCCGGTCACCCTCGCCAAGGAGCTCATCACCCTCGACGACGTCTCCGGCGGGCGCGTCACGCTCGGCATAGGAGCGGGCGGCACCGGCTTCGACGCCACCGCGCTCGGCCAGGAGCCGTGGACCCCGCGCGAGCGTGCCGACCGCTTCGCCGAGTTCGTGCCACTGCTCGACCGGCTCCTCTCCGAGGACGCGGTGTCGTACGAGGGCGACTTCTACGCGGCGCACGAGGCACGCAACATTCCGGGCTGTGTGCAGCGGCCCCGGCTGCCGTTCGCGGTGGCGGCCACCGGCCCGCGCGGACTGCGGCTCGCGGCGCGCCACGGGCAGGCCTGGGTGACCACGGGCGACCCGCGGCTGTACGAGAACGGCACGCCCGAGCAGTCGGTTCAGGCCATTCGCGGCCAGGCGGAGAAGCTGGCCGACGCCTGCGCCGAGCTCGGCCGGGACGTGTCCGGAATGGACAGGATCCTGCTCACCGGATTCACCCCGGACCGGAGCCGGCCGCTGGAGTCCCTGGACGCCTTCGTCGACTTCGCGGGGCGCCATGCCGAACTGGGCTTCACCGAGATCGTGATCCACTGGCCCGTCCCGGACTCGGACTTCGCCGCGGACCAGAAGGTCTTCGAACGGATCGCCATGGAAGCTCCGGCGCAACTGCGCTGATCAACCACCGGTGACGACGATAACCACTCAGATGTGCGGAGTCCCGCACGATCGTGCGGGCATATGCGGGACAATGGCGGGGTGATCTCAGCGACCCGACAGCCCGAGCCCCCGGCAGCCGCCGTCCCGCCGCGGCTCATCGCCACCGACCTCGACGGCACCCTGCTGCGCGACGACAAGTCGGTGTCCCCGCGTACCGTCGCCGCGCTGGCCGCCGCCGAGGAGGCGGGAATCGAGGTCTTCTTCGTCACCGGCCGCCCGGCCCGCTGGATGGACGTGGTCAGCGACCATGTCCACGGCCACGGCCTCGCCATCTGCGGCAACGGCGCGGCCGTCGTCGACCTGCACGGCGGCCCCGGCGCACACCGCTTCGTGAAGGTCCGCGAGCTGCCCCGCAAGAACGCGCTGGACGCGGTACAGCTCCTGCGCGATGCCGCCCCCGGCACCGTGTACGCCGTCGAGCAGACCTACGGCTTCAACCAGGAGCCGGACTATCCGAAGCTGCACATGGAGGTCCCGGACACCCTCGCTCCCGCCGAGGACCTGCTGCATCCGGACTCGCACACCGCCGGCGAACCCGTGCTCAAGATCCTCGCCCACCACCCCACGCTCGACCCCGACGCCTTCCTCACCCTGGCCCGCCTCGCCATCGGCGACCGAGCCAACGTCACCCGCTCCAGCCCCAGCGCGCTGCTGGAGATCAGCGGCCCGGAGGTGTCCAAGGCCAGCACCCTCGCGCTGTGCTGTGCCGAGCGGGGCATCTCGCACGAGGAGGTCGTCGCCTTCGGCGACATGCCGAACGACGTCGAGATGCTGAGCTGGGCGGGCCGCTCCTACGCGATGGGCAACGCCCACCCGGACGTCATCGCCGCCGCCTCGGGCCACACGGTCGCCAACAACGACGACGGGGTGGCCGTGGTGATCGAACGGCTGCTGGACGGGCGGCTGTAGCCGCTCACAGCGACACCCCGTGCCGGGCCAGCCACGGCACGGGGTTCACCGCCGACCCCATCTCGGGCGTGACCCGCACCTCGAAGTGCAGGTGCGGCCCCGTGGAGTTGCCGCTGGTGCCGGACTGACCGATCCACTGCCCGGGGGTGACCCGCTCGCCCTGGTCCACGGCGACGGCGGCGAGATGGGCGTACTGGGTGTAGTACCCGCCCGCGTGCTGGACCACGATCTCGATGCCGAAGGCCCCTCCGCAGGACACCTTCACCACCTTGCCCGCCCCCACGGCCCGCACCGGCGTGCCGATCGGCACAGCGAAGTCCTGCCCGGTGTGCCGGTTCGCCCACCGCGCGCCGCCGCTGCCGTAGGAAGCGGACAGCTCGTACGTCTCCACCGGCGCCACCCAGCGGGTGCTGAACCGCGTCTCCGGCTGGTCCAGCCGGACCGCCCCGCGGCAGGCGCCGGCCGCGACCGAGGCGTCGGCCTGCCCCTGGAGCTCCCAGCGCGCCGCTTCGAGCTTCGCCTCGATGCCCTCCTTCAGCGCGGCGAGCTCGGTGTTCCGCTGCTCCAGCTTCTTCCACGCCGCCGCGGCCCGCGCCTCGTCACGGGCGAGCCGGGCCTCGGCCCGCTCGCTCCTGCCGATCGCCTTGTCCAGCGACATCTCCGCCTTGCGCACCTCCCGCTGACCGCGCATCAGCTCATCGGGGTCGTCGGCGAGCAGCATGTGCGCGGTGAGCGGCAGCCCGCCGCCGTCCCGGTACTGGGAGCTGGCGATCCGGCCCAGGTCCTCGTGCAGGCCGGCCATCTCCCGCCGCTCCCGGTCGAGCCGCTGTTCCAGTTCGTGTGCCCTGGACCGCTGCTCGTCCGCCTCGCGGCGGCCGGCCTCGTACCGCTCGGTCGCCGTGGCCGCTTCCTCGTACAGCCGCGCCACCTCCGCGCTGACGCCGGAGACCGCACCATGACCGGGGGTGTGGGAGCCGTCGCCGTCGGCGGGCCGGGCGGCGAGCACGGCGAGCGCGCACAGCGGCACGGCGACGAGCAGCGGATGGCGGCGGATGAGGCGCATGACTGCGATCCTCGCGCCGCCCCGGCGCCCGGTCCCGTTCATGTCGTACACATGGGGGAGCACGGCCCCCGGACGGACCACCGATACCCCCGAACAGCGGCAGGAACCGCCGGGCTTGACGGCCTGTCAAGCCCGGTGGTGGCGACCGGTGCCGGGCGCGGTCCCGGACCTAACGGGCCGCCACCAGCAGCTCCGTTTCCTCCTCGCGGCGGGCCATCGTCCGCAACGGCCCGTCCTCGGCGGCGAGTTCTGCGTACGTCCCGCGCTGCACCACCCGTCCCTCGTCCAGCACGACGACCTCGTCCACCGCCTCCAGACCGGCCAGCCGGTGCGTGATGAGCAGCGTCGTACGGCCCTCGGTGGCGGCCAGCAGATCGGCGGTGAGCGCGTCGGCGGTGGCCAGGTCGAGGTGTTCCGCCGGTTCGTCCAGTACCAGGACGGGGAAGTCCGCGAGCAGCGCCCGGGCCAGCGCCAGTCGCTGCCGCTGACCGCCGGACAGCCGCGCCCCGTGCTCGCCGACGAGCGTGTCGAGCCCTTCGGGCAGGCCGTCGGCCCACTCCAGCAGCCGGGCCCGGCCCAGTGCGTCGCGCAGTTGGTCCTCGGTGGCGTCCTTCCTGGCGAGCAGCAGGTTCTCCCGTATCGAGCTGTTGAAGAGGTGCGCGTCCTGCGCGCACAGTCCGACCAGCCGCCGTACTTCGTCGCCGTCCAGGGCGCGTGCGTCCACACCGGCCAGCGTGTACGAGCCGGCGTCCGGGTCCAGGAACCGCAGCAGCGCCTGGGCGAGCGTGGTCTTGCCCGATCCGGAGGGGCCGACCACCGCCGTGCGGCGGCCCCGTTCCAGGGTCAGGTCGAGTCCGGCGAGCGCGTCCCGGTCCTGACCGGCGTGCCGGGCGGTCAGCCCCTTGACCACGAGCGGGAACGGCGAGACGGGTGCCTGACGGGGCGTCTCCGGCTCCCGTACGGGCACCGGGGCGTCCAGCACCTCGTACACGCGCTCGGCGCTGCGGCGCACCCTCTGCCGGTGCTGCACGGCGAGCGGCATCCCGAGGACGGCCTCGAACGCGGCGAGCGGGGTGAGGATCACGACGGCCAGGGCCACACCGTCCAGCCGGCCGGTGGCGACGGCCCGGACACCGACGAGCGCGGCGGCGGCGACGGTCAGGCCGGAGATCAGCGCGATCAGCCCGTCGCCGAGCGCGGTGGCGGTGGCGGCGCGCGCGTCGATCCGGGTGAGCGTGCCGTCGGCCCGCCGTACCCCGGCGGCCCGTGCGGGCAGGGCACCGGCGACGGTCAGCTCCGCGGTGCCGGTGAGCAGATCGGTCACCCGGGTCGCGAGGGCACCGCGCGCCGGTGCCAGCCGGCGTTCCGCACGGCGGGCCACCACACCGGTCAGCAGGGGCACGCCGACTCCCGCGGCGAGCAGCCCCGCAGCGAGTACGGCCCCGGCCTCGGGCAGCAGCCATCCGGTGAAGCCGACGGACAGGGCGGAGACGGCGACGGCGGCGCCGGCCGGCAGCAGCCAGCGCAGCCAGTAGTCCTGGAGCGCGTCCACGTCGGAGACCAGCCGGGAGAGCAGGTCGCCCCGGCGGACGCCGCGCAGTCCGGCGGGCGCCAGCCGCTCCAGGCGCCGGTACACCGCGACCCGGGTGTCGGCCAGCATGCGCAGCACGGCGTCGTGCGACACGAGCCGCTCGGCGTACCGGAACACGGCCCGGCCGATGCCGAAGGCCCGGGTCGCCGTCACGGCCACCATCAGATACAGCACGGGCGGCTGCTGGGAGGCCCGGGAGATGAGCCACCCGGACGTCGCCATGAGCCCGACCGCGCTCCCCAGGGCGAGGGTGCCCAGCAGCAGCGCGAGGGTGATCCTCCCCCGGCGGGCGCCGGACATCGCACGGACGCGGGCGAGTACACGGCCCGGGACCGGTTCCGTGCCGTCGGGCGCGACGGGTCCGCCCTCCGGGACGGGGCCGCTCTCGACGGCCGGCGCGTGACCGGCCGCCCGGGCCGCCCCGGATTCTCCGTGACCGCCGGTGGAGGCCGGTTCGGCGAGCCGGACCACCCGGTCCGCGACGGCCAGCAGCGCCGGCCGGTGCACCACGAGCAGTACCGTCCGTCCGGCCGCCAGCCGCCGCACCGCCGCCACGATCCCGGCCTCGGTGGCCCCGTCCAGCGCGGCCGTCGGCTCGTCCAGCAGCAGGACGGGCCGGTCCGCGAGGAAGGCCCGGGCCAGGGCGAGCCGCTGCCGCTGGCCGGCCGACAGTCCCGTTCCGTCCTCGCCCAGCACGGTGCCGGCGCCCTCCGGCAGCGCGTCCACGAACTCCAGCGCGCCCGCGTCCCGCAGGGCACGCCGTACGGCGTCGTCGTCCGCGTCGGGCCGGGCCAGCCGTACGTTCTCCGCGATCGTCCCGGCGTACAGGTGCGGCCGCTGCGGCACCCAGGCGATGCGGCTGTGCCACTCGGCGAGATCGAGTCCGGCGAGGTCGGCTCCGCCGATCCGCACCCGTCCCCCGGCGGGCCGGACGAATGCCAGCAGTGCGTTCAGCAGGGTCGACTTGCCCGCCCCGCTCGGCCCGACGAGCGCGACCGTCTCCCCGTGGGCGACCGTGAAGGACACGTCCGTCACGGCGTCCGCGGACCGGCCCGGGTAGCGGACCGTCACGTCCTCGAAGGAGACGGCGCCCGTGGGCACGGCGCCCGTTCCCGTGTCGGGGACGGGCGTCTCCAGCACGGAGAAGATCTCCTCGGCGGCCCCGAGGCCCTCCGCCGCCGCGTGGTACTGGGCCCCCACCTGCCGCAGCGGCAGATAGGCCTCCGGCGCCAGGATCAGGATGAGCAGACCGGTGTAGAGATCCATGTCGCCGTACACGAGCCGCATGCCGATGGTCACGGCGACCAGGGCCACGGAGAGCGTGGCGAGCAGTTCCAGCGCGAAGGAGGAGATGAAGGCGATCCGCAGCGTCCGCATGGTGGCCCGCCGGTAGTCGGCGGTGATCCGCCTGATCGACTCCGCCTGGGCCTTGGCCCGGCCGAACACCTTGAGCGTGGGCAGCCCGGCGACGACGTCCAGGAAGTGGCCGGACAGCCGGGACAGCATCAGCCACTGCCGGTCCATCCGGGACTGGGTGACCCAGCCGATCAGCACCATGAAGACCGGAATGAGCGGCAGGGTACCGACGATGATCGCCGCCGAGACCCACTCCTCGGTGACGATCCTCGCCAGCACCGCGACCGGTACGACCACGGCGAGCCCCAGCTGGGGCAGATAGCGCGAGAAGTAGCCGTCGAGGGCATCGACTCCCCGGGTCGCCAGGGCGACCAGCGAGCCCGTGCGCTGTCCACCCAGCCATCCCGGGCCCAGCGCGGTCGCCCGCTCCAGCAGCCTCCCCCGCAGCTCCGACTTCACCGCGGCGCTCGCCCGGTGCGCGGCCAGTTCGGTCAGCCAGCCGACCAGTCCGCGGCCGGCCGCGACGAGGACGAGCAGCGCCAGAGGAGTGCCGAGCGCACCGGCGGACAGACCGTCCTCGAACGCGCCCACCACGATCTCGGCGATGAGCATGGCCTGGGCGATGACCAGCACCGCGCCGACCACGCCCAGGCCGACCACCGCCACCAGGAAGCCCCGGGTGGCACGGGCGTACCGGAGCAGTCGCGGGTCGATTGGTTTCACGTGAAACACACCTCAGTGCACGGGGCCGGCGATGTGCTGGGTGCCGATCCGCTTGCGGAACACCCAGTACGTCCAGCCCTGGTAGACCAGCACCACCGGCATGGCGATCACCGTGAGCCAGGTCATGATCTTCAACGTGTAGGGGCTGGACGAGGCGTTGGTGACGGTGAGGCTCCAGTCCGCGTCGAGCGTGGACGGCATGACGTTCGGGAACAGCGCCAGGAAGAGCATGGCCACGGCGGCCACGATGGTGACGCCGGACAGGGCGAACGACCAGCCCTCGCGTCCCGCCCGGTTCGCCAGCAGGGCGGCGACCAGCGAGGCGACCGCCACGGCCAGCGCGACCAGGCTGGTGCCGTCCCCCTTGTCGGCCTGCGTCCAGAGCAGGAACGCCGACGCCAGTACGGCGGTGACCAGACCCACGCGCAGGGCGAGGGCCCGCGCACGTTCCCGGATCTCACCGACCGTCTTGAGGGCCGTGAACACCGTGCCGTGGAAGGTGAACAGCGTCAGGGTGACCAGGCCGCCCAGCAGGGCGTACGGGTTGAGCAGGTCCACGAGGGTGCCCACGTACTCGAACTCGGCGTCGATCTTCACGCCGCGCACGATGTTCCCGAAGGCCACGCCCCACAGGAACGCCGGGATCAGCGAGGTCCAGAAGATCGCCGTCTCCCAGTTGCGCTGCCAGTTCTCCTCCGGCCGCTTCACCCGGTACTCGAAGGCGACACCGCGGATGATCAGGCAGATCAGGATGGCCAGCAGCGGGAGGTAGAAGCCGGAGAAGAGCGTGGCGTACCACTCGGGGAAGGCGGCGAAGGTGGCACCGCCGGCCGTGAGCAGCCACACCTCGTTGCCGTCCCAGACGGGGCCGATCGTGTTGATCAGCACCCGCTTCTCGGCGCGGTCGCGGGCGAGCAGCCGGGTGAGGATGCCCACCCCGAAGTCGAAGCCCTCCAGGAAGAAGTAGCCGATCCACAGGAAGGCGATCAGGACGAACCAGACGTCGTGCAGTTCCATGACAGTGCAGCTCCCTCGGCCTAGTACGAGAAGGCCATCGGCTTGTCGGCGTCACGGAGGTCGCCGCCGAGCTTCGTGGGCGGGTTGAGGTCGGACTCGCTGAGCTCCGGCGGGCCGGCCTTGACGTACTTGGCGAGCAGCCTGACCTCGATGACGGCAAGAACGGCGTAGAGCAGGGTGAAGACGGACATCGAGATGATGACCTCGGCCGTGGACACACCGGGGGAGACGGCGTCCTCGGTCCGCATCACGCCGTAGACCACCCAGGGCTGCCGGCCCATCTCGGTGAAGATCCAGCCCCAGGCGTTGGCGATCAGCGGGAACGCCATGGTCCACAGCGCCAGGCGCCAGTAGAGCCGGGTGAGCCGGGAGCCGAGCGGCTTCCTCAGCAGCACCAGGTGCGGGACCTCGTCCTCGCCGGTGCGGTGGGCGGCCGGAAGCAGGAACCTCTTGCGGGTGAGCCAGAGTCCGAGCAGGCCGACCGAGAAGGACGCCATGCCGAAGCCGATCATCCAGCGGAAGCCCCAGTAGGCGACCGGGACGATGGGCTTGTAGTCGCCGGGGCCGTACTTCTCCTGCAGGGCCTCGTTGGTGTCGTTGATGCCGGGCACGTACGACTCGAAGTCGCTGTGCGCGAGGAAGGACAGCAGTCCGGGGATCTCCAGGGCGACCTTGTTGTGGCCCTCGTCGACGTCCCCGTAGGCGAACACGGAGAAGGGTGCCGGCTCCTCGCCGTCCCACAGGGCCTCTGCGGCGGCCATCTTCATCGGCTGCTGCTCGTACATGACCTTGCCGAGGGTGTCGCCGCTGATCGCGGTGAACAGTCCGCCGACCGCGAGGGTGACCAGGCCGAGGCGGAGGGAGGTGCGCATCACGGGGATGTGCTTCTTGCGCATGAGGTGGAAGGCGGCGATGCCCACCATGAAGGCGCCACCGGTCAGGAAGGCCGCCGAGAAGCTGTGGAAGACCTGGTTGAGCGTGGTGTTCTGGGTGAGCACCAGCCAGAAGTCGGTGAGTTCGGCGCGGCCCTTCTCCTCGTTGATGCGGTAGCCGACCGGGTGCTGCATCCAGGAGTTGGCGGCGAGGATGAAGTACGCCGACAGCAGGGTGCCGATCGAGACCATCCAGATGCAGGCCAGGTGGATCTTCTTGGGCAGCTTGTCCCAGCCGAAGATCCACAGGCCGATGAAGGTGGACTCGAAGAAGAACGCGATCAGGGCCTCGAAGGCGAGCGGGGCACCGAAGACGTCACCGACGAACCGCGAGTAGTCGGACCAGTTCATGCCGAACTGGAACTCCTGCACGATGCCGGTGACGACGCCCATCGCGATGTTGATCAGGAAGAGCTTCCCCCAGAACTTCGTGGCCCGGAGGTACTTCTCCTTCCCGGTGCGCACCCACGCGGTCTGCAGCCCGGCGGTGAGGGCGGCCAGCGAGATCGTCAGGGGAACGAAGAGGAAGTGGTAGACGGTGGTAATACCGAACTGCCATCGCGCCAGGGTCTCCGGCGCCAGAGCCAGATCCACGTCGTCGCTCCTTACTCAGCGGTGGTCACAGCGACCGCTTGCTCCCGTTCGTACCGCCACATCTCGGGAAAACGGGATGCGCTTGTGAACGCGTTCACATTCACAAGCAATTATGACGTACTGCTTTTCCGACTCGGAAGGGGGGTCCCCTGTGACGTCAACCCCTTCGCGCAAGCCTTCCGGACATACGGAGGCGGCCGGCGGATGACCGCCGGCCGCCTGGGCGCATGCGCGCTGCCCGGAGCGCCTTCGTTCCGGTCAGACCGCCCTGCGGAAGCCTTCCGTCACCTTCAGGAAGATGTCGTTCGCCTCGGTCTCCCCGATCGTGACCCGTACGCCCTCCCCCGGGAACGGCCGGACGACCACGCCCGCCTGCTCGCACGCCTGCGCGAACGGCACCGTGCTCTCCCCCAGCCGCAGCCACACGAAGTTGGCCTGGGTCTCCGGCACCGTCCAGCCCTGGGCCCGCAGCGCGTCCATCACCCGGTTGCGCTCGCAGACCAGCGAGCCGACCCGGCCGATCAGCTCGTCCTCGGCCCTCAGCGAGGCGATCGCCGCGTCCTGCGCGATCTGGCTCACCCCGAACGGCACGGCGGTCTTGCGGAGCGCCGCGGCCACCGGCTCATGGGCGATCGCGAAGCCGACCCGCAGCCCCGCCAGCCCGTACGCCTTGGAGAAGGTCCGCAGGACGCAGACGTTGGGCCGCTCCCGGTAGATCTCGACGCCGTCGGGCACCTCGGTGTCCCGGATGAACTCGCGGTAGGCCTCGTCGAGGACCACCAGGACGTCGCCGGGCACCCGGTCGAGGAAACGCTCCAGCTCGGCCCGCCGCACCACGGTGCCGGTGGGGTTGTTGGGGTTGCAGACGAAGATCAGCCGCGTCCGGTCGGTGACCGCGTCGGCCATCGCGTCCAGGTCGTGCACATCGCCCGGGGTCAGCGGCACCTGGACCGACGTGGCACCGCTGATCTGCGTGATGATCGGATAGGCCTCGAAGGACCGCCAGGCGTAGATCACCTCGTCGCCGGGGCCCGAGGTGGCCTGCAGCAGCTGCTGGGCGACGCCGACCGAACCGGTACCGGTGGCCACATGGGACGTGGGCACGCCGAAACGCTCGGAGAGCTCGGCCATCAGGGCGGTACAGGCCATGTCCGGGTAGCGGTTGAAGGAGGAGGCCGAGGCCGCCACGGTCTCCATCACGCCCGGCAGCGGCGGATAGGGGTTCTCGTTGGAGGACAGCTTGTACGCCGCCGGGCCGCCGGCCACCGCCGGTTTGCCCGGCTTGTACGTGGGGATCCCCTCCAGCTCGGCGCGCAGCTTGGGGCTCGTCTCGCTCACCGCAGTCCTCCTCGCGAAGACCGGCGGCCCATGACCGCCGCCGACATCCAATACTGCTCACCTTATGAGGATTCGGCGCCGCTGCGTATAGGCGCGGGAGAGGCGTGCGCGGGGACGGTGCGGACCCGGGCTCGCCCCACCGGTCACAGCGGCAACAGGGGCAACATCACCCGAAGAGGTACGAACGGCGCGCGGGCCAGGGGCGCGCCGCACATATATCTACGCGCCGGTGGTTCGCGCCGTGGCGCGCATCACCCGTGCAGGTGAGTTGAGACCTCTTCGCAACATCCGACCCTCGCCAGGCCCGCATGCGTCGACACGTCAGTTCTTGCCATGGGGACGTTCAACACCCTTTATTTCCAAGGGGTTTGATAGAGAATGATCATGCAGAAACGTGCCTGTCAACGCTTGCATATGCGTCCGCCCTACCCCGCCGCATGAGCCCTACTATCGGCTCGCCATGACAGCAGCAGGGAAGCACCAGGTGAGCCGCGCGGAAACCTCACGCCGAGGCAGCAGGCCGGGTCGAGCGGGCATCAGGGACGTGGCCGCCGCCGCCGGAGTCTCCATCACGACCGTCTCCGACGCCCTCAACGGCAAGGGCCGGCTCCCGGACGCCACCCGGCGCCACGTCCGCGAGGTGGCCGACAGACTGGGGTACCGTCCCTCGGCCGCCGCCCGTACGCTCCGCACCGGGAAGTCCGGACTCATCGGCCTGACCGTGACGACGTACGGGGATGAACCTTTCACCTTCACCGAGTTCGCGTACTTCGCCGAGATGGCGCGCGCCGCCACCTCCGCCGCGCTCGCCCGCGGCTACGCCCTCGTCATCCTCCCCGCGACCTCCCGCCACGACGTGTGGTCGAACGTCGCCCTGGACGGCACGGTCGTCATCGACCCCTCCGACCAGGACCCGGTGGTCAGCGAACTGGTCCGCCAGGGCTTACCGGTCGTCTCCGACGGCCGCCCGGCCGGAACGCTGCCGGTCACGGCCTGGGTCGACAACGACCACGAGGCCGCCGTCCTCGGCATCCTCGACCACCTCGCCGACGCGGGCGCCCGCCGCATCGGCCTGCTCACCGGCACGACCACCGACACGTACACCCACCTGTCGACCACCGCGTACCTGCGCTGGTGCGAGCGCGTGGGCCAGGACCCGGTGTACGAGGCCTACCCGGCGCACGATCCGTGCGCGGGCGCCGTCGCCGCCGACCGGCTGCTCGCCCGCCCCGACCGTCCCGACGCCGTGTACGGCCTGTTCGACCCGAACGGTACGGACCTGCTCGCCGCCGCCCGCCGCTACGGTCTGCGGGTGCCGGACGACCTGCTGCTGGTCTGCTGCAGCGAGTCCACCGTCTACGCCAGCACCGAGCCGCCCGTCACCACGCTCTCCCTGAAGCCGCGCCGCATCGGCACGGCGGTGGTCCAGCTCCTCATCGACGCCATCGAGGGGGTCGACTCCGACCAGCCGGTCGAGCAGGTCATACCGACCGAGCTGATCGTGCGCACCTCCTCGCAGCGCCGTCCGCCGCGTACGACGGTCAGTCCGCCGAGGTCGCCGAAGGGGACGTGAGGCCCCGGGTGCGGGACGGGGCCGTCGCTTCCGGAGGGGGGAGGCGAGGGCGACTGCCGTTCAGCCGTCCGGGGGAACGTGCGCGAGGGGTCACGACGGGGGCGTACGGACCGGGTGATCACGACGGGGAGCGCGCGGACCGGTGGTCGCGGCGGGTGGCAAGCGCACGGCCCGGGCCGTCACGGCGGGGAGCGGACGGCCCGAGGGCGTGGCGGGGCGTATGGACCGGGGGCGTGGCGGGGCGTGTGGACCGGGCGGTCGCGGAGCGGCCGTAGACCGGTTCAAACGGGGCGAAAGCCACGGTGAACCGGAGTCTCGCTCCGATTCACCACCCCTGGGTCATCACACAGCGCGATCCGCATTCCTATGATGGGCCCACGACACCGCGGGCCGCTGCGACCAGGCAGTCCGACGGTGCAGATGCGGCGCGATGGTGGAGGGGTCGATGACTCAGGGGGCCGGTCAGGGACCCGAGGTGGAGCGGACGGCGACGTTGCGCGACTTCCGGGTACCCGCGTACGTCCACGAGACCGGCCCGTACACCCAGAGCACGCACCCCGGCGACATCGCACCACGCACCGAGGAGACCTACCCGGAGGGGTACACGCCCACCCAGCGGGACCTCCCCGTCATCAATCGGGGCGACACTGTCCAGGTGACCGTCGACCCCGCGCCCGCTCCCGCCCCGCACCCCGCCACCGGGCAGGGACCGCTCTACGTGGTCGGCGACGTCCACGGGTACATCGACGAGCTGCTGGCCGCCCTCCGGGAACAGGGCCTCGTCGACTCGGCGGGCCAGTGGTGCGCGGGCACCGCACGGCTGTGGTTCCTCGGCGACTTCACCGACCGGGGACCGGACGGCATCGGCGTCATCGACCTCGTGATGCGGCTGTCCGCCGAGGCCGCGGCGGCCGGCGGCTACTGCAAGGCCCTGATGGGCAACCACGAGCTGCTGCTGCTCGGCGCCAAGCGGTTCGGCGACACCCCCGTCAACTCCGGGGCCGGCACCGCCACCTTCCAGGCGGCCTGGCTGCTCAACGGCGGCCAGAAGACCGACATGGACCGCCTCCAGGACCACCACCTGCAGTGGATGGCCCGTCTCGACGCCGTCGAGGAGGTCGACGGCCACCTGCTGCTCCACTCCGACACCACCGCCTACCTCGACTACGGCCGCTCCATCGAAGAGGTCAACGACACCGTCCGCGAAACGCTCACCCGCAACGACGCCGACGAGGTCTGGGACCTGTTCCGCAAGTTCACCCGGCGGTTCTCCTTCCGCGACGAGGGCGGCGCCGACGCGGTGCGCTCCCTGCTGGATACGTACGGCGGCACCCGGGTCGTTCACGGCCACAGCCCCATTCCGTATCTGCTGGGCGAAGTCGGCTCCGAGGACGGCGAGGACGACAGCGGTCCCGTGGTCGACGGACCGCATGTCTACGCCGACGGACTCGCCATCGCGATGGACGGTGGGGTCACCATGGCCGGAAAACTGCTGGTCCAGCAACTGCCGCTGGACGCCTGAGCGTTCCGCGGGCCGTGATCCGTCGGTCCGCCGTCGCATCCCGCCGACGGCAATTTCGGTAAACCCCCTGTCACCGCGCGCCGTCACCGCTCTACCATCGGCTTATCCGTAGCAGGCTCCCCTCCGTTTCTGCCCGACGGCTCGTCAGCATGCCGAGCCCCAAGCCCTACGGAGCATCGGGGGATGCACATGAACAGCGTTCCGCAGCACCTGCTGAGCGAGGACCGCCAGGAATACGAGCGGGTTCTCGATGAGGCGCTGCGCTCCGCACCACACAATCCGGAACTGGCCGCTGTCGGACAGCGGCTCAACTCGGAACAGCTGCGCACGATGGCGCTCGGCGCCACCGCGCTCATCACCGCGGCCGCGGCGACCGAGTACCAGCACTATGTGAAGGTCCGCGATGAGCTGCGCCGGCCACCGGTGCCGCCCACCCCGGCCGTCCACGACTCGGAGTACCGCTCCGACGGACCCGGCAAGAGCGCGACGGGGCTCGCCGCCACCATGGGCGAGGTCGCCGAGACGGCCGGGGCCGGCGCCGTGGCCGTGGTCGCCGTCCTGGCGCCCGTTCTCTCCGGGACGGCCGCCGCGATCTTCCTGCTCGTCGGCTACATCCTGGGAATGCTCGACCCCAAAGCCGCGTTCGCCCGGACCATGCTCACCACGGGGTGGGTGTTCGGCGCGGTCACGGCGGTCGCCATCCTCGTCGCCGCCGTCGGACTGCTGCTCACCGCGCTGCGCAACAAGCCGTCGGCGCTCGGCGGCGCGTACCGCGAGCTCGACGAGGAGGTGACCCGGGCCAGGGACGTCTGGCGGGAGGCCCTGCTGGAGCAGGGGATCGTCCCGTTCCTGCGGGACGCCCTGAACGACCCGGCGACGGCCGCCGCGCTGCAGCACACGGCACCGTCGGCGCCGTCCGGCCGTATGCCGCACCTCGGGTACGACCGGCCGGGCTTCTCCAGCCCCGACAAGGGCTCGGCCCGGGGCACGCGGCCGAGTTACTCCAGTCCGGACTACTCGAGCCCGGACTTCGGAGGGCCGGAGCACCGGCCGGAGTAGCCCGGGCAGCCGGACGGCCGGACCCGTCCGTCGGCTTGCGCTCCCGCGCGGGGCGCGAGCCGGGTGGATGGGCCGGACACCGGTGTGCCGGGTAACCGTGTGCCGGGTGCCGGTGTGCCGGATCCTCGGCTGCCGGATACGGGTGCGCTGCTTGCCGGACGGCCCGGTTCCCGGCGAACGGTTCCCGGCGGCCGGTTCTCGGCGAACGGTTCCCGGCGGACCGGCGCTCAGAGAGGGGACCCCTTGCTCGTCGAACTCGCTGTCATGAGCCCAGTCTGCCCATCCGCCGCCCCGGGGAGGACGAAGGGTCCCCGGGGCGCCCGGCGACCCTGATCACCGGCCCGGCGGCCGGCCGGCACCCGTGGGACACCGGCCGGCCGTGACCGCCCGGGGTCAGTCCGCCAGCGGCAGGTAGACGCGGTTGCCGGCGGCCGCGAACTCCCTGGACTTCTCCAGCATCCCGGCCCGGATCTCCTCCGGGGTGGCACCCGTGTCGCCGCCGAACTGCTCCGTGATGCTCCTGCTGATCTTCATGGAGCAGAACTTCGGACCGCACATCGAGCAGAAGTGGGCCGTCTTGGCGGGTTCGGCCGGGAGGGTCTCGTCGTGGAACTCACGGGCCGTGTCCGGGTCGAGGGCCAGGTTGAACTGGTCCTCCCACCGGAACTCGAAGCGGGCGTCGGACAGCGCGTCGTCCCACTCCTGCGCGCCCGGGTGCCCCTTGGCGAGGTCCGCCGCGTGGGCTGCGATCTTGTAGGTGATCACGCCTGTCTTGACGTCGTCCCGGTCGGGCAGGCCCAGGTGCTCCTTGGGCGTGACGTAGCAGAGCATGGCCGTGCCCCACCAGGCGATCATCGCGGCGCCGATGCCGGAGGTGATGTGGTCGTACGCGGGCGCGACGTCGGTGGTCAGCGGACCGAGCGTATAGAACGGGGCTTCATCGCAGATCTCCTGCTGAAGGTCGATGTTCTCCTTGATCTTGTGCATCGGGACGTGGCCCGGGCCCTCGATCATGGTCTGAACGTTGAAACGCTTCGCGACCGCGTTGAGTTCCCCGAGCGTGCGCAACTCCGCGAACTGCGCCTCGTCGTTGGCGTCCGCGATCGAGCCGGGCCTGAGGCCGTCGCCCAGCGAGTACGTGACGTCGTACGCGGCGAGGATCTCGCAGAGCTCCTCGAAGTTCTCGTACAGGAACGACTCCTTGTGGTGCGCCAGGCACCACGCGGCCATGATCGAGCCTCCGCGGGAGACGATGCCGGTCTTGCGGTTCGCGGTGAGCGGTACGTACGCGAGGCGCACACCCGCGTGGACCGTCATGTAGTCCACGCCCTGCTCGGCCTGTTCGATGACCGTGTCCTTGTAGATCTCCCACGTCAGTTCCTCGGCCCGGCCGTCGACCTTCTCCAGGGCCTGGTAGAGCGGCACGGTGCCGATGGGGACGGGGGAGTTGCGCAGCACCCACTCGCGGGTGGTGTGGATGTTGCGGCCGGTGGAGAGGTCCATGACGGTGTCGGCGCCCCAGCGGGTCGCCCAGGTCATCTTCTCCACCTCCTCCTCGATGGAGGACGTGACGGCCGAGTTGCCGATGTTGGCGTTGACCTTCACCAGGAACCGCTTGCCGATGATCATCGGCTCGATCTCCGGGTGGTTGACGTTGGCCGGGAGCACCGCCCGCCCCGCCGCGATCTCCTCCCGGACCACCTCGGGAGAGACGTTCTCCCGGATCGCCACGAACTCCATCTCGGGGGTGATCTCGCCACGGCGCGCGTACGCCAGTTGCGTCACCGCCCGGCCCGCACGGCCCCGCCGCGGCAGGCGCGGCCGGCCGGGGAAGACGGCGTCCAGGTTGCGCAGCCCCCCGCGCGGAGAGGTGTGCTTGATTCCGTCGTCCTCGGGACGGACCGGGCGGCCCGCGTACTCCTCCGTGTCCCCGCGGGCGACGATCCAGTTCTCCCGCAGCGGAGCCAGCCCCCGGCGGACGTCCGTGTCGACGAGTGGATCGGTGTACGGGCCCGATGTGTCGTACAGCGTGACCGACCGCCCGTTGGTGAGGTGCACCTGACGGACCGGCACCCGCAGGTCGGGGCGGGTGCCCCCGACGTACGCCTTGTGCCAGCCGATGGACTTCCCGGCCTCCCCGTCCGCCGACGTCTCCGTCGGGTTCTGGGTGGAGGCAGGCGTGCGTGCGTCCCTGTTGGTCATGAGACCTACTCCCTACGCCGGCATTACCCGGTAACAGGTTCGGCGGTCGACGCAGCGGTTTCCGTCTGACGACGTTTCGTGTGGAACATCACTCGACGTCGGTGATGTTTCATGTGAAACATCGCTGGGACGGAGGTCAGCGCCCTCTCAGCCCGGTGCTCCGAGCTCCCGCGTGTACAAAGGTGCCACCACGCTAGCGTCATTTCTGGCGCGGTGAACAGAGGGCCCCCCTCGTTCTTGCGATGATCGGGCGGTGACGCCGACTCAGCCTCCCCCGTATCCACCACCCGAACCACCGCACGGCAGTGGAGACGGGCACGGTCCCGGACAGGGGCACGCGCACGCCCATGGGCACAGTCACAGCCACGGCCCCGCGGCGCCCGTGTCCCAGCACCTGCGCAAGGTCATCGCGGCGATCCTGATCCCGTTCGCCGCGGCGGTGCTGATCGCACTCGCCGTCCTGTGGCCGGGTGGTGCCCCGGCCCATGAACGCACCGGAGTCGGCTTCGACCGGCAGACGGAGCATGCGACGGTCACCAAGGTGGTCGAGGTGAGCTGCCAGTCCGTGAACGCCTCCGGGGGCGTTCCGACCGGTGACACGTCCACCGCCGAGGGTTCCTCCGCCCAGCAACAGGCCGACGGCACCTGCAAGAAGGCGACGATCCGGGTCGACACCGGCGACGACAAGGGCCGTACGTTCACCGAGATCGTGCAGCCCGACCAGTCCCGTCAGCTGGAGCAGGGTCAGGAGGTCGTGGTCGCCTACGAGCCGTCGGCGCCCGAGGACCTGCAGTACTCGGTCACCGACGTGAACCGGCGCTTCCCGCTGGCGCTGCTCGCCGGCGTCTTCGCGCTCGCCGTCGTGGCCGTGGGACGGCTGCGCGGTGTCATGGCCCTCGTCTCCCTTGCGGTCAGCTTCCTGGTGCTGAACTTCTTCATCCTGCCCGCCATTCTCCAGGGGTCGAACCCGCTGGTCGTGGCGGTGGTGGGAGCGAGCGTGATCATGCTGCTCGCCCTGTATCTCTGCCACGGGTTCTCCGCGCGCACCTCAGTGGCGGTGCTCGGCACCCTCATCTCGTTGCTGCTGATCGGTGTCCTGGGGTCGGTGTTCATCGGCTGGGCCGCGCTCACCGGGAACACCGACGACAACACCGGTCTGATCCACGGGCTGTATCCCGGGATCGACATGAGCGGCCTGCTGCTGGCCGGCGTCATCATCGGCTCGCTCGGTGTCCTCGACGACGTGACGGTCACCCAGACGTCCGCGGTCTGGGAGCTGCACGAGGCCAATCCGTCGATGGGCCGGCGCGGGCTGTACCGCGCGGGCATCCGCATCGGCCGCGATCACATCGCGTCCGTGGTCAACACGCTGGTCCTCGCCTATGCGGGCGCCGCACTGCCGCTGCTGCTGTTGTTCACCATCGCCCAGAGCAGCGTGGGGACGGTCGCCAACAGCGAACTGGTGGCGGAGGAGATCGTGCGCACCCTGATCGGTTCGATCGGTCTCGTCGCCTCGGTGCCGGTCACCACGGCACTGGCCGCGCTGGTGGTCTCGGCCGACCGCCCGGCGGCACGGTCGCGGTCGTCCGCACAGGCACAGGGGCGGGCACAGAGTCAGGGTCAGGGGCACGCGCAGGTACGCGGCCAGGTGCCGGACGCCCGGTCCGCCATGGGTCGCGGTGGCAGGGGCAGGCGCCGTAAGCGCTGAGGTCCACGGGGCGGGGGCGGGGCCGCTGAAGCGTTCCGCCACCGGCCCGCCCCGCGGGGCGTCTCAGCCCGCGCTCTGCTCCGCCAGAATCCGGTCCAGCGCGTCGTCGAGGTGGGCGTCGAAGTCGGCGAGCGCCCCCTCCTGACCGAGCGGGACCAGCTTGTCGGTGCGGTCGAGGAAGGCCACGAGCGGCGCGGTCGACGAGCGGAACAACGCCTGGTCGCTGCCGACCTGAAGCCGGATCAGTACCTCGCCCAGCAGCTCGGGGTCGACCGGTGAGACCCGTACATCCCCCTCACCGCACGGCCGGCCGACGCCGTCGATCAGCAACTCCCGGCCGAAGGCCCAGGTCACGGGGGCGTCCCCGGGCAGGTGGAAGGTCAGCCGCACGGCGTAGGGATCGCAGGTGTCGTAACGCAGCTCCACCGGGATGCGGAAGGACAGCTCCTCCGACACGAGAAAGCTCATCATGACCTCTGCCTGTACGGATTCGCGCATCGCCTACCCCGTGATTCGCCGCGGACTGGCCGGGCATGGACTCTGACACCAGATGAAATCTTGCTGAAAGTACACAGCAGATCACAAGGAGTGAGTTTTCAGATACTGATAGACAGCGCGAGTGACCCGAGCATGCGCCCCAGTTCGGCCTGCAGATGCTGGGCCGCGGGGAGGAGACGGTCGGCCTGGTGTGCCGGCAGGGAGATGGCCATCGACGCCGCCGTGGCACCCACGGTGATCGGAATCGCCGCGCACACCGTCCCCAGAGCGTATTCCTGGCGCTCCGTCATCAGCTCCATGCGCCGGGTCCGGTCCAGCCGCCTGAGCAGACTGTGGTCGTCGCGCACGGTGTACCGCGTGACGGGTCGTACGGGGTAGCGGCTCAGGTGGTCGCGGCGGGCCTCGCCGTCGAGCTGGGAGAGCAGGCACTGCCCGATGGCGTGGGCGTGGCCGGTCTCCCGGAAGTCCGCCCATTCCTCGACCGCGGGATTGCCCGGGGTGTCGGAGACGCAGACGACGTCGATCTCCCCCTCGGCGTACACCGCGTAGTACACGGGAACGCCGATCGCGTCCCGCCAGCGGGCGAGGGTGTCGACGACCTTGCTGCGACGTTTCTGCTGTGCCCCGCTGCCGCTCAGCCGCTCAGCCGCCTCGCCCAGGAAGAACAGCCCCTTGTCACGGCGCAGATAGCCCTCGTGGACCAGGGTGCGCAGCAGGTGGTACGTGGTGGGAAGGGCCAGCCCGGTCTCGCGGGCCAGCTGCTTGGCGGGGGCGCCGTACGCATGCCCGGCGACGGTCTCCAGCAGGCGCATGGCTCGCTGTACGGAGCCGATGAGGGTCGCGGTGGGCGCCGAGGGTTCCGGGGGCGCCGGGGGTGCAGGGGAGCGGGGCTGCGGGGGGACCGCGGTCAGATGGGCGGTGGTGCCAGTCGTGGCCAAGGGTCACTCCCGAAACGCGAGGGGGCAGCCCGTGCGGGAACACGGGGTGGGGGTCGCCGCTCGCGGGGACCGTCCCCGCGTCGAGTTCCGGACTCTAACGGGCTGTCACCGCACGCAGACGGCCCGCCGGAGAAACTTCCCCCGCCCGAGGGAACCGGCGATTCCTGTTACCGCCTCGCCGGCCCCCCTCGGTTCACCAGTCGCTGCGCGACGAGGAACTCGACATGAACTTGCGTACGACGTAGATCAGTCCGCCGACCAGCGCCACGAACAGCAGCAGCTTGAAGAGCAGCCCGATCACGAAACCGACCACGCTCGCTATCAGTCCGCCGAACACCACCAGGGCGATGACCGGCACCGCGATCCACTTCACCCACCACGGCAGTCCCGTGAAGATCTCTCGCATCGCCCTCGTCCTTGTCTCTCGCCCGTCGAGTGCCGGGTCGTGTCAATGATGTCCTGCACTTGATGCTAGGGCGGCGGGTGGCCCGGTGGGGGCTTGGGACCCCTTGTCCTCCCCTGACCGATCCCCTAGGGAACCCGCGGTGCCCGGCTCAGCTCTCCGGGGGAGAGAACACCACCAGAACCCGCAGGTCCTCGCTGATGTGATGGAACTTGTGGGCCACCCCGGCCGGTACGTACACCACGCTGCCGCGGGCCACCTGCGTGGTCTCCATGCCGACGGTGATCGACGCCCGGCCGCTGACGACGAAGTACACCTCGTCCTGGTTGTGCGGCTGCTGCGGGTCCTGGGCGCCGGCGTCCAGGGCGTAGAGGCCGACCGACATGTTCCGCTCCCGCAGGAACTGCAGGTACGCACCGTCGTTGGCGGCGCGTTCCGCCTCCAGTTCGTCCAGCCGGAATGCCTTCATCTTCTGGTCCCGCCCCTGCCTCACTGCCAAGCCCGATCGTGTCTGTCACGATCAGACACATGATGAATTTCCTAGTCAAGACGATCGCCAACGCGGGCGCCCTCGCCGTCGCGGTGTGGCTGCTCGACGACATCACCCTGACCGGTGACAGCACGGGCAAGGAAATAGGCACCCTGCTCCTGGTCGCCCTGATCTTCGGCCTGGTGAACTTCCTGGTCAAGCCGGTCGTGAAGCTCCTGAGCCTGCCCCTGCTCATTCTGACGCTCGGACTGTTCACCCTGGTGGTGAACGCGCTGATGCTGCTCCTCACCTCCTGGCTCGCCGACCAGCTCGACCTCAGCTTCCACGTGGAGGGCTTCTGGACGGCCGTACTGGGCGGCCTGATCATCTCCGTCGTCTCCTGGGCGCTCAACGTCGTGCTGCCCGACGGGGACTGAGCGCGATGACCTACCGCGTCTGTTTCGTCTGCACCGGCAACATCTGCCGCTCCCCGATGGCCGAGTCCGTCTTCCGCGCGCGTGTGGCGGAGGCCGGGCTGGACGGCCTGGTCGAGGTGGACAGCGCCGGTACGGGCGGCTGGCACGAGGGCGAGGGCGCCGACCCCCGCGCGGAGACCGTGCTGCGGGAGAACGGCTACGGCACCGGCCACACGGCCCGGCAGTTCGATCCGGCCTGGTTCGCCCGCCTCGACCTCGTCGTCGCGCTCGACTCCGGCCACCGCAGGGCACTGCGGCGCCTCGCACCCACGGAACGGGACGCGGACAAGGTGCGTCTGCTGCGTTCGTACGACCCCGCCGCCGGTGACGACCGCGACGTGCCGGATCCGTACTACGGCGGGTCGGACGGGTTCGACGCATGTCTTGAGATGGTGGAGGCGGCGAGCACCGGACTGCTCGCCGCGGTACGCGCGCAGGTGGAGGGACGGGCTGCATGAACGATCCGACGACGGGCGCGGGCCACGGCCCGGCCGTGCCCGGAGGGGCGGGTGACGGCACCCGCGCGGTGCGGGCCGGGCTGCCCGAACCGGTCAGGCACGAGCCCACCCTGCCCGGGCCCGTGTTCGCGGCCCACTTCCATCTGCCGGGCGACCCCACCGGCCCGTACACCTACGGCCGGGACGAGAACCCGACCTGGACGCTGCTCGAGCGGGCCATCGCAGAGCTGGAGGCGCCCGGGCGGGACGATGTCGAGGCGCTGGTGTTCGCCTCGGGCATGGCCGCGATCTCCTCGGTGCTCTTCTCCCAGCTGCGCGCCGGGGACGCGGTCGTCCTGCCGGACGACGGCTACCAGGCACTGCCCCTGGCACGCGCCCAGCTGGAGGCGTACGGCATCGAGGTACGCACCGCGCCCACGGCCGGTGACGCCCAGCTCGAGGTCCTCGCCGGCGCGAAGCTGCTGTGGATCGAGACGCCCTCCAATCCGGGACTGGACGTGTGCGACGTACGGCGGCTCGCCGCGGCGGCCCACGCACAGGGCACCCTCGTCGCCGTGGACAACACCCTCGCCACACCGCTCGGCCAGCTCCCGCTGGAGCTCGGCGCCGACTTCTCGGTGGCCAGCGGCACCAAGCAGCTCACCGGGCACGGCGATGTGCTCCTCGGGTACGTCACCGGCCGCGACACCGAGGCCATGGCCGCCGTCCGCCGCTGGCGCAAGATCGTCGGAGCGATCCCCGGACCCATGGAGGCCTGGCTCGCGCACCGCTCGATCGCCACGCTCCAGCTGCGTGTCGACCGGCAGAACGCCACCGCCCTGACGCTCGCGCGTGCGTTGCGGGAGCGGCCGGAGGTGACGGGCCTGCGCCACCCGGGCCTGCCCGACGACCCCTCGCACAAGACCGCCTCGCGGCAGATGCGCCGCTACGGGTGCGTGGTGTCCTTCACCCTGCCCACGCGCGAGCGAGCGGACCGCTTCCTCGACGCGCTGCGGCTCGTGGACGACGCGACGAGCTTCGGCGGCGTACGGTCCACGGCGGAACGGCGCGGACGCTGGGGCGGGGACGCGGTGCCGGAGGGCTTCGTCCGCTTCTCCGTGGGCGCCGAGGACCCGGCGGACCTGGTGGCGGACGTGCTGCGCGCGCTGGACGAATCAGCCCGCTGACCGGCCGCGACGGTCGGGCGCCAGGCATCCGGCGCACTGCGGCGGGCGGTCCGAGCCTCCCCCCTCGTGGCTCGGACCGCCCTCGGTTCCACGCGCGAAGAACCGCGCGACCAAGGCTAGTTGACTCAGTGTCAGTGTCCAATCACGGTAGCGACAGCGACCTATCGACTTATTTATAGTTGGCCGGGTCCGGCCTGCAGCGGGGGCTGACCGAGGAGGGTGTGCCGTGGATCTGGCCTTGCTGCGGACCTTTGTGACCGTGCACCGGGCCGGCTCCTTCACCCGTGCCGCCGCCCTGCTCGGCCTCTCCCAGCCGGCCGTCACCTCCCAGATACGGACGCTGGAGCGCCAACTGGGACGCCCCCTGTTCCTGCGCCAGGCACGCGGAGTGACACCGACGGCCATCGGGGACGAGCTCGCCCACAAGGCCGCCCCCCATCTCGACGCCCTGGTAGGGATAGCCGAGTCGGGCGCGGAGGAGGACCCCTCCCTCCGCACGCTGCATCTGGCCGGCCCTCCGGAGTTCACCGCCGAGCGCGCACTGCCCGCGCTCACCGAGCTGACCGGGGAGAACGGCCGGGGCTTCGCGCTGCGCGCCTCCTTCGGAACCGCGGAGGAAACCCTGGAAGGGCTCGCCGCCGGACATCATGATCTGGCCATCAGCACGGCCCGACCGCGCGGCGCCCTGCTCTCGGCGACTGCGCTCTGTGACGAGGAGCACGTCCTGGTGGCCTCCCCACGCTGGGCCGAGCGGATCGGCTCCGGCACGCCCCGCGGGTCCGGCCCGTCCGCCCTGGAACGGGTCCCGGTGGTCGAGGTCCACGAATCGCTGCCGTTCGTCGCTCGCTACTGGGCGTCCGTCTTCGACTCCCGCCCGATCGCCCCGGGCACCGTCGTCGTCCCGGATCTACGCGCGGTGCTCGCCTGTGCCACCGCGGGAGCGGGACTCGCGGTGCTGCCGCGCTACCTCTGCGCGGGAGCGCTCGGGCGAGGGGAGGTGGTCGCTCTGCACGAACCGGCGGTCCCTCCGCTGCGCACCTATTTCCTGGTGGTCCGCACCGGCACACTGGCGATGCCGCACATCGCACGGGCCCACGAGTGGCTGGAGCGGGCGGCCGCCGACTGGTGCTGAGCCGCCGAGTCGACGTCCCGGTCCGGAAACCGGCCCGTGGGATCGCCCGATGTTTCACGTGGAACCAGCCGGGCCACATTTCCCCCATGACCGTCCGACCCGTGGTCAAGCGCACCGCACGAGCCGTTCTGCTGGACGGCGAGCATCTGATTCTGATCAAGCGCACCAAGCCCGGCATGGACCCCTACTGGCTCACGCCGGGCGGCGGGGTCGAGCCGGAGGACTCGACCGTCGTGGACGCCCTGCACCGTGAGGTGTACGAGGAGCTCGGCGCGAAGATCAGCGATGTGGTGCCCTGCTTCGTCGACACCGTGGAGCACATCGGCGAGGACGGCGGCGCCACCGGCGTGAAGGTGCAGCACTTCTTCGTCTGCCGCCTGGAATCCATGGACCCGTCCCTGCGACACGGTCCGGAGGTCGACGAACCCATCGGCGAGTACGAGATCGTCCGCGTGCCCTTCACCCGTGTCGGCATCGCCTCCGTCCATCTCGTACCGCTGTCGCTGCGGCACTACCTGGACGGAAACATCGAGGGCGTACGCGCCATGCACGCCCCCGACCTGGGCTGACCCGGCACTCACACGCATGGCCGAAAGCCCGCACCAGTCTGCCCCATCGGGTGGACGACGGAGCCCTCCGTCGGACAGCCTGACCTGCGTGCCGACACCTTCCCTTGCCTCTCTCCCCATCCGCCGTCTGACACTCCGCGATCTGGCCGCCTGCGCCGACTTGTCCGAGGACCGGGGGTGGCCACGGGAGGAGCACAAGTGGGGCCTCCTCCTCGCGGCCGGAAAGGGGTACGGCATCGACGACCCCGGAGGCGGTCTGGTGACCGCCTGCGTCGTCACCGAGTACGGGCCGCGGGAGCAGCCCGATCTCGCCGCCATCGGCATGGTCCTGGTGGCCGGACGGCACGCCCGCCGGGGTGTGGGACGCCGGCTGATGCGCCACGTCGTGGCGGCCATGGGCACCACGCCCCTCACGCTGCACGCGACTCCCTCCGGCCGGCCGCTCTACGAGGAGCTCGGTTTCAAGACCGTCGGCCGTGCCGAGATGCTGCGGGGTCATTTCGCTCCCACGGGTGGCCGGCCGGAGGTCGCCACCCGCGCCGCGACCGCGGAGGACCTCCCGGCCATGCTCCGGCTCGACGAGGAGGTGTTCGGTGCGGACCGGACACACATCATCGCCCGGCTGCCCGCCTTCGCCGACCTGCTGCGCGTCGCCGAGGAGAACGGCCGGCTCATCGGTTACGCGGCCGCCTGGCCCAATATGGACACCCATGTCGTGGGCCCGCTGATCGCCCGTGACACCGAAACGGCCAAGGCCCTCATCACGTCCCTCGCCGCGCATACCGAGCGACCGCTGCGCACCGACATCGATGTGCGGCACGAGGAGCTGCTGGGCTGGGCGAAGGAACACGGACTGGAGTCCGTCGCCTTCAACGCCGTCATGACGTACGGGATCACGGAGCTGCCCGGGGAGTGGAGCCGGCGTTTCGCCCCGGTGACGGTCGCGGCGGGCTGACGCCCACGGGCACGACGACGCCGGTCCCGACCGCTCGGGACCGGCGTCGGCCGTGTGCCGTGGACTCTCGTCAGACGAGGGCGGCCACCGCGGCTGTCGCGAAGGAGTGGTCCTGCTCCGGGGCACCGCCGCCGACACCGATCGCGCCGATCAGCCGTCCGTCGCGCCGGATCGGCACACCACCGGCGATGAACAGCAGCGGCCGGTCGAGTGCGGTGGGCAGGGTGTGGAAGAGGCCTCCGGGCTGCACGGCGTCCACGAGATCGGCGGTGGGCGCGTTCAGCTGGAGCGCGGTGTACGCCTTACGGGTGCTGGTCTCACCGGAGATCAGCACCGCCCGGTCGTCCCGGCGGAAGGTGAGCGGATGGCCGCCGGCGTCGAGCACGGTGACGCTGACGGTGACACCGGCCGCTTCGGCGGCCTCGCGTGCGGCGGTGACGAGGGCTTCGGCGTCCGCGGTGGTGAGCGGGGCGACAGCCGGGGTGGTGCTCATGAGGGGGTTCTCCTTGCGGTAGGGGTGATGCCGGTCGTGCCGGAGGGAGCCGGGGGTGCGGGGACGGCCCTGGCCCCGCGCCTGCCGGTGCTGTGGGTCAATGAGTGGTCGCGGTCGCCCGGGTGCTGTGCACGGGGCCGTCGGCCGAAGTGCCGGGCGCGCTTTCGCGGCGCTCGAGAGCCGAGGAGACGAAGGCGAGCACCAGCGCCGCCGTGGCGAGGAGGGCACCGACCCAGTTGGGTGCCGTGTAGCCGAGTCCGGCGGCGATCACCAGGCCGCCCAGCCAGGCGGACAGCGCGTTGCCGAGGTTGAAGGCGCCGATGTTGACGGCCGAGGCCAGGGTGGGGGCCCTGTGCGCCTGGTCGAGCACCCGCTTCTGCAGCGGCGGCACCGTGGCGAATCCCAGAGCGCCGATGAGGACGATGGTGACAGCAGCGGCGATCTTGTTGTGCGCGGTCAGGGTGAAGAGCGCGAGGACGACGGAGAGGGCGCCCAGGGACACGTACAGCATGGGCATCAGGGCGCGGTCGGCGTACCGGCCGCCGACGAGGTTGCCGCCGAACATGCCGAGGCCGAAGAGGACGAGCAGCCAGGTGACCGAGCCTTCGGCGTAGCCGGTGACCTGCGTCATCATCGGCGCGATGTAGGTGATGGCCGCGAAGACGCCGCCGAAACCGAGGACCGTCATCGCCATGGCGAGCAGGACCTGAGCGTTCTTGAAAACGGCCAGTTCATGGCGTAGCCGCACGCCCTCCGGTGTGGGCGTGTCGGGGACCAGCTCGGCGACACCGGCCAGAGCGACGACGCCGAGGGCGGCGACGATGCCGAAGGTGACGCGCCAGCCGACGGACTGACCGACGAGCGTGCCGAGCGGGACGCCGACGACGTTGGCGACGGTCAGTCCGGTGAACATCGACGCGATGGCTCCGGCCCGCTTGTCCGCCGCTACCAGGTCGGCCGCGACCACCGAGCCGATGCCGAAGAAGGCGCCGTGGGCCAGCGAGGCGACCACCCGTCCGGCCAGCATGAGACCGAAGGACGGGGCCAGCGCCGAGAGAAGGTTCCCGGCGACGAACAGTCCCATCAGCAGCATCAGCATCCGCTTGCGGGAGATACGGGTGCCGAGCGCGGTCATCAACGGGGCGCCGAGCACGACACCCAGCGCGTAGCCGGTGACCAGATGGCCGGCGGTGGGGATGGAGACACCGAAGTCCGCCGCGACCTCGGGCAGCAAACCCATGATCACGAACTCCGTGGTTCCGATCCCGAAGGCCCCGATCGCGAGGGCCAGAAGCGCGAGAGGCATGAGGGAAACAGACCTTCCGAGACAATTGCAGGAGCGCTTTGCGTGCCATCACAATAATTGCAGACGCGGGTTAATTGCAAGCGACGGCTATTGCAGGCGTGCTCTACCCTGGTGTTCAGGAGCTCCTGGACGGAGGAAACGCCCATGACAGCCACGGACCCCGCGCTCACCGCCCTCGCTCAGGGCTGGTGGGCACTCTCCCTGCTGCACGGGAGGATCGAGGCCCACATCGAGCGCGCCCTTCAGACCCGGCACGACCTGAGCGTGCGGGAGTACTCCCTGCTCGACGTGCTGAGCCGCCAGCACGACGACGAAGGCGGCCATCTGCAGATGAAGCAGGTCGCCGACGCGGTCGTACTCAGCCAGAGCGCCACCACTCGCCTGGTGACCCGGCTCGAGGACCGCGGGCTGCTCGAGCGCTATCTGTGCCCCACCGACCGGCGCGGTATCTACACCAACGTCACCGAGGCCGGCCTGGAGCTCCTGGAGGAGGCACGGCCGACCAATGACACCGCCCTGCGCGAGGCCCTCGACGCGGCGGCGCAGAACCCGGAACTGGCCCCTCTGGTCCGGGCGGTGGAAACCCTGAAGGCTCCGGTGCCCGCATAGAGTGCCGGCATGGGGGATCTGGAGATACGCGCCGCCGTCGCCGACGACCTTGCCGGTCATGTCCCCTGTCGTGGTGTAGGCGATCAGTCGTCTGACGTGGCGGGTAGGACGGTTGGGGCATCGAGGTAGAGGGCGTCCATGCTCTCGT
>NZ_JBVIFC010000019.1:0-125855 GCF_055571535.1 Streptomyces sp. NPDC030893 | reverse complement strand
CCGGAGTGCTTGGAGGCCCACATGCCGCCGTTCGCGGCGTAGCTCGCGGACAGCTTGTAGGACTTCACCGGGGAGACCCAGGACGCCTGCTTCTTGGCGGCGGCCTTGGCGGCCTTCTCGGCGGTGACGGCCTGCGTCTTCGCGGCCTCGGCCTGGGCGGCGGCCTGCGCCTGGACGGCGGTGGCGGTGCCGGACACGGCCGTGTTCTCGGCGGCGGCGACCGCGACCCCGGCTCCCAGGACGACCGTGGTGCCCAGACCGGCGGCCAGGACGCCCGCACGGGTGCGGGTCAGGGACGTACGGGGGAGACGGGACGTGACGCGCTGGAACATCGAAACCTCATGGGGGAGGGGACGGGGGATGCCATCCGGCTGGAACGTGGTCCCGTGCCGTGCTGGCCGTTCCTTGGTAACCGCCCCCGGGCAAAAGCCGCAAAGGTGTGACCTACGACGAAAGGCCGTAGGTCGGGCATGAGATCCAGGTCTCTTGACGGTGGGGTCCGTGCGGGGAGAAACCCGCCATTTCAGGCTGATCGATCAGCCTTGAGGGCTAAATGTCCGCATTGGGGTGGGGTGCTTCTCGACTATTCCGGGTAGTACCGGACGTTTCGCCTGTGCAGCATGTCACCGGGAGGCCGGGCCGGATGTGGCCTGGGTCTCCGTATCCGCCGCTGCTTTCCGTCCGGTTCAGGCGAAGAAGTCCGTCAGGAGGCGGTTCAGTCCGGCCGGCCGCTCGGTGGGGATCGAGTGGTGGGAGGCGTCCGGGAGGACGACGACCTCCGCGCCGGGCATCAGGCGGCGCGCGGCGGCCGCCACCCGGGGCGCGTCATGGGCGCGGCTGTGCTCGGCCAGGCAGACCAGGGTGGGGACGGAGCAGGACCCCAGGGCTTCCTTGCGGGGGCGCGGCATGGGGACGACCTTCGACCGCTTCGCGACGGCCGTGCTGTCCAGGAACGCCGACCACACCGGGTCCCCGGGATCGCTGCCGGTCTCCCACCGGTGGAAGGCCCGGGGGCGCTCGGCGGCGGGCTTCAGCGAGTTCAGCACCGCGCGCAGGAGGTAGGACGTGCTCATGCCGGCGAAGCACTGGACCGGGTCGAGCAGTGCCAGCCGGTCGACCCGGTGGGGCGCGCGCAGGGCGTGCCGGAGCGCGATCCAGGCGCCGTAGGAGTGACCGCACAGGTGCGCCCGGTCCAGGCCCAGCCCGTCGAGGAGCGCGTCGAGCCAGGCCGACAGGTCAGCGGCGCCGCGCAGGGGAGCACCGTCGTGCACGCTGCGGCCGAAGTCGCCGATCAGGTCGACGGCGTACACCCGGTGGGTGGCCGCCAGCGCCCCCACGTTGCCGTACCAGACCACCGAGGTCGTCCCGCCGCCCGGCAGGAGGACCAGCGGGGTGCCGTCCTCGGGGCCGCAGACGTTCACCCGGGTGCTGCCGTACGGGGTCGGCACGTCGGTGTCGTTCGCCTCGACGGGCCAGTGCCGCAGGACCTCGTCGTACGCCGTGTCGAAGGCCGTGCCGTCGCCGCTCATGCCGCCGCCCCGTCCCGGCCCAGGGTCACGGTGCGGGTGCCGGGGGTGAAGGCGTCGAAGGACTGCTCCCAGGACTCGCCGGGCCAGTGGTGCGTGACCCGGCCGTCGGCGGGGCGGTAGTGGGCGGTGTACATCGTGCCCAGGCCCTCGTCGTACGCGTACAGGTAGAGCGGCGGCCGCAGCATCGCCGCCACGTCCGTGCCCGCCGCCCGTACGGCGCTCAGCCGCTCCTGGGTGCGGGAGAACCGCTCCTGCCCGTCGGGCACCGGCAGGTGCTGGTGGTTGGCGGCGCAGGCGTCCGGCGCCTCGGTCGGCGGGATGTCCGGTCCCACGTACACCGTCACCGCCTTCGCGGAGTCGACGAGGGTGAGGTTCTGCGGGACGGCGACGGGGATCGACCTCAGCCTGCCGACCGCCTCGTCCACGGTGTCGCACGTCTCCAGCAGGTAGCGCAGGACGATCGGCACGGCGAAGCCGGGACCGTGCACCTCCCGCCCGCCGAAGGTGAGCGACACCGCCAGCCCGGCGTCGTTCATCCCGTCCAGCAGGCCCCACGCGGCCTCCTGCGTCCCGATGACCGGGCGCAGGAAGCGGGAGGAGACGATGGTGCCCTCGCAGTCGTCGGGGGCGAAGTCGTAGTTGCGCAGCAGGGTGCCCCCGGCGCCGATCTGGGTGCAGCCCGAGAAGAACGGGCGCAGGGCGGCCAGGGTGAGGAAGGTGTCGCCGCCCGGCCGGTCGAGCGCGCGGGCGAGCCGTTCGCGCACGGGGACCAGCTCCGGCATGTGCGCCGCGAACAGCTTCCGCGCCCGCTCCGCGCCCTGGGGCGTCCGGCCCTCCTCGGCCGTCCACTTCTCCGCCCGCGGCCACAGCGCCCGCGCATGAGCGGCCCACCGCCCGTCACCACCGTCCCCGACCTCGATGGCCCGGAACGTCTTCCGCCACCGGCTCATCCCTGCCGCCCCCTGTGGATATGTGATGCCCCTGGGGCAACTTAGCCAATGCGGCGGACGGTTCACCAGGTGCCGGGCAGGGGCCGGCCGGGGCTCCCGTCCGGCCGTACGCGCTCCCCTCGCGGCGGAGCGGTACCTTCGACCTCACGCCGATCAGGGCCGATGAGGAGAGTCAACGTGAGCAAGTACGTGCGGCCCGCCGCCGAGGGTGCCGATCCGTTCGGGACGGCGCGGCTGCGGCGCGGTGTCCTGGACGCCTGGGCCACCAGCCCGGCCCGCTTCCGTGAGGACGCCAACGCCGAGGAGGACCTCGTCCTCGGCGGCTACCGGGACCGTCTCGTCGTCGAGCTCGCGCAGAACGCCGCCGACGCCGCCGCCCGGGCCGGCGTACCGGGCCGGCTGCGGCTCACCCTGCGGGACGGGGTCCTCGTCGCCGCCAACACCGGGGCCCCGCTGGACGAGGCCGGCGTCGAGTCGCTGTCCACACTGCGGGCCTCCGCCAAGCGGGACGCGCCGGAGCGGGCCGTGGGCCGGTTCGGGGTCGGGTTCGCCGCCGTACTCGCCGTGACCGACGAGCCCGCCGTCGTCGGGCGGCACGGCGGGGTCAGGTGGTCACTGGCCGAGGCGCGGGAGCTCGCGAACGACACCGCCCGGGAGAGCTCCGGTCTGGCGGACGAGATCCGCCGGCGCGACGGGCACGTACCGCTGCTGCGGCTCCCCTTCGCCGCCGAGGGCACCGCGCCCGCCCCGTACGACACGGCCGTCATCCTCCCGCTGCGGGACACGGCCGCCGCCGATCTCGCCGAACGGCTGCTCCGCGCCGTCGACGACGCCCTGCTGCTCGCCCTGCCCGGACTGGAGGACGTCGTCGTCGAGATCGGGGACGACGAGCCGCGGACCGTGAGCCGGCGGGACGAGGACGGCTTCACCGTCGTCGAGGACTCGCTCGGCGGCGCGACCCGGTGGCGCACCGCCGCCGCCCACGGACCGCTGACGCCCGACCTGCTCGCCGACCGTCCGGTCGAGGAGCGGCTGCGGCCCCACTGGTCGGTCACCTGGGCCGTGCCCGTCGACGCCGACGGCGGCCCCGCCCGGCCCCGGACCAGCCCCGTCGTGCACGCGCCCACCCCGAGCGACGAGCCCCTCGGCGTGCCCGCCCTGCTCATCGCCTCCCTCCCGCTGGACTCCACCCGACGGCACGCCGCCCCCGGCCCGCTCACCGACTTCCTCGTGCAGCGCGCCGCCGACACCTACGCCGGGCTGCTCGCCGCCTGGCGCCCGGTGACCGAGGGGATCATCGGCCTGGTGCCCGGACCGCTCGGCCAGGGCGAACTGGACGGGGCCCTGCGCCGGGCGATCCTCGAACGGCTGCCCCGGACGTCCTTCCTGCCGCCCGCCCTCGCACCGGGCGCACAGGACGGCGACTTCGACCTGCCGGAGTCGCTGCGGCCCCGGGACGCCGAGGTCGTGGAGGGCGCGGGGGCCGACACCGTACGCGTCCTCGCGGAAGTGCTCCCCACTCTTCTGCCCGCCGGTCTCGAACGCCGGGCGGAGCTGCGCACGCTCGGTGTCGCCCGGGTGCCGCTCACCGACGCCGTCGACCGGCTGGCCGGTCTGGAGAAGTCCCCCGACTGGTGGCGGCGGCTGTACGACAGCCTCGCCGGGATCGACCCGGACCGGCTCTCCGGCCTTCCGGTGCCGCTGGCCGACAGCCGGACCACCATCGGGCCCCGGCAGGTACTGCTGCCCACCCCCGACTCGGCCGCCCTCGACGCCGCACTCCTCGCCCGGCTCGGCCTCAAGGTCGCCCACCCGGACGCCGCCCACCCCCTGCTGGAGAAGCTCGGCGCGCTCCCCGCCACCCCGCGCGCCGTCCTCACCACCCCGCAGGTACGGGCCGCCGTCGCCGCGTCGCTGGACGACGAGGGCGGGGTGAACTGGGAGGACGACGTCCCGGACGCCGAGGAACTCGCCGACACCGTGCTGGGGCTGGTGCGGGACGCCGCCCTCGAACCCGGTGACGAGCCGTGGCTGGGCGCCCTCGCCCTCCCCGACGAGGACGGCGAACTCTCCCCGGCCTGCGAACTCGTCTTCCCCGGCGGGCCCTTCGCCCAGGTCATGCGCGAGGGTGAACTCGCCGCCGTGGACGGCGAACTGGCGGAGAAGTGGGGCGAACAGCCGCTCGCCGCGTGCGGGGTGCTGGTGGACTTCGTCCTCGTCCGCGCCACCGACGTCGTCCTCGACCCCGACGAACTCGAGCCGCGGGAAGGGGACTTCGCGGAACCCGACGACGCGGGCCTGCTGGACGCCGTGGACGTGTGGAGCGAGGACGTCCTCGACCGGTTCCCGGACGCTCCCGTGCCGCCGGTCGCCACCGAGATCGTCGCCGTGCGCGACCTGGACCTGGTGGACGACGACCGCTGGCCGCAGGCGCTCGCCCTGCTGTCCCGTCCCCCGCTGCGCGACGCGCTCGTCCAGCCCGTACGGATCCTGCTGCACGACGGTACGCACGAGACCGTACGGCCCTACACCGCGTGGTGGCTGCGCGGGCACCCGGTGATCGGCGGGCGCCGCCCGGCCGGACTGCGGGCGGCCGGGAGCGACCCGCTGCTGCGGGGCCTGTACGAGGAGGCCGACGCGACCGGCTTCGAGGACGAGCAGGTCCTGCGGGCGCTGGGCGTACGCACCTCGGTGGCCGCGCTGCTCGACGAGCCGGGAGGCGCCGCGGAACTGCTGGACCGGCTCGCCGACCCCGACCGCGAGGTCACGACGGCCCAGTTGCACGCGCTCTACGGGGCGCTGGCGGAGCTGGACCCCGAGCAGGTGACCCTGCCGGACGAGCTGCGGGCGGTGGTCGACGGGCGGGTCGCGGTGGTGGACGCGGCGGAGGCGGTGGTCGTCGACTCGCCCGACCTGCTGCCGTTCACCTCCGGTGTCCCGCTGCTGCCGGTGCGGCCGGACCGGGCCGCCGAGCTGGCGGAGCTGTTCCAGGTGCGGCGGCTGAGCGAGTCCGTCACCGGGCGGATCGACTCCGAGGGCGACCGGCACGACGTACCGGAGCCGGTGCGGGTGCTGCTCGGTCCGGGCACGCCGGCGGCGTACGTGGAGCACGAGGAGCTGGTCGTCGACGGGGTGGAGATCGACTGGCGGCTGACCGACGACGGCGTGCCGCACGCGGCCACGGTGGAGGGTGTGGCGGCGGCGCTGGCCTGGGCGTCGGGCCAGTGGCCCCGCCGCTTCGAGGTGGCGGCGCTCCTGGAGGATCCGTCGCGGACGGAGGAACTGGCCCGCGACCGCTGGTTCGACTGACGTCGACCGGTGCCGCGATCCGCGGGCGGTCCTGCCACCCCGGTGCGCCGGGGCCTGCCCGGTGAGGGTGCCGGTACCTGCCGGTGTGGGTGCGGGGCGGGGGGTGTTGCGCGGCCCGGCGTTTGCGGGGTGCCGTCGCGCCCACCCGTGCCGCCCTGCGGCACGACTGCCCGCGGATCGCGGAGGGCGGGGGTGCCGGGCCTGCCCGGTGTGGGTGCGGGGCGGGGGGTGTTGCGCGGCCCGGCGTTTGCGGGGTGCCGTCGCGCCCACCCGTGCCGCCCCAGCGGCACGACTGCCCGCGGAGAGCGGAGAGCGGAGGGCGGAGGGCCGGGGGGCCGGGGGGCGGTTCGGTTGGTTGGTCCACCGGCACCCTCGGCGGCCGGCTACTCCGTGGGGACCCGTGTTGCGCCCGAGGGTTCGTTGGCGTAGGCCTCCAGTTCTCGGGCCAGTGTTGCCGCGTCGTACGGGCCCGTGTGCCTCCGGTTGCCGATGAAGAACGTCGGCGCGCCCCGCACCCCGCTGGCCTCGGCGCTCGCCGCGTCCGCGCGGACCCGCTCGGCGGTCTCCTCCGCGTCGAGGTCACGGAGGAACTTCTCCACGTCGAGCCCGAGCTCGGCCGCGTACCCCGCCGTGTCCTCGTACTCGAGTTCGTCCTGGTGCGCGTAGAGCAGGTCGTGCATCTCCCAGAAGCGCCCCTGCAGATCGGCCGCGACGGCCGCCCGCGCCGCGAGCTCGGCGTGCGGGTGCACGTCGGGCAGCGGCAGGTGCCGGAACACATAGCGGAACCGGTCGCCGAACCGCTGCCGCAGTTCCTTCGTGACGCCGGTGGCGCGGGCGCAGAAGGGGCACTCGAAGTCGCCGTACTCCACCAGGGTCAGCGGCGCGTCCACCGGACCGAGGATGTGGTCCGTCTCCGGATCGACCGGCCGGTCCAGGTAACGGGGCAGATCCGCGTCGGTCTGGCCCTTCAGCACGGCGGCCAGGCGGAACACGATCCAGCCGGCAATCGTGGCGAACACGGCCGCGAGCAGCACACCGACGGTCGCCTCGGCCCGGACGACCGGGTCGTCGAAGGCGAGCTGGACGATCAGCAGGGAGACGGTGAACCCGAGCCCGGACAGCGCGCCGCCGCCCAGGACGTGGCCCGGCGCCACCCCGGTCGGGAGCCTGCCGAGACCGAACCGGGTGCCGAACGCGGCGCCGCCCCAGATGCCGAGCGTCTTCCCGGCGACGAGACCCACGACCACGGCCCAGGTGAGGGAGGAGCCCAGCGCGTTGGTCAGGACGCCGTCGCGCAGGTCGACCCCGGCGTTGGCCAGGGCGAACACCGGGACGATGACATAGCTGGACCAGGGGTGGAGTATCGTCTGGAGCCGCTCGTTGACGGATACGGCCTGCTGGAGCCCCCTGCGTGCCGTCCGGCCGACGTCGGCGCGCGGTGACTGACGGAAGGCGCGGAAGAGCCGGGCGGCCTGCTCGACCCCTTCCCGGGAGGGCTTGCGGGCGGGGATGAGGAGACCGCCGAGCATGCCGGCGATGGAGGCGTGCAGGCCCGCGTTGAGGGTGGCGAGCCACATCACCAGGACGATCAGCACGTACGGGGCGGCGCGCCAGACGTCGAAGCGGGTCAGCGCGGACAGGACCACGCCCAGGAGCAGCGCGGCGATCAGCTCCGGCACGTTGATGCTGCCGGAGTAGACCACGCCGATCACGGTGACGGCCACGATGTCGTCGATGACGGTGATGGCGAGCAGGAAGACCCGCAGCTGCGTGACGAACCGCGGGCCGACCACGGCGAGCGCGCCCAGCATGAACGCCGTGTCGGTGCCGATGACGACACCCCAGGCCGTGGCGGCGTCACCCCCCGGCGCGATCGCCAGGTACAGCACGACGGGCACCAGCATGCCGCCGATGCCGGCGAGGCCCGGGATCACGATCCGGCGGCGCTCGTTCAGCGAGCCCACGGAAACCTCGTAGCGCACCTCCAGACCGATGACGAAGAAGAACAGGGCCATCAGTCCGTCGTTGACCCAGTGGCTCAGGTCCATGGACAGACGGGCGTCGCCGAGTGTGACGGACGCCTCGGTGTGCCAGAAGGATGTGTACGCTTCCGACCAGGGCGAATTCGCCCATACCAGGGCAACTGCCACGGCGATCAGCAACAGTCCGGCGCTGCCCGCCTCGGTCGCCATGAAGGCCCGTACGGGTGCGGAGAGTTGGGCCGCCAGCTCGCTTCTCCGCGACTGGGACTGGGAGGTCTCGGTCTTCTTCCCGCGCAGCTTCATCAGGTTTTTCGTCTCCGATCACTGGGGTCGGGGACTCCATGGTCGCGCACATCGCGGGTAGGACGACGAGCCGTCCGGTGGGCACCTTCATAGGAGGTTCACATTTCCTTACAACCATTTACACGCGTGGTGTATCTGATCGTGCGAGTCAACAGACTCCACGATCACCCGGGACCCCGCGTCGACGACGAGCCGCAGGAAGCGACCAGAGCCGGAGTCCCCTTCTCCACATGGGGAACACATGCGCATGCGTGCCACCGTGGTCGCCGTCTCCGGCGCCCTCGCCCTGTCCGCTCTCGCCGTCCCGGCCGCGCAGGCCGACGGCGGGTGGGGAGACACCAGGATCACCAAGGTCGTGGTCGACGGGGACAACAAGGTGTCCGTGGGCACCTCCAAGGCGAAGACCGTCAAGGTCAGCGTGACGGCCAAGGACGACTCGGGCATCGCGGGCGCCGACAGGTTCACCCTGTACGGCCCCGGCCACGGGTACTTCACCACCTCGAAGCCCAGCTGCAAGGCGGCCTCCGCCACCACCTCGACCTGCACCGCCTCCGTGGTGGTGGCCCCGAAGGTCGACTACCTCACCAACAGCAACGCCGGCACCTGGTACGTCGACGCGTGGATCGACGCCAGGGACGACGACTTCGTGTGGAAGCAGAAGGCCGGCTCCTTCACGTTCCAGCGCGCCTCCCAGCTGACGGCCAACGCCTCGCCCGAGCCGGTGAAGAAGGGGAAGACCATCACCGTCACCGGCAAGCTGAGCCGGGCCAACTGGGAGACCCTGAGGTACGGCGGCTACACCGGCCAGCCGGTGAAGCTCCAGTTCCGCAAGAAGGGCTCGACGGCCTACAGCACGGTCAAGACCGTCAGGACCAACTCCCGGGGCGAGCTGAGGACCACCGTCAAGGCCTCCGCCGACGGCTACTACCGCTACTCCTTCGCGGGCACCTCGACCACCCCGGCCGTCAACGCGGCCGCCGACTTCGTCGACGTGAGGTAGGACGTTCCGGCGACCCGGGCCCGCGACGGGCACGGGTCGCCGGCTACACGGGGAACCGCCGGTCCACCCACCGCCACAGCAACTCCAGCACCCCCGCCGCGGCGACCGCGATGCCCGTCGCCGTCCACGGCATCGTCATGCCCACCAGCCTCAGCGCGAAGAAGTCCTGCAGCCACGGCACCACCAGCACCAGCAGGAACGCCCCGCCCATCGCCGCCACCAGAGCGAGCCGCCACCACGTGTACGGCCGGGCGATGATCGCGAGCACCCAGATCGAGATCAGGAACAGTGTCAGCGTCGCCGCGCTCGTCTCCGCACCCAGCGCGCCCTCGCCGCCGTAGTGCCCGCGCGCGATCAGATACGTGGTGAAGGTCGCCGCCGCGGCCAGCACCCCGCCCGGGACCGCGTACCGCATGACCCGCTTCACGAAGTTCGGACGGGCCCGCTCCTTGTTGGGGGCGAGCGCCAGGAAGAACGCCGGGACGCCGATGGTGAGCGTGGACAGCAGGGTCAGATGGCGCGGCAGGAACGGGTACTCCACCTGCGAGAGCACCACCAGCACCGCCAGCAGCACCGAGTACACCGTCTTCACCAGGAACAGCGTCGCGACCCGGGTGATGTTGCCGATCACCCGGCGCCCCTCCGCCACCACCGACGGCAGTGTGGCGAAGCTGTTGTTCAGCAGCACGATCTGCGCGACCGCCCGCGTGGCCTCCGAACCGGACCCCATCGCCACGCCGATGTCCGCGTCCTTCAGCGCCAGCACGTCGTTCACCCCGTCACCGGTCATCGCGACCGTGTGACCGTCCGACTGGAGCGCGCCCACCATGTTCCGCTTCTGCTGCGGGGTGACCCGCCCGAACACCGTGCCCTCGTCGAGCGCCTTCGCCATGCCCCCGGTGTCGGCGGGCAGCCGGCGCGCGTCCACCGCCGTGCCGGACAGGCCCAGCTTGGCGGCGACCGCGCCGACCGACACCGCGTTGTCGCCGGAGATGACCTTGGCGCGGACGTCCTGCTCGGCGAAGTAGCGCAGCGTGTCGGCCGCGTCGGGCCGCAGCCGCTGTTCCAGCACCACCAGCGCGGTGGGCCGTACGCCCTCGGTGGCGGCGGGGTCGTCGACGTCCACGCCGTCGCGGGCCCGGGCCAGCAGCAGCACCCGCAGCCCCTGCTCGTTCATCCGCCCGGTCTCGGCCAGCGCCGGGTCGCCGGCGTCCAGCAGCACGTCCGGGGCGCCCAGCAGCCAGGTGACGGCCTCCCCGCCGGGCTCCTCCTCGAACGTCGCCCCGCTGTACTTGCGGGCGGAGGAGAACGGGAGCGTGTCGGTGAGCCGCCAGCCGGTGGTGTCCGGGAACGCCTCGATGACCGCCTTCAGGGAGGCGTTCGGACGGGGGTCCGCCGAGCCCAGCTCGCCCAGCACCTCGCGTACGTACGTCTCGTCGCCGTCCCCCAGCACCCGCAGCTCGGTGACGTCCATGCCGCCCTCGGTGAGCGTGCCGGTCTTGTCCAGGCAGACCGTGTCCACCCGGGCCAGTCCCTCGATCGCGGGCAGTTCCTGCACCAGGCACTGCTTGCGGCCCAGCCGGATCACCCCGATCGCGAAGGCGACGGAGGTCAGCAGCACCAGCCCCTCGGGCACCATCGGCACGATCCCGCCGACCGTGCGGGCGATGGAGTTCTTCAGCTCGTTGTCCTTGACCACCAGCTGGCTGATGACCAGACCGATCGCGGTCGGGACCATCATCCACGTCACGTACTTGAGGATCGTGGAGATGCCGCTGCGCAGCTCGGAGTGGACGAGGGTGAAGCGGGACGCCTCCTCGGCGAGCTGCGCCGCGTACGCCTCGCGCCCCACCCGGGTCGCCCGGAAGGCGCCCCCGCCCGCGACGACGAAGCTGCCGGACATCACCTGGTCCCCGGGCTGTTTCACCACCGGGTCGGCCTCGCCGGTGAGCAGCGACTCGTCGATCTCCAGCCCGTCCGCCTCGACGCACACCCCGTCGACGACGGCCTTGTCACCCGGCCCGACCTCGATCACGTCGTCCAGCACGATCTCGGACGTGCCGACCCGCGCGGCCGTCCCGTCCCGGCGCACCGTGGGCCGCGCCTCGCCGATCACCGCGAGGGAGTCCAGGGTCTTCTTCGCCCGCCACTCCTGGATGATGCCGATGCCGGTGTTGGCGAGGATCACGAAGCCGAACAGGCTGTCCTGGATGGGCGCGACGATCAGCATGATCACCCAGAGCACGCCGATGATCGCGTTGAACCGGGTGAAGACGTTCGCACGGACGATCTCGGTCAGCGAGCGGCTGCTGCGTACCGGTACGTCGTTGACCTGGCCGCGCGCCACCCGTTCGGCCACTTCCGCCCGGGTCAGCCCGGTCGCCGCGGAGGTGACCGCGGCGGGCGGCGCGGCACCGGTCGCGGCGCCCGCGTCGAGATGCGTCATGCCTCTGACGGTACGTGCGGATCCGGTGGCGCACCCAACCGAACGGCGGAAGATCCGACCTGGGGAGGACGGCCGCGCACGGCCGGTCGTGCCGTGGTCGTACGGTGCCGGCCCAGGGACTGGCGGGGGGCTGGCGGGGACTGCGGGGATGGGAGACGGTACGGCAGCCGGGCCGCTCAGACCGCCCCGTCCGCCCCGTCCGCCTCCGTCCCCTTCAGCGCGGCGTCGCGCTTGATGGCCGCGTCCCGCTTGCGGACGTACCAGATGCCGATGAAGCCGAGCCCGCCGCCGGCCAGGCAGGTCCACAGCCACCAGGTGTGGCCGTGGTCGTCGAACCAGCCGTAGAACGGCAGCTGCACCAGGAACAGCGCGAACCAGATGATCGTGCCGCCGACGATGGTGGCGACCACGGGGCCCTCCAGGGGCTCCGGCGCCTCGTGCTTGGGGGATCCCGAAAATAGCCCGGCCATGCGGACAGCTTACGAGGGCCGCCGGCGGGCGCACGGCGTGAGGTGCGCCGCACCGGGCGCCTGCCCCGCCCGGTGCGTCTACGCGCGGAGATAGCATCGACGCCGTTATATGTTCATACTGAATCCGTTTGTTTCTGGCCGCTTTCCTTCGTAGAAAACACCAAAGGGCTTTGGGGGAAGCCCACCGGTGATGAGGTCCCCGCATGTCCACGGCCCCCACCAAGGCCCCCACCCCCGAGCAGCCGGGCGCCGGCTCCGACCCCGGCGCCCTCGACCGCTACTTCCGCATCAGCGAGCGCGGCAGCACCCTCTCCCGTGAGGTCCGCGGCGGTTTCGCCACCTTCTTCGCGATGGCCTACATCATCGTGCTGAACCCGATCATCCTGGGCAGCGCGAAGGACATGTACGGCAACCAGCTGGACAACGGCCAGCTGGTCACCGCGACGGCCCTGACCGCGGCGTTCACCACGCTCCTCATGGGTGTCATCGGCAACGTGCCGATCGCGCTCGCCGCCGGCCTCGGGGTGAACTCGGTGGTCGCGCTCCAGCTCGCGCCGCGCATGTCGTGGCCGGACGCCATGGGCATGGTGGTGCTGGCCGGTTTCGTCGTGATGCTGCTGGTCGCCACCGGTCTGCGGGAACGCGTGATGAACGCCGTCCCGTACGGACTGCGCAAGGCCATCGCCATCGGTATCGGCCTGTTCATCATGCTGATCGGCCTGGTCGACTCCGGCTTCGTCTCCCGTATCCCGGACGTCGCCCAGACCACCGTCCCGCTCCAGCTCGGCGCCGGCGGGCACCTCAACGGCTGGCCCGTCCTCGTCTTCGTCCTCGGCGTCCTGCTCACGCTGGCGCTGATCGTGCGCAGGGTGCCCGGCGCGATCCTCATCTCCATCGTCGCCATGACGGTGCTCGCGCTGATCATCAACGCCGTCGCGGACATCCCGTCCTGGGGCCTGACCACGCCCACCTGGCCCGGCAACCCGGTCGCCACCCCCGACTTCGGCCTGATCGGCGAGGTCAGCCTGTTCGGCGGCTTCGAGAAGGTCGGTGTGCTGACCGGCGTCCTGTTCGTCTTCACCGTGCTGCTGTCGTGCTTCTTCGACGCGATGGGCACGATCATGGGCGTCTCCGACGAGGCCAAACTGACCGACGGCGACGGCCAGATGCCCGGCATCAACAAGGTCCTCTTCATCGACGGTGTCGCGGTCGCCGCGGGCGGCGCCAGCTCCGCCTCGGCCACCACCGCGTTCGTGGAGTCCACGGCCGGTGTCGGCGAGGGCGCGCGGACCGGCTTCGCGAACGTCGTCACCGGCGGTCTGTTCGCCGCGGCGCTGTTCCTCACGCCCGTCGCCACCATGGTCCCGTCCCAGGCGGCCACCCCGGCGCTGGTCGCGGTCGGCTTCCTGATCCTGGCGGGCTCGATCAAGGAGATCGACTGGGCGGACCACACGATCGCCATCCCGGCCTTCGTGACGATGCTGATGATGCCGTTCACCTACTCGATCACCAACGGCATCGGCATGGGCTTCATCGCCTTCGCGGTGCTGCGCCTGGCGGCCGGCCGCGGCCGGGAGGTGCCGGCGGCGATGTACGCGGTGGCGGGGGTCTTCGCCTTCTACTACCTGATGCCGGCGCTGGGCCTCACCTGAGGTGAGGACCCGGGCCCTCAGGTGACCCCGTAGAACTTCTCCGTCTCCTCGACGGCGGTGCGGAACCGCTGGTCGAAGTCATCGCGCATGAGCGTCCGGACGACATAGTCCTGGACGCTCATGCCGCGTTTGGCGGCATGCTCCCGGAGCCGTTCGAGCAGTTCCCGGTCCATGCGAAGGCTGAGCACGTCGGTCCCCATGGGCATGAGCGTTGCCGCACATCACGGTGCGATGCGTCGTGTTTCGCCGCCGGATCACTCGTACGGGTGATCCGGCGTGACAGGAGTGGCAGGTCTCACGGCCGGATGCGCTCCTCCCGGTGTTCTTTAGCGAGAGTAATGAGTTACGCTAATGACCATGCCGGACTTCAGCCATGGCGACGACGCAGCCGCCGTGAACGCCCTCCGCTCCGCCGTGATGCGGCTGTCCCGTCGGCTCAAGCACCAGCGCGTCGACGAGTCGCTCAGCCCCACCGAGATGTCGGTGCTCGGCACCCTGGCCCGCTGCGGCCGCGCCACCCCGGGCGAACTCGCCCGCAAGGAACACGTCCAGCCGCCGTCGATGACGCGCATCGTGGCCCTGCTGGAGGCCAAGGGACTCGTCCGCCTGGAGCCGCACCCCGACGACCGGCGCCAGAAGGTCGTCACGCAGACCGAGCAGGCGGAGGCGATGCTCGAGGAGAGCCGCCGCCGGCGGAACGCGTTCCTGGCGACCCTGGTGGAGGACCTCGACGAGGACGAGTGGGCGAAACTGCGCGCCGCCGCACCCGTGCTGGAGAAACTCGCGCACATCTGAGCACGCAAGCGCGCCGCGGGCAGCGGCCGTAGCAAGGAGGCGAACCCCTTTGAGTACGGGATCCGGAGCAGCTTCCGCCCCCGCACCTGACCCCCACGACACCCGGCCCGCCCTCGACACCCCCGTCCGCAAGAACGCGAAGAACCCGAAGAGTTCGAGGAACTCGATGTTCTCCTCGCTGAGGGTCAGGAACTACCGCCTGTTCTTCCTCGGCCAAGTCGTCTCCAACATCGGCACCTGGATGCAGCGCATCGCCCAGGACTGGCTGGTGCTGAGCCTCACCGGCTCCTCGGCCGCCGTCGGCATCACCACGGCCCTGCAGTTCCTGCCGATGCTGCTGTTCGGCCTGTACGGCGGTGTCCTCGTCGACCGGCTGCGCAAGCGGCCCACCCTCATCGTCACCCAGATCGCGATGGCCCTCACCGCGATCGCGCTCGCCGTCCTCACCCTCACCGACCGGGTCGAGGTCTGGCACATCTACGTCGCCGCCTTCGCCCTCGGCCTCGCCACCGTCGTCGACAACCCCGCCCGCCAGGCCTTCGTCGCCGAGCTCGTCGGCCCCGGCCAGCTGCAGAACGCCGTCAGCCTGAACTCCGCGAACTTCCAGTCCGCCCGGCTCGTCGGCCCCGCCGTCGCGGGCCTGCTCATCACCGGCGTCGGCACCGGCTGGGCGTTCCTCCTCAACGGCCTGTCCTTCGTCGCCCCGCTCACCGGCCTGATGATGATGCGCGCCCGCGAGCTGCACACCGTCGAGCGCGCCCCGCGCGGCAAGGGCCAGCTCCGGGAAGGCGTGCGCTATGTCACCGGACGCCCCGAGCTGCTCTGGCCGATCGTCCTGGTCGGCTTCATCGGCACCTTCGCCTTCAACTTCCCCGTCTACCTCTCGGCCTTCGCCGACGACGTCTTCGAGGGGGGCGCGGGCGTCTACAGCATGTTCAACACGCTGATGGCGGTCGGCTCCGTCTCCGGCGCCCTGCTCGCCGCCCGCCGCGGCACGGCACGGCTGCGGCTGCTGATCGTGGCCGCGATCGCCTTCGGCGCGCTGGAGATCCTCGCCGCGGCGTCGCCCCGGCTGTGGATGTTCGCCCTGATCATGGTCCCGCTGGGCCTGTTCTCGATGACGGTCAACGTCACCACCAACACCAGCCTCCAGATGGCCACCGACCCGGTCATGCGGGGCCGCGTCATGGCCCTCTACATGATGGTCTTCCTCGGCGGTGCCCCGGTCGGCGCCCCGATCGTCGGCTGGATCACCGACACCTACGGCGCCCGCGTCGGCTTCGCGGCCGGCGGAGCGGTCGCGGTGACCGCGGCGGCCGTCATCGGCCTGGTCCTGGCGAGGGCCGGCGGCCTGCGCCTGTCGGTCCGCTGGCACGGCGGCCACCCGAGGGTGCGGTTCGTACCACGGGAACGTCAGGAGGCGCTGGCGCCGGTGGGGTAGCGGCCGTCAGCCGCGGGGGAACTCGTCGGTCTTGAGAACGAGACCGACGACCGTCCTGGTCAGGTCGATTTCGCTGCCGAAGTCGAAGCGCAAGTTGCCGTGGTACTTCCCGTCCTTCGGCAGTGTGTGCAGATGCCATTCGCCGGTGTACGGGTCGACAATGAGGTAGACCGGCACGCCGGCGGCGGCGTACGCGTCCTTCTTCGGTCCGTAGTCGTTGCCGGCGGTCCTCGTCGAAATCACCTCGGCGATGAACTCGACGTCCTCGCAGCGCCACCGCCCCTTGCCGTTCTTGGCGGCGCCCTCGGTCAGCAGAGTCATGTCGGAGGCGAAACCGTTGAGGTGTCCCGGGTAGTCGACGCGAACACCTGACTTGACCCGCTTGCGCGGGTACTTCACGCGCAGTTGGTTGTAGATGTCCGCGATGATCTCCCAGTGGGTGTCCCGCTGCGGCGCCATGAAGATGTGCCCCCCGACGATCTCGGTCTTGTAACCCTCGGGGATGGGCATCTTCTCCAGCCACTCGAACATGGTGTCGAGTGTGAGCTCGTCGCTGCTCTCGGCCATCGCGATCCTGTCGTCGAGGACGGTCATCGTGGCGCTCCTCCCCGGCTGCCGCTCGATGCGTGCAACCGCGCGGTACAACGATACGCACGGCGACCGGGACACGCGTGAGCGTACGGACGTTCCCCTGTGACACTGGCGTCATGAGACTCTTCGCCGCCGTGCTGCCCCCGAAGGACGTGGTCCGTGAGCTGGCCGGTGAGGTGGGGCGGCTGAGGGAGCTGCCCGGTGCCGGCGGGATGCGGTGGACCGAGCGGGCCGGGTGGCACTTCACGCTGGCGTTCTACGGCGAGGTCGACGAGGAGCTCGTGCCGGAGCTCACCGACCGGCTGGCCCGCGCGGCGTCCCGTACCGAGCCGTTCGAGCTGGCGCTGCGCGGGGGCGGGCAGTTCGGGCGGGGCAGGGCGCTGTGGGCCGGGGCGGACGGGGACCTGCGCACCATGCGGCTGCTCGCCGAGCGGTCGGAGGCGGCGGCGCGCAAGGCCGGCGTACCGATGGACGACCACCGCCGCTACAAGGCCCACCTGACCGTGGCCCGCAGCCGGGACGGTGTCGACGTACGGCCCTTTCTCGAGGTCCTGGCGGACTTCCGCAGCCGCACCTGGACCGTGCGGGAGCTGGTGCTGGTCCGCAGCCACCTGCCGACGTCCGGGACACCGGGCGAGCAGCCGCGCTACGAGGCGGTCGCCCGCCGGGCACTGGGCGCGGCCGGTTAGGCTCGAAGGCGTGGACCCGAAGACCCGGAACCGGATCATGGCCGGTGCGCTCGTACTGATGTTCGTCGTCGTGGGGCTGGCGGCAGCGCTCGGCAAGTAGCGCCGCCGCCGGCCGTCACGGCGTGCCCCGCGCTACCAGGCGAACGCCTCCGGCGACGGGCCCGGGCCCGGGAAGATCTCGTCCAGCGCGGCCAGCAGCTCCTCGCTCAGCCTCAGCTCGACCGCCCGCAGCGCGGACGCGAGCTGCGCCGCGGTGCGCGGGCCGACGATCGGGCCGGTCACCCCGGGACGGGTGAGCAGCCAGGCCAGCGCGGCCTCGCCGGGCTCGATGCCGTGTTTGTCGAGCAGGTCCTCGTACGCCTGGATCCGGGCGCGCGCGGCGGGATCGGCGAGCGTGTCGGCGGCCCGGCCGGAGGCGCGGCGACCGCCCTCGACCTCCTTCTTGAGGACCCCGCCCAGCAGACCGCCGTGCAGCGGCGACCACGGGATCACCCCGAGCCCGTACTCCTGCGCGGCCGGGATGACCTCCATCTCGGCGCGGCGCTCGGCGAGGTTGTAGAGGCACTGCTCGCTGACCAGGCCGATGGTGCCGCCGCGCCGGGCGGCGATCTCGTTGGCCTGGGCGATCTTGTAGCCGGGGAAGTTCGAGGAACCGACGTAGAGGATCTTGCCCTGCTGGACCAGGACGTCGATCGCCTGCCAGATCTCCTCGAACGGGGTCTGCCGGTCGATGTGGTGGAACTGGTAGACGTCGATGTAGTCGGTCCCCAGCCGCTTCAGCGAGGCGTCCACCGCGCGCCGGATGTTCACGGCGGACAGCTTGTCGTGGTTGGGCCAGGCCTCGCCGTCGGCGCCCATGTTCCCGTACACCTTCGTCGCGAGGACGACCTTGTCGCGCCGGCCCTCGCCCTTGGCGAACCAGCTGCCGATGATGCTCTCGGTACGGCCCTTGTTCTCGCCCCAGCCGTACACGTTGGCCGTGTCGAAGAAGTTCAGCCCCGCGTCCAGGGCGGCGTCCATGATGGTGTGAGAGTCGGCCTCGTCGGTCTGCGGGCCGAAGTTCATCGTCCCGAGGACGAGCCGGCTGACCTTGAGTCCCGTGCGTCCGAGCTGCGTGTACTCCATGGCCGTCAAGCCAACGGCTTGGAGTGCGCTCTATGCAAGAGGGCTCAGCCGTGGGGAAGGCCGTCGGTCTTGAGAAGTAGGCCCACATGGGTGTTCGTCATGTCGACCTCCCCGCCGTAGTCGATGGACGTGTCGCTCACGTAGGTGCCGTTCTTCGGGTGAGTGAACAGGCGGCACTTGCGGACGTAGGGGTCGGCGATCAGGTAGACCGGAACCTCTGCGAGGGCGTAGGCGGTCTTCTTGGGGTCGTAGTCGTTCTGCGCCGTGTCTTTCGAGATGACTTCGGCGACGAACTCCACGTCCTGGTAGCGCGACCCCGGTCGCTACACCGCCCCGTACGGCCCGCCCAGGTCCCACTCCCGCCACATCGCCTCCGCGAAGGCGCCCGCGATCTTGTGTTCGCCGGTTTCGTTGGGGTGCGTGCCGTCGTAGGTGTCGGTGTGGAAGTCGTACGACGCCGGCGGGGGGACCAGGAGCAAGGGGGAGCCGGGGTCGTCCAGGTCGGTGACGGTCTTCGCGAGGAGTTCGTTGAAATGGGCGACCTGTTCGGCGAAGGACGGGTCCGCCTCCACCCGTATGTTGCGGATCACCGGCATGACGGCCATGCGGACGCGGGGCCTCGCGGCCCGCGCCTCGGCGACGAACGCGCGCACGTTGGCCGCCGTCTGCTCGGCGTTGGTGTAGAACCCCAGGTCGATCAGGCCCAGCGACACCAGCAGCACGTCCGCGCGGCAGGCGCGCACGGCCTCGCCGATCAGCGGGGTCATGTGGTGCCAGCCCTCGCCCCAGCCGGCCAGATGGGCGCGCGGGAAGTCCGGATCGGCGTACGCGTACGACGTGGGCGCGTCCGCCGACGGGTCGTGGAGCGTCTCGCGCGGGCCGACCAGCGTGAACGGGCCCCCGTACGCCGTGCACAGGTGCTGCCACATCCGGTAGCGCCAGGTGTGTTCACCCGCGCTCCCGATCGTCATCGAGTCACCTACGGGCATGAACCTGAGCACACGCTCATCATCGTCGATCGGCCGGGCCGCCGCGATGTGAGCCCGACCACCCGCCCCTGCGATGAAGTCCGCTGAACAATGGCACTCTTGGCACATGCGCAGACCCTTCGCCCTGCTTGCCGCGATCCTCCTCACGAGCGCGCTCGCCGCGCCCGCCGCCTCCGCGGCCGACGGCGACGAGGGGTTCACCATCAAGGACCCGCGCATCACCGAGTCCAGCGGGCTCGCCGCCTCCCGCCTCCACCCCGGCGTCTACTGGACGCACAACGACAGCGACGACGGCCCCCACCTCTACGCCGTCGACGGCGCGACCGGCGAGACCGTCGCCCGCCTCACCCTCACCGGCATCGGCACGCCCCGGGACGTCGAGGCGATCTCCGTCGGACCCGGCGACAGGATCTTCGTCGGGGACATCGGTGACAACCTCGGCGGTACGTGGCCGTACGTCTGGATCTACGAGCTCCCCGAGCCGAAGGAGCTCGGGGACGCGACCGTGCGGGCCACGCAGTACGTGGTGAAGTACTCCGACGGGGCCCGGGACGCCGAGTCGATGATCGTGCACCCGAAGACCGGACGCGTGTACATCATCGACAAGAAGGAGGAGGGCGGACACCTCTACGAGGGGCCCGAGAAGCTCTCCCCGTCCGGTGACAACGTCTTCCGGCCGATCGCCCCCGTCGAGCTGTGGGCCACCGACGCCGCGCTCTCCCCGGACGGTCAGGACCTCGCCGTACGCGGCTACTTCGGCGGCATCCACTACGCCTGGAACGGCGGGAAGCTCCGGCGCGAGGACCGGCTGAGCGTGCCGCTCCAGGGGCAGGGGGAGTCGGTGACCTACTCCGCCGACGGCTCCCGGCTGCTGTACGGCAGCGAGGGCGCGGAGAGCCCTGTGGAGTCCCGGGAGGCGCCCGGCGCCGCCGAGAAGGGCGCCGGCGGTGGCGGGAAGGGCACCCCCGCGGAGGACGGGAAGGACACCGCCATCGGCGGAAGCGGGGGCGAGGTCAGGATCGGCGGTGCCGTCGCGGTGGCCGTCGTCGTCGCGATCCTGTTCGGGCTGGCCAGGCGGCGTCGCCGGAGCTGAACCGGACGCCCGTCACACACCGCCGTCCGCCGGGCGAGGACGCGGGGGACCGATCCGGCCGCCGCCCGCGCCGAGTTGGGCGTCCTCGACGCCCGGGCCGTCGGCTGACCGGTCGGCCTCCCGCCCGTCCCGCCCGTCGGCGGCCCCGGACGTGCGGTGCCCGGTGGTTAGAATGGAACCCTGCTCGGCCCCATGGCCGAGGTGGTCAGGCCCGGTGGTCCGGTGCCTGGTCCGAGGCTTGAAACCTCCGGCGCTCCTCACAGAACCCCGGAGGTTTCTGCATGTCCGCCCCGCCGTCCCCGCCCGTGGCCCCCGACCCCCGCCGATGGTGGGCGCTGTCGGTGATCGCCCTGACGCAGCTGGTGGTCGTGCTCGACGCGACGATCGTCAACGTGGCCCTGCCCCAGGCCCAGCTCGAACTGGGGCTGAGCGACACCGAGCGGCAGTGGGTCATCACCGCGTACGTCCTGGCGTTCGGCGCGCTGCTGCTGCTGGGCGGACGCGTCGCCGACTACTGGGGCCGCAAGCGCAGCTACATGGTCGGGATGCTCGGGTTCGGCGCCGCCTCGGTGTGGGGCGGCCTCGCGCAGAGCGGGACCGAGCTGATCGCGGCGCGCGGCCTGCAGGGCCTGTTCGCGGCGCTGCTGGCACCCGCGGCGCTGGCCCTGCTGACGGTCACGTTCCCGGCCGGGCGCGAGCGCGGCACGGCGTTCGCGGTCTTCGGCACCGTCGCCGGCACGGGCGCGGCGGTGGGCCTGGCGCTGGGCGGCGTCCTGACCGAGTACGCCGACTGGCGGTGGTGCCTGCTGGTCAACATCGTCTTCGCCGTCGTCGGCCTGGTCGGCGCGCTGCTGTTCGTCTCCGAGAGCCGGGTCGACGGCGACCACGGGTACGACATCTGGGGCACCCTGGCCGTCACCCTCGGCCTGGCCGCCCTGGTCTACGGGTTCACCCTGGCCGAGTCCGGGTGGACCGAGCCGGACACCCTCGGTTTCCTCGCCGGCGGCCTGGTGCTGCTGGCGGTGTTCGTGTGGATCGAGTCCCGCGTCGCGCAGCCGCTGCTGCCGTTGCGGATCGTGCGTGACCGGGTCCGTGCCGGAGCGTTCCTCATCCACGCGGCCATCGGCGCCGTCTTCATCGGGATGACGCTGTACCTGATGTTCCACCTGCAGTTCGTGCTCGGGTTCTCCCCGCTGCCGGCCGGACTCGCCAGCCTCGCGATGACCTTCGCCACCATGGTGACCGCACCCGTGGCCGCCAGGCTGCTGCCCCTCTGGGGCCCCCGTGTGCTGATGACCGGCGGTCCGCTGATCGCCGCGGCCGGGATGCTGTGGCTGTCCTTCATCACCCCCGACGGAAGCTACTGGACGGAGGTCTTCGGCGGCCTGGTGGTCGTGGGCGCCGGAGTCGCGTTCGTGATCATCCCGGTCCAGAACGTCGCTCTCACCGGCGTCCGCCCCCACGACGCGGGCGCGGCGTCGGCCCTGGTCAACTCCACCCTGCAGATCGGCGGATGCGTGGGCCTGTCGGTGTTCACGACGACCTACCTCAGTGCCGCCGAAGGGTCCTCCACCGTCGGCGGCGACCGGGCGGCCGCCCTCACCGACGGCTACTCCGCGGTGTTCCTCGCCACCGCCGTGACTCTGGTCGCCGCGGCGGTCGTCGCCGCGACCATGCTCCGCGGCACCCGCCCCAAGGGCACCCCGCAGCAGCTCGCCGACGTGCCGGTCCACGCCGGCTGATCACGGTCCGCGCAGGCGGCGTCGCACGCGCGAAGGGCGCCCGGTGGATCGGTCCACCGGGCGCCCTTCGGCGTCGTACGGGACGCTCCTACAGCTGCTCGATGACGTAGTCGACGCACGTCGTCAGGGCCTCGACGTCCGCCGGGTCGATCGCCGGGAACATCGCGACGCGGAGCTGGTTGCGGCCGAGCTTGCGGTAGGGCTCGGTGTCGACGATGCCGTTGGCGCGCAGGACCTTGGCGACGGCGGCGGCGTCGACCTCGTCCGTGAAGTCGATCGTGCCGATGACCTGGGAGCGCTGGGCCGGGTCGGTGACGAAGGGGGCGGCGTACTTGGATTCGTCCGCCCAGGCGTACAGGCGGGTCGAGGAGTCCTTCGTACGGGCCGTGGACCAGGCGAGGCCGCCCTGGCCGTTGATCCACTCCAGCTGCTCGTTGAGGAGGAACAGGGTGGCCAGCGCCGGGGTGTTGTACGTCTGGTTCTTGCGGGAGTTGTCGATCGCCGTGGGGAGCGAGAAGAACTCGGGGATGTGGCGGCCGGAGGCGTGGATCCGCTCGGCGCGCTCGATCGCGGCGGGGGAGAACACGCCGATCCACAGGCCGCCGTCGGAGGCGAACGACTTCTGCGGGGCGAAGTAGTAGACGTCCGTCTCGGCGATGTCGACCGGCAGGCCGCCCGCGCCGGAGGTGGCGTCCACCAGGACCAGGGAGCCCTCGTCGGCGCCGGCGACGCGCCGGATCGGCATGGCGACGCCGGTGGAGGTCTCGTTGTGGGTGAAGGCGTACACGTCCGCGCCGGCCTCGGCGGACGGTTCCGGGTGGGTGCCCGGGTCGGCGGAGACGACGGTGGGCTCGGCGAGCCACGGGGCGAGCTTCGCGGCCTTGGCGAACTTGGAGCTGAACTCGCCGAAGGTGAGGTGCTGCGACCTGTTCTCGATCAGGCCGTGGGTCGCGATGTCCCAGAACGCGGTGGAGCCGCCGTTGCCGAGGACCACCTCGTAGCCCTCGGGGAGGGAGAACAGCTCGGAGATGCCCTCGCGCACCGTGCCGACCAGGTTCTTGACCGGGGCCTGGCGGTGGGAGGTGCCGAGCAGGGACGTGCCGGTCGCGGCCAGGGCGTCCAGCGCCTCCGTCCGCACCTTGGAGGGACCCGCGCCGAAACGTCCGTCGGCGGGCTTGATGTCAGCGGGAATCTGGATCTCGGCCACGACGGGAGCCTAGCGGCTGAGGGAAACCCGGGCGCAACATCGTCCGTCCGCTGAGACGGGCGGTGGACGGGTGAGGTGCCGGCGGTGGACGGGCGGTGGACGGGCCGGGGAAGGGCCGTCCACCGCCCGCGGCGGTCAGCCGCCGAGCCTCACCGGGAGCTCGAACAGGTCGTTCTGGGTGACCACCGGCTTGTTGCGCAGCTCGCTCGCCGGGACCGCCAGGTCCAGCTCCGGGAAGCGGGCGTACAGGGCGGGGAGGGCCACGCCGGCCTCCAGGCGGGACAGGGCGGCGCCGGGGCACACGTGCGGGCCGTGGCCGAAGGAGATGTGCCGGTTGGCGCTCTCCCGGGTGATGTCGAAGTCGCCCGCCGTCGGCCCGTGCGCCCGCTCGTCGCGGCCGATCGCCGCGTACGACACGATCAGCGCGTCACCCGCCGGGAGGACCTTGTCCCCGACCGGTATGTCCTCCGTCGCGAACCGGATCAGCACGTGGGACGTCGGTGTGGCGTACCGCAGCGTCTCCTCGACCACCGCCGACCAGTCGGCCTTCCCGGACAGCACCAGTTCCCGCTGCTCGGGGTGGCGGGACAGGTTGGCCACCGCGTTGACGATGAGGGAGATCGTCGTCTCGTGGCCGGCCGCGACCATCAGCTGGAGCGTGGCGACGATCTCCTCGTCGGTGAGGTGGTCGCCGTCCTCGGACGCCTGGATGAGCGCGGACGTCAGGTCGTCGCCCGGGTTCTCGCGCTTGTGCGCGACCGTCTCGGTCATGATCCCGGCCAGCTCGGTCAGGGTCGCGATGACCTCCTCGGGCGGGGTCTGCGTGGAGAAGAACTTCTCGAAGAGTTCCTTCAGCCGCGGCAGCCGCTCCTCCGCCAGCCCCATCAGGTCGGCGATGACGTACATCGGCAGCGGGTAGGCGAACGCCGCCTTCAGGTCCACCGTGTCGCCGGGCTCCGCGGCCACCTGATCCAGCAGGCTCTCGGTCAGTTCCGTGATCCGCTCCCGCATCCGCTCCACCCGGCGCGGGGTGAGCGCCTGCGCGACCAGGGTGCGCAGCCTGCGGTGGTCGGCGCCGTCCACGGTGAGCATGGAGCGGGGCGGGTTCGCCAGCCCGATCAGCGGCCAGTCGGGGGCGATCTCGCCGCGCTGCCAGGCACCCCAGACGTTGATGTCCTTCACCAGGCGCGGGTCGGTGAGCAGCTTCTTCGCCTCGGCGTGGTGCGTGACCGCCCACACCGGCACGCCGCCGGGCAGCGTCACGGCGGCCAGCGGCCCCGCGGCCCGCAGCGCCGCGCTCTCGCCGTCCAGGTCGGAGACGAAGGGGTCGAGGGGGATACGGGTCTGTCCGGTGTCCGTCGGCGTGGTGTCCGTGGGAGCCGTCATGCGCGCGTGCCTCCAAGGGCGGGAGTGGGTGTGAACGTGACCGGGAGTTCGGACAGACCGCGCAGCCAGGGCGAGGGGCGGCGGGTCAGCTTCGCGGCGGGCACCGCGAGGTCGATGTCCGGCAGCCGGTCCAGTACGACCTCGATGCCGGTCCGGGCGATCACCTCGGCGATCTCCTGCGCCGGGAACGGGCAGCGGTGCTCCCCGTGGCCGAAGGAGAAGTGGGCGCTGTTGCCGCCGGTCAGCGCCGAGCCGTCGGTACGCACCTGGGGGTCGGAGTTGGCGCCCTGGAGCCCGAGCAGCACCATGTCGCCGGCGCGGATGCGGCGTCCGCCGAGCTGGGTGTCGCGGGAGGCCCAGCGGGCGGCCACGTTCTGCGTCGGCGTGTCCTCCCACAGCACCTCGTTCATCGCCTCGGCGATGCTGTTGCGGCCACCGAACAGGGAGGCCGCGAACCGGCTGTCGGTGAGCATCAGGTGCAGCGAGTTGCCGATCCAGTCGGCGGTCGGCTGGTGCCCGGCCGCCAGCATCACCATCAGGTCCTGGCAGACCTCCTCGGCGGTGAAGCCGGCGGTGTCGGCGAGCATCCGGGAGGTGACGTCCTCGGCGGGCCGCTCGGCGCGGTCGGCCACCAGTTCCGTCATCGACGTGAACAGGTGGGTCTGGCCGGAGAGTGCCCGCTCCCGCCCGTCGATCATGTCGTTGAGGGCGGTGACCAGGGCCGGGCCGGCCTCGTCGGGGAAGCCGTAGAGCCGGGCCAGTACCCGCACGGGCAGCAGCATCGCGAACTCGGCGATGATGTCGGCGGAACCCTTGGCGCAGATCCCGTCGATCAGTTCGTCGGCGAACTTCTCGGCGTAGCCGCGCAGTTCGAACGGGTCGACCGCTTCGAGCGCGTGCACCAGCATCCCGGCCCGTTCGCGGTGCCGCTCGCCGACGGTGTAGAGGATCGACGGCTGCCGGCGGCCGATCATCGGCAGCAGCGGCCAGTCGTCGGGGATGTTCTCCCACTGGTTCCACAGTTCGGAGTCGCGGCTGAACAGCACGGGGTCGCCGGTGATCTGGTGCAGTTCGCGGTAGCCGAGCACCAGCCAGGCCGGTGCGTCGCCGTCGAGCACCACCGGTACGACGCTGCCGTGCTCGCGCCGCATCTCCCGGTACACGCGGGCCGGGTCGCCCTGGAGCAGGGACCCCTGGAAGCGGACGGCATCGGGGACGGAGGCGGGACTCACACCAGCTCCTGACGGGGGGCTCGGGCCGGGTCGGCGTACAGGCTCTGGATGTGTTCCACCAGCGTGATCAGCACGATCTTGCTGGATTCCCGGGACCGCGCGTCGCAGTTCACCAGCGGCACGTGCGGGTCGAGGTCGAGGGCCTCGCGGATCTGCGTCGGGGTGAAGGTGGCCCCGCCGAAGTCGTTGCAGGCCACGATGAACGGCGTGCCGTGCTTCTCCAGCCGGTCGATGGCGTACCAGGAGTCGTCGATGCGCCGGGTGTCGACGAGGACGACCGCGCCGAGGGTGCCGGAGAACAGCCGGTCCCACAGGAACCAGAAGCGTTCCTGGCCGGGCGCGCCGAACAGGTACAGCACGTTGTGCGCGTCGAGGGTGATGCGGCCGAAGTCGAAGGCGACGGTGGTCGCGGTCTTGCCGCTCACCCCGCTGGTGTCGTCGACGGCCTCGCCGGCCTGGGTCATCGTCTCCTCGGTGTTGAGGGGACGGATCTCGCTGACCGAGCGGACCATCGTCGTCTTGCCGGCGCCGAAGCCGCCCACGACCACGATCTTCAGGCCGTTGTCGGCCGATGCGCCCAGCGGCGTACGGGTCTCGGCCGTGGCGCGTGTGTCAGAGGTTGCGGAGTCCAACGAGCACCTGCTCCAGGATGTCGGGGTCGGGTACGGCGGCCTTGCGGGGGTGACGGGCGCTGACCCGTCCCGCCGCCTGCAGGTCGGAGAGCAGGATCCGGGTGATGCTCACGGGCAGCTTCAGCTCGGCCGCGATCTCCACGACCGCCGTGGGGCGTTCGGTCAGCCGCAGGATCGCCGCGTGCTCGGACTGCATGCCGGGCACCGGATCGCACTCGGCGACGACCAGGGTCACCAGGTCGAAGGGGTTGTCGGGGCCGGACCGGCTGCGTCCTCCGGTGAGGGTGTACAGCCGGTCGGGGGCGTCGTCCCTGCCGGGCCTGCTCATGAGGTGCGGGGCAGCGCGGTCAGGTGCTCGCCGAGCTGTTCCACGAGTTCGCTCATGTTGTGCCCGATGAGTCCGGCGTCGGCGTCCTCGCTGGTGACGACGGCGAGGTGGGCGCCTTCGCCGGCCTCCACGATGAACAGCACGCCCCCGTAGAACTCGGTCATCGCCGAGCGCACTCCGCCGCTGCCGTCCCCGAACTCGACGGAGGCGCCGTGCGACAGCGACTGGATGCCGGCGGATATCGCGGCGAGCTGGTCGGCCTGGTCGGCGGAGAGCTCCGGGGTACGGCACAGTTTCAGGCCGTCACGGGAGAGCACGAGCGCGTGCCGCGCGCCCGGCGTGCGCTCCAGCAGCCCCTCCAGGAGCCAGGTGAGCTTCTCGTCGGCGGTCGTCGTGCCGGTCATGAGGTGGTGTCGCCTTCCAAGGTCGCGGGGGTGGGGGTGGGCCGGTCGTCGGGGGTCGGATCGGGGGTCGTACGCGGGGCGCCGGGGTCGGGGGCGTCCGCGGTGGTGCCGCTGTCCGGGTCGGCCGTGTCGTCCGGGGTGGGGGTGCGGACGGCCTGGCGGAAGCTGCTGAAGCGGGCGGTGCGGGCCCTGGTCTCCTCGGCCGTGGGGGCGGGCCGGGGGGCAGGGGTGCGGCCGCTGCCGGAACGGGTGCGTTCGGCCTCGGCGAGGGTCCGGCCGCGGCGGCGGCGGGGCAGCACCAGGGGCGCCGCCGCGTCGCCGTCCGGGGACGGGGACTCGTGGGTGGGGACCGGGTCGGGGTCGAGGTCGCCGCCCGCGCGGGCGGCGGCGTAGGAGGCGGCGGCGGGGGTGCTGCCGGTGCGGGTCGTGGTGCCGGGGGTGCCGGTCGGGGTGTCGGCGCCGTGGGCGGTGGCGTGGGTGGTGTCCGGTTCCGGCCGGGTGGGGGTGGTGGGGGTGGCCGGGGTGGTTGCCTGGGCGGTTGTCGGGGCGCTGCCCCTGTCCCGGCGCTGGGGGAGGCCGGTGCCGGGGCCCGTCGGCTCCGCGGACGGGGTCCCGGAGCCCGCCGGGGGCTCGGGGGCCGTGGCGGCCTGCGGGGTGGTGCCGCCGGGTGTGGCGGCTGCCGGGAGCGGGGCGGTGGGCGCCGCGTCCGCCGGTACGAGGATGTCCTGCGGGACGAGCATCAGGACACCCGTGCCGCCGCGGGCCGAGGGACGGTAGGAGACCCGCAGCCCGTACCGGCGGGCCAGCCGGCCGACCACGGCGAGACCGAGCCGGGTACCGGTCAGGCCGCCGAGTTCGGCGGACTCGCCGGAGACCGCGCGTTCGGCACGGCGCAGCTGCGCCTCGCCCATGACGAGCCCGCTGTCCTCGACGGACACGATGACCCCGGCCGGGACCTCCTCGACGTACACGTGGACCTCGGCGGTCGGCGGGGAGAAGTTCGCGGCGTTGTCGAGGAGTTCGGCGAGCGCGTGCATCACGCCCTCGGCGGCGTGCCCGGCGACGGCGGCGTCGCTGGCGGAGTGGACGCGGACCCGCTGGTAGCCGCTGATCCGGCCCATGGCGCCGCGCAGGATCGACTCCATGGCGATGGGCCTGGCCCAGCGGCGGCCGGAGCGGGCGCCGGTGAGGACGGCGACGGAGTCGGCGAGCCGGCCCGCCTGCGCGGTGCGGTGGTCGAGGTGGAGCAGGTCGGCGAGGACCTCCTCGTCGTGGTGCTTCTCCTCCATCGCGCGCAGGTCGGCGAGCATGCCGGTGGACAGTGCCTGCATCCGGCCGGCCGCGTTGGCGGTCGCGGACACGGCGGCGGCGCGGGCGCCCCGGGCCTCCCGCAGCTTGGCGGTGAGCCGCGCGTTCTGCTCGGTGAGCCGGGCCGCCTCCTGTGCGGCACGGTCGCGCTCCTCGCTCAGCCGCTCCCGCTCGTCGCCGTGGTCGTGGTTCAACCGGCCGATGTCGGCGGTGTGTTCGTCGGTGAGGCGGCGTATCTCCTCGGCGTGCCGCTCGGCGGCGCGCGCCAGTTCGGCGGAGTGCTCGGCGGTGAGCCGGTCCCGCTCGTCCGCGTGTTCCCGCGTCAACCGGAGTGTGGTGTCGGCGTGCTGGTCGGTGAGCCGGTCGCGCTCGGCGGCCAGGGTCTCGGCGAGGTGGGCCCGCTCCTGGTCCAGATCGGCGGACAACCGGCCGCGTTCCCGGTTGAGTTCACCGGTCAGCCGTTCGTGCTGGCGGCGGGCCTCCTCCGCCAGCCGGGACCGCTCCTGGAGCAGCCGTCCGACGTCCTGGGTCACGGACTCCAGCCGGGTCCGCGCCGCACGCGCCGAGAGGACGGCGTACGTGGCCGCGGCGGCGGCCGCGCAGAGCAGCACGGCGGCGACCGTGCCGATCACGGCGACGGCCCCGACCGCGGCGTCCGGGACGAGGAAGAGCGCGGCGAGGACCGCGAGCGCGGCGAGTACCGCGGTGAGCAGGGGGACGGGCAACAGACTGCGGGGGGTGGGGCGGTCGCCGGGGAGCAGGGGGGAGGTCATCAATCAGGGTCCTCGGTCGGGTCCTCGGTCGGTCCGCGGGCGTGCGCCGTCGTGTCTGCGCGGCCCTCGGGTGGGTTCCATGGGGACGCCGGACCTGATTCTGGGGTCGCTTTTCCGAACGAGGTCCGACAACTGCGCGCAACTCGCGGTCACTATATGAGAGTTCGTGATCAGCTTGGGAAGATTCCGCTTCCGTATTCGGTAAATACCGCGTTGCGGGGGAAGCCGGGGCGTCGTGGACCGTGTGCGCCGTCGCGTGCTCCGGGCGCCCGCGGAGGCATCCTGAGGGCATGACGGATCACCGGGAACTGCGGGCCGCACTGCGCTCCGCCGTGCGCGGCGAGGTCGACTTCTCCGTGACCGCGCGTGCGCTGACCACGATGGATGCCTCCAACTACCGCCGGGTGCCGCTGGGCGTGGTGGCGCCACGGGACGCGGACGACGTGGCGGCCGCGCTGTCGGTGTGCCGGACCCACGGTGTCCCGGTGGTGCCACGCGGCGGCGGCACGTCGATCGCGGGGCAGGCGACCGGCACGGGCATAGTGCTCGACTTCACACGGCACATGAACCGTCTGCTGTCCCTCGACCCGGAGGCGCGCACGGCCGTCGTCCAGCCCGGCCTGGTCCTCGACCGCCTCCAGGAGGCCGCCGCCCCGCACGGCCTGCGCTTCGGCCCGGACCCCTCCACCCACAGCCGCTGCACGCTCGGCGGCATGATCGGCAACAACTCCTGCGGCTCCCACTCGGTGGCCTGGGGCACGACGGCGGACAGCGTGCGCGAGCTGGCGGTCCTCACCCCGCGCGGGGAGCGGCTGCGCCCCGGCCGGGACTGGACGGGCGCTCCCCCGGGACTGCGGGAGCTGGTGGACGGCGAACTGGCCCGCCTGCGCACGGCCTTCCCCGACCTCCCCCGCCGTATCTCCGGCTACGCGGTGGACGCCCTGCTGCCCGAGAGGGGCGCGGACGTCGCCCGCTCCTTCTGCGGCTCGGAGGGCACCCTGGGCGTGCTCACGGAGGCGGTCGTGGACCTCGTACGGGCACCACGCGCGCGTGCGCTCGCCGTGCTGGCGTACGGGGACGAGAGCAGGGCGGCGGAGGCGGCGGCGGGGCTGCTGGAGCACGGCCCGCTGACGGTGGAGGGCATGGCGGCCGATCTGGTGCCGTCCGGGGCGGGCCTCCCGCGCGGGGGCGCCTGGCTGTTCGTGGAGACCGGCGGCGATACGGCGGCGGAGGCCCACGCGCGTGCGGAGACGATCGTCCGCGCGGCGGACGTCGTGGACTCCCTGGTCGTCACCGACCCGGCCCGGCAGCGCACCCTGTGGCGCATCCGCGAGGACGCCAGCGGCACCGCGACCCGGATGCCGGACGGCACGGAGGCCTGGCCCGGCTGGGAGGACTGCGCGGTGCCGCCGGACCGGCTCGGCGCGTACCTGCGCGACTTCCGGGCGCTGCTGGCCTCCCACGGGCTGCGCGGCGCCCCGTACGGGCACTTCGGGGACGGCTGCATCCACGTCCGCATCGACTTCGACCTGCTGACCGGGCCGGGCATCGCCCGCTTCCGGAGCTTCTCGCAGGAGCTGGCCGACCTGGTCGTGGCCCACGGCGGCTCGCTCTCCGGCGAACACGGCGACGGACAGGCCCGCGCGGAGCTGCTCCCGCGCATGTACGGCCCGGAGACGGTCGCCCTCTTCGAGCGCGTGAAGGCCCTCTGGGACCCGGACGACCTGCTCAACCCCGGCATGCTGGTCCGCCCGGCGCCCCTGGACGCGAACCTCCGCTTCGCCGTCCTCCCGCGCGAACCGGTGGACGTCGCCTTCGGCTACCCGGCCGACGGCGGCGACTTCTCGGCGGCGGTGCGCCGCTGTGTGGGCGTCGCGAAATGCCGTACGACGTCCGTGTCCGGGCCGGCGGTGATGTGCCCGTCGTTCCGCGCGACGGGCGACGAACAGCACTCCACGCGCGGGCGCGCCCGTCTGCTGCACGAGATGCTCGCGGGCGAGCTGGTCACCGACGGCTGGCGCTCCACGGAGGTACGGGACGCGCTCGACCTGTGCCTGTCCTGCAAGGGCTGCCGCTCGGACTGCCCGGTCGACGTCGACATGGCCACGTACAAGGCGGAGTTCCTGCACCACCACTACGAGGGCCGCCGCCGCCCGGCCGCGCACTACGCGATGGGGTGGCTGCCGGTGTGGCTGGGCTGGGTGGCGCGGACGAGGACGGCGGGGGCGGTGAACGCACTCGCCTCGGTGGGCCCCCTGGCCCGGACGGCGAAACGGTTGGGCGGGATCGCGGCCGAGCGGGAGATCCCGCGCGTGCCGGGGGAGACGTTCACCCGCTGGTGGCGGGGCAGGGGAGCCGGAGCGCCCTCCGGTGAAGGCAGGCTGGTGGTCCTGTGGCCGGACACGTTCACGGAGCACCTCTCTCCGTCGGTGGGCCGGGCGGCCGTACGCGTGCTGGAGGCGGCGGGCCTGCGGGTGGCGCTGCCCCCGACCCTGCGGACGACCGGCGGGGTGGGCGACGCCCGCACCCGCTCGGCCCTGACCCTGCTCACGGCCCGCAGGTCCCGCGTCTGCTGCGGCCTGACGTACATCTCCACGGGCCAGCTCGACCGCGCCCGTACGGTCCTGCGCCGCACCCTCGACCTCCTGGAACCGGTCCTGGCCACCGACGCCCCCCTGGTCGTCCTGGAACCGAGCTGCGCGGCCGCTCTGCGCACGGACGCCCCGGAACTCCTCCACGACGACCCCCGCGCGGCGCGGCTCGCCGCACGCGTACTGACCTTCGCGGAGGCGTTGGAACAGCACGCCCCGCACTGGACCCCACCGTCCCTGGACCGCCCGGTCACCGGCCAGACCCACTGCCACCAGCACGCGGTCCTGGGCGAGGCCCCCGACCGCCGCCTCCGCGCGGCCGCCGGCCTCACCGGTGACCTGGCCGGCGGCTGCTGCGGCCTGGCAGGCAACTTCGGCTTCGAGAAGGGCCACTACGAGGTCTCGGTCACCTGCGCGGAGGACCAGTTGCTGCCGGCGGTCCGCGACGCACCGCGGGATGCGGTGGTCCTGGCCGACGGCTTCTCCTGCCGGACGCAACTGGAACAGCTGGCGGGCGTCCGGGGACGGCACCTGGCGGAGGTCCTGGCGGCGGCTCTGGAAGAGGAGTGAGCAGTCGCCGCCCTGGTGCCCCCGACGCGCTCAGCCGAGCCGCTGCCCCCGGCTCTCGGCGACCCGCAGCGCGTCGGCGAGGGCGTGGGTGAGGCACTCGGCGAGGTGGCGGAGTTCACCGCGCGGTGTGCCCGGCAGCAGCTCCCGGGCATGCGCGAGCAGCTCCCGCCCCATCCCGAGCTGCACGGCCTCGGTGGTGTCGGCCAGCCGGGAGACGGCCCCGCCGTGATCGTCGCCGATCAGATAACAGGCCTTGCCCTCGTCCCCGACCCAGGGCAACAGCCGGGGCTCACGCGCTTCACTCATGCCGCCTGCCTCTCCTGAAACCAGGGGGCGGTGACGTAGGGGCGCACGGCGACGGTCTCCGCTCCGTCGAGGAGACGGTGGAGGCCGTATGGGCTGCGGTGGGCAGGGAGGGCCGTCCGCGCGGCCGCAGAGCGAGGCGGGGGCGGCGCGGACGGCGACTCCGCGTGGGGCCCGGTACGACGGTGTACTCCGCGTGGTCGTCGCAACAGGCTCACCCACGCAACGAGACGGCCGATAAGGTCGGTCATGTCATCAGCTCCGTTCACAACTCATCTGGTGACTACGCCCCGGGACGGCGGCATCCGTCGCCGGGGCTCTTATTGGTTGAGCGCGGTCTACCGAAGTCTACCGCGGTCGCACGGTCTACCGCGGAGTTTTAGCGTCCACTGCATGACTCCCGAACTCGACCGCACTCGGCCCGTCTGGCGACAGGTGGCCGCCGCCATCACCGAGCGCATCTCGGACGGGACCTATCCCGTGGGTGCCCGGGTTCCGTCGGTCGTCGAGTTGTCGGCGGAGTTCGGTGTCGCCGCGTCGACTGCCCAGAAGGTGCTGGCCCACCTGAAGGCGGAGGGGCTGGTCCGGGCCGAGGTGGGCCTCGGGTCCTTCGTCGCCGAGCGGCCTGAGACGTAGATCCGCGCGTACGGGCCCGACGCCCTCAGGGCGCCGTCTCGCCCCGTGCCAGTGGGCCGCATGCCGGCTGGGTGCCCTCCGGCAGGTCGTCCGGGGGGCACCAGCGGGCCTCGAGGATCTCGAAGGGGTCCAGGCGGAGTTCGCCGCCGAGGAGGCGGGCCTCGTAGGCCACCTCCATGCGGGTGCGCAGGCCGCTGTTGAGCATGATCAGGCGGCCGACCTCCACGTCGAGGTCGGTCTCCTCCTTGACCTCGCGCACCACCGTCGCCCGGAAGTCCTCGCCCTTGCGGGCGAAGCCGCTCGGCAGGCCCCACTGGCGGCCCGGGGGCCACATCCGGTGCCGGAGCATCAGTACGCGCCCCTCGTCGTCGCGCACGACGCCGGTCACGCCGACCACGAACTTGGCGTGCAGGAGCCACATGATGCGGCTCTGGAAGGGGCGCAGCAGGCGCCAGAGGCGGGTGACGAGTCGGCGGAGCACGGGACCTCGGTGGGTGTGGTGGGGCGGGTACGGGGGCGTCATGGGGACCGTACCCGCAAAGCGGCCGGGTCCCGCGTACGGGGCGCGTACGGGCGTTGTCACCGGCCACTGTTAGAACGGTGGGCACCTCAGCCTCCACGAAACCAAGGGGACAGCATGGAGTTGCTGGCCGGTGTGCCTCAACACCCCAACAACAAAGACCACTTGCGCTCGTTCCACGGACTGCCGGTCCTGGACTTCCCGGAGGTGTCCTCCGGGTTCCCCCTGCCGGAGGATCCCGGGTCCGTGGCGTGGCGCGTCCGGGTCGGGATGAGGGACGAGAACGAGGACTCGTACGACTACTGGGACCGCTTCATCGGGACCATGCCGCTGGAGGAGATCCGCGCGCTCCTCATCGGCAGCCCGTGGTACGGCTTCGAGGCCAACGGCTTCCAACAGCGGGAGGACCTCGTCGAGTTGAGCCACCGGTTCACCAACCTGGAGGCGCTGTTCCTCGCCGACGTCCACTTCGAGGAGAGCGAGATCTCCTGGGTGGGGCACGGCGATGTCGGCCCCCTCCTGGAGGCGTACCCGCGGCTGCGGGAGCTCGGGATACGCGGCAGCAACGACCTGGAGTTCCCCGTCATCCGTCACGAGGGGCTGCGCACCCTGCGCTTCGAGAGCGGCGGGCTGCCCGGCGCGGTCGTGCGCAACGTGGCCGCCTCCGACCTGCCGTCCCTGGAGTACCTGGAGCTGTGGATCGGTGACGAGGAGTACGGCTGCGACACGACGGTCGAGGACCTCGCGCCGCTGCTCACCGGGGAGCGGCTGCCCGCGCTGCGTCATCTGGGGCTGCAGAACAGCATGTTCCAGGACGAGATAGCCGCCGCCGTCGCGCACGCCCCGGTCGTGGCCCGGCTCGAATCGCTGAAGCTGTCGTTGGGCGCGCTCGGCGACGAGGGCGCCGCCGCCCTGCTGAGCGGCCAGCCACTCACCCACCTGCGCCACCTCGACCTGCGCCACCACTTCCTCAGCGACGCCATGATGCTGCGGCTCTGGGACGCCCTCGAACCGGCGGGCGTACGGGTGGACCTGTCCGACCGGTGCGAGGAGGACGACGAGCTGTACGAGGAACCCGTCCGCTACGTCGCCGTCTCCGAGTGAACCCCGTTCGTTCTCACCCCCTCCCACCCCAGAAAGGCCACCGTGCCGCACGATCCGGCTTCCCTCGACCGTCCCGACCGGCGCATCGTCAGCCGCGCCCTGAACCACGAAGCCCCCTGGCTGGACCCCGAAGAGCCCGTGTCGCTCCGCCACGTCCTGCGTGCGGCGGTGCGGGGCGGTGACCCCGGCGCGATCAGCTCCCGCCTCGCCGAGCTGGGGTACCGGGTGCCCTCTCCCGAGCAGCTCGCCTCGGTCACGGACGACGACGTCAAACTGATCAGCCGCGACGGCGACGGTGTCGCGCCCTGGATCGGGGACGAGACCACCGCCTGTCTCCGGGGACACGTCGTGTCGATGGCCGTACGGCTGGAGCGGCTGCCCGCCGGGATCGCCGCCCGGCTCACCGAACTGGGCGTTCCGGCACCCGCGCCCGACACCTTTCCGGCCGAAGTGCTGCTGCGCGGCGACGAGGAGCTGATCCGGGACCGGAACGGGAGCGGGCGAGGACACTGGATCGCGGACGACACCCCCGTGCCGGTCGTCCACGTGCTGGAAACCCTCCGGCTCAAGGGGCGCGCGGCCGAGCGCCCGCGCTGGGTGGCGTCCGAGATCGTCGCGGCGGGCGAGCGTCTCGCCCGCCTGGGCTACCAGGTCGCCCCGGGGGTGGCGGAGTTCACCTCCGCCGACGCGGTGCTGGTCAGCGAAGGGCTGGACGGGCGCGAGCCCTGGCTGACGGAACAGCATGAGCCCGTGCCGCTCCACCACGTCCTGCGCTTCGCCCAGGCCCACGACCGGGACCCGGGCGAGGTCGTCGCCCGGCTCGGCCGGTTCGGGTACCGCCGGCTCCCCGAGGGCCCGCCGGCCGGTTCCGTGACACACGTGACACGCGTGACGCCCGAGGACGTGGAGCTCCTCGCGTACGAGTGGGACGGGCAGCGGTGCCGGCTCGCGCAGGACGACCCCGAGTGGTTCGCGCACGTCGTGGCGGTCGGCGCCGGGACCGGGCGGGCGCCCGCCGGGATCGCGGACCGGCTGCGGCTGCTCGGCTACCGCATCCCCGCGGAGCAGCTCCCCGCCGAGGTGTCCCAGGACGACCTCGCGCTCATCAGCGGCCAGTCCCTCGCAGGGGCCGGGCCCTGGCTGTCCCGCACGGACCCGGTGCCGGTCGGGCACGTCCTGCACCGGGCCCACGCCCGGGGGACGAGCACCGCACCGGTTCTGGCCCGGCTGGCGGAGCTCGGCTACACCCGTCTGCCCGACGTCCCGGACCGGAGCGTCACCGACGACGACCTCCGGCTCGCCCGTGCGCGGGCGGACGACGGCGCGCCGGTGATGGCGGACACCGTTCCCTACGGCCGGGTCATGCGGGCCGCGGCCGACTCGGGCACCGGCCCGCGCGAGGTCGCGGACCGCTACCGGGAGCTGGGCTACACCGACGTCGTCCTCCCGGACGGTCCGCTGCCCGAGTCCGTCGCGGAGCGCGACGCCGACCTCGCCACCACCGAATCCGGCGGCCAACTGGCACTGGACGAGCCCGTTCCGGTCGCGCACATCGTGCGGCGGGCCCATGCCGAGGGGGTGGCGCCGGCCGGGATCGCGCGACGGCTGCGCGCCCTCGGGTTCCGCGACGTGCCCGACGGGCTGCCGGAGACGGCGTATGCCGGTGACCTGGCCCTGATCGGCGAGAACGCGAGTGCGGGGGGCCGGCTCCGCTCGACGACCGGTGTGACGGCGGACGACGTACGGCGCGCCGCCCGCGACCTGCGGGCGAGTCCGTACGACGTCGCGACCCGGCTGATCGCCCTCGGCTACGCACTGGAGTTCACCCCGCACCCCGACGACGCGGTGATCGTCAGCCTGAACGCCGACGGCCGCGCGCCCTGGCTCGAACGGGCAGCTCCGGGCCACGTGCTTCTCGCCGCCCGACTCCTCGACCGCACCCCCGAGGACATCGCGGACCGGCTCCGGGAACTGGGCTACGGCGACTGGCGACTGCCGGACGTGGGCGGATTCGAGAAGGGGGACGTGATCCTGCTCAGCAGGGAGACGGCGGATCACGGGCCCTGGCTCGCCTGGGGGGAGACCCCCTCGTGGCGGCACGCGCTGCGGGCCGCGCGGCGCACGGGACGCGGCCCACAGGAGACCGGGGAACGCCTGGGGCGGCTCGGCCACGATCCCCGCCTGCCGGCCGCGATCGACGTGGACGACGAGGACCTGCTGGAGGGCATGCCCCGGGAGCACGGCTCGTACAAGAACCCGCTGGACACCGGGGAGGTCCTGGGGATGGCGAGCAGGTCGGGCAGGAGTCCGGCCGAGGTGGCGGCCCGGCTGGCCGAGCTGGGTATCGAGGTTCCCGACCTCGACTACCCGACCCGGCGCCCGGCTCCCGCGCCGTCCGGCCCGTCCCGGCGCCCGGCTCCCGCGCCGTCCGGCCCGTCCCGGTCCGTGGAAACGGGGTCCGTATGACGGAACCGAGTTGACCCGGGCGGGGCGGGGGACCGATCGTCAGGTACGTAGTCGTCCTACGGTCCTGTCCGGAAGGCCGGGAGGATATTACTCTGGACCGGACAGTTCACTGTGATGCGCGATGCCGACACCAGTAGCCCCCGCCCCGCCGCACCGAGCCCCCAGGAAGCCCCGTGACCACCCCCAGCGCCGCCGCCGCCCCGCCCACCGCCGCTCCCGGGACGGGGCGCGGTCACGCGCCCGCGCCGTCCGGGGCCCCGCGCGGGCGCGGTTCCCTGGGGCCCGTGGGGCTGGTGCTCGCCGGCGGGGTTTCCGTGCAGTTCGGTGGGGCGCTCGCGGTGACGCTGATGCCGCGTGCCGGTGCGCTGGGGGTCGTGACGCTGCGCCTTGCGGTCGCGGCGGTCGTGCTGATGCTGCTGTGCCGGCCGAAGCTGCGCGGGCACTCGCGCGCCGACTGGGGCACGGTGATCGTCTTCGGTGTCGCCATGGCGGCGATGAACGGGCTCTTCTACCAGTCCGTCGCCCGTATCCCGCTCGGTCCGGCGGTCACCCTGGAGGTCCTCGGCCCGCTCACGCTCTCCGTGCTCGCCTCCCGGCGGGCGATCAACCTCGTGTGGGCGGCCCTCGCCCTCGCCGGCGTGTTCCTCCTCGGCGGCGGAGGCTTCAGCAGCCTCGATCCCGTGGGTGTCGCCTACGCCCTGGGCGCCGGCGCCATGTGGGCGGCCTACATCGTCTTCAGCGCGCGTACGGGGCGCCGCTTCCCGCAGGCGGACGGGCTCGCCCTCGCGATGGGCGTCGCGGCGGTCCTCTTCCTGCCGCTGGGCATCGCCGAGTCCGGTACGAAGCTCCTCGACCCGACGATCCTCGCCCTGGGCGCGGCGGTCGCGGTGCTGTCCTCCGTACTCCCCTACACCCTCGAACTCCTCGCCCTGCGCCGCCTGCCCGCCTCCACCTTCGCCATCCTGATGAGCCTGGAACCCGCCCTCGCCGCGGCGGCCGGCTTCCTCATCCTCGACCAGGCCCTCTCCACCGCCGAGGCCGCCGCCATCGCCCTCGTCATCGCGGCGAGCATGGGGGCGGTGCGGACACAGGTGGGGCGGGGGAGGAGAGTGAAGGGCGCCGGGGGCGGCTCCTGACGGCGCCGTACGGTGACCCCTGACCCCTGATCGCTGGGACCGCGGTGGTCCGGTGGGACAGTAGGGGCGTGCACGGCGGCCCGTCCGGGTAGGGACGGGGCACTCACAGGGGGGAGCGGCATGGTGGCGGGGGCGTTCGGCGATCTTCTCCTGGGGCTGCTGGCCAGTTGCCTGAGCGGGCTGGCGGTGTGGCTGTGGCAGCGCGGGAAGCACAGCCGCGAGGTGCGGCTGCGGGCGAGAGTCGTCGGCGCACGGCCCGGCGACACCTGCCTGATCGTGATGAACAACAAGTACGGCGCTCCGGGCACCACGCACCACCACGACGTGCAGGCCATGATCGAGACGGCCGTCCTCAGCCACGGTCTGGGGTGCGAGGTCGAGGTCGTCCGCAGCGACGACTTCCGGGGCGGCAACGGGGACAGGCCCGAGTTCTGCATCGGGGGCCCGCTCGGTTCGAACGTACGGAGCGCGGGCCATGTCGCGCACTCCCTCCCCGGGGTCACCTTCCACCCCTACACCCACCCGGACCATCCGCTGGCCATCGAGGCGGGCGGGGTGTGCCATCGGCGGGACGCCGGGCGCGAGGAGTACGTGCTGGTCGCGAAGTTCACCGCGCCGGGCGGGGAGCGTCCCGTCATCCTGATCTGCGGGCAGAGCGCGATCACCAATCACGCCGCCGCCTACTTCCTCCGCCGCTCCTACCGCCGGATAGCGGACACCGTCGCCTCCACCGAACGGTTCTGCCTGATCCTCAAGGTGCCCTCGATCCGCACGTACGGCTTCCAGGGGGTCGTCCTGGAACGCGACGTCACCGACGCGGCCTTCACGCGCGGAGCGTGAGCCTCCGCGGGCGCGCGCCTACAGCCGCACCGAAAGGTTGCCCACCGTGGCCGTTATGGTCAGCTCGCCACCGATCGCGTGCAGGTACGCCGCCATCGTCGCGGTGTCCAGCCGGGCGGTGCCCCGCTCGATCTGGCTGACCCGCCCCTGAGTGACCCCGGCAGCCTAGTTGCCCGCAACCAGGAAGATGGCCCGCCGCTCGGGATCGAAGACGAAAAGCATCCGAATGCTTACCGTCCCGCCAAGGGTCTTGATCCCGTCAAGTACATCTTCGAAGAAGCGCAGCTCATATGGTTCGGCCAGCCCGCAACATTAGCCCAACCTAATGTTGCGGGCAGTTGCTTGCCGCCGGCGACACTCGCCTGTCGGTGTCGTGGTTCGGCGAAGAAAATCCAGCAAGCGTGCTTGATTGTTTTATTGCTCCCTGCCATGCTCCACGCACACCGCCGTGTCCGTGTCCCGAGGGGAGCGCCTCGTGTCCGATCCGACACCCGTGATCGACGACCTGTGTGCCGAGAGTGACGAACTGGACCGGTTGGTAGCCGGACTGAGTGCGGAGCAGTGGGCACGGCAGACGCCCGCCGACGGGTGGACCGTGGCCCATCAGATCGCCCACCTCGCCTGGACCGACCACTCCGCGCTGCTCGCCGTCACCGACCCGGACGGGTTCCGGGCGCTGGTGGAGCGGGCCCTCGCCGCACCGGGGACCTTCGTCGACGAGGGCGCCGAGGAGTACGCCCGGGCCCGGCCCGCCGACCTGCTCGCGCGGTGGCGTCAGGGGCGGGCGGCGCTGGAGAAGGCGCTGCGGGAGGCCCCGGCCGGGGCGCGGTTCCCCTGGTACGGGCCGCCCATGTCGGCCGCCTCCATGGCCACCGCCCGTCTCATGGAGACCTGGGCCCATGGACTGGACGTCGCGGACGCGATTGGTGTGATGCGGCCACCCAGCGACCGGCTCAGGCATGTGGCGCGGCTCGGGGTACGGACCCGGGACTTCGCGTACGGGGCGCACGGGCTCACCCCGCCCGCCGAGCCCTTCCGGGTCGAGCTCACCGGGCCGGGCGGTGAGGTGTGGGCGTACGGTCCCGAGGACGCGCCCCAGCGGGTCACCGGGCCCGCGCTCGACTTCTGCCTCCTCGTCACCCAGCGCGCCCACCGCGCGGACCTCGCCCTCGTCGCCGAGGGCCCCGACGCAGGCCGCTGGCTGGACATCGCCCAGGCCTTCGCCGGGCCGCCCGGCGGCGGACGGGAGCCGAAGGGGGACACCGCACGGTGACGGCGACGGCGACGGCCCTGCGCATCGGGAACTTCTCCGGCTTCTACGGCGACCGCTTCGACGCCCCGCGCGAGATGCTCACCGGCGGCGAGGTCGACGTCCTCACCGGCGACTACCTCGCCGAGCTGACCATGCTCATCCTCGCCCGCGACCGGCTCAAGGACCCCTCCGCCGGGTACGCCCGCACCTTCCTGCGGCAGCTGGAGGAGACCCTGGGGCTCGCGCACGAGCGGGGCGTCAGGATCGTCACCAATGCCGGCGGGCTCAACCCCGCCGGGCTCGCCGACGCCGTACGGGCCCTGGCCGGGCGGCTCGGCATCCCCGTACGGGTCGCCCACGTCGAGGGCGACGACCTCACCGCGCGGTACCCCGGCAGCCTCGCCGCCCACGCCTACCTCGGCGGCTTCGGGATCGCGGCATGCCTCCGCGCGGGCGCCGACGTGGTCGTCACCGGGCGGGTCACCGACGCGGCCCTCGTCACCGGGCCCGCCGCCGCCCACTTCGGCTGGGCGCCGGCGGACCACGACCGGCTCGCGGGAGCCGTCGTCGCCGGGCACGTGCTGGAGTGCGGGACACAGGCGACCGGCGGCAACTACGCCTTCTTCGGGGAGCGCCGCCCCGGCGACCTCCGGCGGCCCGGATTCCCGCTCGCCGAGATCCACGCCGACGGCAGCGGCGTCATCACCAAGCACCCCGGCACCGGCGGCTTCGTCGACGTCGGCACGGTCACCGCGCAACTGCTCTACGAGACCGGCGGCGCCCGGTACGCCGGGCCGGACGTCACCGCGCGGCTGGACACCGTACGGCTCACCCAGGACGGGCCCGACCGGGTGCGTATCGAGGGGGTGCGCGGGGAGGCGCCGCCGCCCACGCTCAAGGTCGGGCGCAACCGGCTCGGGGGCTTCCGCAACGAGGTCGTGTTCGTGCTCACCGGGCTCGACATCGAAGCCAAGGCCGACCTGGTGAAGGAGCAGATGGGCGACGCGCTCGCCACCACACCCCCCGCCGACGTGCGCTGGGAACTGGCCCGCACCGACCGGCCCGACGCCGGTACCGAGGAGACCGCGAGCGCCTTGCTGCGGCTCGTCGTACGCGACCCGGAGCAGGAGAAGGCCGGACGCGTGCTGAGCGCCGCCGCCGTCGAGCTGGCGCTGGGAAGCTACCCCGGGTTCCATGTCATGGCGCCACCGGGAAAGGGCTCCCCCTATGGAGTCTTCGACGGTGTGTACGTCCCCCATGGCGACGTCGACCACGTGGCCGTCCTCCACGACGGTCGTCGCGTCACCGTGGACGCGCCCCACGACACCGCCGTACTCGACGACGTACCGGAACCCGCGCTCCCCGAGCCGCTGCCCGCAGGACCCACGCGGAAAGCCCCCCTCGGCCTCCTCGTCGGCGCCCGCAGCGGCGACAAGGGCGGGAACGCCAACGTCGGCGTCTGGGTCCGCGACGACGACGCCTGGCGGTGGCTCGCGCACGAGCTGACCGTGGACCGGTTCCGGGAGCTGATCCCCGAGGCCGCGGGTCTGCCCGTCACCCGGCACGTCCTGCCCCGCCTGCGCGCCCTGAACTTCCTCGTCGAGGGAATCCTCGGCGAGGGCGTCGCCGCTCAGGCCCGTTTCGATCCGCAGGCCAAGGCGCTCGGCGAATGGCTGCGCTCCCGGCACCTCGACATCCCGGAGACCCTGCTGTGACGGTCATCGAATCCGCGCTGAACACGGCCGACCCGGAGTACCGGGAGCACCGCGCGGCCATGCTCGCCAAGCTTGACGAACTCGACGCCGAGCACGCCAAGGCCCTCGCGGGCGGCGGCGAGAAGTACGTCGAGCGGCACCGCACGCGCGGCAAGCTGCTCGCCCGCGAGCGCATCGAACTGCTCCTCGACCCCGACACGCCCTTCCTGGAACTGTCCCCGCTGGCCGCCTGGGGGAGCGACTACACCGTCGGCGCCTCGCTCGTCACCGGCATCGGCGTCGTCGAGGGCGTGGAGTGCCTGATCACCGCCAACGACCCGACCGTGCGCGGCGGCGCGAGCAACCCGTGGAGCCTGAAGAAGGCCCTGCGCGCCAACGACATCGCGCTCACCAACCGGCTGCCCGTGATCAGCCTCGTCGAGTCCGGCGGCGCCGACCTGCCCTCCCAGAAGGAGATCTTCATCCCGGGCGGCGCCGTCTTCCGCGACCTCACCCGGCTCTCCGCGGCCGGCATCCCGACCGTCGCCGTCGTCTTCGGCAACTCCACCGCCGGAGGCGCGTACGTGCCCGGCATGTCCGACCACGTGATCATGGTCAAGGAGCGGGCGAAGGTGTTCCTCGGCGGCCCGCCCCTGGTGAAGATGGCGACGGGGGAGGAGAGCGACGACGAGTCCCTGGGCGGCGCCGGGATGCACGCGCGGGTGTCGGGCCTCGCCGACCACTTCGCCGTCGACGAACCGGACGCGCTGCGCCAGGCCCGCCGCGTCGTCGCCCGCCTCAACCACCGCAAGGCGTACGGGGACCCGGGACCGGCCGCCCCGCCCCAGTACGACGAGGACGAACTCCTCGGCATCGTCCCGGGCGACCTGAAGGTCCCCTTCGACCCGCGCGAGGTCATCGCGCGGATCGCCGACTCCTCCGACTTCGACGAGTTCAAACCCCTCTACGGCACCAGCCTCACCACCGGCTGGGCGGCTCTCCACGGCTATCCCGTCGGCATCCTCGCCAACGCCCGGGGAGTCCTCTTCAGCGAGGAGTCCCAGAAGGCCGCCCAGTTCATCCAGCTCGCCAACCAGCGCGACATCCCGCTGCTGTTCCTGCACAACACCACCGGCTACATGGTCGGCAAGGAGTACGAACAGGGCGGCATCATCAAGCACGGCGCGATGATGATCAACGCGGTCAGCAACTCCCGCGTCCCCCACCTGTCCGTCCTCATGGGCGCCTCCTACGGCGCCGGCCACTACGGCATGTGCGGCCGCGCCTACGACCCGCGCTTCCTGTTCGCCTGGCCCAGCGCCAAGTCCGCCGTCATGGGCCCGCAGCAGCTCGCCGGCGTGCTGTCCATCGTCGCCCGGCAGTCGGCGGCGGCGAAGGGACGGCCCTACGACGACGAGGCGGACGCGGCGCTGCGCGCCATGGTGGAGCAGCAGATCGAGTCCGAGTCGCTGCCCATGTTCCTCTCCGGGCGGCTGTACGACGACGGCGTCATCGACCCGCGCGACACCCGCACCGTCCTCGGCCTGTGCCTGTCGGCCATCCACACCGCCCCCTACGAGGGCGCGCGGGGTGGCTTCGGCGTCTTCCGGATGTGAGGCCCACGATGCCCCTGATTACTTCCGTACTCGTCGCCAACCGGGGCGAGATCGCCTGCCGTATCGCGCGCACCTGCCGCGCGTTGGGAATCCGGACCGTCGCCGTGCACTCGGACGCCGACGGGAACGCGCTCCACACACGTGCGGCGGACACGGCGGTACGACTGCCGGGGTCGGCGCCCGCCGACACCTATCTGCGCGGCGACCTGATCGTGAAGGCCGCCCTCGCGGCCGGCGCGGACGCCGTTCACCCCGGCTACGGCTTCCTCTCCGAGAACGCCGGCTTCGCGCGGGCCGTCCAGGACGCCGGACTGGTGTGGATCGGGCCGCCCCCGGAGGCGATCGAGGCGATGGCGTCCAAGACGCGCGCCAAGGAACTGATGGGCGTCGCGCCCCTGCGGGACGTCACCGAGGCCGACCTGCCGGTCCTGGTGAAGGCGGCGGCGGGCGGCGGCGGACGCGGCATGCGCGTGGTACGGCGCCTCGCGGACCTGGCGGGCGAGCTGGCCGCCGCCCGCGCGGAGGCGACGAGCGCCTTCGGGGACGGCGAGGTGTTCGCCGAGCCGTACGTGGAGGGCGGACGGCACGTCGAGGTGCAGGTGCTCGCCGACACGCACGGCACGGTGTGGGCGCTCGGTACACGCGACTGCTCCCTCCAGCGCCGGCACCAGAAGGTGATCGAGGAGGCCCCGGCCCCCGGACTGACCCCGCGGCTCACCGGCGAACTCCACGCCCTCGCCGTACGCGCCGCGCGTGCCGTCTCCTACGTCGGCGCCGGCACCGTGGAGTTCCTCGTCGCCGGGGACCGGGCGCACTTCCTGGAGATGAACACCCGGCTCCAGGTGGAACACGCCGTGACCGAGGCCGTGTTCGGCATCGACCTCGTCGCCGAGCAGATCAGGGTCGCCGAGGGCCACGCCCTGGCCGACGAGCCGCCTCCCGCGCGGGGGCACGCCGTGGAGGCCCGCCTCTACGCCGAGGACCCCGCCCGCGACTGGGCACCGCAGACCGGCCGGCTGCACCGCCTCGCCGTCCCCGACTCCGTACGCCTGGACACCGGCTGCACGGACGGCGACGACATCGGCGTCCACTACGACCCGATGCTCGCCAAGGTCGTCGCCCACGCGCCCACCCGCGCGGAGGCGATCCGCACACTGGCCTTCGCCCTCGACCGCGCGGTGATCCACGGTCCCGTCACCAACCGGGACCTCCTCGTCCGCTCCCTGCGCCACGAGGAGTTCGCCGGGGCCCGCATGGACACCGGCTTCTACGACCGCCACCTGCCCGAGCTGACCGCCCCGGCCCCCGACCCGTACGCCCCGCTCGCCGCCGCCCTCGCCGACGCCCACGGCCGCTCCCGCTTCGGCGGCTGGCGCAACGTCGCCTCCCAGCCGCAGATCAAGCGGTACGCCCTGGGGGACGAGGAGCACGAGGTCCGCTACCGGCATACACGTGAGGGACTGACAGCCGACGGGGTGCAGGTCGTGCACGCCGGCGCGGACCTGGTGATCCTCGACGTGGCCGGCGTACGACGCCGGTTCGAGGTCAGCCGCTACGGCGACCGCGTGTACGTGAACGCCACCCCCCTCACCGCCCTCCCCCGCTTCCCCGCCCCCACCGTCCAGCACGCCCCCGGCTCCCTCCTCGCCCCCATGCCGGGCACGGTCGTCCGCATCGCGGAGGGCCTGACCGAGGGAGCAGAGGTGGAGGCCGGCCAGCCCCTGCTCTGGCTGGAGGCCATGAAGATGCAACACAGGATCACCGCCCCGACCACGGGAACCCTCAGCGCCCTCCACGCCGTAACAGGACAGCAGGTGGAGCCCGGCATGTTGCTGGCGGTGGTGCAACCCACCCAGGGGCGCGGGGAACTGCGCGAGTAACCACGACGAACCCGCACCCTCCCGACGACCCGAAGCCCCCCTCTCAGGAGCGCTCATGCCGGTGATCGAATCAGAAGAGCACAAGGCCCTCCGCGACGCCGTCGCCACGTTCGCGAAGAACCACCCCCGCACCCCCGGTGCCGACAACCGCCCCTTCTGGCAGGAAGCAGCCAAGCTCGGCTACATCGGCGTCAACCTGCCGGAGGCACACGGCGGAGGCGGTGGCGGCATCACCGAACTCTCCCTCGTCCTCGAAGAGATGGGCGCCGCCGGCAACCCCCTGCTGATGATGATCGTCTCCCCGGCGATCTGCGGCACCGTCATCGCCCGCTTCGGCACCGAGGCCCAGAAACGGGAGTGGCTGCCCGCCCTCGCCGACGGCAGCCGCCTGATGGCCTTCGGCATCACCGAACCCGACGCCGGCTCCAACAGCCACCGCATCACCACCACGGCACGCCGGGACGGCACCGACTGGCTGCTCACCGGCCGCAAGGTGTTCGTCTCCGGTGTCGACATCGCCGACGCCACCCTCGTCGTGGGCCGCACCGAGGACGCCCGCACCGGCAGGCTCAAGCCCTGCCTGTTCATCGTCCCGCGCGACGCGGAGGGCTTCCAGCGGCGCCCCATCGACATGGAACTCAACGCCGTGGAGAAGCAGTTCGAGCTGGTCCTCGACGACGTACGACTGCCCGCGGACGCGCTCGTCGGGGACGAGGACGCCGGTCTGCTCCAGCTCTTCGCCGGCCTCAACCCCGAGCGGATCATGACGGCAGCCTTCGCGATCGGCATGGGCCGGTACAGCCTCGCCAAGGCCGTCGCGTACGCGCGGGAACGCACCGTCTGGAACGCCCCCATCGGCGCCCACCAGGCGATCGCCCACCCCCTCGCCCAGGCGCACATCGACCTCGAACTCGCCCGCCTGATGATGCAGAAGGCCGCCCACCTCTACGACGCCGGCGACGACGTGGGCGCGGGCGAGGCCGCCAACATGGCCAAGTACGCGGCAGCCGAGGCCTGTGTGAAGGCCGTCGACCAGGCCGTGCACACCCTCGGCGGCAACGGCCTCACGCGCGAGTACGGGCTCGCCTCGCTGATAACCGCCGCGCGCGTGTCTCGTATTGCCCCGGTGAGCCGGGAGATGATTCTCAACTACGTCTCCCACCAGACCCTGGGCCTGCCCAAGTCGTACTAGGCCGGGCCCCTCGGCCGTCTTGGAGGAACCATGTTCCGAAGCGAGTACGCGGACGTCGCACCGGTCGAACTCCCCATCCACGACGCGGTGCTCACCCGGGCCGCCGAATTCGGCGGCACCCCGGCGCTGATCGACGGCACCGACGGCACCACCCTCACCTACGAACAGGTCGACCGCTTCCACCGGCGGGTCGCCGCCGGACTGGCCGAGGCGGGCGTGCGCAAGGGGGACGTGCTCGCCTTGCACAGCCCCAACACCATCGCCTTCCCCACCGCGTTCTACGCGGCCACCCGCGCGGGCGCCGCCGTCACCACCGTGCACCCCCTGGCGACCGCCGAGGAGTTCGGCAAGCAGCTGAAGGACTCCGCGGCCCGCTGGATCGTCACCGTCTCACCGCTGCTGGAGACCGCGCGGCGGGCCGCCGAGATCGCGGGCGGGGTCGAGGAGATCTTCGTCTGCGACAGCGCGCCGGGCCACCGCTCCCTGATCGACATGCTGGCCTGCACCGCCCCCGAGCCGGTCGTCGACATCGACCCCGCCGAGGACGTCGCCGCGCTGCCGTACTCCTCCGGCACCACCGGCGTCCCCAAGGGCGTCATGCTCACCCACCGGCAGATCGCCACCAACCTCGCCCAGCTCCAGCCGTCGATCACGGCCGGACCGGGCGACCGCATCCTCGCCGTCCTGCCGTTCTTCCACATCTACGGGCTCACCGCCCTCATGAACGCCCCGCTCCGCCAGGGCGCCACCGTCGTCGTCCTCCCGCGCTTCGACCTGGAGACCTTCCTCGCGGCCATCCAGAACCACCGCATCACCGGCCTGTACGTGGCCCCGCCCATAGTCCTGGCGCTCGCCAAGCACCCCCTGGTCGCCCAGTACGACCTGTCCTCCCTGCACCACGTCGTCAGCGCCGCCGCGCCCCTGGACGCGAGCCTCGCCGCCGCCTGCTCCCGGCGGCTCGGGCTGCCGCCGGTCGGGCAGGCGTACGGCATGACGGAACTGTCCCCGGGCACCCATGTCGTCCCCCTGGACGCCATGGACGACGCGCCGCCCGGCACCGTCGGCAAGCTCATCGCCGGCACCGAGATGCGCATCGTCTCCCTCGACGACCCCGGAAAGGACCTCGGCCCCGGCGAGTCCGGCGAGATCCTCATCCGGGGGCCCCAGGTCATGAAGGGCTACCTCGGCCGCCCCGACGCCACCACCGCGATGATCGACCCGGACGGCTGGCTGCACACCGGGGACGTCGGCCACGTCGACGAGGCCGGCTGGCTGTTCGTCGTCGACCGCGTGAAGGAACTCATCAAGTACAAGGGCTTCCAGGTCGCCCCCGCCGAACTCGAGGCGCTGCTCCTCACCCACCCCGGAGTCGCCGACGCCGCCGTCATCGGCGTCTACGACGACGACGGCAACGAGGTCCCGCACGCCCACGTCGTCCGCCACCCGTCCGCCCCCGGCCTCTCCGAGAACGAGGTCATGCTGCACGTCGCCGAGCACGTCGCCCCCTACAAGCGCGTCCGGCACGTCACCTTCATCGACGGCGTCCCGCGCGCCGCCTCCGGAAAGATCCTGCGCCGCGAACTCCGCGCGGCGCACAAGGAGCCCTCGTGACCCTGATCGGCCGCAGCCACGCGCGGGGCGTCGAAACGCTCTCCCTCGACGCCCCGGAGCGCCGCAACGCCCTGTCCGCCGCTCTCATCGGCGAACTGGCCGACGCCCTCACCGACGCCGGCGGGGACACCGGCGTCCGCGCGGTGGTCCTCACCCACACCGGCACCACCTTCAGCGCCGGCGCCGACCTGCGCGACCCGCCCGCACCGGACGCCCTGGTCGGCCTGTTGCGGCAGATCGTGGAGCTGCCCAAACCGGTCGTCGCGCGGGTCACCGGACACGTCCGCGCGGGCGGGCTCGGACTGCTCGCCGCCTGCGACATCGCCGTCGCCTCCCACACGGCGACGTTCGCCTTCACCGAGGTCCGCATCGGGGTGGCGCCCGCCGTCATCTCGCTGCCGCTGCTGCCCCGCACCGACCCGCGCGCCCTGGCCCGCTACTACCTCACCGGGGAACGCCTCGACACCGCCGAAGCGGCCCGCATCGGCCTGCTCACGGCGGCCGGGGAGGACGTGGACGAGACCCTCGCCCCCGTCCTCGACGGCCTGCGCCGATCCGCCCCCCAAGCCCTGGCCGAGACGAAACGGCTGCTCACGGCTAGGGTGCTGGAGACCTTCGACCGGGACGCGGCCGGCCTGACCGCGCTCTCGGCGCGCCTGTTCGCCTCCGCGCAGGCGCGGGAGGGAATGACGGCCTTCCTCGAACGACGGGATCCGGAGTGGGTGGTGTGAGCACGACCGACCGTGCGGAACGAGTCCCCAAGCAGGACCGCAGCCGGGCCACCCGGCAGCGGCTCCTGGAAGCCGCCGTGGCCTGCCTCGCCGAACACGGCTGGGCGGGCTCCACGGTCACCGTGGTCGCCGAACGCGCGGGCGTCTCCCGGGGAGCCGCCCAGCACCACTTCCCGACCCGTGAGGACCTCTTCACGGCCGCCGTGGAGTACGTCGCCGAGGAACGCTCCACCGCCCTGCGCGCCCTCTTCCCGGAGGGCGCCGCGGCCGGCGACCGCCGCGCGGTGGTCGCCGCACTGGTCGACCTCTACACCGGCCCCGTCTTCCGCGCGGCGCTCCACCTCTGGGTCGCCGCCTCCGACGAGGAACAGCTGCGCCCTCGCGTGACCGAGCTGGAACTGCGCGTGGGCCGCGAGACCCACCGCATCGCCGTCGAACTCCTCGGTGCCGACGAGTCCCGCCCGGGCGTCCGCGAAACCGTCCAGGGCCTGCTCGACATGGCCCGCGGCCTGGGCCTCGCCAACCTCCTCACCGACGACACGGCCCGCCGCGAGCGGGTGGTGGCGCAGTGGGCGGCGCTGCTGGAGGAAGCGCTGGGCTGAGCCGCCCCTCGCCGGGCCGAGCCGCCAGGCGCCTCGCCGGGCCGCCCCGGTTCACGGAGCGAGCCGCTCCACCCGCCAGCCCCCGTCCGCCTCCGCCACGTACCGCAGACGGTCGTGGAGGCGGTTCTCCCTGCCCTGCCAGAACTCCACCGTCCGCGGGGTCACCCGGAAGCCGCCCCAGTGCGGCGGGACCGGCACCTGCTCGCCCTCCGGGTAACGGGCCGCGAGCCCGGCGTACGAGGCGTCCAGCTCCGCGCGGCCGGCGATCACCGACGACTGGCCGCTGGCCCACGCCCCCAGCTGGGAGCCGTGCGGGCGGGTACGGAAGTAGGCCGCCGTCTCGTCGCGGCCGGTGCGGCGCGCGGTGCCGGTGACGATGACCTGCCGGGCCATCGGATGCCAGGGGAAGAGGAGCGAGACCTGGGGGTTCGCCGCCAGGTCACGGCCCTTGCGGGAGTCGTAGTTCGTGTAGAAGACGAACCCGCCGTCGTCGAAGTGCTTCAGCAGCACCGTGCGTGAGCTGGGCCTTCCCTCCGCGTCCGCCGTCGAGACGATCACGGCGTTCGGCTCGAACAGCCCGCCGTCCGTCGCGGCCTGTTTGAACCAGCGCGCGAACTGCTCGACGGGTGTGGCGGCCAGGTCGGTCTCGGAGAGCCCCTCGGTCCGGTACTGCTTGCGCATCGCGGCGAGGTCGAAGGGAACGGCGTCTCGGTCGGTCACGCGGTCATCCTGCCGCATGCGTGAACCCTTGGGGAGCGGTGTCCTTCGTCACCCCATGGCACTCAGTGCCGCGAACCCTCCCCAAAAGTGGCACTCAGGGATATCGTGCAGGCACTGATCCGGTTGGGCGACCGCCAGCCGGGCATCACAGGGATGACGTCCCGGACCGCGAGTCCACACAGCGTGACCGCGGATCCACCGGACGTACCCGCTCGCGCCGACTTGACCCGACACATGGTCGTCCCACCCCACAACACCATCTGTCACCCACCTCACGAGGAGCCGCCTGATGTCCGACTTCGTACCCGGGCTCGAAGGAGTCGTCGCGTTCGAAACGGAGATCGCCGAACCGGACAAGGAGGGCGGCGCCCTCCGGTACCGGGGCGTCGACATCGAGGATCTGGTCGGGCACGTCTCCTTCGGCAACGTCTGGGGACTGCTCGTCGACGGGGCGTTCAATCCCGGGCTGCCGCCCGCGGAGCCCTTCCCGATCCCCGTGCACTCCGGTGACATCCGCGTCGACGTGCAGTCCGCGCTCGCCATGCTGGCACCGGTGTGGGGCCTCAAACCGCTCCTCGACATCGATGCCGAGCAGGCCCGCGACGACCTCGCGCGCGCCGCCGTCATGGCACTGTCCTACGTCGCCCAGTCCGCGCGCGGCCAGGGGCTGCCCATGGTGCCGCAGCGCGAGATCGACAAGGCGGAGTCCATCGTCGAACGCTTCATGATCCGCTGGCGCGGCGAGCCCGACCCCAAGCACGTCGCCGCCGTCGACGCCTACTGGACCTCGGCCGCCGAGCACGGCATGAACGCCTCCACGTTCACCGCGCGGGTCATCGCCTCGACCGGCGCGGACGTCGCGGCCGCCCTCTCCGGGGCCGTCGGCGCCATGTCGGGACCGCTGCACGGCGGCGCGCCCTCACGTGTGCTGCACATGATCGAGGAGATCGAGCGCACCGGGGACGCCGAGGCGTACGTCAAGCAGGCCCTCGACAAGGGCGAGCGCCTCATGGGGTTCGGCCACCGCGTCTACCGCGCGGAGGACCCCCGCGCCCGCGTCCTGCGCCGCACCGCCCGTGAGCTGGGCGCCCCGCGCTTCGAGGTCGCCGAGGCCTTGGAGAAGGCCGCCCTGGCCGAACTGCACGCCCGCCGGCCCGACCGGGTGCTCGCCACCAACGTCGAGTTCTGGGCGGCCATCGTGCTGGACTTCGCCGAGGTCCCGGCGCACATGTTCACGTCGATGTTCACCTGCGCCCGCACGGCGGGCTGGTCGGCCCACATCCTGGAGCAGAAGCGCACCGGCCGCCTGGTCCGCCCCTCGGCCCGCTACGTCGGCCCGGGGACGCGTGACCCGCGCGAGATCGAGGGCTACGGGGACATCGCCCGCTGAGCGGGGCCCCGTCGGAACGCAACTCGGAACGCAGACGACCCGCGAGTCTGGTTCCTCCCTGGGGAGGAGCCGGCCGGACGTTACCGGCGACTCGCGGGTCGGGTGACTGCGTTGGATTGGGCCGGTCGCGTGCATCACGCACACGCTGGTCCGGCGCCGAACCGAGTACGGCGGCGGGCTACTGGCCCGCAGCCACCTCTTCCGTCCGGTCTGCATACATCTGCCGAACCACCTCCTTTCCGAAGTACCGCCACACTAAGAAGCGCTCGCCGGCGAATCAACCACTTTTTTCGTCCGCCCCGCGCGGTGCCCGGACCGTCACGGACGGTCGCCGCGCGGGTGTCAGCGCCGTACGGTCCAGGTCACCGAGTTGGACGTGAGGTCACGGACGTCGTGGTCGCGTACGGCGTCCGTGGTGTCCACGACCTTCGCGGTGACCGTGTGGGACCGCCGGTCGGCCGGGGTGCCGAGCCTGGCCGGGACGACGGAGGTCTTGCCGCGGGCCTGCTTGGCCTCGCGTCCGTCGACGTACCAGCGGAGCTCCAGGTCGGCCAGTCCCGTGCCCAGGTCGGCGAGGCGCACGGAGAGCGTGCTGCGGCGGGAGACCGTCCCGGAGGTGTCCACCAGCGGGGTGAGGGCGTTCGCGGACCGGTAGAAGCCGGCGATCATCGCCTCCTGGCCGGGGAGGTTGAACGTGTCGGTGCTCAGGGACCGCATGATCGAGTTCTCGGTCGGGCGGTGGATCCCGTACTCGTAGTAGTCGCCGCCCTCGAAGGTGCCGACGAGGCCGCCGCTCGGGTCGCTCTCGCCGAGCCACGCCGCCCACTTGGTGCGCTGGGCCGCCATCCGGTCCGCGGTCAGCGTCGAGACGTTGGCGGCGGCGGGCTCGGAGTACGGGTAGGGGCCGTAGCCCGCGTACTGGTACTCGTCGGCGAGCAGGCCGACGGAGTGGGCCATCTCGTGGGCGGCGATCAGGGTGGAGTGGGCGTTGTCCGAGGAGATCGTGGAGACGCCGTCGTAGCCGTAGTCGCCGGCCAGGCCCGAGTAGCCGGCACCGCCGTACTTGGTGGAGTTGGAGACCACGATGACCAGGTCGGTGGCCGGGGCCCTGTCGGCGTAGGCCTTGGTCTTGTCGAGGTCGACGCAGACCAGCCGCTCGGTCCCGCCGCACCAGAAGTACGAGCCGAGCGCGGTGTTCCTGACGTCGCCCGCGGACGGGTCGCCGGTGACACCGGAGTCCTGGGAGACGGCCTTCACGGCCCAGACGTTGAAGAGGCCCTCGTAGCTCTTGTACGGCTCGACGTCCATGACCTCGTCCCACTTGGTGCGGGCGTCCTCCAGGAAGTCGTCCTGTTCGGCGGCGGTGTAGCCGTCGCCGATGATCGTGACGTCCAGGCGGTCGGCGGTGGGGCCGGTCTCGGCGAGCGGGACGACGTCGCCGTCCCCGGTGGCGGACCGCTGCCGCGCGGACGCGCCGGACCCGGCGTACGGGCTGTCGGCGGGCACCTGGGCGCGGGCGCCCTCACCGCCGGGCTCGGGGAAGTACTCGACGCCGACCACCTTGTCGGGGGCCGTGGCCGGGGCGTCGGCCGCGACGGCGCCGGCCGCGGCGGGCAGGACGGCGGTGAGGGCGAGGGCGGTCGTCACCGCGGTTCTGCGGAGGGGTATGCGCACGGGGTTCTCCCTGAGGGTGAGGGGGACGGGACGGAAGGGGGCGCGGGAGGCGGTCAGGGCCGGCCGTGGCCGCGTCCGCGCTCGGCCGCGCGGTCGGGACGGTCGAGCGTGCGGTCGTAGGGGGCCTCGGCGCCCGCCCGCTTCTCGGGGGTCGCGAGCCCCGCGTAGCGGAGCAGGGCGTCGGTGGCGCGCTTTCGGTCGGCGGTGCTCAACTGGCCGATCGAGGCACCGTGGTTGGCTCCGGGGGCGACCAGCAGGTGGTTGTCGCGCCGGGTGTGGCCCTTGCCGTTGCCCTTGCCGGTGAGAGGGGTGAAGCGCTCGGCACCCCAGGGGTCGTTCTCGCCGTAGACGAACATCATCCGCTCGGACTTGGTGCGCACCCAGCGGTCGATGTCCTTGCCGAAGGACGGGTCGAACGCGGGCATGGGGATGTCCTTGCGGACGTAGGTGCGGGCGCTGTTGACGTCCGGGTACCGCAACAGGCCCTTCAGGTACGGGTACTGGACGACCGGCGACCCGAGCTGGGTGCCCGCCTGGTAGTAGTACGGCGTGTAGTAGTCCAGGCCCTGGTCGTTGTAGAACGAGAAGCCGGCGATGGCGTCGAGCCAGTCCCAGATCTCGTCGTCGGTGGCGTCCGCGCCCGGGATGCCGGCGCAGTAGGAGGCGTCGTAGTACTGCCAGAAGGCCCACGGGGTGTCGAGGATCATCATCTCGAAGGCCCGGTCGGCGGTGCCGAGGGTGCGGTCGAAGGTGATGCCGTTCTCGGCCGCGTACCGCTCGTAGCGGGCGGAGAGGGTGTCGCGGCGCTTCAGCGCCTCGGTCTGCGCGGTGGCGAGGGCGGCCCGGCACTCCGGGGTGCCGCGTGACAGCAGGAAGCGGCTGTACGCCGCGTCGCCGGGCCGGTCCGCGTCGTTGGGGGCGACGTAGGCGACCACGCCGTCCATGTCGCCCGGATGGAAGCGCTCGTAGTGGGTCGCCGTCATCCCGCCCTTGCTGGCGCCGGTGGCGATCCAGTTGCCGGGGTAGATCCGCTCCAGGGCCTTGAACACGCGGTGCTGGTCGGCGGCGCCCTGCTGGGAGGTGAGGGCGCTGAAGTCGGTGCCGGTGTCCGGCCGGGAGGAGTTGAAGAACCGGTACTCCAGGGACACCTGGTTGCCGTCGACCAGGCGCGTGGGCTCGGAGCGGCTCGGGTTCGGGTCGGCGGGCAGGCCGTAGCCGCCGGTGGAGAAGACCGTCGGCCGGTCGAAGCCCCGGTGCAGGACGGTCAGCCGCTGTTCGAAGGTGCCCTTCCCCGGGTCCTCGTGGTCCACCGGCTGGGTGTAGGAGAGGACGAAGAAGCGGTAGCCGTCGTACGGCTTCTCCGCGACGACCTTCATCCCGGGTATGCCCAGAAGGCGATCGAGAAGGTCGGCTTTGCCGGTGTTGCTGCTTTTCCCGGCGGAAGGAGAAACGGTGCCGGCGTCGGCGGCCGAGGCGGCCGGAGAGGTGAGCGGAACGAGCAGCGCGGCGGCGACGGCGCCGGCTGCGGCGGTGATGCGGAACGGGTGTGTGCGCACGCTGAAAAGCCCCCACGGACGAGGAAGCAGATATAACCGAGGATGTAACTCTGCTTAAGTTGCCGCTTAAATTAGGGCCGTCGAACGCTTCTGACAAGGGTCGTTCCGTAACACCGCGACGGGTCCGCCCGTCCCGGGCGCCGCACGGGACCGCGCGCCCGCGGCATTACTGTGGGACCGGCCAGCAGGAAGGAAAGGGGGAACGGTGACGAACCGGCGAGGGACGGGCGCGAGCCCCGCACCCGACAGCCCCGACCCGTCCGCCCTGGGCGTCCGCATCCACCGGCTGCGCGTACGACGCGGGCTGACGCAACGTCAGGTGGCCGAACCCGCCTACACCGCCGCGTACATCTCCACCGTCGAGTCCGGGAAGACCCGCCCCTCCGAGGCCGCCCTCCGCCACATCGCCGAGCGCCTCGGGGTGACCCACGAGGAACTGACCACCGGCCGCCCCGCCCACCTCGTCACCGAACTGCGCTCCCGCCTCCTCGACGCACAGCGCACCCTCGCCACCGGGGACGCCGTCCAGGCGGCCGCCCAGTACCGGGAGTCGCTCGACCGGGCCGCCGAGCACGGCCTGACGGCCGAACGCGCCGCCGCGCTCACCGGCCTCGGCCACTGCGCCCTGGACACCGGCGACCTGACCGGGGCGCGCCGGCACTTCGAGGCCGCCGAGGAGCTGCTGGCCGACGCCCCGCTGCCGCAGCGCGCCGCGGCCCGCCGGGGCCGGGCCGTCGCCCACTACCTCGCCGGCGAACTGGGCTACGCCGTCCACCTGCTGGAGAGCGCCCTGGAGAACCTCACCGCCTCCGGGCTGCACGACCCCGACGCCCTGCTCCTGCTCTACACGGCCGTCATCGCCCCCTACATGGACATGGGCGCACACGTGCGCGCCGCCCGCACCGCCGAACTCGCCCTGGCGCTGGCCCCCCGGGTGTCCGATCCCGCGCTGGTCGCCGCCCTGCACCGGGGCGTGGCCCGCACGCTCATCGCCGAGGGCCGTACCGCCGAGGCCGACGCCTCACTGGCCAAGGCGTCCGAGCTCTACCAGCAGCTCCGGATCCGCACGGAACTCGCCCACTGCCACTGGATGCGCGGCTACGTCCACGCCCAGGACGGCGATCTGGAAGGCGCCGAGCGCCAACTGCGCACCGCGCGGGAGATCCTCACCGCCGGCCGTGCCGCCCTGTACCGCAGCCAGGTCGAGGTGGAACTGGCGGACGTACTGCGCCGCCGCGGCAGGACCGGCGAGGCCGAGCGGCTGCTGGACCGCCTGCTGGGGGAGCTGCACCCCGACCGGGGCGCCGTGCACGCGGGCGGCGCGCACCGCCTCCTCGGCCTCATCGCGGAGGACCGGGGCGACACGGCCGGGGCCGAGGAGCACTACCGGGCCGCGCTGTCCCTGCTGGAACGCTCCGGCGCGGCCGGGGACGTGGCCGATGTCTGCCGGCTCCTCGGCGACCTGCTGCGGCGCACCGGCCAGGTCGAGGCCGCGCTGGACGCGTACCGCACGGGACTGGGACACCGGGCCGCGCCCGGCACGACCACCCTGGGCCCGGCGCCGGCGGAGCCCGCCGCGCTGCACGGTGTGACGGCACCGTTCCACCGGTCCGGTGAGTGAGAGGGGTCGTACAACGATTCTCCCAATCTTGCGGGAACCCGATGTGCGCTGAGTCACGTTCAAGTTGAATGATGGTGAGTGAGCGAACCGTCGTGCCGTACGTGCGGACGCAGCCTGCAGGGGGTCCAGGTGAGTGCATCCCGGCGTAGTGGGACCACCGACGAGCTGGGGCCGGACGAGCCCGAGCCCGCGCGGGAGGGGTCGGACGGGTCCGACCTCCTCGCCGCGCTGCTCGACGGCATGGACGCCGCCCTGTGCGCCTTCGACGCGCACGGGACGGTCACGCACTGGAACCGTGAGGCGGAGCGGATCCTCGGCTGGAGCGCGGACGAGGCGGTGGGCCGGCCCGGGTTCGCCGGGTGGGCCGTGCGCAGCGCGGACGCCGAGGAGGTCGAGGCGCGGCTGATGTCGGCCATGGACGCGCCGGGCCGGCAGGTGAACGAGTTCGCGCTGCTGACGAAGGACGGCGGCCGGGTGCTGGTGCGCACCCAGTCCGCGGCCGTACCGGGACCCGACGGGAAGCCGGCGGGGGTGTACTGCGCGTTCAGCGAGGTGCACGCGCAGATCGACCTGGAGCGGTCGATCGCGCTGAGCGAGGCGCTGCTGGACGACGCGAGCTGGGGTGTCGTCCTGGTCGACGCCGATCTGCGCCCCGCCGTGGTGAACGCGCACGCCGCGCGGGCGCTGGGCGCGGGGCGTACGTCCGTACTGGGCCGGCCGCTGGGGGATCTGCTGGCGCAGGGCGTGGAGGAGCTGGAGAGCGCCCTGACCCATGTGCTCGCCGAGGGCGCGCCGCCCGCGCCGGCCGAGCTGTGGGTGAGCGTGCGCACACCGGAGGGCGAGCGGCGGCGGTGCTGGCGCAGCGGATTCGTGCGGCTGGCGTCACCGCTGGCGGAGGAGCCGGTGCCGCTCGGGGTGGGCTGGCTGTTCCAGGACGTGACCGAGTCCCGGCAGGGCGAGCAGGAGGCGTCGCTGCTGCGGTTCCGCGCGCAGCAGCTGCACCGCGCGGCGCGCGCGGCGGCGGAGTGCGAGGACCCGGCGGAGGCGGTGACGGTCCACCTCGACTTCGCGCTCGCCGGTTTCGCCGACCACGCGCTGATCGACCGCGTGGCCGAATGCCCGGAGGACGTGGAGGGCGCCGACCGGGTGCGGCTGGTGCGGATCGCCGCGACTCCGTCCGGTGCGCCGGGGCCGAGCCGGCTCGACGGGCGGGCGGGGCTGCCCGTGCGGTACGCGGAGTCGCACCCCGCGGTGCAGTGCGTGGAGCGGGCCGGGTCCGTGCGGGCCGGGGCGGGCTCGATGAGCGTGGAGGACGCGCGGGCGTGGGCGCTGGGGCGGCAGTGGCCGGGGGACGCGGTGTACGCGCTGTGCACGGTGTTGCGGAGCAGGGGGCGGACGCTCGGTGCTGTGACGTTTCTGCGGGGGGCGGGGCGTCAGGCGTTCGAGCGCGCGGACGCGATGTACGCGGAGGATGTGGCGGTACGGATCGCCGCGGCGCTGGATTTGGCGGGGCTGGTGGCCCCCGACCGTTGACCTCGCCCCCGCCGCCCCTTCCCGTCCCGTCCCGGGGCTCTGCCCCAGACCCCGCTCCTCAATCTCCCCCAGAGGGGGTACCCCCAGGAGGGGCTGACTTTCAGCCCGTCCGGCGATCGAGGACGAGGCCCGAAGGGCCGAAGGGGGGTCCGGGGGCGCAGCCCCCGGGGACGGGACGGGAAGGGGCGGCGGGGGCGTAATCAGTGGCGGTAGAAGATCCGGTCGGCGTACTCCTCGAAGACGCGCGCGTTCCACTCGTGACCGCCGTCCACGTTGCCCGAACGCAGCAGCGGCGGCTCGACACCCCGATCGGCGAGCGCCGCGGCCGCGGTGGCCATCACCGCCTGGAGCAGCGCCGAGGTCACCACCGTCGACGCGGGAGCGAACGGCGCCGGAACGCCCTCGTGCGTGAGCTCCGCGTCCCCGACCGCGATCCCGGAGTCCAGCACCACATCGCAGTGGTCCTTCAGAAACGTCCCCGAGGCGTGCCGGGACGACGTCTGCGTCGCGTACGCCACCGAGGTCACGCCGATGACCTTCACGCCCAGCTCGCGCGCCTTCACGGCCATCTCCACCGGCAGCGCGTTGCGCCCGGACAAGGAGATGATCACCAGTGCGTCGCCCGCGCGGAGCGGCGAGGACTCCAGGACGACGCTCGCGAGCCCGTCGACGCGCTCCAGAGCGGAGCCCAGCGTGGCCGGTCTCACGTCGACACCGACGGCGCCCGGCACGGTGAGCAGGTTCATCAGGGCGAGCCCGCCCGCGCGGTAGACGAGGTCCTGCGCGGCGAGGGAGGAGTGCCCGGCGCCGAAGGCGAAGAGGCGGCCGCCGTCCGTGACCGTGTCGGCGAGCAGCGTGCCCGCGGCCGCGACGGAGTCGGCCTCCTCGTCGCGGATCCGCCGCAGCAGGCCGATCGCGGCGTCGAGGAACTGGCCGGCCGGCGTGCGGTCGCTCATGCGGCTTCCCTTCGCGGGTGAGCGGGTGACGTGTCGCGGATCACCGTGCGGTCTGGACCAGTGCCGTGTCAATACGGCGTCCGAAGCCCGGTTTCCCGGTGCCGGAAGCCCCCGTGAGCCCCCCGCCGGAACGGGGCCCGGCCCGGTTGTCGGCCGGATGCGTCAGAATTGAGTCCTGGGCCAGCGCATGCGCCGGTGAGCAGTCCAGCCTCCGGCAGCGCCAATCCGCAGATCTCATCGAGGGGCATGTATGTCCGGACTGATCGACACTACGGAGATGTATCTCCGCACCATCCTCGAGCTGGAGGAGGAAGGTGTGGTCCCCATGCGTGCCCGGATCGCCGAGCGGCTCGACCAGAGCGGGCCGACCGTCAGCCAGACGGTGGCGCGGATGGAGCGTGACGGCCTGGTCTCCGTCGCCCCCGACCGGCACCTGGAGCTCACCGAGGAGGGCCGCCGGCTGGCCACGCGCGTGATGCGCAAGCACCGCCTCGCCGAGTGTCTCCTGGTCGACGTGATCGGCCTGGAGTGGGAGCAGGTGCACGCCGAGGCCTGCCGCTGGGAGCACGTGATGAGCGAGGCCGTCGAGCGCCGCGTGCTGGAGCTGCTGAGGCACCCGACCGAGTCGCCGTACGGCAACCCGATCCCGGGCCTGGAGGAGCTGGGCGAGAAGGACGGCGCCGACCCGTTCCTCGACGAGGGCATGGTGTCGCTGGCCGACCTCGACCCGGGTGCCGAGGGCAAGACGGTCGTGGTGCGCCGGATCGGCGAGCCGATCCAGACGGACGCGCAGCTGATGTACACGCTGCGCCGGGCGGGCGTGCAGCCCGGTTCGGTGGTGAGCGCCACGGAGTCGGCCGGCGGCGGGGTGCTGATCGGCAGCAGCGGTGAGGCGGCCGAGCTGGACATGGAGGTGGCCTCCCACGTGTTCGTCGCCAAGCCCTGACACGCGTCCCGCTCACCGTCGGCGGCAGCCGCCCGCCGGTGTGAACGCGCCGAATCGGAGATCCAGTACGGCGAATGGCAGCGCTCGCCGCGATCGCGTGCCAGGCTGTCGCGTGAGGCATATGACCTGAGGGGTTCTTGGCCGGGCCGACAGCGATGTCACCCGGCCGGGGAGGGGCGGGACGATGTGCCGTGACCACGTGAGGAGCCCCGGCGCCGTAGGGCGCCGGGGCCTGTCCTCCCCTGTGCTGACCCGGAGCCCCGAGCTCCCAGGGTCATTCCCCTCGGACCGTTTTCCCCGAGCGGTCCGCCTCCCGCTGAAGATCTCCCCTGGGCCACGGCGATCAATCCCCGCCGGGGGTCACTCGTACGAGGGGTGTTGCCGGGCAAGAGGGCACTTTCGAATACGCATTCGATAACCTGCGTACTCTGCGGGCAGTGGCAACGGGCAGACCAGGACAGCAGGCTTCAGGCAGTGGGCAGGCAGCGAGCTTGGGGGGTGCCAGGACCATGGCGCGACGCATCGACGTGACCGGGACGGACGGCGTACGGCTCGCCGCCTGGGAATTCGGCGACCCGCCCAAGAACGGGGCCGACCCGGCGGAGCACGCCCCGCAGAACGCGCCCGGTGTGCTGTTACTGCACGGCCTGATGGGCCGCGCCTCGCACTGGGCGTCCACCGCCCGCCGGCTCTCCGCCCGCTACCGCGCGGTCGCCCTCGACCAGCGCGGCCACGGCCGCAGCGACAAGCCCCCGCGCGCCTCCTTCACCCGCGACGCCTACGTCGACGACGCCGAGGCCGCCCTGGAGCAGCTCGGCCTCGGCCCCACCGTCCTCATCGGCCACGCGATGGGCGCGCTGACCGCCTGGCAGCTCGCCGCCAAACGCCCCGACCTGGTCCACGGCCTGATCATCTGCGACATGCGGGCCTCCGCCCTCGGAGCGGCCTCGCAGCGCGAGTGGGCCGAGTGGTTCAGGACCTGGCCGGTGCCCTTCGCCACGCTCGCCGACGTACGCAAGTGGTTCGGCGAGGACGACCCCTGGGTGGAGCGCCCCAACCCCGCGAGGGGCGCGTTCTACGCCGAGGCGATGGCCGAGTCCCCCGACGGCTGGCGCCCCGTCTTCGACCCGGACCAGATGCTCCGCTCCCGGGAGACCTGGGTGTTCGACGCCCACTGGGAGGAGCTGGCGCAGGTGCGCTGCCCCGCCCTGGTGGTCCGCGGCCTCGACGGGGAACTGGGCCGCGCGGAGGCCCAGGAGATGGTGCGCGTCCTGCCCCGCGGCCGGTACGCCGAGGTGGCCGACGCCGGCCACCTCGTCCACTACGACCAGCCGGAGACCTGGCTGGCCGCCATCGAACCCTTCCTGGACACCCTCGGACCTGTCTGAGCACCCCACGCGGCGCTCAGAGCCCCCGCCCACTCACGGCACCGACACCACCGGGTCTCCCTCCGTCAGCCTGCACACCACGGGGAGCGCGGCCGGCCCGAAGGGGCCCGGGACTGTGTCGGCACGCGGCTCCGCCGCCTGGGCGCGACGGGCCACGACGGAGCCGCGGTCGCGACACGGCACGAGCCCCGCGGGACGACAGGCGCGCCTACCGGTCCCGGCCGCACGCGTACGCCAACGGCGAGAGCAACTCCTCCACGTCCGGCAGCCACCGGTTCGCGACCGTGGGCCGGCAGGCCCACTGCACGGCCCCCCGGCACCCGAACCGCGTCGGCGGCGCGGCCACGTACGCCCCCTCCCCGAGGACCGTCAGGTCGAGCGACGACAACGACCAGCCCAGCTTGCGCAGCAGCTCCGGCACCTTCGCGGAAGCCCCCGGCAGTACGAAGAACTCCATCCGCCGGTGGGGCGTCAGCGTCACCGGCCCCAGCGTCAGTCCCATCCGCTGCATCCGCGCGAGCGCCAGGAACCCGGCCGTCTCCGGCACGGAGACCGCGTCGAACGTCCGCCCGGTGGGCAGCAGGACCGAGGCGTCCGGCTGCTGCTGCCACAGCCGCCGGACCACCGTCGCGCTGCCGGTCGCCTGCGCCGGCCAGTCCGGGCGGGCCGGATGCGCGCCGGGCGCGGGACACGCCGTGTCACCGCACGAACAGCCGCGCACCCCGTCCACGGCCTCCAGCCAGGTGCCCGGGAACACGTCCCAGTGGCGCTCCTCCGCGTAGCGCACAGCGGCGTCCAGCAGCGATTCCCCGCGCTGCTTCGGGATCTGTACGGCGTCGGTGCCCGCGATCGTCTCTTCCACGATGAACACAACTACGGCCGTCACCAGGGGTTACGCCCGCCCGCGTGCGCGGGGGAGGAGCATCGGTTCCCTGTTCGGGGCGCATGGGTGCATCCGCGGGGGCGCGCGGGGGGAACCGCGTCCGCGGATGGGTAGCCACGAGGGGGCCGGCAACCGCCGTTACCCCGGCAATCCTCACATGCTTCGCATTGTCGGCACTTCGGCGGGGCATCGATCTTCACGGCCGGTTCTTCTCGCCGGGACGTGAGAAGTACGGCCGCGGAAGAACGTCAACCCGGTGCGTGGGCAGGCACCGCAGCCTCAGGGGGTACGCCATGGCCGCAAGGCCTCTCGTCGCGCGGCAGCCGAACGAACGGCTGCAGGCGCTCATCCAGGAAGCCGGATGCTCCAACGCCGGACTGGCCCGCAGGGTCAACATGTGCGGCGCGGAGCACGGCCTCGACCTGCGCTACGACAAGACGTCGGTGGCGCGCTGGCTGCGCGGACAGCAGCCGAGGGGCCGGGCACCGGCGGTCATCGCGGAGGCCCTGGGCCGCAAACTGGGCCGTACGGTCACGATCGACGAGATCGGCATGGCCAACGGCAAGAACCTCGCGTCGGGTGTCGGTCTCCAGTTCTCGCCGACGGTACTGGGGGCCATCGAGCAGGTCTGCGAGCTGTGGCGCAGCGACGTGGGGCGGCGGGACTTCCTGTCCGGCTCCTCCGTCGCCGCCTCCGCGCTGGTGGAGCCGAGCCGCGACTGGCTGATCACCGCGCCCGACGGGCAGGTGGCGCGCTCCGCCGGCCCGCGCGTGGGACAGTCCGACGTCGCGGCCGTACGGTCCATGACGCAGGCGCTGGTCGACCTGGACCACCAGTACGGCAGCGGGCACGTCCGCCCGGTCGTGGTGCACTACCTCAACAGCGTCGTCTCGGGAATGCTGGCGGGGTCGTACCGCGAGGCCGTGGGCCGGGACCTGTTCGCCGCGGTGGCCCGGCTGACCGAACTCGCCGGGTACATGGCCGTCGACACGGGCCAGCCGGGCCTCGCCCAGCGCTACTACATCCAGGCGCTGCGGCTGGCGCAGGCGGCCGGGGACCGCGGCTACGGCGGGTACGTGCTCGCCGCGTCCATGAGCCATCTGGCCGCGCAGCTCGGAAACCCGCGCGAGATCGCGCAGTTGGCGCGCGCGGCGCAGGAGGGGGCGCGGGGCCGGGTGACACCGCGCGCGGAGTCGATGTTCCTCGCGGCGGAGGCGCGCGGGCACGCGCTGTTGGGCGACACGCACGCCGCCCAGGCGGCGGCGGGGCGGGCGGTGAGCGCCATGGAGGCCGCCGACGCGGACTCCGGCGACGACCCGGTGTGGATCGCGCACTTCGACGAGGCGTACCTGGCCGACGAGTTGGCGCACTGTCACCGTGATCTCGGACACGCCGAGGCCGCCGCGCGGTGCGCCCGCCAGTCCCTGGACGGGCATCCTCCCGCGCGGGCCCGGCGGCGGGCGATCGGCTATGTGCTGCTGGCCACCGCGCAGGTGCAGCAGCGCGAGATCGAACAGGCCTGCAGTACGGGCCTGAAGGCGGCGGAGCTGCTGGGCGGGCTCCGCTCCAACCGGGGCGCGGAGTACCTGGAGGACCTCCAGCAGCGTCTCGAGCCCTACCGGGAGGAGCCGGTGGTACGGGAGTTCGGCGCGCGCATGGAGCTCCAGGCGGCGGCGTGACGGCAGTTGGGCGTCGGGCGGAGGAGGAAGGAGTGACGTAATCAGCGTGCGGTGACCTGGTTTTGTTACCGCGCACACAGGGCAGGAGGTCTGGTTCTGTGCTGCGTGGCACCGGGCTCCGGGGACCCGGTAGCGTGAGCCGACGATTCACAAGGTCCCCCATTGGTAGGAGTCCCGGTGACGCAGAGTGGACAGGGCGAGGAGCCCTCGGCGCGCCCCGCGCGCGAAGGCATCGTGCTGCCCTCCGACGGTGGCCGGCCCCTGCTGCCGGGCGAGACGGCCGGACCGGTCGCTCCGGGCGCGGGTGCGGACGGCCGGCCCTCCGCGGGCGGTTTCCCCGCCTCGGCCCCGCCCGGCGGCCAGACCTGGGGCACACCGTGGGGTCCCGGCCCGCAGGACGGCGCCGGCCGTCCCGGCCCGGCGTCGGGCCAGGACTGGCAGTCCCCGCCCGACGGCCGGTGGGGCGGCACGCCGGAACAGTCCTCCTGGGCCGCCCAGAACCCGCCCGGCGGCGGCCAGGGCCCCGGCCCGCTGCCGCCCGAGGGCGCCCGGCCCGCCTCCCACGGCGGCGGCTACGGCGCGGACGGCTCGCCCGCCGGACCCGGTGACGCGTACGGCCCCCCTGCCCACGGCGCCGCGCCGGTGTCGCAGCCGGGCGCCGGATACGGCGGCCACCCGGCCCCGCCCGCGCCGCACGCCGGCCCGGACGCGTACGGCGGCCACGCCGCGCCCCCGCCCTACGGCGCCGCGCCCGCCCCCGACGCCCGGCCGGGCCCCGGATACGGCGGCCACCCGGGCGCGAACGCCGCCTCCGACGCGTACGGCTCCGCCTACGGAGCCCCCGGGCACAACGCCCACCACACCCCCGACGCGGGCCACCCCTACGGCGGCGCCCCGGCCGGTGGCGCGCCCCTGCCGCCCGCCGCCCCCGACGGATCGGAGGGGGCCACCCAGTTCCTGCCCCCGGTGCCCGCCGGCGGTGTGGACGAGGGGGCGACGCAGTTCATACCCCCGGTGCCCGCGAGCGGTGCCGACGAAGGCGCGACGCAGTACATACCCCCGGTGGGCCCGGGCGCGCTGCCGCCCGAGATGCCCGCCGCGCACCACTCCGAGGAGACCCGCTACCTGGGCGGGCCGCAGCCGCACGCACCCGGCGCAGGCCATCTGCCGCCCGCCGGCGGCCCCGACGCCGAGGCCACCCAGTACATCGCCCCCGTCACCGACCAGCCGCCCGGGCAGCCCTACGGCGCTCCGGCCGGTGACGCCGGCCGGCAGCCGCCCGCCGAGTTCGACAACCTGTTCCGCAGCGACGACGGCGGCCCGGCCGGATCCACCCAGCAGCTCCCGCGCGTCGAGTACGGCGGGCCCGACCCCGGGCGCACCGCCCACCCGGCCGGCCCGGCCGGTGGGGGCCGGGGCGGACGCGGCGGTGGCCGCACGGGCAGCCGCGTGCCGGTGATCGCCGCGGTCGGGATCGGTATCGCCGTCCTCGGGGTCGGCGCGGGCGCCCTGCTCGGCAGCGGAGGCGGCGACGACGGCGGGGACAACGAGACGGTGTCCGCCACCGCGCCCGCGACCCAGGAGGCGCAGGCCTCTCCGTCACCGTCCGTCGACCCCGCCCGGGAGCAGGCCGTCGAGCTGGACAAGCTGCTCGCGCACAGCGGCGACAGCCGGACCGCCGTGATCAACGCGGTCGCGGACGTGAAGGCCTGCCGCAACCTGGGGGAGGCGGCCAAGAACCTGCGGGCGGCGGCCGGGGAGCGCAACAAGCTGGTGACCGACCTCTCCGCCCTCCCGGTGGACAAGCTGCCCGACCACCAGGCCCTGAGCGACGCGCTGACCAAGGCCTGGAAGGCGTCGGCCTCGGCCGACAACCACTACGCGGCCTGGGCCGACCAGGTCGCCGGCAAGAAGGGCTGCCGGAAGGGCCAGGCCCGCACGACCAAGCAGACCCAGGCCGGCAACCGCGAGAGCGGCACGGCGACCGCCGAGAAGGGCAAGGCGGCCGCGCTGTGGAACGGGATCGCCAGGCAGTACGGCCTGACCGAACGCCAGCCGACCCAGCTCTGACCGGCCGCCGGGGGGCGAGGGGGACCGGCACCGGGCCGCCGGCCTCCGGCTACAGGTCCGCGTCCCGCAGGGTCCGCGTCATGTCGGTGAAGCCCTCGCGGGCGGCCACCAGCCGGCCGTTCTCGACCACCTGAAGGGTCACGTTCGCGTTGACCAGCCGGGGGAAGCCGACGGCCGCCAGCTCGTCCTGGAACCTCCACCGCAGGGTGGGGGTCAGGTCGCCCGTGGTGACCTTGAGACCGCTGTCCAGTGCCTCGCTCACCGTGTCGGCGGTCACCTCGCCGTCGCCGAGCGACTCGACGGCCTGCCGGAGGACGGTGTAGGCGATCCAGGTGGTCTGCACACCGGCGTCCGCCGCGTCGATCCGGTTGTCGCCGAACGCCTCCTGCTCGATCACCCTCTTCATGGCGTCCCAGCGGGCATCGCCCGCCGCCGGGTACCAGCCGGTGACGTACGACCCCTCGTACGGGCCCGAGGCCCCGCCGGACGCGTCGATCGCCGACTGGTCGACACTGCCCAGCACGGTCGCCGCGCGCACCTCGGGGAAGTCGGCGCGGGCCCGCCGGAAGGAGTCCATGAAGGTGCCCGTGCTGTCACCGAGCGCGGGCACCACACAGCCCGGCTCGGCGGGGTCGGCGGTCGACCGCTCCAGGGCACGCAGGGAGTGGTTCTCGTACGAGGTCGCCGCCTCCGCCGCGCGCTGGTCGCCGGCGAGCGCGTGTCCGCCCGCCCGCAGCCCCGAGTCGAGCAGCGGGGGCAGCTGGTCGCCCGCGAGGGTGTCGGGCCGGACCAGGGTGACCGGGCCGCAGCTGTCGGCGAGGGTGCGGCCGAGACCGGCCAGCAGGGCCGGCTGGCCGCCGTTGACCGGATAGGACAGCGGACTGGTGAACTCGGCCGTGGTGATGCCGTAGCCGCCGATGTACGGGATGCCGGCCGCCTCCAGGGTGGGCAGGAAGGCCTCGGCGTACTGGCTGTAGGAGCCGACGACCGCGACGGCCCGCTCCTCCACCGCGCGCCGGGCGCACCGCGCGGCGGTCACCGAGTCGTTGCGCTCGTTGCAGGTCAGTACCTCGAGGCGGCGGCCGTTGATACCGCCGTCCGCGTTGACCGAGCGGGCGTAGGCCTCGGCAAACGCGGGCATTCCCGGTTTGTTGGTGGCGTCGGTGTCCTCCGGCGCCCAGGTCATCACGGTGATGGTGTCGTCCCCGGAGCCCCCCGTGGCACCGGGGACGACACCGCACCCGGTGACGAGCGACCCGCACGCCACCAGCGCGCCCGTGGTCAGGGCGGCGGCTCTGCCGGGCCGGGTGAGGAGGCGGGAGAGGAAGGTGCTGCGGGTCTGTCGCCTGCCGGTCATGCTCCCGCACGATTCCGCCACACGGCCAACCTCCGAGTGACCCTTGGTCAACGGACGGTGACGCGGAGGTGAATTACGGGGTCCCGTACCCTCCCCGATGCGCGGAAACGTACGATCGATGACCGTGCAAGGTTCGGAGAACTCTTCCCGTCGCGGCCGTCGCTCCTCCACCATGGGCGGCATGCCGCTCAACGACATGCCGTGGTGGCGCTGGCGCAGCAATGTGCGCTCCGCGCTGCACATGCTCTCCGACCCCGGCTTCCAGCGGGACGTCTGGCTGGCCGGCGTGCCCGGCTACGGGGACGTCACCGACGCCGTCTACCGGCTGGTCGAGGACACCTGGCTGGACAACTGGTCCGCCGAGAAGTACGTCGGCACGATCTTCCGCGACTCCCAGGAGGCGGCGCTCGTCGACACCGCGGTGCTGCGCGTGCTGCGGATCATGCACCAGGTCGGGCCGGACGCGCCGGTGACCGCCTACCTCGAGAACGAGGGGTGGCCGGAGGCGGTGCGCGCCGCGCGGGACGCACACGTGCGCATGACGACCGGCGACGGCGAGGACCCCGACGCCCCGCCGAGCACCCTCGAGGTCTTGCGGATCCTGACGCGGTCCGGGTAGCGGAACGGCCGGCCGGGAGCGACCCCGCGTGTGGGACCCTTTCCTGCATGAGCGAGCAGTCCACCCGAGCCGCGGCCCCGGCCGACCAGTACGTCCTCACCCTGTTCTGTCCCGACAAGCAGGGCATCGTGCACGCCGTGTCCAGCTATCTGTTCATGACCGGCTGCAACATCGAGGACAGTCAGCAGTTCGGTGACCACGACACGGGTCTGTTCTTCATGCGGGTCCACTTCTCCGCGGAGGCCCCGGTGACCGTGGAGAAGCTGCGGGCGAGCTTCGCGGCGATCGGTGACTCCTTCCGGATGGACTGGCAGATCAACCGGGCCGACGAGAAGATGCGCATCCTCCTCATGGTCAGCAGGTTCGGGCACTGCCTGAACGACCTGCTGTTCCGCGCGCGGACCGGCGCCCTGCCCGTGGAGATCGCCGGTGTGGTGTCCAATCACACCGATTTCGCCGAGCTGGTGTCTTCGTACAACATTCCCTTCCATCACATCCCCGTGCCGAAGGACGGCAAGCCGGAGGCGGAGGCCAGGCTGCTGGAGATCGTGCGCGAGGAGGAGGTCGAACTCGTCGTCCTCGCCCGCTACATGCAGGTCCTCTCCGACGACCTGTGCAAGCAGCTCTCCGGGCGGATCATCAACATCCACCACTCCTTCCTGCCGAGCTTCAAGGGTGCCAAGCCGTACCACCAGGCGCACACGCGGGGCGTGAAGCTCATCGGCGCGACCGCGCACTACGTCACCGCCGACCTCGACGAGGGCCCGATCATCGAGCAGGAGGTCGAGCGGGTGGGCCACGACGTCACCCCCGAGGGCCTGGTCGCCATCGGCCGTGACGTGGAGTGCCAGGCGCTGGCGCGGGCGGTGAAGTGGCACGCGGAGCGGAGGATCCTGCTGAACGGACGCCGCACGGTCGTCTTCGCCTAGGAGCCCGGGGGTTCTGTTCCGCCGGCGGCCGCGGGCAGTCGGCGGCCGCCCGCGATGCCGCAACCGGCCCCTACATCCTGCTCAAGCTCGCCGCAGCGAACAGCACGTCCTGGATCGCCGTACGGTCCCCCTCCTGCCCGGCGGCAGCCTCCCGCGGCGGTACGTGGCCGGCCGCCAGCCGGCAGAACTCCGCGCCGTCCAGCGCCACATGCGCCACCTCGTGCTCGGCGGAGCCCTTCGCCGCGGGGGAGTCCAGCGGGATCAGCCACTCCCCGCCGCCCGACCCCTCGATCTCCAGCCGCAGGCTGCGCCCCGGCTCCCCGGCGGCGACCAGGCGCCGTTCGACGGGGGAGGCCAGACCGTGCAGCCTGCGGTCCTCCAGCACGGTCGGGAGCAGCCGCGCGGCCAGGTCGACCATGCGGTGCAGATGGCGTCCGGAGGGCGGGTCGTAGGGGTAGTCGACCGCCTCGGCGATGTCCTCGGCGTGCACCCAGCACTCGAAGGCCCGGTCCAGCATCGCGTCGGGCAGCGGCAGTTCGAAGTCGCCGTACGGAACCGTCGTCGCCCGGGCGCCGCCGCCCGTGAAGGACACGGTCCGCACGAGGGCGTGGCTCTGCTCGCGCCAGGGCGCGCGGACGGAGCGGGTGGGCGGGACGTGGGCGGCCCGCCAGTACGCCTCGGTGCGGCCCGAGGGGGTGGGCCGGGCGGCGGTGACGTCGCCGAGCGGGTCGTCCAGGCCGCAGGCGACGGCGACCAGCCCGTCGACCGTCAGCAGATGCGCGATCACCCCGGCGACGGTGGTGCGGCGGCTGCTCGCCTCGTCGGCCTCGTACCAGCGCAGCCGCACCGGCGCGTGCCACTCGGAGTCCCCGAAGTCCTGGAGCAGCGCGTCCAGGCGCGCGGTCTCGGCGTCGTAGGCGGCGGCCCACTCGGGGACGGGGACGCGCGGCGGGCGCCGTTCCAGGCAGGACTCCAGGACGCGGGTGCGCAGCCCCGGGTCCAGGTCGAGGCTGTCGGGCCGGTGGAGCAGGCCGACCGCCTCCCGCAGCCGCAGCGCCTCGTCCGCGCAGGGGCCGCAGTCGCCGAGGTGCTCCTCGACGGCCTCCGCCTCCGCCGGCGCGCACGCGGCCAGTGCCCAGGCGCCCAGCAGCGACTTCAGCACGCGGTGCTCCAGCACCAGGGGCATACCGTCCGGCCCGTTTGCGTCGGGCGTGTCGGCGGCCGTCCGTTCCGGCCGCTGCCCGGCCTGCTCGCTCACGCGGCACCCCCCATCCCGGGCGGGGCGGCGGGGGCCTCGGTGTCGTGCGCGGTGGCCAGCAGTTGCAGGCCCAGGCGGAGCCGGCGGCGGGCCTCGTCGTCGGTGACGCCCAGGTCGACGGCGGTCTGGCGGTAGTCCCGGCGCTGGAAGTACGCCAGCTCCAGGGCGGCGCGCAGGGGCGCCGGCATGGACTGGACGATGTAGTCGGCGCGGGCGGCCACCGAGGCGTGCCGGAGCGTGCGCTCCAGGTCCTCGGTGGTGCCGGGGCCGCCGCGGGCGAGTGCCGCGGTGCCGGTGGTGCGCAGCCGCTGCACGGCCAGCCGGTTGGTCAGCGCGGCGAGCCAGCTGCGCAGGGGCCCCTGCCCGGGGTCGTAGGAGTGCGGGTGCTGCCAGATGTGGGCGAAGACGTCGCGGGTGAGGGTGTCGGCCGCGTGTTCGTCGCCGAGGACGCGGTGGGCGAGGCCGTGGACGAGGGAGGCGAACCGGTCGTACAGCTCGCCGAGGGCGGCCGCCTCCCCGCGCGCGAGCCGCTGCTGCATCGTGCGGTCCCACCGGGGCGGTACGTCCCGTGTCGGCATGCGGCCCCTCACCCCCTGTTCCTTCCCGGCTCCCCGGGCCGGTCGGTGCCCGGGGCCGGCGTGTGGCCGGTGACCCCTTGAATGTAGTCGGCACGGACAAGGGCGCACGCCCCTTTGTGGCAATGTGCGCCCCGGGCCGAGCCACAGGTGGTAAGGGGCCGCCCGGGCACGCCGGACGATGTTCGGCACCGATCTACCCCCTTCCGCGTCGATCGGAACCGATCGAATCGGATCGATGGCGACCAGAACAAGCCCTTTCTGTTCGATAACCGTTTTCCAGGCCGTGTTTCAGGGAACGGCCGGTGGGCAGCCACGCTGCAGGGAAGCGTAGGTACTGCTTCCGTTTCGGCGAGCGAGGGGCGTGGTGGTGACCTTCCAAGTGACCGATCAGGAGCACGGCGAATGGGCCGTGCTCCGGGTCTCGGGCGAACTCGACCTGGTGACCTCCCCGGTGCTGCGCCAGCGGGTGCACGACGTGGTGGCCGAGGGCCGGCACCGCCTCGTGCTCGATCTCTCCGAGGTGTGGTTCTGCGACTCCAGCGGCGTGGGCGTGCTCATAGCCTCCCGCCGGCTGCTGCGCTCCTGCCGGGGCAGCCTGCGGCTGATCCTTCCCGCGCGGGGGGCCGCCGACGGCAGTCACGTCAACAGGGTGCTCGGCGCCCTCGGGGTCCGCCGCCTCTTCGAGATCCATCCGGACGTCCCCTCCGCCGTCGACGAGGATTCCCGCCCGCTGTCGGCGTGATCCGGGCCCGCGCGCCCGTACGCGCGTCGTGGGACCGCTCACACGTGTCACAGCGTTGTCCCGTTGTTCCCCCGGTCCTGGCCCGGGGGACGCCTTCGTGCTCCCGGACGCCCGCCGACGACGTACGCTCCCTGCGAGACGACCCACTGACCTAAGGCGGCCTGAAAGAGACATGGTCACCAGCGAGTACGAGCGCAGGATCGCGGCCCGGTTCGCCACCTTCGACCAGGACGGCAACGGCTACATCGACCGGGAGGACTTCAGCGGAGCGGCCAAGGCCCTGCTCGCCGAGTTCGGCACCGCCGCCCGTTCCGACCGGGGCCAGGCCCTGTACATCGGTGCCGAGGCGTTCTGGCAGGGCATGGCGGGGATCGCGGACCGGGACGGCGACCAGCGCATCACGCGCGAGGAGTTCGTGAACGGCGCGGTCAAGCGGCTGCGGGACAACCCGGACCGCTTCGCCGAGATCGCCCGCCCCTTCCTGCACGCGGCGCTCGCCGTCGCGGACGGCGAGGACGACGGCGCGGCCGGCGTGGAGAACACCGCGCGGGTGCTCAAGGTGCTCGGCGTCGCCGAGGACCTCGCCCGTACGGTCGCCGCCTCGCTCGACACCGACGGCGACGGCAGGATCGGCGAGGAGGAGATCGTCCGGGCCTTCGCCCGCTACTTCACCGTTCCCGAGTGACGCGCCCCGCGCGGATGTCACGGATCGTGGCATTCCCGTGATCACGGAGCGTGGAGACCGGCTTGTGCCCTCCGCGCGACTCGTCACGGCCCGGAGTCGGACGTCCCCTCCGGTACCTTGTGTGGGATGCGAGTCGTTATGAGCACGCACCGCGGCGGAGTCGCCCCCGAGGCGACTCCGTCCGGGCTGGTGCCTGCGGTTGCTCGCCGTGCGACCGGCCCGGTCGCCGCCACCTGTTCGACTCCCCGTGACGGGCGTCGCACAGTATGCCGTACGTGTACTCCTTCGCGCGGGAATATGCCCGAAGCGCTTGTTGACGTGACTGTACGTCAACCATGCTGTCCCACAAGGGAGTCACGGTCCGTGACCCCTGTCCCGGCCGTTGTTCTGGCCATGCAGAAAATGGCTACGATCGTGGCCCTCGTGAGGCGCGAGTCCAAGTGTCCGCCGGTTCGGATGGTGTGAGCGGTGCAGGTGCTTCAAGTGCAGCTGGAGATCCGGCCCGACCCCGCTGAGGTGGGGAGGGCCCGGCGGTGGGCCCGCTCACGGCTGGCCGGGTCCGGGATAGAGGCCGACGAACCACTGGCCCAGACGCTGATCCTGCTCGTCTCGGAGCTCGTCACCAACGCCGTGGTGCACACCGGCTGCCCCGCCGTGCTGCGGCTGTCCCTGCCGGGCGCGGAGGCGGCCGAGGACGCCGTCGTCCGTCTGGAGGTTGCCGACCGCAGCGACCGGGCGCCGGTGCCGCGCTGTGTGGACGGCGAGTCGACCGGCGGACGCGGACTCGCCCTCGTGGACGGCCTGGCCGACCGCTGGGGCTGGAGCGCCGAGGGAACCGGCAAGCGCATCTGGTGCGAACTGGACCGCTGCGCGGAGCCGCCCCGGGCCGCCGCGCCGGCCTGCGGCGGGGCGGCCGTGACGGCGTACGAGGGGTACGAGGGGCTGGCGTACGAAGCGGTGTGACCGCACGAGGCGGGGGAGCGGGCCTTCCGTGCCCGGACCGTGCGGTGACGCCGGCCGCGCTTCGGCGCCCGCGTTTCCGCGTCCCGGGAGGGGCACGGGAGCACGGCGGGCCGGTCGGCGGGGGTGGTGTGCGAACCGTGCGCCGGGTGTGCTTCCGTGCGCTGTGCCCACAAACAGGGCTTATGCCACATCCCTGCTCATCTCACCCGAACCGGTGTTGACGCCTCGTGAAGGTTTGATCACGCTGGTCGTCAGCGATTCGCCGCGAGGGGACGGCGAGGGTCCGGCGACGGGAGCCCTCGACGAGTGTGGGTCGTCAGTCGGCGCCGGTCTCCCCCAGGGCCGAGGGGGAGCCCGGGCGGGAGCGCCGAGCCGAAGAGCGGTGCGGCGCTGCCGTGCTCGGGGCGGACGGCGCCGCACCGCCACAGAAGAACCCCCGGCCGTCCACAGGCTGTGGACAACCTTCGCTCACCCGGCCGTGGCGGACGCCACCGCTCCGTCCCGCCGCCCGCCGTCCCGGAAGGTCCGCCGGTAGGCCGTGGGCGTCACCCCCAGCGCCGCCTGGAGGTGCTGCCGCATCGACTGGGCCGTACCGAAACCGGAGTCCCGCGCCACCTGGTCCACCGACAGGCCAGTGGACTCCAGCAGGTGCCGGGCCCGCTCCACCCGCTGTTGGGCCAGCCACTGCCCCGGACTGACCCCGGTCTCCTCCCGGAAGCGGCGCGTGAAGGTCCGTACCGACATCGACTCCCGCGCGGCCATGTCCCGCAGCTGGACCGGCTCGTGCAGCCGCCCCAGCGCCCACGCGCGGGCACCGCTCGTCGACGCCTGCTGCGGGTCGGGTACCGGCCGCTGGATGTACTGCGCCTGCCCGCCGTCCCGGTGCGGCGGTACGACCGTGCGCCGCGCCACGTCGTTGGCCACGGCGGCGCCGTGGTCGCGCCGCACCATGTGCAGGCACAGGTCGATGCCGGCCGCGACGCCCGCCGACGTCAGGATGTCGCCGTCGTCGATGAACAGCACGTCGGGGTCGAGCCGCACCCGCGGGAAGAGTTCCTGGAAGCGCTCGGCGTCCGCCCAGTGCGTGGTCGCGGGCCGCCCGTCGAGGCGTCCGGCGGCGGCCAGGACGTAGACGCCGGTGCAGATGGACGCGATCCGGGTGCCGGGGCGGATCAGGGCCAGGGCGGCGGCGAGTTCGCCGGTCAGCTCACCGCGCTCGTAGACCGGGCCGAGTTCGTAGGAGGCCGGGATGACCACCGTGTCGGCGGTGGCGAGGGCCTCGGGGCCGTGCGCGACGTCGATCGTGAAGTCGGCGTCGGTCTCGACCGGCCCGGGCGGCCGGACCGAGCAGGTGACGACCTCGTACAGCCGCCGCCCGCGGCCGTCGCGGGGGCGGCCGAAGATGCGGTGCGGGATGCCCGTCTCGAAGGGCAGCAGCCCGTCGAGGGCGAGGACGACGACCCGATGCGGCCGGAAGCCGTGGGGCGCGGGGAGGTGCTCGGCCGGATCCATGGCCCGATCCTAGCGAACACTGTCCTCCGGGCCACTCGTTGCGAGGCCCGCCCGCGGCGGAAGCTCTATGACGTGACCCAGACAAGCGAGACCGCCGCCGCCGTGAAGCCGCCCCCGAGCGGGCGCGCACCGCGCCGCATCCGTGTCCACCGCGCGTGGTTCGTCGCCGCCGTCACCTTCGTGACGATCATCGGTGCCGCCGCGTTCCGCTCCGTGCCGGGCCTGTTCATCGACCCGCTGCACGACGAGTTCGGCTGGTCGCGCGGGACCATCGGCGCGGCGGTCTCCGTGAACCTCGCGCTGTACGGACTCACCGCGCCGTTCGCGGCGGCGCTGATGGACCGCTACGGCATCCGGCGGGTCGTGGCGGTCGCCCTCACCGTGATCGCGCTCGGCTCCGGGCTGACCGTGTGGATGACCGCGGCCTGGCAACTGATGCTGTGCTGGGGCCTGTTGGTGGGACTCGGCTCCGGCTCCATGGCGCTGGCCTTCGCCGCGACCGTCACCAACCGCTGGTTCACCGAACGCCGCGGCCTGGTCACCGGCATTCTCACCGCCGCGGCCGCCTCCGGGCAGCTGATCTTCCTGCCCGTGCTGTCCTGGGTCGTCGACCGGCACGACTGGCGGCCGGCCGCCGTCACGGTGGCGCTCGCCGCCCTCGCGGTGGTCCCGTTCGTCTGGCTGCTGCTGCACGACCACCCGGCCGACGTGGGGCAGAAGCCGTACGGGGCGAAGGAGTTCGTGCCCAAGCCGGCGCCGGTGCCGGGGGCCGCCCGGCGGACGGTGACCGTGCTGTTCTCGGCGGTGCGGACCGGGCCCTTCTGGCTGCTCGCCGGGACCTTCGCGATCTGCGGCGCCTCGACGAACGGGCTGATCCAGACCCACTTCGTGCCCGCCTCCCACGACCACGGCATGCCGATCACGACGGCGGCGTCGCTGCTGGCGGTCATCGGGGTGTTCGACGTCGTCGGGACGGTGGCGTCCGGATGGTTCACCGACCGGTACGACTCACGGCGGCTGCTCGCCGTGTACTACGCGCTGCGGGGGGTCTCGCTGCTGTTCCTGCCGATGCTGCTGGCGCCGAGCGTGCACCCGCCGATGCTCTTCTTCATCGTCTTCTACGGCCTCGACTGGGTGGCGACCGTGCCGCCGACGCTGGCGCTGTGCCGGGAGCACTACGGCGACGACAGCCCGATCGTCTTCGGGTGGGTGCTCGCTTCCCACCAGGTGGGGGCGGCGGTGGTCGCCTTCGCGGGAGGCGCCGCGCGGGACGCGTTCGGGTCGTACGACGTGGTCTGGTACGCGTCGGGGGCGTTGTGCGCCGCGGCGGCGCTGATGGCGTTGGTGATCCGGCGGCGGCCGGCGACGCCGTGACCGCGGGCAGTCGTGCGCCTGCCGGGCGCGTCCGGGTGGGCGCGTCCGGGTGGGCTCCCCCCGGTCGGCACCACCCGCCGGGGTTACACGGTGGGAAGGCGGGATGCCACTCCCGCGCGGGCGATCGCCTTCGCTATGCGCTCCGCGTCCAGCGCCAGCTCCCGCAGGTTCCCGCTGATCGGGTTGGTGTACCCCGTGAAGTGGAGGCCGGGCGCGCCCGGCGCCGTGCGGGGGCCGTGAGCCACAGGCCTCCCGCGCTCGTCGAGCACGCCGAGGTCGCCCACCAGCGGCTCCAGCCCGCGTGCGTACCCGGTCGCCGCGACGACCGCCCCCGGCGCGACGCGCTCCCCGTCCGCCAGGAGCACCTCCCCCTCCTCGAACCCCGCCACCGCGGCCACGATCTCCACCCTCCCCTTGCGCACCGCGTCGATCAGGCCGACGTCCTGCACCGGGATGGCGCCCTCCCGCACCCTGCTGTAGAGGCCGGTGCCGGGCCGGGGGAGACCCTGCGCCGACAGGTCCGGCAGCGCCACCCTCGCCTGGACCCGGCACAGCCGGTCGACGAGCCCGACCGGCAGCCGGCGCACCAGGACGCCCGAGTACTGCGCGGGCCAGCCCGCGGTCGAGCGGCGCACGATGTGCGGCGGGGTGCGCACCGCCAGCCGCACCCGGGAGGCGCCGCCCTCCACCAGGTCCACGGCGATCTCCGCGCCCGTGTTGCCGACGCCCACCACGAGCACGTCCCGGCCGGCGTACGGCTTCGGGTCGCGGTACGCGGAGGCGTGCAGGAACTCGCCGGTGTACGTGTCCCGGCCGGGCCAGTCGGGGACGCGCGGGGTGTGGTTGTAGCCGGTGGCGACGACGACCGCCGCGCCGGTCAGCTCCCGGCCGCCGGTGGCGTGCAGCAGCCAGCCCGTGCCGTCGGGGGTGCGCTCGACGCGGGAGACCTCGACGCCGGTGACGATCTCCAGACGGTGGTGCTCGGCGTACTTCTCCAGGTACCGGACCACGTCGTCGCGGGCCGGCCACCGCCCGAACCGGCGCGGCATCGGCAGCCCGGGCAGGGCGGAGAGCCGCCGGGTGGTGTGCAGCCGCAGCCGGTCGTAGTGGCGCCGCCAGGACGCGCCCACGCGGTCGGACCGCTCCAGGACCACGGCCCGTACCCCCCGGGCGCGCAGGGCGTACGCGACGGAGAGCCCGCCCGGGCCGCCGCCGATGACGTACACGGGGCGGTCCGCCGGGTTCGGCGCGGGCGGCTGCGCGGAGGTGGAGGAGCCGGAGGAGCCGGAGGAGTCGGAGGAATCGGCCATGAGCGCGAGCGTAATCCCGCACCTGCTTGATGGGTCTCGGTCAAGACCGGAATTGGTTGCGGATTGATCACATCGTTTCACCGGGTACGAGCTCTTGAATGGAACCCATGCCCCACGCCCGCCGGCGCGCCTCCGCCCGTCCGCTGCCCGAGCTCCACGGTCACGGTCTGCTTCTGAGCCCCTGGGACCCGGCGTCCGCCGCCGACGTCGACGTATGGCTGCGCGGCACCACCGATCCGGAGTTCCGGCGCTGGAACACCCCGGTCCGGCCCGTCACCGACCGGGCCGGCGCACGTGAGTCACTGCGCGCCCGGGCCGCCGTGGCCGCGGACGGCGGCGCCGCCTCCTTCCGGATCGCGGACGCGGACACCGGTACGGCGCTCGGGCACATCGGCGTCAACGAGATCCGCCCCGCGCTGCGCGTCGGCCGCGTCGGCTACTGGGTGCTCCCCGAGGCCCGCGGCCGGGGCGTGGCCACCCGGGCGCTGCTGCTCACCGCGGACTGGGCGTTCACCGAACTCCGCCTGCACCGGCTGGAGCTGGACCATGCCGTCGGGCACGAGGCGTCGTGCCGGGTCGCCGAGCGGTGCGGGTTCCGCTACGAGGGGACTTTGCGGGGGGCGGTCTTCGAGGCGGGCCGCCATGACGCGTTCCGCGACGCCCATCTGCACGCCCGCCTCGCCACGGACGAGGTCTGACCCGGTCACCCACCGGGGGCTCCGCCCCCCCGTCACCCACCGGGGGCTCCGCCCCCCGCCGTCACCAACCGGGGGCTCCGCCCCCCGCCGTCACCAACCGGGGGCTCCGCCCCCGGACCCCCGGCCCTATGCCCACCCACCACCCGACTCGGTAGGTCGCAAAGCGCCCCTCCCCGGGGGTTCTGCCCCCGGTCCGCGGCCTGCGCCGCCCGGGCCTGATCTCAGGGCCACAGCAGTTCCCTGGTCCACCCTCTTCCCCCGGTCTCCCGTCGGTACCGCAGGCGTAGGTGGCGGCGGCTGGTGTCGCCCTGGAAGAATTCCGCCTCGTTCGGGTGGAGGCGGTACAGGGTCCAGGACGGGACCGGGGTTTCCGGATCCCGTTGGGCCTGCTCCCAGGCGGCCTGTGAGGCCCGGGTCAGTTCTTCCGGGGAGTCGAGGAGCGCGCTCTGTCTGCCGGTCAGGGCGGCGGCCAGTGCGCCCGTCGAGCGGGCGTGCAGGTCCGCCTGTGCGTCCTCCGGTGGCGCGACGGTGACGGGTCCGCGCAGGCGTACCTGACGGCCCAGCACCGGCCAGTAGAAGGCCAGCGCGGCGTACGGGCGTTCGGCGAGCTGCGCGCCCTTGCGGCTGTGCGCGTGCGTGGCGAAGGACCAGCCCTCGTCGTCCGCGCCGTGCAGCATCACGATCCGTACGTCCGGCAGGCCCCGCGCGTCCGCCGTCGCGAGGGACATGGTGTGCGGCTCGGCCTGCCCGGCCGCCGCCGCCTCCGCCAGCCACCGCGCGAACAGCGGCAGCGGCGCGGCGGGAGCGGCGTCCGGGTCGAGCGCCGGCAGGGTGGTGACCGCCGGGTCCCACACCCGCAGGGACCTCAGCAGCTCGTGGAGATCGGGTTCCATGCCCCGATTGTCGGGCGTCGGGCCCGCTCAGACCGAGCCGAGGTCCGAGGAGACCCACCGCTCGGGGCGCATCCGTACGACGACCTGCTCGCCGTGGTTCTTCCAGGCGAAGTCGACGTACCCCTCGACCTTGTCGGCCGGGAGGTAGCGGGCGGAGATCTCCCGGAGCAGCTCGATCGTGGCGGGGGAGGTGTCGACGACCGGGCCCTCGACGGAGACGTAGCGGATGGTGGGTTCGACGCGTTCCACCATCAGCGAGAAGCGTCCCGCCGCGTCGATCAGCCGGTTCTTGCGCGAGTCGCGGCCGGTCATGATCCATACGTCGCCGCCGGGCGCGTACTGGTACCAGATCGGCACGGTCAGCGGGGCGCGGCCGTCCTCCGCGGCGACCGCGAGCGCGGCGATGCGGGGTTCGGTGAGGAACTGCTCGCGCTCTTCACGGGTCAGGGCCATGCCGGGTTCCTCCTGCGACGAGTGGTCGTGCCGGGGCGTCTGCTCGGGATGTGCGGTCGGGCTCCGGCGGGTACAACGCCGGCCGCGCGGTGAGGATTCCCGGTCCATCGGACCCGGTCCGCCCCCGGCCACGCGACAGGCGGCGGCCCACCGGAGTGAACCGCCGCCCGGATGACAGGACTTGCGAGGTCGCGGGGGAGGGGGCGTGGCGCCGGGCGGCTACTTCGTCGGCTTCCTGCCGGTGACCCCCAGGTGCACCAGCAGCGCCAGATTGGGCTTGAGCTCGGCCTGCTTCACACCCCAGGAGGAGAAACCTTTCTGGTGGGAGGCCACGGCCGCGAGCATGGCGACCAGGGACCCCGCGACCGCCGCGGGGTTCACGTCCTTGTCGATGCGTCCCTTGGACTGCAACTCGGCGACGGAGTCGGCCAGCGAGGTGTTCACCGAGTTGAGGACCTTCATGCGGATCTTGTAGAAGCGCTTGTCGCCCTCGGCGGCGCCGAGGTCCACGACCCGCAGGATCGCCTCGTTCTTCCGCCAGAACTCCAGGAACCCGTCGACGAGTTCCTGCGCCGTCTGCCAGCCGGCCCGCCCCGCCCACGAGCGGCCCTCCAGCAGCTCCGTCAACGCGCCGCTCCCGGCGGCCATTTCCTCGGCGAGCTCCAGGACGGCGCCTTCCACGTCCGGAAAGTACTGGTAGAAGGTGGCCGGCGACGTACCTGCGCGGCGGGCGACGTCGATGACCTTGACATCCCGGTAGGGGGACGAGCTGAGCATCTCGCTGAGGCAGTCGAGCAGCTTCTGCCGGGTCGCCTGCCCACGCCGGCCGGCCACGCGGCCGTCGACGGTACGCACTTGTCCTGTCATGCCGTCAGCTTACCGACGGGTGATCGGGGCGCGATTCGGCCGACTGCAAATGGGGTGCACCGCCGTGCGGACGCTGGTGTGCCTGGTCTGCGCGGTGCGGGCGGCGCGGCTAGTTTGGCGGCATGGCCGAAAACAAGGCATCGCGGTACACGGAGGGCACCCCGTGCTGGGTGGACGCGCAGCTTCCCGACGTGGAGGCGGGCAAGCGGTTCTACGGTGAGCTCTTCGGATGGACCTTCGAGGACCAGCCCCAGGGGACCGTGCGGGCGCTGAAGGACGGGGAGCCCGTCGCCTCCCTCGCGCACAAGACGGACGGCCGGCTGCCCACCGTGTGGACGGTGTCCTTCGCCACCCCCGACGCCGAGGCGACGTGCCGGCGGATCCGCGCGGGCGGCGGACAGATCCTCTCCCCTCCGCTGCCCTTCGGCGACCTGGGCGTCACCGCGCTCGTCACCGATCCCGAGGGTGCCGTGTTCTCCCTCTGGCAGGGCGCCCGCACTCCCGGCTTCGGGCGCCGCCACGAGCCGGGCACCTTCTCCTGGGCGCAGCTCTACACGCGGGACACCGAGGCGGCCAACACCTTCTACGGCGACCTCTTCCACGAGGCCCTCTTCGGCCCGGACGCCGACCCCGCCTTCGGCCGGGCGCCCGTCTCCGACGTCTTCGCCGCCGAGATGCCGCCCCACCTCCTGGTCCACTTCGCCGCCCGGGACCTGGCGGCCGGGCTGGCGGAGGTGGCCCGGCTCGGCGGCCGGGTCCAGGTCCCGCCCTTCGAGACGTCCTACGGCACGGCGGCCGTGGTCACCGACAATCAGGGGGCGTCCTTCGCGCTGCTGCGGCGCTGACCGCCGCTGTTAACACCCCCGTTGTCGTATGTAAACCTGGACACCCGATTTGTCGGCCGGTTCGCCACCGGGAGCGCGGACAGGAAGAATCGGGGTGCGTGCCGCCACGGCGGTGGGGTGGTGAGACGCTGCACTACGGTCGCGCACAGGTGGTGGCGCGACTCGTACGGGGAGGTGGCAGGCAAGTGGTGGATCAGCTGACGCAGCACGATCCGCGGCGTATCGGGCCGTTCGAGGTGCTGGGACGGCTGGGAGCCGGCGGCATGGGGCTGGTCTATCTCGCGCGCTCGGCGTCCGGCCGGCGGGTGGCGATCAAGACGGTCCGGACGGAGCTGGCCGAGGACCAGCTCTTCCGGGTCCGCTTCACGCGCGAGGTGGAGGCGGCCCGCGCGGTCTCCGGTTTCTACACGGCGGCCGTCGTGGACGCCGATCCGCGCGCCGCCGTGCCGTGGCTGGCCACCGCCTACGTTCCCGCGCCCTCCCTCGAGGAGATAGTGAACGAGTGCGGGCCCCTGCCGGCGCAGGCGGTGCGCTGGCTCGCGGCGGGCGTCGCGGAGGCGCTCCAGTCCATCCACGGCGCCGGGCTCGTCCACCGCGACCTCAAGCCGTCCAACGTCCTCGTCGTCGAGGACGGGCCCCGGGTGATCGACTTCGGTATCGCCTCCGGTGTCTCCAACACGCGCCTGACGATGACGAACGTCGCCGTCGGCACCCCCGCCTACATGTCCCCGGAGCAGGCCAAGGACTCCCGCAGCGTCACCGGCGCGAGCGATGTCTTCTCCCTCGGCTCGATGCTGGTCTTCGCCGCCACGGGCCACCCGCCCTTCCACGGCGCCAACCCCGTCGAGACCGTCTTCATGCTGCTGCGCGAGGGCCCCGACCTCGACGGCCTCCCGGACGAGCTGCGTCCGCTCATCGAGGCGTGCATGCAGATGGAGGCGACGGCCCGCCCCAACCCCGCCGACCTCCAGGCCCAGCTCGCCCCGCACCTCTTCGGCTCCGGGTCCGACGACAGCGGTACGGCGTCGGCGTGGCTGCCCGAGCGGGCGGTGGGCCTGATCGAGACCCGCCGGGGCGGCCGTCCGGCGCCCAGACCGGCGCACGGAGCGGGCCGCAGCGCCGGCGGCGGCCGTCCGGCCGTACCGCCCCCGCCGCGGCACGACCCGGTCGTCCCGCCGCCTCCGTCCCGGCCCGCGCCGGTGGGCGCGCACGCGGGCGCGCACGCCGGTCCGGCGGTGACGGCCCCGGTCGGCGCGCCCGACACCGGCCCCGTGCGGCTGGCCGGCGCGCAGGTGCCCATCGGCCCCGGCCCGCGCGTCGCCGACACGCGCGCGGCCGCCGTCAAGGCACCCCCGCCCGAGGCGGCCCTCGCCGCCACCTGGTCCAAGCCCCGCCCCGGCGTCAACGGCGCCGACCCGGCCGTGCCGGCGCCCGCCGCGCCCACCGCCGCGCCGGAGCACCCCAGCGGCTGGCGTCCGTGGCGCTTCCGCATGTCCAACGACGTCTGGGGCACCCCGTCCGTCGACGGCGACCTCGTCTACGTCACCTCCTTCGAGGTGCACGCCCTCGACGTCGCCACCGGCCGGCGCCGCTTCAAGACCCGGGACGTCGCCTGGTCGATGGCGGTCGCCGACGGCCGTATCCACGCCTCCGACGGCCCCACCCTCTTCGCCCTCGACGCCCGCGAGGGCGGCGACCTGTGGCGGCTGTCCACGGACGCCTGGGTGTACTCCCTCCAGGCCGACCGGGGCACGGTGGTCACCGGTACGCGCGGCGGCGGTGTCCAGGCCTGGGAGGCGTCGACCGGCCGGAAGCTGTGGGAGGTCACCGGCTGCCAGAGCGACTTCGAGTCCCCGGAGGCCGGACCGTCCGTCCACGACGGCACCGTCTACGTCTGGCAGGACGCCCGGCTGCGCGCCCTCGACGCCCGCAGCGGCGACGAGCGCTGGTCCTACCCCATCGGCGACGCGGCCTCCTGCGGCGGAGTCCCGCTCCGCCTCGCCCACGCCCCCGACGGCTACGTCTACGTCTGCGCCGGCACCCGGGTCCTCGCCCTGGAGGTCACCTCGGGGCGCGTGCGCTGGCACTTCGAGGCACCGGCGGTCTTCCTCTGCCCGCCGGCCTTCGTCCCGGGCCCCGCGGTGACCGGCGGCGGCGTCTACCTCGCCGACTACCTCGGGACGGTCTACGCCCTCGACGCCACCGACGGCCGAGACCGCTGGCGCATCGCCACCGAGTCCCGCTCCTCGTCCGAACCGGTCCTGGTCGCCGCCGGCCACGTCCACGTCGGCAGCGGCAAGGGCCTGTACACCCTGGACGCGGTCACCGGCACGCCCAAGTGGCGCTTCCAGTCCGGCGGCGAGATCGTCGGCGCGCCCGCGGTCGCCGAGGGCCGCATCCACTTCGGCTCCAGCGACCACCTGCTGTACACCCTGAAGGCCGACGACGGCCGGCTGCGGTGGAAGCTCGCGACCGGCGGCGAGATCACCGGCTCCCCGGTGGTCCGGGACGGCGTGGTGTACGCGTGCAGCAAGGACCGCTGCGTGTACGCGCTCGACGCGGAGAAGGGAACGGGCACCGCCCGCACCGCCTAGACGCGGGGGGAGGGACCCGTCTCGCGGGACGGCCGTCGTACCGGTCGCACGGAAGGGTGCCGGACGGCGGCCGCCGCTGTGGGGGACGGCCCGGTGGCCGTTCCCACCGCCGACGCTACGCCGGGTACCAGGAGGTCGCCAGGCGGTGACATGACCGTGACACCGGGGTCGCTAACCTGGCGTACATGAATCCACGGGGGAACACTCTCAAGCTCACAGCGGTCTCGGCGCTCGTCGTCCTGACCCTCACCGGCTTCTCGACCGGCCGCGGCAGCAGCGGAGGCAGCGGCGACGGGGGAGGGGGCGGCTGCAGCAGCTCGTCCCAGGACCACGACTCGTCGTCCGGCTCCGGCGGCGGCTCGCACCGGGACGACGACGATGACGACGACACGGGCGGCAGCGGCGGAAGCGGCGGAAGCACGTCGGCGTCCCTCAGGGACGCCACGGTCGAGCTGCTGACCTGCGTCTCGAGGAAGGCCCCGTACGCCACCGTCGAGGTCACCAACCCCAACACCGTCGACGGGACCTTCACGGTCATGGTGACCTTCGACAACAGCACCGGCGGCACGGTCGTCGAACACACGCAGACGGTCGACGTCCCGGCGGGCGGGACGGCGACCGCCCGCGTGGAGGTGGCCAGCCCGGACGACGTCCGCCGCATCCACGACTGCGTCCCGGACCGCTACGCCCTCGCGGTCCGCTGACCCCGGACACACGTCGGCCGCGACGGCTCCCCCTCCGCGCCGCCGCGGCCGATCCCCCTGGGCGAAAGCCCTACTTGCCGTCCCGGTCCAGGTCCAGGGCGGGCGGGGCGGGCATGGCGTTGTCCATCGTGGTGACGCCGTCCGCCTTGGCGGGCCCGCTGGGCATCGCGTTGTCGAGCGGCCTCACGGTGCCGTCCCCCACCGGCGGCGCGGGCATGGCGTTGTCCTGCGTGGTCGCCTCTGCGTCCTTGTTCTTGTCGCTCACGGTGCTTCCTTCGCTCGGGTGACGGACGGTGAGGAACGCCCGTCCGGATGCTCCCCCGCGGACACCGGACGGGCGTTCGGAGCCGCACGATACTGGCTGGGCTCCAGGTCACCCCGTCTGCCCCCCGACGCGACGGTGTGACGGGAACGAGCGTGCCCGAGGGGGATAAACGAACGCTGAACGCCTCGCGGCGCGCGTTGACGACGGCGCGCGTCAGGCGGCGTGCGTCGACGACAGCAGGGCCCTCATGTCGTGGGCCTCCGGCGCACCGCACTGCTCGTAGAGCGCGAGCGCGTCCGTCCAGCAGGCCTTGGCCCGGCCGGCCTGGCCCAGCGCGGACAGCGTCCGCCCCAGCAGGGCCAGGACGTTGCCGCGCATCCGGTCGCCGCCGATGCAGCCGAGAGCCAGGGCCTGTTCGGCGTACTGGGCGGCGTGCGCGTGCCGGCGGGCCGCCCAGTGCACCTCGGCGATACGGAAGTTGGTCGTCCCCTGCCACAACCGCTGGCGGTGGTCCCCGAAGATGTGCAGGGCGTCGGCGAACCGGCCGAGCGCCTCGTCGTACCGGCCGGCCTGGGTCAGGGCGATGCCCAGCGTGAAGTGGCCGTTGGCGAGCCGCATCGTGCGGCCGATGTCCTGGTGGGCGGTGAGCCCGTGCTGCGCGATCGCCACCGCCTTCTCCACGTTGCCCATGCCCAGGTGCGCCCGGGAGAGGTTGGAGAGGCTGAGCGCCTCCCCCGCGCGGTTGCCCGCGGCGCGGTAGCTCTCGATGGCCTGCTCCAGGAACGACCGTCCGTCCGCGTAGCGGCCCTGGTGCAGGGAGATGAGGCCCCGGTCGTTGGCGACCCAGCCGGCGGCGGTCGTGTCGTGCGACGCCTCCGCGAGGGACATGGCCGACTCCGCCTGCTCGGCGGCCTGCTGGATGCGGCCCGAGACCAGGAGGGCGTTGGTGAGCGTGGTCCGCGCCCTGCCCTCCGCGCGGACGTCGCCGCCGTCGCGGGCGGCCCCGCACATGGCTCTCGCCGTCGTCTCGTACTGGTGGCAGTTGGCCCCGGACTCGGCCAGGTCCTTCGCCGCCCACAGCAGGTCCACGCCCCGCCGCAGCCTGTCCGTCCCGGCCGCCTGCCGGACCGCGGCCAGCAGCGAACCGGCCTCGGTGTAGAGCCAGTCCAGGGCCGCCGGCCCCTCGGTGAACCGCAGGCCCGGGTGCCCCGTCGGCTCCAGGCCGTCCACCAGCCGGTCCCCGGGCCGCTCGATGGCGTACACGCCCGCCGCCGTCGCCAGATAGAAGTCCAGCAGCCGCGACAGCGCCGACTCCCGCTCGACGGGCGGCTGTTCGTCCCGCTCCGCGCACGCACGCGCGTAGAGCCGGACGAGATCGTGGAAGCGGTAGCGGCCCGGGGCCGCCGATTCCAGGAGGGACGTGTCGACCAGGGACTCCAGCAGGTCCTCCGTGTCCTGCGGGGGGAGGTCGAGCACCGCCGCCGCGGCGGCCAGCGAGATGTCCGGGCCGTCCGCCAGGCCCAGCAGGCGGAAGGCCCGGGCCTGCGCGGGCTCCAACTGCCCGTAGCCCAGCTCGAAGGTGGCCTTGACCGCCAGGTCGCCCGCCCGGAGTTCGTCCAGGCGGCGGCGCTCGTCGGCGAGCTTGGCCGCCAGCACCGACACGGTCCAGGTCCGCCTCGCCGCCAGCCGCGACGCGGCGATGCGGATGGCCAGGGGGAGGAAGCCGCAGGCCGCCACCACGTCCAGGGCCGCCTGGCGTTCGGAGGCGACCCGCTCCACGCCGACGATCTTCGTGAAGAGCGTCAGCGCCTCCTCCGGAGACATCACGTCCAGGTCGACCAGGTGCGCGCCCGCCAGGTCCACCATCCGCACGCGGGAGGTCACCAGCGCCGCGCAGCCCCCCGTGCCCGGGAGCAGGGGGCGTACCTGGGCCGCGTCGCGCGCGTTGTCCAGCAGGATCAGGACCCTGCGGCCGTCCAGCACCGAGCGGTACAGCGCCGCCCGTTCCTCCAGGGAGTCCGGAATCGCCGAGTCCGCCGTCCCGAGGGCGCGCAGGAAGGAACCCAGGACCGTCTCCGGTTCCGCCGCTCGCGCGCCGGCGCCCTGGAGGTCGACGTACAACTGGCCGTCGGGGAAGGCAGCGCGGGCCTGATGGGCCACGTGGACCGCGAGGGTGGTCTTGCCGACGCCGCCTATGCCGGCCAGCGCCGACACCGCCATCACCCGGCCCTCCGCGCCGGACGCGGCGGCGAGTACCTCGCTCAGTTCCCGTACGAAGGATGCCCGGCCGGTGAAGTCGGTCACCGTCGCGGGGAGTTGGGCCGGGCGGACGGGGACGGTGGCCGGTTCGGCCATGGGCGCGGACGGCTCCGCGAGGGCCGGGTCGGCCTGGAGGATGCGCTGCTGGAGATCGCGCAGGCCGGGCCGCGGGTCGACGCCCAGCTCGTCGGCGAGCAGCCGGCGCGTGTCGGCGTACACCGCGAGGGCCTCCGCCTGGCGGCCGCTGCGGTAGAGGGCGAGCATGAGGAGCTCCCGCAGGCGCTCCCGCAGCGGGTGGGCGGCGGTGAGGGCCGTGAGCTCCGAGACGGCCTCCGCGTGACAGCCCTGCTCCAGGTCCATGTCCAGGCGGGATTCGAGGAGTTGGAGCCGCCACTCCTCCAGCCGGACCCGCTGGGCCTGCGCGTAGGGGCCGGGCACCGCGGCCAGGGTCTCGCCGTCCCACAGGGACAGCGCCCGGTCGAGCAACTCCCGTGCGTGGCACAGGTCTCCGCCGCCGCGGGCCTTCTCCGCCCGCGTCGCCAGGTCCTGCGCCGCCGCGAGGTCCAGCGCCCCCTCCCCGAGCCCGCGCACCGCGTACCCGCCGGACTCGCTGACCAGGACCCCGGGGTCCAGCGCCTTCCGCAGCCGGGAGGCGTAGGTGCGCACCGCCGCGAGCGCCTGGGCCGGCGGTTCCCCGTCCCACAGGGCGTCGATCAGCTCGGCCGCGGTGGCCGTCCGCCCCTCGCGCAGCAACAGGGCGGCGAGCAGGGCGCGTTGCTGGGGGCTGCCGGTGGTGACCGGCTCGTCGTCGCGCCAGGCCCGCACCGGGCCCAGCACGCCGAAGCGCAGTGCCCGCGGCTGTGTCGAGAAGCCGGGGCGCCGCCGTTCCGGTCCTCGCGGCACACCGTCCATGCAGTCCCCCTCATGCATCCTGAGCAACAAGGCCAGTCTGCCTTCTCCTGACGGATGAGTCAGCCGTGCGAGACGCCGATCACACGGGGATCGGCGGGCCGCCACCGGGCCCACACATCTTCGCCCTCAGCCGTCCAGATCCACCCGCACCGTCAGCAGTTCGGCCCCGAAGGCCCGCACGGCGGCGCTGTTGAGGCGGGGCAGGCGGCGCAGCCGGGCGACGGGGTCGTCGTCGGGCAGCAGGCGGGCGGTGCCGGTGTGCCAGCGGCCCCGCACGCGCACCCGCACCCGGGGGTCCGCCTTGATGTTGCGGACGTACTGCGAGCGTTCGCCGAACTCCGAGACCAGCCAGAAGGAGTCACCGATCCGCCGGCCGCCCACGGGGGTGCGGCGGGGCAGACCGGAGACACGGCCCGTGGTCTCCAGGACCGTCTGCACGGGCAGCCGGCGCAGGACGGGGTTGATCCGGCGCTGGAAGGCGGTGGCGACCCGGTACTTGCGTGCGGCACGAGAAGTCATCGTGCGCACGAGCCTACCGGCGGGCCGGGCGAGAGGGGTCGGTGCGGACGGCCGTGGTCCGGGCGGCGGCCCGGCGGCGGTCTCGCGGCGCGTCCACCGGAAGCCGGGTGCCGGTGTGCCGCACCTCCCGGTCGAAACCGAGCGGCCGGTGCGGTACGGAGCGCCGCCGGCGGAGGGAGACGGCGGGCAGCTCGGTACCGTGGGAACGGCCCGCGTCGATGCCGTCCCGGACGGCCCGCCGGGTCGGGCGGCCGGTGGGGACGGGTCCTCCGCGAAGGGTGGCCGAGTCGATGCCGACCGGTCGGTATGGACAGATGGGGTGCGGCCGGGTATTGATGGGTGGTCGTCCGCGTACGAAAGGCCGCTCATGCGCATCGCCGTCACGATCTTCCTCACCGACGAGACGATCACCCCGGTCCGGCTCGCCCGTGAGCTGGAACAGCGCGGGTTCGCCGGGCTGTACCTGCCCGAGCACACGCACATCCCCGTCGAGCGGACCAGCCCGTACCCGGCGGGCGGGGAGCTGCCCCGCGAGTACGGGCGCACCCTGGACCCCTTCGTCGCGCTCGGGCAGGCCGCGGCCGTCACCGAGCGGCTCGGGGTGGGCACCGGCATCACGCTCGCCGCGCAGCACGACCCGATCGACCTGGCCAAGCAGATCGCCACCCTGGACCACCTCTCCGGCGGCCGCTTCACCCTCGGTCTCGGCTTCGGCTGGAACGTCGAGGAGGCCGCCGACCACGGGGTGGAGTGGCGTACCCGGCGCGAGCTGGTGCGGGACCGGATGGGCCTGATGCGGTCGCTGTGGACCGAGGAACCGACCGGGTACGAGGGCGAGTTCGCGAGCGTACGGGCGAGCTTCGCGCACCCCAAGCCGGTGCAGAAGCCGCGCGGTCCGGTGGTCGGTCCGCGCACGCTGGTCGGCGGGGCGGCCGGGCCGAAGCTGTTCGCGCACATCTGCGAGTACGCCGACGGCTGGATGCCGATCGGCGGGCGGGGCCTGACCGAGTCGCTGCCGCTGCTGCGCACCGCCTGGGCCGACGCGGGCCGCGACCCGGGCGCCCTCCAGGTCGTGCCGTACGCCGTCCTGCCCAGCGCGGGCAAGCTGGCCCACTTCGCCGAGCTGGGCGTCGAGGAGACCGTGCTGCAACTGCCGGCGGCGGGGGAGGCGGAGGTACTGCGGACGCTGGACGCGTACCAGCCATTCGTCGGCGGGGACGGCGCGGACCGCGGGGACCGGCACGGTTCCTGATCACCCCGAACGTATCCTCAAGGGATGACGACTTCCGTGACCTCCGGAGCGGGCGGCCCGACCGAGAACTCCCTGCGCCGTGCCCTCAGACGCGCCCGGGACGGCGTCTCCCTGGACGTCACCGAGGCCGCCGTCCTGCTCCAGGCGCGCGGCGAGCACCTCCAGGACCTGGCCGCGTCCGCCGCCCGGGTCCGCGACGCCGGGCTCGAGGCGGCGGGGCGGCCCGGGGTCATCACGTACTCCAAGAGCGTCTTCGTCCCGCTGACCCGGCTGTGCCGGGACAAGTGCCACTACTGCACGTTCGTCACCGTGCCCGGCAAGCTGCGCCGCGCCGGGCACGGGATGTTCATGTCGCCGGACGAGGTGCTGGACATCGCCCGCAAGGGCGCCGCCGCCGGCTGCAAGGAAGCCCTCATCACCCTCGGCGACAAGCCCGAGGACCGCTGGCCGGAGGCGCGCGAGTGGCTCGACGCGCACGGCTACGACGACACGATCGCGTACGTCCGCGCCGTCTCCATCCGCATCCTGGAGGAGACCGGGCTGCTCCCGCACCTCAACCCGGGCGTCATGACCTGGACCGACTTCCAGCGCCTGAAACCGGTCGCGCCGTCGATGGGCATGATGCTGGAGACCACCGCGACCCGCCTGTGGTCCGAGCCGGGCGGCCCCCACCACGGCTCCCCGGACAAGGAACCGGCCGTGCGGCTGCGGGTGCTGGAGGACGCGGGCCGCTCCTCGGTCCCCTTCACCTCCGGCATCCTCATCGGCATCGGCGAGACGTACGAGGAGCGCGCCGAGTCCCTCTTCGCGCTGCGGAAGGTCTCCCGCGCCCACCACGGCATCCAGGAACTGATCATCCAGAACTTCCGCGCCAAGCCGGACACCGCGATGCGCGGCATGCCGGACGCGGAACTCGACGAACTGGTCGCCACGGTGGCCGTCGCCCGGCTGCTCCTCGGCCCCTCCGCCTGTCTCCAGGCCCCGCCGAACCTGGTCGACTCCGAGTACGGGCGGCTGATCGCGGCCGGTATCGACGACTGGGGCGGGGTCTCCCCGCTCACCATCGACCACGTCAACCCCGAACGCCCCTGGCCGCGGATCGAGGAACTGGCCGCCACCTCCCGGGCGGCCGGCTTCGAACTGCGCGAACGGCTCTGCGTCTACCCGGAGTTCGTACGGCGCGGCGAGCCCTGGCTGGACCCCCGGCTGCGCCCGCACGTCGCCGCGCTCGCCGACCCCGACACCGGCCTGGCCCGCCCCGACGCGCTCCCGCGGGGGCTGCCCTGGCAGGAACCGGACGAGGCGTTCACCGCGACGGGCCGCACCGATCTGCACCGCACCATCGACACCGAGGGACGTACGGGCGACCGCCGCGAGGACTTCGACGAGGTCTACGGCGACTGGGAGGTCCTGCGCGAGGCCGCCGCCCCCGGCATGGTGCCCGAGCGCATCGACACCGACGTCCGCGAGGCGCTGCGCACGGCGGCCGGCGACCCGACGAAGCTGACCGACGCGGAGGCGCTCGCGCTGCTGCACGCCGACGGTCCCGCGCTGGACGCGCTGTGCCAGATCGCGGACGACGTCCGCAAGTCCGCCGTCGGCGACGACGTGACGTACATCGTCACCCGCAACATCAACTTCACCAACGTCTGTTACACCGGCTGCCGCTTCTGCGCCTTCGCCCAGCGCCGCACCGACGCCGACGCCTACACCCTCTCGCTGGACCAGGTCGCCGACCGCGCCCAGCAGGCCTGGGACGTGGGCGCGGTGGAGGTCTGCATGCAGGGCGGCATCCACCCGGACCTGCCCGGGACGGCGTACTTCGACATCGCGAAGGCGGTGAAGGAGCGCGTCCCCGGCATGCACGTGCACGCCTTCTCCCCGATGGAGGTCGTCAACGGCGCGAGCCGCACGGGCCTGTCCATCCGCGAGTGGCTGACGGCCGCGAAGGAGGCCGGACTGGACACCATCCCCGGCACGGCCGCCGAGATCCTCGACGACGAGGTCCGCTGGATCCTCACCAAGGGCAAACTCCCGGCGGCCACCTGGATCGAGGTCGTCGAGACGGCCCACGAACTGGGCATCCGCTCGTCGTCGACGATGATGTACGGCCACGTCGACCAGCCCCGCCACTGGCTCGGCCACCTGCGCACCCTCGCCGGCATCCAGCAGCGCACCGGCGGCTTCACGGAGTTCGTGACGCTGCCCTTCGTGCACACCAACGCCCCCGTCTACCTGGCCGGCATCGCCCGCCCCGGCCCCACGGTCCGCGACAACCGCGCGGTCACCGCCATGGCCCGCCTCCTGCTCCACCCGCACATCCCCAACATCCAGACGAGCTGGGTGAAACTGGGCGCGGAGGGCGCGGCGGAGATGCTCCGCTCGGGGGCGAACGACCTCGGCGGCACCCTCATGGAGGAGACCATCTCCCGGATGGCGGGCTCCTCCTACGGCTCCTACAAGTCGGTCAAGGACCTGATCGCGGTCGCCGAGGCCGCCGGACGCCCCGCGAAGCCCCGCACCACCCTCTACGGCGAGGTCCCCGGGGAACGCCGCCGCGCGGCGGAGGCCTCCGACGGTCACCTTCCGGAGCTGCTGCCGGTGCTGGACTGAGACGCGGGCGCCGCGCGCGCTGGCAGTAGGATGATCCGACGCGCGTTCGGGACCCGTAGCTGAGGAGATACGTACCGGTGTCTGCCCGTCTTCCTTCGTGGGCCTGGGTGACCGGGCTGACCACGGGGGCGATAGCCGTGGTGGCGGTCCTGGCCGTCCAGGCGGACCAGGGGACGAAGCCCACCGCCGCCACCTCCCGGCCCAGCGCGTCGGCGACGGTGGACGCGAAACCGGACGCGAAACCGTCCGCCGAGCCGGAGGAGGAGAAACCGGCGGCGGTCCCGGCCGACTCGGGCACCGGCCGCCGGATCGTGTACTCCCTCGACCAGAAGCGCGTCTGGCTGGTCGACGCCAGCGACGCGGCCCGCCGGACCTTCACGGTCTGGCCGGGCACGGTCTCCCCGGACCCCGGCACGTACCGGATCGGCTCCCGCACCGAGGCCACCACGGGCAGCGACGGCGTCCCGGTGGAGCACATCATGTACTTCGGCGCGAAGTCCGGCGTCTCCGTGGCCTTCTCCAACGCGGTCGACGGCTCCTCGCCCCCGCCCGCCGCCCCGGACGCGAAGACCGGCGGCATCCGCGTCACCAAGGACGACGGCAAGGCCCTGTGGACCTTCGGCACGGCCGGCACGACGGTACGGGTCGTCCGGTAACGGCCCTGCCGCCCGCCCCGCGGGCTCAGGCCCCCCGCGGATACCGCGCCAGCCACGCCGCGGAGGACCCCCCGGGCCCGTGCAGCGCCGGCCCCTGCGTCATCTCCATGGCGAAGTCGTCGGCCAGCTCCAGCACCGTGGGCCGGCCCTCCAGCTCCGCCAGCCACCCCGGCGGCAGCGCCGTCTCCCCGTGCAGCGCCCCGAGCAGCCCCCCGGTCAGCGCACCGGCCGCGGCGCTGGGCCCGTCGTGGTTCACGGCGAGGCACAGCCCGTGCCGTACGTCCTCGCCCACCAGCGCGCAGTACACGGCGGCGGCGAGCAGCCCCCCGGCGGTGGCGTCGCCGATCAGCTCCGTGACCCGCTCCGGGGTCGGCATCCCCTGCCGTACCGCCCCCAGCGCCTGCTGGAGCGCCTCGGACACCGGCCGGTGTCCCGGCCGCGCCGCCAGCAGCGCCAGCGCCCGCTGCACCGCCGTGTCCAGGCTCTCGCCCCGGGCCAGCGCGTGCACGATCACCGCGTACCCGCCCGCCGCGAGGCAGGCGTCCGGATGGCCGTGGGTCTGCGCCGCGCACTCCACGGCGAGCTGGGCGACCAGCTGCGGCTCCCAGCCGACGAGCAGCCCGAACGGCGCGGACCGGGCGGCGGCCTCCGGCCCCGGCTCACCGGGATTCTTGGGCGCCTCGAGCGTCCCCATGGTCTCGTCGCCGAGCCCGAGCAGCAGCGTACGGGCGGGGTCCCGGCGGGCGTACAGCCACTCCTCGCGCGCCAGCCAGCCGTCTTCCTTGCGCCGCTCGTCCGGGCCCCAGTCCCGCTGCGTGGTGGCCCACCGCCGGTACGCCCGGTGCAGATCGGTCGGCGGATGCCAGGCGCCGGTGTCCCGCCGCACCTGGGCGCGGATCAGCCCGTCCACGGTGAACAGGGTGAGCTGGGTGTGGTGGGTGACGGCACCGCGCCGCCCGTAGGCGGGGGCGAGGTCGGCGACGCCCTCCGCGCCGTGCGCCCGGCGGATCGCGTCGACCGTCAGGCCGTCGACCGGCGCGCCCAGCGCGTCCCCGACGGCCACCCCGAGCAGCGTCCCGCGCACCCGGCTGCGGAAGTCCTGCTGCTCACGGCGCCCCCACACGGGCCCGGCAGTACCGGTCACCAAGACCTCCCGGGGGACCGTCCGTACGTACGACGCGAGCACTGTAATCGAACCCGGACGGTCGGTTCAGGGGGCGGATCGGTATGCGGAATGTGACCCGATTGATCGGAAGCGGTCGGTATCAGCCGTCACGGTGGCGTACCACCGCGTCCCGCTGCGCGCGCGCCCACGCGTAGGACGGGTCGATCTCCAGGGCGCGGTCCAGGTCGGCCAAAGCCTCCTCCGTACGGCCGAGGCGGAAGCGGGAGACGCCCCGGCTCGCGTACGCCGACGCGTAGGCGGGGTCGAGGGCGAGGGCGTGGCCGTAGGCGGCGAGGGCCTCCTCGTCACGCCCGGCGTCCCGCAGCGCGTCCCCGCGCTCGCAGTGGGCCCACCGGGAGTCGGGCTGCACGGCGACGGCCCGGTCCAGGTCGGCGAGCCGGCGCCCGGTGTCGCCCAGCACGCGCCGGACCCGGCCGCGGCGGATGAGGGCCCACGGGTAGTCGGGCTTCAGCTCCAGTGCGCGGTCCAGCGCGGTGAGCGCGGCGGCCGGGTCGCCGAGGGCGAGCCGGACGGCGCCGAGGGAGGCCCAGGCGAACGCGTCGGCGGGATCGAGCGCCACGGCACGCCCCAGGCCCGCCGCCGCGTGCTCGTGCAGTCCGAGGACGCGCAGGTACTCCCCGCGCAGGGCGTGGGTCCCGGCGTCGTCCGGAACGGTGCGGAGCGCCCGGTCCAGCGTGCTGACGGCGGTCGCGTAATCGCCCCGGGCGGCGTGGGCGAGCGCACGGTCGCGGTGGATCCGCGCCACCAGGCCGGCGGGGAGTTCCACGTCCCAGCCGGCGTGTTCACGGGGCTGCTCCCCGGTCCGCGACGGGGCTCCGGGGCGCCGGACCGGGCCGGGGTACCCGTAGGCGGGCCGGGCCTGGGGCTGCGCCGCCTGGGGCTGCGGCTCCGGGAAGGCCCGGTCCAGTGTCTCCGGGGGGACGTCGGGGCCGACACCGTAGGGCCCACCGCCCGACCCACCGGTGGGGCCGCCGGCCGGCGGCGCATGGCCGTCGCTGAGGAGCAGTTCCTCCAGTACGGCCTGCGGGCCGCCGGACACGAGCGCCGGCGACAGCCGCCGCCCCCACGCGGCGACCGCCGCCTCGTCGGCGTCCCGGCCGGCGTCCTCCAGGACCGCGATCCAGCGCGCCGCCACGGACTCGCCCTGGTCGCACGCCTCCACCAGGTCGTGCAGCAGCTCGGACAGCGCCTCCCGGTCCCGGGCGCACAGACGGTGGTAGAGCTCCGCCGTGCGCAGCTCCCGCCAGTCCTCGTCGGCCCACGGCCGCCCGGCCCCCGGCCCGCTCTCCGTCTCCTCGCGCCAGCGGCGGAACGCGTCCGCCAGCCGCCGCTGGTCCGCCGCCCAGCCGCGCGGGGAGCGTCCGCGCTGCAGCCGCAGCATCGGGGCGCGTACGACGTCGTGGTAGCGGAGCCGGCCCCCGAGCGGATCGGTGAACGGCAGCGTGCTCACCCACCCGTACAGCTCGTCCGCCCGCTCCCGGTCGAGGTCGGCCGCCACCCGGAACACGTCCGCGTCCAGCCGGCGGGGCAGCGCGCCCGCGATCGCGGCGGCCCGGCGCACCGGGTCCTGCTCCCCCTCCAGGAACCGTTCCACGGCGGTGGCGCTGGGGTCCCGTACGTCCTCGGGGCCGGCCGGGCGGGAGTCGGCCAGCAGGGAGACGAGGACGGGGAGACCACCGGTCAGCCGGAGCACCTCGGCGACGACCGGTTCCGCCCGGACACCCCGGTCCGCGAGCAGGCCGCGCGCCTCCGCCTCCGTGAACGGCCGCAGCGGCAGCGGGGTCACGAAGCCCGGCAGGGCGCCCCAGCGGGAGTTGTCGGCCGGGCCCCGGCCGGCGGTGACGACGAGGGTCGAACCGGGGAGGAACCCGTAACGGTCGCTCGACATGATGTCCCACAGCCAGGCGTCGAGGAAGTGTCCCGTGCGCTCGTAGGCGTCGAAGAACAGCACGATCCACGGCACGTCGGCGGCGGCCCGGCGGATCTCGTCCACCAGCACGGGGGTGAGGACGCTCTCCGGGGAGAGCACCAGCTGTACGTCCTCGTGACTGCGGAAGCGCGCGCCGAGCCCGGTGCGCAGACGGTCGGCGCCCTGGGCGAGGTGCGTGGGGTCGAGGACACCGGCGAAGGCGCCCACGCCCGGGACGAGCCCCAGCCCGGCGAGGCCGGCCCGCGCCACGGCCATGCTGCCCGCGGAGGGGCCGCCGTCCGGCCCGGGCTCCAGCGCGGCCAGGGCGGCCAGTTCGGCCTGGTGACGCCGCTCCCGGTGGGCGGCCAGCAGCCGCTCCAGGTCCTTGGCCCGGTGGCCCTGCGCGGCGAACCGGCGGCAGAGCACCTCCAGTGTCTCCGGGATGTCGGCCGCGGCCTCGTCGACGTACGCGGTCAGCGCCCCGGACTCCCGGGCGATGTGCTCGAACTCCGCGAGCAGCATGGACTTCCCGACGCCCGCGGGGCCGTGCACATGGAACAGGAAGTGGCGGCTTCCGATGGCGGACGAGGCCAGGTTCGCCCGGAACAGCCCGCGTTCGGCCGCACGGCCCACGAAGGCGGCGCGCCTGCGCTGCTGGACGATCTCCTGCATCGACAGCCGTGCCTGCGCCACGCGTCCGTCCCTCCGTCCATGTCCCGGCCGCCCTCATTCTGGCCCACGCGTTCCGGAATACGCGTGCCGGCAAAGGGAATTGAACCGCCATGTCCACCACCACCGCGCGCCGCGCGCTGCCCCTCACCGCCACCCTCCTCACCGCGACCGTCGCCCTCTACATGGCGCTGGTGGCCTTCGGCAACATCACGGACTTCGGGACGAACCGCGAGTTCGTACGGCATGTCCTGGCCATGGACACCACGTTCAAGGACGACGACCTGATGTGGCGCGCGATCACCGGCGAGGGCCTGCAGGACGCCGCGTACGTCCTGATCATCGTCTGGGAGACGGCCGCCGCGCTGGTGCTGCTGTACGGCACCTGGCTCTGGGCCCGCCACGACCACCCGCGCGCCCGCCGCTTCTCCACCTACGGCCTGCTGATGGTCATGCTCCTGTTCGGCGCCGGCTTCATGGCGATCGGCGGCGAGTGGTTCGCGATGTGGCAGTCGCAGGACTGGAACGGCCTGGACGCGGCGCTGCGGGTGTTCGTCCTCAGCGGCGTGGTCCTGCTGGTCAACCACCTGCCGGGCACGCACGCGCTCCGTGACACCGAGTAGCCGCACACCCCCCGGGCCGGATCAGCGGAGCTCGTCGGGGCAGGGGGTGCCGCGTTCTCCCCACTTGTACGGGGCCGCCAGGCGGTAGATCCCCGGCTCCGGGGCCAGCAGGGTCGTCCAGCGGTCGCCGTCGGCGTCCTCCTCCGTCTCCAGCAGGCAGCCGTGGACGTTCTCGTACGTCCTCGGCTCGTCCTCCGGGCGGTTCTCGGACTCCTCCGTCTCCCGCGGCGGCTCCAGCGCCCTGCCCTCGGCGTCGACGAGGCCCAGCCACGGCGAGTACGGGATGCGGATCAGGATCCGGCCCGCCTTCTCCACCCGCAGCGTCCACTCACCCTGCTCGGCCCGCTCCACCACCGTGTTCGGCTCCGCCAGCGGGGTCGGCTCGTCCACCGCGAACAGCTGCCAGTTCGCGTCGCCCCAGATCTGCTTCAGATACGGCAGCCCGCGCTGCACCAGCTCCCGCTCCCGCTGGCCGCCGTCGCCGTCCGGCTCGTCCTTGGGCAGCACCACGAAGTGCACGCCCCAGCGCTTCAGCCACTCCCGGTAGTTCGCCGAGTTGAGGGTGTCGTCGTAGAAGAGCGGGTTGCGCTCCATGTCGGCCTGCCGGTTCCAGCCGCGGGCCAGGTTGACGTACGGGGCGAGGGCGGACGCCTCGCGGTGCGAGCGGGCCGGGACGACCTCCACGCGGCCCCGCTCGGCGCCGACCTCCTGCAACTCGTTCACCAGCGGCGCCAGCTCGCGCGCCCAGGAGGCGCGCGGCGTGGTGTGCACCACGTCGTCGACCGACTTGAAGCCGATCCAGCCGGTGAAGCCGACGAAGGCGACCACGATCGCGTACCACTTGAGGGACTTCGGCACCGCGAACGGCAGCGCCGCCACCAGCACCACACCGCCGAACAGCATCGCGAGGCGCGTCATGTTGGAGCCGATCTGCGAACTGATCAGCCACACCAGCACGATCCCCAGCCCGTACACCGCGGCCGTGATCCGCACGGTCTTCCACTCCGCGGGCACCAGGACGTACACCAGCACCGAGTACAGCAGCGGCAGGACCACCGAACCGATGCCCATCGGCTGCGTCCCCGAGAACGGGAACAGCCAGGCCGACACCGCCACCACCGCACTCGGCGCCAGGCCCAGCGCCCACGCCCCCGGCCGGCGCTTCTGCAGGAACAGCGCCACCGCCACCAGGCCCACGAACAGGCCCGCGACCGGCGAGGCCATGGTCGCCAGCGCCGCCAGCGGGGCCGCGCACAGGGCCTTCGCCCAGCGTTTGTAACGCCAGCGGTGGGGCCAGCAGAAGACGACGGCGACCGCGCCGAGCGCGAACATCATGCCGAGCCCGAACGTCACCCGCCCCGAGGCGGCGTTGCACAGCAGGGCGAACACCCCGGCCAGCGCCGCCCACAGAGGGTTGCGCACCACCCGGCTGCGCATCAGCACCAGGGTCAGCAGCCCCGCCGACACCGTCCCCGCGATCATCATCGTCGTCCGCACGCCGAGGAGGGACATCAGGTACGGCGACACCATGCTGTACGACACCGGGTGCATCCCGCCGTACCAGGCGAGGTTGTACGCCGAGTCCGGGTGCCGGCCCACGAACTCGGCCCACGCGTCCTGCGCGGCGAGGTCGCCGCCGCTGTTGGCGAACGTGAAGAACCAGACGATGTGCAGCAGACCGGCGAGCGCGGTGACGGACAGTGCGGGGTGCCGCAGCATGCGGGCGCGCACGGCGAGGACGGCGGTCATGAGGGCGCCGGGAGCGCTGCCGCCGTTGCCGTTGCCGTCGTCGCCGTCGTCGCCGGGCGGGTGCTCGGGCTCCCGGGTAGGCCGCCGTGTCCCGGACACGGGTATTCGCGGACCCGCGGATCCCGCACCGGGATCGGCGTCGTCGGCGCGTGTCGGCTCCGCTGTGGCCACCTGAAAGTACTCCCCGTGTCCCGTTTTCCCTGCCCGATCCTGCCCGTTTCGTGACGCTAGCACGCACCCCGCAGGCCGTCGCCCGGGTGGGCGTGGGCCCGCGGGGTGCGGGTGTTGCTGCGCCGGTTCCGCCTCAGGAGATACGGGTCAGCTTGTCCGTGAAGCCCGGCTCCACCAGGTCCTCCTGGAGGGCGACCGGGACCTTGACGGCACTGCTCGTACCGTCACCCACGGTGAGCGTGCCCACCTTCGTGCCCGCCTTCGCCGTCCGCGGCAGCTCGTCCGCGGCGAACGTCAGCTTCACCGACAGGCCGGCCCAGCCGACGGCCTTGACGTCCTCGGTGACGGCGACGGGCGTACGGCCGCCCAGACCGTCGTCCACGTAGCCGACGACGGTGCCCTTCTTCAGGATGGTCGCCGACTCCAGCGCGCCCTGCGCGGCCCGGATCAGGTCGTCGCCCGCGGTGAGGGCGGCGGACAGGATGGTGTTGTCCTTGCCGCCCGCGGGCTGGCGGACCACGGCGCCGACGACGGTCCGCGTCTCACCGTCGACGTCCTTCTTCGCGGCGAACACGAGGTTGCCGAGCGCGGAGGTGGTGGTGCCGGTCTTGATGCCGACGACGTTGTTCCGGCCGACCAGCTGGTTCCAGTTGGAGTGGTTGACGCCCTTGTAGTCGTCGTACGACATCATCGCGGCGACCTCGCGGAACGCGGGCTGCTTCATCGCCTCCTTGGCCAGCTTCACCTGGTCCACGGCCGTGCTCACGGTGGTGTCGTTCAGACCCGAGGGGTCGGTGTACGTCGTGTTGGTCATGCCGAGGTCCTTCGCGGCGTCGTTCATCTTCTCGACGAACGCCTTCTCGGACCCCGCGTCCCAGCGGGCCAGCAGCCGCGCCACGTTGTTCGCGGAGGCGATCAGGACGGACTCGACCGCCTCCCGCTGGGAGATCTCGTCGCCCTCGGTGACGTCGACGGTCGACTCCTGACCGGCGTCGGACTGCTCCTCCGCCAGCTTGTCGATCTTGAGCATCGGACCCTCTTCACCGCTCTTGAGCGGGTGGTCGCGCAGGATCACATACGCGGTCATGACCTTGGCGACACTGGCGATCGGTACCGGCTTCTGCTCACCGGAGGAGCCGAACGTGCCGATGCCCTGCACGTCCAGCGCGGCCTGCCCGTCCGCCGGCCACGGGATCTCCGGCTTGCCGCCCTCGAAGGTGTAGCCGTCCTCGGCGGTGAGTTCGAGCGTGGGCTCGGGAAGCGGACGAATGTTCTGTACGACCGCGAAGACGATCACCAGCAGGACGACCAGCGGCGTCCAGATCTTGACCCGCCGCACGGCCGTCCGCAGCGGGGTCTGCGGGGGCGGCGGGGTGTTGGTCAGCTCCGCCAGCAGGTCCAGCGGCGGCTTGGGCGGCAGCGGCTGCTGCGTCGTCCGCTCCGGCCCGACCTGCGGCAGCGAGGTGGTGGCCTCGGCGGGCGGCAGGGTGGAGGACGCGGCGGCGGACGCGGCGGCGTCTGTGGTCCGCGGGGGCTTGCGGACCGCCGGGTCGTCGAACTCCTTCAGCGCGACGAACTTGCTGGTCCGCTCGGCGTCCGCCTCGGGCTTGCCCTCGGCGTCCGCGTCACCCAGCTTGAGCATGGTGGTGGGCTGATCGACGGAGGGCTGCGGGGCCCGGAAGACAGCGGTGGGCTGATCGACGGGCCCCTTGCCGGAACGGCCGGCCGCACCGGGGGCGTCGCCGCCGTCCTCGCCCTCGCCCACGGCGCCGGTCTCCGTCCGGCCGGGGGCGGGTGACGTGCCCTCGGGGGCCTTGCCGCCGTCCGCTGCGGCGCCGGCGTCCTTGCGGTCGGCTGCGGGGGCGGCGGTTTCGGCGGCATCCGCGCCGGCGTCGTCGCCGGGTTCGGGCGAGGCGGCCTCGAGGGCGTTGTCGTCGTCCGCTGCGGCGCCAGTGTCCTTGCGGTCGGCTGCGGGGGCGGCGGTTTCGGCGGCATCCGGGCCGGAGTCGTCGCCGGGTTCGGGCGAGGCGGCCTTGGGGGTGTCGTCGTCCGCTGGGTCGGTGTTCGTGCGCCCGGGGGTGGGTGACGTGGCCTCGGGGGCGTTGTCGTCGTCGGCTGCGGGGGTGGCGTCCTTGCGGTTCGCGTCCTCGTCGGCGGTCTCGGCGGCATCCGGGCCGGAGTCGTCGCCGGGTTCGGGGGACTGCGCCGTGGGGGCCGCCGCGTCCGCGTCGTCGGTCGCGGCGTCCTCCTTGCGGGACGCGTCGGCGGCCGGAGCCTGCACTTCACCGTCGTCGGAGGCGCTACGCGCGGCCGGAACGGTACCGGTGCCGTCGGAAGCACCGTCCGCGCCGGTGTCCTCGGAGTCACCGTTGCCAGTCACGTCGGCGGCGGCACCCTTCGCGGCGCCGTCCGCACCGGAGCCCTCGGAGGCGCCGTCCGTCGCCGGAGCCGTACCGGCGTCGTCGGAGGTGCCGCCGGACGCCTCCGTGTCCGCGTCGGGCTCGCCCTCACCGGACTCCCGTCCGGCGTCGCCGCTCAGGTCCTCGCTCGGCTCCGCCGAGCGCACCCACGCGGCGACCGCCTCACGCAACCGACCGTCCCCCTCCGCCGGGGAGTTGCTCTCGCCCTCCGCAGGAGCACTGCCGCTTTCGCCCTCGGCCGGAGTCGTGCTCTCGCCCTCCGCAGGGGCCGCGCCGCCCTGGCGCTCCGCCGGGGTCTTGCTCTCACCGTCCGCAGGGGCACCGGCGCTCTTGCCCTCCGCCGGGGAGTTGCTCTCACCCTCCGCGGGAGTACCGCTGCTCTCGCCCTCCGCCGGAGTCTGCCCCTCACCCCCCGCAGGGGCACCGCCGCCCTGGCCCTCCGCCGGAGACTCGCCCTCGCCCCCCGCAGGGGCACCGCCGCCCTGGCCCTCCGCCGGAGTCCTGCCCCCGCCCTCCGCAGGAGCACCGCCCCCCTCGCCCTCCGCAGGAGACTGCGCGGGGGGTACCGACAGCACCCTCGTGGCCGTGTCGGCCGTCGTGCCGCGGGGTTCCGGGGGCGTGGTGTCGCGTGCCACCGCCAAACGGGGATCCCGCTTCCCGGGAACCGGACCCGCGCTCCCCGACGTCGGTTCTGCCGACGACTCGCGCTGCTTCGACCTGTCGGGGGACTCGCCCGCCACCGATGCCTCCTCCATGCGCCGCACGCCCCGCGTGCGCCATCCGAACCGTGTACCGCCCGCCCGCGACAGCCCTCCGCGGCGCTGTCCGAACCATGTACCAGTGTCCTGTGTGCGGGCTTACCCCACGCGGTAGACGAGAACGACATACCTACCGGTTCCACTACGAACCGGTCACGCACCCTCGACAGACCAATGTGAGAGGGGTCACCCTGTCAGACATCCACGCGGGGAGGCATGGATGGGCAGGAGCCGCAGAACACTTCCGGAGGAGCTTCTGCTGCTGGCACTGGACCCGGCCACGGGTACCACTGCGCAGCCGCAGTCGCTCGACCTCGGTCTGGCCGGAGCACAGCTAGTGGAGCTGGCGCTGGCCGGACGGATAGCCCCAGACGGGGATCGTATCGCCGTGGTGGTGCCACGGCCGACTGGAGACCCAACACTGGACTGCGCGTTGGAGTTGCTGCGAAGGCGCGGCGCTCCGGTACGGGCGGTCCACTGGATCGGCGGGCCGCGTCTCGGGCTGCGCCAGACCTACCTCTCGCATCTGGAGCGGTGCGGCATGGTGCATGCCGTGGCCGGTCAGATGTGCGGGGTGTTGCCGACGACTCGCTACCAGGCGACGGACACCGAGATCAGCCGGGAGATCAGGGCCCGGCTGGACTCCGCGATCCGCACCGGCGTCCCGCCGGACCCGCGGACCGCGGCGCTCGCCGCACTGGCGCACGCGGTGGGTCTCGGCAAGCACCTGTATCCGGGGAACGAGGGACGCTCCTCGCGTTCCCGGCTGCGGGACCTGATCCGGCACGACCCGATGGGCGGACTCGTCGCGCACGCGGTGATGGACGTCCAGAACGGCGCCGCGGCCCAGCCGCGCCGCAGCTCCGCGCCGGCGGGCCGGCAGGCCGCCGCCGGCGGCCGGGGCGCACCGGAACCCGCCCGAGGCGTTCCGGCGCAACCACGCCGGGGATCCATGGCACGCGCCGCGGCCCACTGAGCCGTACGTCCCCCCGGGGCCGAACGGCACGGCGTTCACGGATCCGCGGCACCGCAGACCCGGTCACGGGAGCCGCTGTCCGAGCGGGGCGGAGAGAGCGCACGGGAGCTCTCCGCCCCGCTCGGCGTGCCCCGGCCGGTGTCCGCACCCGTCACCGGACCGTGAAGTGGCGTGTACCCGTCGTATATCCACCATTTTCCAGCGGTGGTGAGCACCTTGGTGGCAGTCTGCTCATCAGCAGACACGCAAAGTGGCAAGTATGAGGCACGCAGCCGGAGGTGCACGTCCCGTGGCGTCCAATGTCAATCCCACCGTCAGGCGGCGCCGGCTGGGCCAGGAGCTGCGCAGGCTCCGTGAGCTCAAGGGCATGACGGCCGAGGAGGTGGCCGAGCGGCTGCTGGTCTCGCAGTCGAAGATCAGCCGCCTGGAGAACGGCCGGCGCAGCATCAGCCAGCGCGACGTGCGCGACCTGTGCGGGGTGTACGAGGTCGAGGACAGCCGGATCGTCGAGTCGCTGATGCAGATGGCCAAGGACTCCCGCCAGCAGGGCTGGTGGCACGCCTTCGGCGACATCCCGTACAGCGTCTACATCGGTCTGGAGACCGACGCGGAGTCGCTGCGCGTCTACGAACCGCAGATCATCACCGGCCTGTTGCAAACCCGCGCGTACGCCGAGGCGATCGTCCAGGGCGGCTCGCCGGAGTCGACCGAGCAGGAGAACGACCGGCGGGTCGAGGTGCGGCTGCGCCGGCAGGGCCGGATCACCGCCGAGGGCGACCCGCTGCGGCTGTGGGTGGTGCTCGACGAGGCGTCCCTGCACCGGATCGTGGGCAGCCGCCAGGTGATGCGGGAACAGCTGGAGCACGTCATGGAGTTGAGCCAGCTGCCGCACATCACCGTGCAGGTGCTGCCGTTCGAGGTCGGCGCGCACGCCGGGATCAACGGCCAGTACTCCATCCTGGAGTTCGCCGACGCGGCGGATTCGAGCGTGGTGTACATCGAGGGCGTCACCAGTGACCTGTACCTGGAGAAGCCGCACGACGTGCAGAAGTACACGGTGATGTACGAACACCTGCGGGCGCAGTCGCTGAACGTGGAACAGTCCCGTCAGCTGGTGGAACGCCTCGCGAAGGACTACGCGCGCTGATCCACCGCCAGGTGTCGCGGCGGAAGGCTACGCCGCCCGCGCCGCGGAGGGAAGTGCCGTGCGGAGAATGTCACCCGGACGAGTGAACGACCGCTCCGGCGGCAGATGTTGGCGAGTAGCGTCGATCACGCCAACCGGCAGTGAGGGTTGGCGCAATCCGTTCTGCGGGTCCATGCCGGAATGCGCAGGTCGGTGACAGCAACTCAGCATCTGGCTACGGAGCGAACATGGCAATTCGTCTGGGCGCCACGGAAACGTGGACGACGTCCTCCTACACCAACAACAACGGCGCGTGCGTGATGGTCAGGTCGACCACCGAGGCAGTGCTGGAACTCGGGGACACGAAGGTCCCCGAGGGTCCCAAGCTGGCCTTCCCCGCGGACGCGTGGAGCGCCTTCGTGGCCACGGTCAGGAGCTGACCGCACCGGCTGCCGGCCGGGCCCGCGGACCGGACCGGCGCCCGTCACCAGCACCACCGAAGAGCCCTCTCGACCAGTCCGCCGTCCTAGCCGAGAGGGCTCGGCCGGTGCCCCCGGGCCCAGCCGGCGCCGGAACCGCCGGGCGGGCGGCCACCGACCACCGGGCACCGAGCACCGACCACCGGAGCGCCGCCGGAAACGGCTACCGGGCAGCTGCTACCGGAGCGCCACCGGGAAGGCGACGTCACACACCGGGTCCTGTGGCCCCGCGGCCCCCCAGTCCGCGAAGTACACCTCACGGCACGGGCCCGCCGGCGTCAGCCCCTGCCCCTTGATCCACTCCTCCACCGCCTCGAACGCGGCCAGGATCTGCGGGTACGCCACCTGCGCCTTGGTGATCCGGGCGCAGGCCAGCCGCAGCGCCGGCTCCACCCGCACCGCCGTCCCGCGGGCCCGGCCCCGCGCCTCGGCCCAGGCACGCGCCGCCGCCTCGTCGGCGACCGGGACGCACGCCTCCGCGGGACCGTCGCTCTCCGCCGACACCTCGGAGTGGTACACCACGAACGGCGCCCCGGTCATGCCCCCGCACTCGCGGGCCGCTTCCTCCAGCCGGCCCAGCGACGCCCCGATCCACGACGACAACTCCTCCCCGAGGAGGTGCCGCGACTCGGTGATCAGTACCTGCTCCGGCACCTCGACCGTCTCGACCGTGAACTTCCCGTACATCTCGGAGCTCCTCCCCGACAACCGTCCACGGAGGTACTCGGCGAGCGTCCGCCGCTCGGCGTGGAGCGCCTCGACGTCCGACCAGTACGCGGCGAGCCGTTCGGCCCCCGTCGCACCGCCGTCCGCGTCGACGACCTCCGCGATCCGGGCCAGCGGCATGTCCAGCCGCCGCAACAGCGCCACCAGCCGGGCCCGTTCGATCTGACCGGCCCGGTAGAACCGGTACCCGGTGGTCTCGTCGACCCGCGCCGGCGCCAGCAGCCCCAGCCGGTCGTACAACCGCAGGGCCTTCGCCGACAGCCGCGCCCGCGCCGCGAACGCCCCGATGCCGATCAGTTCCTCGTCCACGCCGACATCCTCCGCCGCCGGGCGGGCCTTCCGCCCGGCGGTCAGGACGCTCCCCCTTGACCCAGGGGCAAGGTCAACGGTCAGCCGATCGCCTTCTCCACGGCCGCCACCAGCTCCGCCGAATCCGGCTCGGTCTGCGGCGAGAAACGGGCGACGACCTCGCCGTCCCGCCCGATCAGGAACTTCTCGAAGTTCCAGCGGATGTCCCCGCTGTGCCCCTCGGCGTCGGCCACGCCGACCAGCCGCTCGTACAGCGCGTGCCGCCCCTCCCCGTTGACCTCCACCTTCTCCGTCATCGGGAAGGTCACCCCGTACGTCGCCGAACAGAACTCGGCGATCTCCTCCGCGCTGCCCGGCTCCTGGCCGAGGAACTGGTTGCAGGGCACGCCGAGCACGGTGAAGCCGCGCTCCTCGTACTGCTCGTGCAGCCGCTCGAGGCCCGCGTACTGCGGGGTCAGCCCGCACTTGGAGGCCACGTTCACGACGAGCACGGCCCGGCCCGCGTACTGGGCGAGGGCCGCCGGCCCACCGTTCAGGGCGCCGATCTCGACATCGAGGGGTTTCGCTTCAGTCGTCATGAGCCGACCCTAGCCCCGGCCGGTGACTTTCCCCCCGCCCGGCCTCCGTGAGGACATCTCCCGCCGCCGTCCGCACGTACAGCACCGACCGGCCCGCACGGCCCGCCCGCTCCACCAGCCCCGCCTCCCGCAGCACCCGCAGATGCCGGCCGACCGAGCCCAGCCCCTGCCCGGTCACGGCGACGAGCTGGCTGGTGCTCATCGGGGAGCCCAGCAGCATCAGCACCCGGGCCCGCGCACCCCCGAGCAGCGTGCCCAGGCCCGCCGGTACGGGCTCCCGGTCACGGTCACCGGCCAGCGCGCCCGCGCACGGGTACACCAGCGCGTACCGCCGCGTCCCCTCCGACGATACCCAGCCCACCCGCTGCGGAGTCACCGGCACGAACAGCAGCTCCGCCCCGGAGATCTCCCGCGGGGGCAGCTCGTGCGCGTTGACCTGGAGCCGGTTGCCGCCCAGCCAGCGGGTCCCCGGCCGCAGCGCGTCCAGCACCGTCGCCCAGCCGCTCCGTCCCACCTGCGCCGTCCTGGCCACCACATCGGCCTCCAGGATCCGCCGGCGCCGCGCCCAGTACGGGCGTACGGCGTCCTCCCACACGTGGGTGAGGAGGTCCGCGGCCCGGTCCGCCAGGTCGTCGCGGTCCAGCGGGGCGGGCAGCGGGCCGCCGCCCAGCGAGACCCGCAGCTGGGCGCGGGCGGCGGCGGGCGGAACCGCGCGCACCCGCCCGACCTCCTGCGCGAAGCTCTCACCGCCGCGCGGGGTGCCGGTCAGGAAGTCCGCGATCCACACCGTGCCGAGCGCGGACGGCACCAGCAGCGCGGTCACCGGGTCGGCGGCCAGCCGCGCGCGGTAGGCGGGCAGATGCGCCGCGAGCCAGGCCCGTTCGCCCGGATGCGCGGCCCGCGCCGTGTGCAGCAGCCGCAGACCCGCGAAGGTCTCGGCGAGCGGCGAGAGCACGAACCGGCTCCCGGCGAGCGTGTCCGCACTGATCTGCCACCAGCCCACGACCGCCCGCCTTCCGACCTTTCGCCCCTGCGCGAAACACTAACGACCGCCCCCGCGCCCTCCGCAGACTCCGCGCATGCGCAGCTACAGGGACCTCTTCCGCACCCCGGAGTTCACTCCGCTCTTCCTCGCCGCCTCCGCCCAGACCCTGGCCCGTACGACGAGCGGCCTGGCCCTGGCCACGCTCGTCCACCGGCAGACCGCCTCACCGCTGCTGTCCGCACTGAGCATGTTCGGCCCGTCCCTCGCGCACGTCCTCGGCGCGACGCTCTTCATGTCCGCCGCCGACCGCCTCCCGCCCCGCGCCACCATGACCGGCACCGCCCTGGCCTTCGCGGCGGCCACACTCCTGCTCGCCCTCCCCGGCCTCCCCGTCACGGCTGTCTTCGCCGTGCTCCTCCTCCAGGGCCTGGTGGCGTCGGTGTCCGGGGGAGTGGGATGGGGCCTGCTGAACGAGATCCTCCCCAAGGACGGCTACCTGCTGGGCCGTTCGGTCTTCAACATGATGCACGGCATCGCGCAGATCACCGGCTACGCGACCGGCGGCGTCCTGCTGGCGGTCCTCTCCCCGCGCCTGTCGCTGCTGCTGGCGGCGGCCCTGTTCGGCACGGCCGCGCTCGCCGCCCGCCTCGGCCTGACCCGCCGCCCCCCGCGCGCCGCGGGCCGCCCCTCCGTACGGGCCACCTGGCGCGCCAACGCCCGGCTCTGGTCGTCCCCGCCCCGCCGCCACGTCTACCTCGGCCTGTGGATCCCCAACGGTCTGATCGTCGGCTGCGAATCCCTCTACGTCTCCCACGCCCCCGGCGCCGCCGGCGTCCTCTTCGCCTGCGCCGCCGCGGGCATGCTGGCCGGCGACGTGGCCGTCGGCCGCCTGATCCCGCCGGCCCGCCGCCGGCGCCTGGCCACCCCGCTGCTCCTGCTCCTCGCCGTGCCCTACCTCCCCCTCGTCCTCCAGCCGCCGCTGCCCGTGACGGCCGTCCTGGTCACCGTGGCCTCCGCCGGGTTCGGGGCGAGCCTGGTCCAGCAGGAGCGGCTCATGTCGCTCACCCCGCCGGACCTCTCCGGCCACGCCCTCGGCCTGCACTCCTCCGGCATGCTCACCCTGCAGGGCGTCAGCGCGGCCCTGGCGGGCACCCTCGCCCAGCTCACCTCGCCCGCCACCGCCATGACGGCCCTGGCGGTGGCCTCCTGCGCGACCACCCTGCTCCTCGCCGCCACGGCACCCGCCCGCCGCGGGACCCGGACCCGGCCCCGGAGCGGGGCCGGGGCCGTGGGCGACGCCACCCCGGGACGACGACCGTAAGGGACCCGCTAAGAACGCCCGGGCCGCCGTACGGAAGCCGTCAAGGGCCGCCGACATGCGGCCGGACGTGCGGTTCTCTCTTCTGGTCGGATTCCTTTTCGAACCTCACTAGGAGCTCGCGATGGCCGATCTGGCCTTCGTCGCCGTCACGGTCGCGGTGTTCGCGCTCGTGGCTCTCGTCGCCAAGGGGGTGACGAAGCTGTGACCGCCGAGAACGTCGTCGGCCTGATCGTGGCCGTCGCCCTGCTGGGATACCTCGTCCTCGCCCTGATCGACCCGGAGAGGTTCTGAGCACCCCATGAGCCCCGTCCTCGCCGGCGTGCTCCAGACGCTCGCGCTCGTCACCGCGCTGGCGCTCGCCTACCGCCCCCTCGGCGCCTACCTGGCCAGGGTCTACTCCTCGCCCAGGCACCTGCGCGTCGAGAGATGGATCTACAAGGGCATCGGTGCCGACCCGGACGCGGAGATGCGCTGGTCCGCGTACCTGCGCGGCGTGCTCGCCTTCTCCCTCGCCGGTGTCCTCTTCCTCTACCTGCTCCAGCGGCTCCAGGGCGTCCTGCCCGGCTCGCTCGGCTTCACCGCCGTCGACCCCGACCAGGCGTTCAACACCGCCGTCTCCTTCGTCACCAACACCAACTGGCAGTCGTACTACGGCGAACAGGCCATGGGCCACATCGTGCAGACCGCCGGTCTGGCCGTGCAGAACTTCGTCTCCGCCGCCGTCGGCATCGCCGTGGCCGTCGCCCTCGTCCGCGGTTTCGCCCGGTCCCGCACCGGTGAACTCGGCAACTTCTGGGCGGACCTGGTCCGCGGCGTCGTCCGGGTCCTGGTGCCGATCGCCGCGGTCGCCGCGGTCGTCCTCGCGGCCTGCGGTGTGATCCAGAACTTCTCCGGCATCCACGAGGTCGGCCAGTTCACGGGCGGCGCCCAGGAGTGGAACGGCGGCGCGGTCGCCTCCCAGGAGGCCATCAAGGAACTCGGCACCAACGGCGGCGGCTACTTCAACGCCAACTCCGCCCACCCCTTCGAGAACCCCACCCCGTTCACCAACCTCTTCGAGATCTTCCTGATCCTGCTGATCCCGGTCTGCCTCACCCGGGCCTTCGGCATCATGACCGGCTCGGTCCGCCAGGGCTACGCGATCCTCGCCACCATGGGCACCATCTGGGCCGGCTTCGTCGCCCTGATGATGTGGACCGAGTTCTCCCACCACGGCCCGGCCCCGGAACTCGCGGGCGGCGCGATGGAGGGCAAGGAGCTGCGCTTCGGCATCGGCGGCTCGTCGCTCTTCGCCGTGTCCACCACCCTGACCTCCACCGGCGCCGTGGACTCCTTCCACTCCTCCTTCACCGGCCTCGGCGGCGGCATCACCCTGCTCGGCATGATGCTCGGCGAGATCGCCCCCGGCGGTGTCGGCTCCGGCCTCTACGGCATGCTGATCATGGCGGTCATCGCGGTGTTCCTCGCCGGTCTGATGGTCGGCCGCACCCCCGAGTACCTGGGCAAGAAGATCGGCACCCGCGAGATCAAGTGCGCCGCCTGCTACATCCTCATCACCCCGGCGCTGGTGCTGAGCCTCACCGCCGCGGCGATGGCCCTGCCCACCCCGGGCGACTCCATGACCAACAGCGGCGCGCACGGCTTCACCGAGATCCTCTACGCCTACACCTCCGCGGCCAACAACAACGGCTCCGCCTTCGCCGGACTCAACGCCGACACCCAGTGGTTCAACACCACCCTGGGCCTGGCCATGCTGCTCGGCCGTTTCCTGCCCATGGTGTTCGTGCTGGCGCTCGCCGGCTCCCTCGCCCGGCAGCAGCCCGTCCCGGCCACCGCCGGCACCCTGCGCACCGAGAAGCCGCTCTTCGCCGGCCTGCTGGTGGGCGCCGTCCTGATCATCACCGGTCTGACCTACTTCCCGGCGCTGGCGCTGGGCCCGCTCGCCGAAGGGCTGGCGGCATGACCACCGACACGCACGAACACGAGGACTCGATGTCCACAGCCACCCCGACCCGGGCGCCGCACCGCGACGCACCCACCGGGCACACCTCCGACGAGGGCCGTGTCGGCACGGGCCTCTTCGACCCGAAGCAACTGATCAGGTCACTGCCGGACGCCTTCCGCAAGCTGGACCCGCGGGTGATGGTGAAGTCGCCGGTCATGTTCGTCGTCCTCATCGGGTCCGTACTGACCACGGTGTTCTCCTTCGCCCACCCCGGCGACTGGTTCGGCTGGACCATCAGCGCCTGGCTCTGGCTCACCGTGCTCTTCGCCAACCTGGCGGAGGCGGTCGCCGAGGGCCGGGGCAAAGCACAGGCCGACACCCTGCGCAAGGCCAAGACCGACACCGTCGCCCGCCGCCTGGCCGGCGCGCGCGAGGAACGGGTCCCCGGCACCGGGCTGCGCATCGGTGACCTGGTGATCTGCGAGGCCGGTGACGTCATCCCGGGCGACGGCGACGTCGTCGAGGGCGTCGCCTCGGTCGACGAGTCGGCGATCACCGGCGAGTCGGCACCCGTCATCCGCGAGTCGGGCGGCGACCGCAGCGCCGTCACCGGCGGGACGAAGGTCCTCTCCGACCGTATCGTCGTGCGGATCACCACCAAGCCGGGCGAGACCTTCATCGACCGGATGATCGGCCTCGTCGAGGGCGCGGCGCGGCAGAAGACGCCCAACGAGATCGCGCTGAACATCCTGCTCGCCTCGCTGACCATCGTCTTCCTGCTGGCCTGCACCACGCTGACCCCGTTCGCCGAGTACGCCGGCACCGAACTGTCGATGATCGTGCTGGTGGCGCTGCTGGTCTGCCTGATCCCGACCACGATCGGCGCCCTGCTCTCCGCGATCGGCATCGCCGGCATGGACCGGCTGGTGCAGCGCAACGTGCTGGCCATGTCGGGCCGCGCCGTCGAGGCCGCCGGTGACGTCTCCACGCTGCTGCTGGACAAGACCGGCACGATCACCCTCGGCAACCGGCAGGCCGCCGCCTTCGTGCCGGTGCGCGGCACCACCGAGGCGGAGCTGGCGGACGCCGCCCAGCTCTCCTCCCTGGCCGACGAGACACCCGAGGGCCGCTCCGTCGTGGTCCTCGCCAAGGAGAAGTACGGGCTGCGCGAACGCCACCAGGGCGAGCTCGCGGCCGCCGAATGGATCGGGTTCACCGCGCAGACCCGTATGTCCGGCGTGGACGCCGGCGGCCGCAAGGTCCGCAAGGGCGCCACGGGCTCGGTCATCGCCTGGGTCCGCGAGCGCGGCGGCACGGTGCCCGGGGACGCCGGCGAGACCGCCGACCGCATCTCCGCGGAGGGCGGCACGCCCCTGCTGGTCGCCGTCGAGGACGAGCGCGGCGCCCGGGTCCTCGGGGTGATCCACCTCAAGGACGTCGTCAAGGACGGGATGCGCGAACGGTTCGCGGAACTGCGCCGCATGGGCATCAAGACCGTCATGATCACCGGCGACAACCCGCTGACGGCCAAGGCGATCGCCGAGGAGGCCGGCGTCGACGACTTCCTCGCCGAGGCCACCCCCGAGGACAAGATGGCCCTCATCAAGCGGGAGCAGGCCGGCGGCAAACTCGTCGCGATGACCGGCGACGGCACCAACGACGCGCCCGCGCTGGCCCAGGCGGACGTCGGCGTCGCCATGAACACGGGCACGTCGGCCGCCAAGGAGGCCGGCAACATGGTCGACCTCGACTCCGACCCCACCAAGCTCATCGAGATCGTCGAGATCGGCAAGCAGCTCCTCATCACCCGGGGCGCGCTCACGACGTTCTCCATCGCCAACGACGTCGCCAAGTACTTCGCGATCATCCCGGCCCTGTTCGCCGCCGTCTACCCGGGCCTGGACACGCTCAACATCATGCGGCTGTCCTCACCCGACTCCGCGATCCTCTCGGCGGTGATCTTCAACGCGCTGGTCATCGTCGCGCTGGTCCCGCTCGCCCTGAAGGGAGTGCGGTACCGGCCGGTCAGCGCCGACCGGATGCTCCGCCGCAACCTCGCCGTCTACGGGCTCGGCGGGCTGATCGCCCCGTTCCTCGGCATCAAGCTCATCGACCTGCTCGTCTCCCTCGTCCCCGGAATCGGCTGATCACCATGAACCACTCCGCCACCAACACCGCCCGGCTGCTCGGGGCGGGCCTGCGCGCCCTCCTCGCACTGACCGTGGTCACCGGCATCGTCTACCCCCTCGCCGTCACCGGCGTCGCCCAGGCGCTGTTCCCCGGGAAGGCGAACGGCTCCGAGATCACCGCGGACGGCGAGGTCGTCGGCTCCTCCCTGATCGGGCAGTCGTACACCCTGCCGCTGAAGGAGGGGCAGGAGACCCCCGAACCCGACCTCAAGTGGTTCCAGGGCCGCCCCGCGAACGGCCTCGGCACCAACAGCGTCAACACCCAGTACGACCTCATCCTGTCCGGCGCCACCAACCGCGCCGCCGACAACCCCGAACTGGTCCAGTGGGTGAAGGACGCCAAGGCCGCGGTCGTCAGGGACAACTCCGTGGCCGGCCACACCGTCGACCCCTCCGACGTGCCCGCGGACGCGGTCACCTCCTCCGGCTCCGGCCTCGACCCGCACATCTCCCCCCGGTACGCCGAGCTCCAGGTGCACCGGGTCGCCGAGCGCAACGGCCTGCCCGTCGCCCGCGTCGCCGGTCTCGTCGAGGAGCACACCGACGGCCGTACCCTCGGGTTCCTCGGCGAACCCCGGGTCAACGTGCTGGAGCTCAACATCGCGCTCAGGGAACTCGTGGCCCGACACTGATGGAAGAACGACAGGAAGGGCCCACGCCGATGACCCGGGTGCTGCTCGTGGAGGACGACCCCCAGCTCGCCCGCGCCCTCGTCATCACCCTGCAGGCCCGCCACTACACCGTCGACGCCGCCCCGGACGCCGCCACCGCCCTGCACCTGTCGGCGGCGCACCGGCCCGACGTGGTCGTCCTCGACCTCGGCCTGCCGGACCTGGACGGCGTCGACGTCATCAAGGCGCTGCGCGGCTGGACCCGCGTACCGATCCTGGTGCTGTCCGCCCGGCAGGCCTCCGACGAGAAGGTCGACGCGCTGGACGCGGGAGCCGACGACTACATCACCAAGCCGTTCAGCATGAACGAGCTGCTCGCCCGGCTGCGCGCCGCCGTCCGCCGCACCCGGACCGCCCCGGACGCCCCCGAGGTCCCGCTGGTCACCACGGACGGCTTCACCGTCGACCTGCTCGCCAAGAAGGTCCGCCGGGACGGCCGCGACGTCCGGCTGACCCCGACCGAGTGGCACCTGCTGGAGATCCTCGTGACCAACCCCGGCCGCCTCATCACCCAGAAACAGCTCCTGCAGGAGGTCTGGGGCACCACCCTCGGCAACAAGACCAACTACCTGCGCGTGTACATGGCCCAGCTGCGCCGCAAACTGGAAGCGGACCCCTCCCGGCCCCGCCACCTCATCACCGACCCCGGAATGGGCTACCACTTCGAGGCGTGAGCCTCCTCCCGCCACAGGAGAGCAGGACCATGGCACGCGGCAGACTCCGCATCCACCTCGGCGCGGCACCGGGCGTCGGCAAGACCTACGCCATGCTGTCCGAGGCACACCGCCGGGTGGAACGCGGCACCGACTGCGTGATCGGCTTCGTGGAACACCACGACCGGCCCCGCACCCGGACGCTGCTGCACGGCCTGGAACAGGTGCCGCGCAGACAGCTGGAGTACCGGGGGAGCTCCTTCACCGAGATGGACCTGGACGCGGTGCTGGCCCGCCGCCCCGCGGTCGCCCTCGTCGACGAACTCGCCCACACCAACGTCCCGGGCTCCCGCAACCCCAAACGCTGGCAGGACGTCGAAGAGCTGCTCGCGGCCGGCATCGACGTCATCTCCACCGTCAACATCCAGCACCTGGAGTCGCTCGGCGACGTCGTCGAGTCGATCACGGGCGTCCGCCAGCGCGAGACCGTACCGGACGAGGTGGTGCGCCGGGCCGACCAGATCGAACTGGTCGACATGGCCCCCGAGGCGCTGCGCCGCCGGATGGCGCACGGCAACGTCTACCGGCCCGACAAGGTCGACGCGGCCCTGTCCAACTACTTCCGCCCCGGCAACCTCACCGCCCTGCGCGAGCTGGCTCTGCTCTGGGTGGCGGACCGGGTCGACGAATACCTGCAGCGCTACCGCAGCGAACACGGCGTGCGCGCGATATGGGGCTCCCGCGAACGGATCGTGGTCGGCCTCACCGGCGGCCCCGAGGGCCGCACCCTGATACGGCGGGCGGTACGCCTCGCGGAGAAGGGCGCCGGCGGCGAGGTCCTCGCGCTCTACGTGGCCCGCAGCGACGGACTGACCTCCGCCTCGGCCGGCGAACTGGCCGTCCAGCGCACCCTCGTCGAGAACCTGGGCGGCAGCTTCCACCACGTCGTCGGCGACGACATCCCGACCTCGCTGCTGGAGTTCGCCCGCGGGGCCAACGCGACCCAGATAGTGCTCGGCGCGTCCCGCCGCAAGGGCTGGCAGTACGTCCTCGGACCCGGCGTGGGCGCCACCGTCGCCCGTGACTCCGGACCGGACCTGGACGTCCACCTCATCACCCACGACGAGGTCGGCAAGGGCCGCGGTCTCCCGGCCGCCCGGGGCGCCCGGCTCGGCCGGTCCCGCATCGTCGCCGGCTGGCTGACCGGCACCCTCGGCCCCGTCCTGCTGACCCTGCTGCTGAGCACCGTCACGTCCGACGTGGGCCTGGCCAACGACATGCTGCTCTTCCTGGCGCTCACGGTGGCGGCGGCCCTGCTCGGCGGCCTGCTGCCCGCCCTCGCCTCCGCCGTGGCCGGATCACTGCTGCTCAACTGGTACTTCACCCCGCCGGTGCGCACCTTCACCGTCGCCGACCCGCAGAACATCGTCGCCATCGTGGTCTTCGTGGGCGTCGCCGTCTCCGTGGCCTCGGTGGTCGACCTCGCGGCCCGCCGCACCGACCAGGCGGCCCGGCTGCGTGCCGAGGCGGAGACCCTGTCCTTCCTCGCCGGCAACGTGCTGCGCGGCGAGACCAGCCTGGAGGCGCTGCTGGACCGCGTACGGGAGACCTTCGCCGTGGACTCCGTGGCCCTGCTGGAACGGGAGAACGACAAGGCCCCGTGGACCTGCGCCGGCAGCGTCGGCGCCACCCCCGCCGTCGCCCGGCCCGAGGACGCCGACGTGGACGTGCCGGTCGGCGACGACATGGCGCTCGCGATCTCAGGCCGGCTGCTGCCCGCCTCCGACCGCCGCGTCCTGGCCGCGTTCGCGGCACAGGCCGCCGTCGTCCTGGACCGGCGGCGGCTCAAGTCCCAGGCCGACCGGGCCAGGGAACTCGCCGAGGGCAACCGCATCCGCACCGCCCTGCTCGCCGCCGTCAGCCACGACCTGCGCACCCCCCTCGCCGGCATCAAGGCGTCCGTGTCGTCGCTGCGGTCCTACGACGTGGACTGGACGGAGGAGGACCGCGCCGAACTCCTGGAGGCGATCGAGGAGGGCGCCGACCGGCTCGACCACCTGGTCGGCAACCTGCTCGACATGTCCCGCCTCCAGACCGGGACCGTCACACCGCTGATCCGCGAAGTGGACCTGGACGAGGTCGTACCGCTGGCCCTGGGCGGCGTCCCGGAACCGGAGTCGGCCGTGGTCCTGGACATCCCCGAGAGCCTCCCCATGGTGGCCACGGACAAGGGCCTGCTGGAGCGGGTGGTCGCCAACGTCGTGGAGAACGCCGTCAAGTACAGCCCCGGCGACCAGCCGGTCCTGGTCGCGGCCAGCACGCTCGCCGACCGGGTGGAACTGCGGGTGGTGGACCGCGGGCCCGGCGTCCCCGACGACGTCAAGGAGCGCATCTTCGCCCCGTTCCAGCGCCACGGCGACGCCCCGCGCGGCAACGGCGTCGGCCTGGGCCTGGCGGTCGCCCGCGGCTTCGCCGAGGCCATGGGCGGCACCCTGCAGGCCGAGGACACCCCCGGCGGCGGCCTCACCATGGTCCTCAGCCTCCCCACCGCGGGGAGCCCGGTGGTGGCTACGCCCGCCAGTACCCGCGGCGGAGCAGCACCGCCAGGGGAATGATCTCGATGCGGCCGAGGAACATCAGCGCGGTGAGCACCACCTTCGACAGCCCCCCGAGCGGCGCGTACGAACCGAACGGGCCCAGCTCCCCGAACGCCGGCCCGACGTTGCCGAGGCAGGCCGCGGCGGCGCCGAGCGCGGTGAACACCCCGGTCCCCGGCGTACTCGCCCCGGTGTCGAGGGCGAGGCAGAGCGTGCCCAGCGCCAGGGCCAGCACGTAGAGGAGCGCGAACAGGAGCGCGGAGCGGAGCGCGGCGGTGTCCACCACCCGGCCGCTCACCCGCACCGGGACCACGGCCTCGGGATGGACGGCCTGCTCCAGCTCCCGGCGGGTGAAACGGAAGAGGATGAGATGACGGACCACCTTGACCGAGCCGCTCGCCGAACCGGCGCACGCCCCGACGAACATCAGCGCCAGCAGGGTGAGCGCCGCGAGCGTCCCCCAGTCGGACCAGTCCGTCGTCGCGAACCCGGTGGTCGTCATCACCGACACCGTCTGGAAGACCGCGTGCCGCACACCGCCGGCCCCGGCCACCGTGCCGTCCGCGAACAGCTCCGCCGCCAGCACGGCCGACGCCACCACGAGCAGCGCGAGATACAGACGCAGCTCCTCGTCGCGGGCCCCGGCCCGGAACTGACGCAGCACGGCGAGCCGGTACAGCCGCAGCAGGTTCACCCCCGCCACCACCATCAGCGCGCACAGCACCCACTGCGTCACCGGCGCGAGACTCCGCGCCGAGTCCGCGTCCGGGGTGAACCCGCCGAGGGCCACGGCGGACGTCGCGTAGGAGAACGCGTCGAACAGCCCCATCCGCCGGTCCAGGCCCGCCCACCCCAGCACGGCCAGCGCCAGCACACCGGCCGCCGTCACCGCCACGTAGATCTTCCACAGCCGCCGGGCGGTGTCGCGGATCGTCGCCCCCAGCGACTCCATCTCGACCGGCCCCGGCAGCTCCGAACGCAGCAGCTCGCGGCCACCGATGCGCAGCCGCGGCAGCACCGCCAGCGCCAGCACGATGATGCCCATGCCGCCCAGCCAGTGCGTGAGCTGCCGCCAGAGCAGCATGTCGGTGCCGAGCGCGTCCACGTCCGTCAGCACCGTCGCACCGGTCGCGGTGAACCCCGACATCGCCTCGAAGTAGGCGTCGACCGGATGGTCGAGCTGCGGGACGTGCCCCAGCAGGAAGGGCAGCGCGCCGAACGCGGGCACGAGCAGCCAGACCGCGACGACGACGAGGAACCCCTCCCTGACACCCAGCGGCGACCGCTCACCCGTCAGTCGCTGCAGCGTCAGACCCGTCACGGCCGTGACGGCACCGGCGGCCAGGAAGGGCCACGCGGGCTCGCCGATCGCCTGCGCGACGACCGCCGGCACGGCGAACGCGAGCGCGAACCACGCGAGCAGGGCGCCCACGACCCCCAGCGCGGTCCGCAGGTCCACACCGAGCCGCCCGCGCGGCAGCCACCGGCGCGGACGGCGGCCCGGCGCCGTCTGCCGGGGCCTCACAGGCCGTGCTCGATCCCGGGGACGTGCTCGGGCTCGCAGAGCACGATGGCGCGGTCGCCCGGCAGCAGTTCGTCCCTCCCGTCGGGGAAGAACACTTGGCCGTCCCGGACGATCGCCCCCACCCCGGCGTCGGGCACCGCGTCCACCGCCCGGTGCGCGTACCGGCTGTCCGCCCGTACGGTGATGTCGAGCACCTCGAAACGGTCGTCCCCCACCATCGCCACCTGCCGCGTGCGCTCGTCGAAGGTGAAGCGGGCCATCTTCTCGGCGGTCTCGTCACCCGGATCGATCGTCACGTCGACACCGACCGCCTCGAACACCTCGGCGGCGGCGGGGTCGTCGAGGACCGTCAGCGTGAGCTTCACCCCGTGGAGTCCCGCCAGCACCGCCCCGTGCAGATTGCGCGAGTCGTCCCCTCCCGCGAACACCGCTGCTCCCGCCGTACCGATGCGCTCCCGGCGCAGGAACTCCGGATCCAGCCCCGACGCGTGGAACACCCGCGCCCGGTGCAGCACGTTCCCGGCCGCCCGCGCCCGCGCCGCGTCCGGCTCGATCATCCGTACGGCGATCCCCCTGTCCAGCAGCACCCGCGCGATGGCCGTCCCCATGCGCCCCGCGCCGAAGACCGCGACCTCGTCGACCGGATCGGCCCCGCTGGCCAGCCGGCCCCACGCCCGCGCCGCCGACAGCGACGCCATCACGATCACCCAGTCGCCGGGCCGCAGCACCTCCCGCCCGTCCGGCCTGACCCACTCCCCGTCCCGTACGACGGCGACCACCCGCGAATCCCCGGGCAGCCCCGCCTCACGCAGGGGCCGCCCGGCGAACCACGGCGGCTTCTCCTCGTGGATGTCGACCCCGAGCACGACCACCTCACCGCCCGCGAAGAAGTCCACGTGCCGGGCCCCCGGCACGTGCAGGACCCGGGCGACGGCACTCGCCGTCTCGTACGCCGTCGAGACGAGCAGGTCCACATCGAGATCGCCCGCACGCCATGCCGCCAGGTAGTCCATTCCGGTGGCCCGCACCACCGTCCGCGCCGACGACAGCCGGCGGGCGAGCATGGCGGTCACCAGGTTGACCTCGTCCCGCGACGTGCAGGCCAGCACCAGCTCCGCGTCGGCCACACCGGCGTCGAGCAGCGTCTCGCGCCGGGTGCCGCTGCCGCGCGTGACCCGTACGTCGTAGGCGTGCGACAGGGCCTGCAGCCGCCCCTCGTCGATGTCGATCACCGTGCACTCGTGCGTCTCGGAGAGCGACTTGACGACGGTGTGCCCGACCTGGCCCGCACCCACGACGATGACCCGCATACCGGCATCGTGGCACCCCAAAGGACCAGACGCAGATACGCCTCGCGAACGATGCGGCCCCCGCCCCCGGGTCGGGAAGCTTGCACACAGCAGCACCACCAACAGGCACGCGCAGACCCGGCACACGCGGTCACGAGGAAAGGCAGCATGGAAGCGATCAAGGAGCCCGACTGGAACACCGTGGGAATCCTGGGGGCCGCCGGGGGCGCGGCACAGGCGTCCACCGGGTCGGCCATCGGCACGGACCACCTGCTCGCCGGCATCACCTCCGCCAAGGGGCCCGCCCGCACGGCGCTCGCGGACGCGGGGGCGACCAGGACCGTGGTGGCGGCACTGCTGCGGAACGCGGCGGACCGGGGCGTCACCTGGACCGGGGACGACGACGAGGAGGGCAGCGTCGCCGCGCGGGACGTGGTGGGGGAGGACGGCGGCCGCAACACCCGCTTCACAGGCGCGGCGGCGAAGGCACTGACCGCGGCGATGGAACAGGCCCGCCGCGAGGACGCGAAGAAGTTCACGGCGGTACATCTGCTCCGGGCCCTGCTGGACCGGACCCCGGAGACAGACCCGGACACGACCAACCGCGCGACGGGACTGCTGCACGCCTGCGGTGCCTCACCCCTGACCGTACTGTCCCTCCTCGACGGCGGCCCCGGCCCCGGCGAGGACGACCTGGACCCCCTGCTGCACCCCACCCGCGACATCCTCCTCGGCCGCGCCCACTATCGGCCCAAGGTCCTCTGGAAGCGCTGGCTGCTCAAGCGCGCGGGCGTCAACTGGGCGTCCCGGCCCGCCTGGTGGGTCAGCATGGAGACCCCCGAGCAGGCACACCGCCTCGGCCACGACACGGTGGGCACCGAGCACATCCTGCTGGCCATCCTGGCCACGCACGAGGTCGCGCACCGGTACCCGCACATGACCGACCCCACAGCCCCCACCCCCGACCCCCGCTTCACCGCCGGCGAACACCTGGCCGGCCTGGGCCTCGACCACGCCACGGTCCACCACGCACTGACCACCGCCCACATCCCCCTCCCACCCGACCCCCACCCCACCGACCACTACCTCGACGAGACCACCCCCACCACCTCCACCACCGCAGACCCGGGCACGGGTCCTCTCCTCGACGTCCTCCTCAGGGAGAAGACACGCGCCCGCCACCTCATCGAAACCCTCACCGCCACCCCATGACACGCAAAGTCGCCGGCGTTCCGCTGGCTCTGACGCTCCTCACCCTGTCCGGCTGCTCCTCCCTCCTCTGGGACTGCACCGACACGACGGCGGAGCGCGGTGAGGCGGGCGTCAGGGTGGAGGTCGAGGACACGTCCGGGCGGCCCCTCGGCGTCACCGCCGAGGTGGTCGGCTGGCGCCTGGCCCCCCACCCGCAGACGCCCGACGACGGTGACAGGGCCCACTTCCACTACCGCCTCAAGGGCGCCGACGAGAGGACCGGCCCCGCCGTGGACGCCTGCGCGGTCGACGAGGAACGCGTGGCGTTGGGATGCCGGACCATTCACTCGTCCGAGACGCCCGGGCGGGACGGTGACCTCGCGGGCCAGGACTGGATCGCCGTCGAGCACCCGGAGCAGGTCGCCGAAGTGCTCTTCATCCCCAACGACCAGTCCACCTCCGGCGGACGAACCTGCGACCAGGACTTCAAGGACGGCGGCGGCCCCCACCCTCCGGAACCGGCCGGCACCGGAGACCAGCTGTAAGCAAGCCGTCGCACACCTCTCACGCGTAACGCGCGAAGAGCGCCTGGAGATACCCCTCCAGCCGCTCGCGCAACAGGTGGGGAGTCAGCTCGACACGACCCATCTCCCGCCATGGTACGGCGACCTTCTCGGCGTCCGGAGCGAACCCCAAGGCGTCGAGCACACGCCAGTAGAGGTGGTCGGCGCGGTCGTCGGCCGGCGTCCCGCCCGCCGCGACGTAACGGTCGGCGAAACCCATGCCCGCGGACACCCCGTGCAGCAGAGCCAGGGCCGTCGAACAGTGCGCCACGTCCAGATCGGCCGGCCCCCAGGAGGTCTCCACCCAGTCGACGACACCGCCGATCCGCAGAGCGTCGCCGTCGCCGGTGAAGAGGACGTTGCCGGGATGGAAGTCCCGGTGCAGGAAGCAGCCCCGGTACGCCGGGGGCTCGCGTCGGATCACGTCCACGGCACGCCGCCACAGCTCGGGTCGACCGGTGTCCTCGGGCAGACTCACCCGCTCGGGAGAGGCCCACGCCTGATACGTACGAGGCCGCGCCTCGCCGGTCACGGCCAGCCGGTGGATGCGCAGCAACTGCTGGGCCAGCAACTCGGCACGCGGACCGGCCCCTTCATCACCCACGCGCACGGTCCCGGGCAACAGGGACATCAGCAAGGACGGGTGGTCGCAGTACTCCGCGGTCGGGTCCACGGCCACCAACGCGGCCGCGGGCACATCCGTGCCACCGAGCAGCCGCAGCACGGCCGCCTCACGATTCAGCAGCCCCTCCGCATGACGTACGAAGAAGGGCTTGACGAACGACCGCAGGACCAACGACCGCCGCCCGCCACCCGGCCCGCAGATGTCCAGACGCCGCATCTCCGACGTCCACCCGCCCCGCAACCGCACGACACCCTCGATGCGCTCCGCCCCGGACAACCCCTTCTCCACCCAGACCCGCGTCGCATCCCAACTCCGGCCGTCGTCACCCTCGTTCGCCACCACATGAGCAGACTACTGACCCCACCGGCGAAGGCCCCGCCGCCCGCTCGACCGCAGGGCCTCCCACCGGCTTCCCCTCAGACCAGGTCCGGCCGGATCTTCCACGGATGCGCGGCCGCGGTCTCGCTGCCGTCGGCGAGGACGCCGACCACGCGGTAGTAGGAGATCGAGCCGAGCGGCTGGTCGGGGTCGTCGTAGGACTGGTAGTAGGCGCTGGTGGGCGCGACGCTGCCCAGCAGGTCGTACGCCCCCGTCTCCGGGTTCCAGCGGCTCACCCGGTACTCGGTGACCGAGGCGCAGACGGCGCCGGAGCAGTGCCACTCCACCGGCCTGGCCTCCTCGGAGACCGTCCAGCCGCCGCCGCCGTACAGCGGGCCCTTGTCCTGGCCGATCGGTTCGGCCGGGGTGGTGTCCAGCTCGGTGGCGGTCACGGTGGCCCAGTCGGCGCTGGCCGTGGCGTTGCCCCACGTGTCCACCGCGTAGACCGCGTAGACGTACGACTGGCCGTCCGGAACGTCGACGCACAGCGCGGCCTGCGCGGCGTCCGGGCCCACGGTGCAGGTGCCCAGCCACTTGACCGAGCCGTCGGCCTGCCGGGTTCCGCGCACGGCGCGGTAGGAGGCGATGTCGTCCTCCGCCGAGGCGTTCCAGCGCAGCAGCATGCCGTCGGCGCGCGGCGTCGCGGTCAGTCCGGTGACCGGCCGCGGCGCGACACGGTCGGCGGTGGTCACCGTGACGGTGCGGGAGGGCGCCGACTCGTTGCCGCGACCGTCGGTGAGGACGACACCGTAGGTGTAGGTGGTGTCCAGCTCCCCGCTCTCGTCGTAACAGACGAACGCGTACTCCTTCCGGCCCGAGTTGAACGTCTGGCTCTCCTCCGCGCACGCGACCCGCACCGCGTCCGCGCCGAGCCGGGTGCCCTCGGACCGCAGCACCGTGAAGTAGGCGTCATTGAGCAGCTCGTCGGCCGTCGGGTGCTCCGGGGCGTTCCAGGTGAGCAGCACCCTGGTCCGGCCCGGCGTCACCTGCAGGTTCACGGGCGGGGCCGGGGCCGCCCGGTCGATACCGTCGGAGGTGACGGGCTTCGAGTACGGCCCCGGGTTCCCCGCCGCGTCGAGGCCGCGGACGACATAGGTGTGCGGCGTCTCGTCGTGCCCCACGGGATGCGTGTACGAGGTGCCGGCGAGCTTCTTCACCAGCGCGTACGAGCCGGTGGCCGGGTCCCTCTCGTACAGCTCGTAGGCGACCGCGTCCGGCACGGCCTTCCAGCCGAGCACCATTCCGTGGAGGTCGCCGTGCGCGGTGAGCCCGGTCGGGGCGGCCGGACCCGTGCGGTCGGGCGTGGTGACGCCCTGGTCGGCGGTGCCGGCGGACTCGTTGCCGGCCTTGTCGACCGCGCGAACCTCGTAGTAGTACGTCTGCCCGGTGGGAGGCGGGGTGTCGGTGTACGACGTGGAGGACGTGGTCGCCAGCGGCTTGGCCGGGTACGCGCTGCCCTTGAGGCGGCGGTAGAGGCGATAGCCGGCGAGGTCCATCTCCTTGTTCTTGGACCAGGTGATCCTCGCCTTGCCGGTCGCCGCGGCGTACGTGACGGCGGTGCCCGCCGGGGTGCGCGGCTTGACCTTGTCGACCGTCGCCGAAGTCCGTGGCTGGTAGCCGAACTTGACGTTGGCGGCGCCGGTCCAGTTGACGAAGTCGACGCGCAGGGTGTGCTTGCCGGGCGGAATGGTGACGTTGACCGTCTTCCTCACCGTCGTCGAGACGTTCTTCCACAGGTTGACCTTGCGGACACCGTCGACGTAGACGCGGATGCCGTCACGCGTTTCGACGGGGAACGTGAAGGGGCCACCGGAGCCGAAGTCGCGGGTCACCGTCCAGCGGACACCGAAGTTGTTCGCCGGCAGCCCGGACGCCGGGGCCTTCGTGCCCCAGTTCTGGTCGATCCTGGAGTCGCAGTCGGTCTTCTTCGGCTTTCCGGCGAAGGTGGTGTTCGCGAAGAACTGCCGCTTGTAGACCGGCGAGGCGCAGGAGGCCGCGGCGGAGGCGGGCGTGACGACGGCAGTGAGCAGTCCACCCGTGGTGGCGAGCACGAGCGCGGTCGCGGCCGCGGAGGTCGTGCGTCTGTCGTGCTTCATTCAGTCCTCTGCTTCAGACTCGGAACGGCGGCCGAGGCCGCCATGATCACGACCCACGAGCAGAGGGGTTGGTTGTACGGCGAGCACACCACCGGCCGGCCACCCCGACGATCACCACCACCACCACCGTGGCCGATGCCCTCCCCCTTACTGGCTCTAACAAAAGCTGCTGATCATGAGGCTGTCGGCCTCTCTGCTCGTATGTCTGGGTATGGGAAACCGTCAGTCGCGGCCGTGGATCGTGTCGGACGAACTGTGGTCGCTGATCGAGCCGTTGCTGCCGAAGCCGGGGCCGAAGAAGGTCCAGGGCAGACCACGGGTGCCGGACCGCCAGGCCCTGTCGGGGATCCTGTTCGTCCTGCACACCGGCATCCAGTGGGAGTACCTGCCCCAGGAGCTCGGCTTCGGCTCGGGCATGACCTGCTGGCGGCGCCTTGCGGCGTGGAACGAGGCCGGCGTCTGGGACCGACTGCACCAGCTGCTGCTGAACGAGCTGCGGTCGAAGAACCAGCTGGACTGGGACCGGGCGGTGATCGACTCCTCGCACGTGCGGGCCGCCCGACGGGGCCCAAAAGCGGGCCCAGCCCGGTCGACCGCGCACGGCCGGGCAGCAAGCACCACCTCATCGTCGACGGCCAGGGCATCCCGCTCGCGGTGTCGCTGACCGGCGGCAACCGCAACGACGTCACCCAGCTCGAGCCGCTGCTCGACAAGATTCCCGCCGTCGCGGGCCGGGTCGGCAGACCCCGCCGACG
>NZ_JBVIFC010000018.1:52330-133745 GCF_055571535.1 Streptomyces sp. NPDC030893 | reverse complement strand
GGTGAGGGGAGGTGGGGCCGGGGGGGGGGAGGGGGGGGGCAAAATGCACCCCAAAAGGGGGGGAAAAAAAAACCCCCCCCCCCCCCCCCCCTCCCCCCCCCCCCCCCCAACCCCCCCCCCCCCGCCACACCGCCCGCAGCCCGCTGCACACCCCACCCGCAGCCCGCTGCACACACCCCCACCCGCTAGCCAGCGCTCCGCACCCGCCGCCCCAACAACTCCGCCAACCCCCGCCGAGTCGCCGCCAACACCACCCGATCCCCCGCCCGCAGCACATACGTGTCCGGCAGATCCCACACCAGCCCCGCCCCCGGCACCTCCACGCCACCCACCCCATAACCGCGCTCACCGCCGGAGGCAGACGCACCCGCAAACGCCATATCCAGCGCCAGCACCCGCCACGCCCCCGCCCGGAACGCCTCCCCGACCGTCCGCCCCTCCAACTGCGGATGCCCGCCGACGACCACCGCCGCGAACAGCAGCACCCGCCGCTCCACCGGTATCGCCCCCAGGATCTGCCGCCCCATCATCGCCCCGGCGAAGGCAGGCGCCGCCAGGTGCGTCACACTCCGGCTCCGCGTCAGCGCACCCGGGTGCGCGGTCCGCAGCGTCCGGTACACCACCTTCGCGAAGTCGTCGTCGTACAGCCGCAGCACCGACCGCAGATCCGGCCGCAGCGACCGCGCGTACAGCACCGCTTCCAGATTCGTCGTGTCCTCGCTGGTCAGCGCGAGCAGCGCGTCCGCGCGGTGGATCTTCGCGGACTCCAGTACGCCTTCCTGCGTGACGTCCCCGACCACCACCGGTACGCGGAGCCGCCGCGCGGTGGCCATCCCCCGCGCCTCCGGGTCCGCCTCGACGCACACCACCGGGATGTGCAGCTCCCGCAGCCGCGTCAGCACCCGCGTGCCGATCTTGCCCAGCCCGAGCAGCACCACGTGCCCGCTCAGCCCGCGCGGCGGCTTGCGCAGGGCCGACGCCGTACGGAACGTCCCCAGCGCCTCCAGAACCGCCGCCAGCAGCACCGGCAGCAGCAGCAACCCGACCAGCATGGACAGCAGTTGCAGGATCTGCCGGCCCCTGGACTCGCTGTGCGCGGGCTCGTTGATCGCGAACAGGTCCAGCAGCGTGACGTACGTGGCGTGCAGCGGATTGTCCCGGGTCACCACGGTCAGCGCGACGGCGAGCGCGATCACCGCCGCGATCAGCCCGGCGAGCGACCACCGCAGCCGGCGCGAGAACAGCGAGGCGAACGGCGGACCGCCCCGCCGGGCCGGCAACGGAGGACCGGAGTACGACAGTTGCTCCAGCACCACCGTCCCGCGTCCGGTGGCCGCCGCCACCGCCGCGGCGTCGGGCAGCAGTTGCGGCCCCTGCTCGCCGCTGTCCTCGGAACCCTCGTCGCCGGCGGGGTCGTTGCTCGTGGCGGACAGCAGTGCCAGCGTGCACAGCCCGGGGTCGGCCACCTCGCCCGGAGCGGGCGGCCGGCGCTCCACGGCCCGCAGCAGCAGCCCCTCCGCGTCGACGACCTTGCTGGTGCCGACGAGCGCGGTGGCGACCAGCGCGGGCGCGGCGGTGTCGGCGTCGGACAGCACGGTCGTCGCGATGTCGGCCCGCGCGCTTCCCCGTCCCGGAGCCGCATCGCCCGCCAATTCGGCGGCCTGGTCGAGAAGTTCCTCCATGTGCTGGCCCAGTCGCCGGTTGTAGAGGCGGAGCACGAGCCGCAGCCGGGGGTTGAGCCGGCGGGCGTTCAGCGCGGCACGGATGTTGGTCTCGTCGTCGTCGTACACCAGCGCCAGCGCGGCGGCCCGTTCCACGCCCGCCTCGGCGAGCACGGCCCCGGTCGGCTCGGCGGCCTCGACCACCCGCTCGCCGGGGGCCAGGGTGTCGTCGGAGCCGCCGTTGCCCCGGTTGTTGACCGCGGTCACGACCCGGTCGAGCAGGGCCGCGGAGACCGCCCGGGCCCGCCCGGCCACCGGCCGGCGCGCGCCGCCCCCGGCCGGCGGTACGACGAGGGTCACCTGCTCGCGGTAGACACCGCGGAGTTCGGCGGCGAGCCGGTGCGCGAGCCCGTCGTCCCCGCACACCACCATGTGCGCGGAAGGATCGCCGGGCAGGGCGGGGTTGGGAAGCAGACTCACCACAGGTGAAGAGACTGCCGCATCGCGGCGCGTGGTTCCAGGTGGCACCTGAACGCCGGCCCCGCCCTCTCCGTACCAAGGAGCAGGGACCCGAGCGGGCCCCGCCCTGTCGCGCGCGCATCTGGGAGGTGCACCGGGCCCGTGGCCACCACCGCTTCACCCCCGCGCGGAACAGGCGCCCCCGAACCGGGAGCGACACCACCCGAGGACGGATCCGCGGCACGCTCCGACAACGGACGCGAGGCACCCCCCGAGGAGCCCCGCCGCCTCGACTCCTCCCTCCTCCTCGTCCTGTTCCTGCTCACGGCCGTGATGTTCCAGGGGCCCGTCCGCAGTGCCCTGGCCGCCCCGGTGATGCAGAGCTGGATGACGGTGTTCGTGGCCGTCGTCGTACAGGCCCTGCCGTTCCTGGTGCTCGGTGTCCTGCTGTCGGCGGCCATCGCGGTGTTCGTCCCGCCGTCGTTCTTCGCGCGCGCCCTGCCGAAGCGCCCGGCGCTGGCGGTACCGGTCGCGGGAGCGGCGGGCGCGGTACTTCCGGGGTGCGAGTGCGCGTCCGTGCCGGTGGCGGGCGCACTGGTGCGCAGGGGAGTGGCCCCGGCGGCGGCTCTGGCGTTCCTGCTGTCCGCCCCCGCGATCAACCCGATCGTGCTGACGGCGACCGCGGTCGCCTTTCCGGGCCACCCCGAGATGGTGCTCGCCCGTTGCGTCGCGAGCCTGCTGGTGGCGTGTGCGATGGGCTGGCTGTGGCAGCGTCTGGGCCGCGCGGACTGGCTGCGCCCGCCCGCCCGTTCGTCGTACGAGGGTCAGCGCAAGGGTGCGGCGTTCTGGGGGGCGGTGCGCCACGACGTGATGCACGCGGGCGGCTTCCTGGTGGTCGGCGCGATGGCGGCGGCGACGCTGAAGGCGGTGGTGCCGGAGCGGTGGCTGAGCGCGACGGCCGGCCATCCAGTGCTGTCGGTCCTGGCGCTGGCCTTCCTGGCCGTCCTGCTGTCCATCTGCTCGGAGGCGGACGCCTTCGTGGCGGCGTCGCTGACCCAGTTCTCGCTGACGGCGCGGCTCGCCTTCCTGGTCGTGGGACCGATGGTCGACCTCAAGCTCTTCGCCATGCAGGCGGGCACCTTCGGCCGTGCCTTCGCCCTGCGTTTCGCCCCCGCGACCTTCGCCCTGGGTGTCGCGGTGTCCGCCCTGACGGGTGCGGTGCTGCTGTGAGGTCACGGCTCAACGGCCAGGCGCAGGCGGCCCTGCTGTTCCTGCTCGGCGCGACCGTGCTGCACGCCGGCCTGACCGACCTCCACCTGCGGTACGTCAAGGCGGGCCTGCGTCCGCTGCTGCTGCTGTCGGGTGCGGTGCTGATCGCGACGGCGGCGGCGACGGTCCGGTACGAGTGGCGCCGCCCGCCGCACCCGGAGGAGCCGCACCGGGAGCCCCGTATCTCCTGGCTCCTCACCCTCCCCCTCTTCGCCCTGATCCTGGTCGCCCCGCCGGCCCTCGGCTCCTACAGCGCCACCCACACCGGTACGGCCCTGCAGAAACCCCTCGGCTTCCCGGAACTCCCCGCGCGGGGCCCGCTGCGCCTCGGGGTCGGGGAGTACGCGGCCCGCGCGGTCTACGACCACGGCCGCCATCTGCGCGACCGCCCCATCAGCGTCACCGGTTTCGTCGCGACGAACGGCACGGACGCGCCGTACCTGGTCCGCATGGGCCTCAGCTGCTGCGCCGCGGACGGACGGCCCGTCAAGATCGCCCTGACCGGCGAGATCCCGCCGGTCCTGCGCCCGGACACCTGGCTGGAGGTCACCGGCACCTACACCCCGCGCCGCACCGAGGACCCGGTCAACGGCCGCCCGGTCCCGTACCTCCAGGTCACCCGTGCCAAGCCGGTCCCGGCCCCGCCGGACCCGTACGAGACGTGGAACGGCTGACGGCGACATCCCGCCGTACGCGGCCGACGACCGGGACGGACGCAACAGACGCTAGGACCGGTACGGCTGCTGCTGGTGCGGCTGCCCGTGTCCCTGCCCGCCGCCGAGGGACTGCGCCTGAAGCCGCTCGGCCTGTTCCTGGGTCACCTTCTGCTCGGCACCGCAGAAGGTGCACTGCGTGGCGTACTTCGTCGAGACCGGGAACAGCGGCACGAAGAACAGGGTGAACTTCGTGACCTTCTTCCTCAGCGTGTGCGCGGAGGGATTCCCGCACTGCGCGCACACCAGCGTCAGTATCGCGAGCTGGTGCAGATACCCCTTGGTGCCAAAGATGATCATGTCGTCGATCCTTCCCGGGCCTCGGCCCCCCGAACCACCACCACACCAGACGAGGAGAGCAGTCGGCAACGTGACCGCCGCAGGACGGCCGCGGGACGTCCCCGCGCGCAGGCCCTCGGTCCGTGCCGACCCCCACGTCTCGCGCGATCCGTAGGGGTCGGACCCCTCCCGATATGAGTGTCGTCCCCGATGGCGCGTCCTTCCCCGCCGGGGTGAAGGTGTGATCACCACACCCCTGAGAGGAGCCCGCGCCCTGATGCACGCAGCGACGCAGCGAACCGGCCGTACCGACGAGGAGACCGTCCCGGCCCCGCTGGTCCTGCTGTTGTGCCGGTCGGCCGCCGCGTGGGAACGAGGGCCCGAGGCCACCGGAAGGGTGGGAACAGCACCGCGCGGGTCGCGGTGAGTGTCACTGCGTGGCCGGGGTGTGGGGCGATCGTCGTCATGATGACGTGCTTCGTCCCGCACGGCGTGCTCCGTCCGAGGCCCTCGACGGCGGAGCGCGGATGCCGTGCTGGGCGTGCGCCCTCGGCGCACATCTCCGCGGCAGCGCCACGATCATCGCCTCCTCGCCCACGTCGTGGTCATCGGCATCGCCGAGCGCGAGGGTCGTCACCTCTCGTTCCGGCAGTTCAGCCGCTACGGACTGATCGTCACCGCGGTCACCGCGGGTCACCGCCACCACCGCGGCCGCGTATGTGCGGCTGCGCCACTTCGTCCTGGTGTGATCGTGAGGCACGGGATGCGTGAGGAGAGCAGATGGATCACACCTCGGACCGCGACGACGCCTTCGCACCGCCCCCCGCCGCGGGGAGGCGGCCGAGAAGAGGGCCATGGACGGACCGGATGAGGCACGGCTCCACGAGATCGAGGCCCGTCTGCACCACGAGGACCCCCGGTTCGCCCGCGGCCTGCGGCACGGCCGCCCCTGCCGGCCGCGCGAGTACCGCTACGCCCGTGCCTGGCTGCTGCTCACCGTCGCGCTGGCCGTGCTGGGTAGCGGCATCGCCCTGGCCCACGGGCTGCTCATCGCCGCCGGGCTGGTCCTGGCCGGAGTCGCCGGGGAGATGTTCGACCCGCACCGCGGCGAGCGCCGCCACCGGCCCCTGCCACCGCGCGACCGCTGAACGCCGGGCCGGTCACGGCACGGGGACCGTGCGATGACCCTGTCCGAGCTGTACGTGACGCTGCTGATCGGCGGCGCCGTCCTGCTGGCCAGCATCGCCGCCGCCCGCACCGCCCACCGCGTCGGCCTGCCGAGCCTGCTGCTGTTCCTGGCCGTCGGCGTGATCGCCGGTGAGGACGGGCTCGGTCTGGAGTTCGACGACGCCCAGCTGGCCCAGGCGCTGGGGACCGCGGCGCTGGGGCTGATCCTCGTCGAGGGAGGCCTGAGCACCCGGTGGGACGACGTCCGGCGCCGGCTCGCCCCCGCCGGTGTGCTCGCCACCGTCGGGGTGGCCCTCTCGGTCGTGGTGACCGCCACCGGAGCGCACTTCCTGCTGGGCATGGACTGGCAGCTGGCGCTGCTGCTCGCGGCGATCGTCTCCTCCACCGACGCCGCCGCCGTGTTCGCCGTCCTGCGCGCACTGCCGCTGCCGGAGAAACTGCGCGGACTGGTGGAGGCCGAGTCCGGCTTCAACGACGCCCCGACCATCATCCTGGTCACGGTGTTCTCCACCGCCACCGCCGACCTGCCCGGCCCCGGGCCGCTCGTGCTCAACCTGCTCTACCAGCTCGCGGTCGGCGGCACCCTCGGCGTGCTGATCGGCTGTCTGGGCGTCGCCGCGCTGCGCCACATCGCCCTGCCCGCCACGGGACTGTATCCGCTGGCCACGGTCGGCTTCGGCGTCATCGCCTTCGCCGCCGCCGGAGCGGTCAACGCCAGCGGCATCATCGCCGCCTACCTGTCCGGCATGGTGCTGGGCAACGCCCAGCTGCCGCACCGCGCCGCCACCCGCTCCTTCGCCGAAGGCGTCGGCTGGCTCGCCCAGATCGGCCTGTTCGTCATGCTCGGCCTGCTGGTCGACCCCAGCGAACTGCCCGCAGCGGTCATCCCGGCGCTCGTCATCGGCTCCGTACTGCTGCTGGTCGCCCGCCCCCTCTCGGTCGTGCTGTGCCTGCTGCCCTTCCCGATCCCCTGGCGCGAACAGACGTTCATCTCCTGGGCGGGCCTGCGCGGGGCGGTACCGATCGTGCTCACCACGTTCCCCGTCGTCGCGGGTATCGACGGGGCCCGCGACGTCCTCAACATCGTGTTCGTCCTCGTCATCATGTTCACCCTCATCCAGGGCCCGACCCTGCCCGCCGTCGCCCGGCGCCTGGGACTCGTCCGCAGCGGCGCGCTGCGCGAGATCCAGGTGGAGACCGCTCCCCTCGACGTCCTGGACGCCGACCTGCTCACCGTCAGCATCCCGCCGGACTCCCGGCTGCACGGCGTCGCCGTCTTCGAACTGCGCCTGCCGCCCCCGACCGTCGTCACCCTGATCGTCCGCGGCGGCACCACCCTGGTCCCCGACCCCGACACCGTGCTCCACGCCGGCGACGACCTCCTCCTCATCACCACCCCGCTGACCCGCGAGGCGGCGGAACGCCGGCTGCGCGCCATCGGCCGCCGCGGCAAACTCGCCCGCTGGCTCGGTGAACACGGGGCACCGAGCGTCTGACGAGCGGTTGTGACGGATTACCGAACGAATGCGATGTATAGGTATTTCGTCATGCGGTAAAGTTCTTAACGGAGTCTTGACGCTCCACTGTTCAGCTCCTCTGCTCAGCTCGACTGCTCGGTGCGACTGTTCAGTGCGACTGCTCAGCTCGTGAGAGGCGGATCTCGGATGCGACGGGGGGAACGCGACATGCACCGACGTGACATGAACCGGCCCGTACGCATCGACAACACCGCCCGCGACAGCGTCCCCGAACCGGGTCCCGCCCTCCCCGGCGCCTGATCTCCCGGCCCGCACCCGCTCCCGCCGCCCCGCCGCGGTAGCCCCTGCCCGCACGCGGATCACCACTCCGCCGTACGGGCCTGCCCCGCCGGGCGCCGACTCCCTGCCGCCGCTGCACCGCGCCGTCCGCAGGCACTCACCCACCGAGCCACCCACCCGAAGGCACTGACGCCGCCGTCACCGAACCGGAGGACCGACGCCCGTGCACCACACCACCGCCATGCTCATCGAACTCGGCGCGATCATCCTCGCCCTGGGCCTGCTGGGCCGCCTCGCCGGACGGATGGGCTTCTCACCCATCCCCCTCTACCTCCTGGCCGGACTCGCCTTCGGCCACGGCGGCATCCTCCCCCTGCGGGCCAGCGAGGAGTTCACCGCCACCGGTGCCGAGATCGGCGTCATCCTGCTGCTGCTCCTGCTCGGCCTGGAGTACAGCGCCTCGGAACTGGTCACCAACCTCAAGACCCAGTACCCCTCCGGCGTCGTCGACTTCGTCCTCAACGCGGTGCCCGGCGCCGTCGCCGCACTGATCCTCGGCTGGGGCCCGGTGGCCGCCGTCGCCCTGGCCGGCGTCACCTGGATCTCCTCCTCCGGCGTCATCGCCAAGGTCCTCGGCGACCTGCGCCGGCTCGGCAACCGCGAAACCCCGGTGGTGCTCGGCGTCCTCGTCATCGAGGACCTCGCCATGGCCGTCTACCTGCCGATCCTCACCGCCCTGCTGGCCGGCGCCGGACTGGCCGGAGGCTCCGTCACCCTGCTGATCTCGCTCGGCACCGTCGGCGCCGTCCTCTACCTCGCGCTGCGCCACGGACGGCTGATCAGCCGCGCCGTCTCCTCCGACAACGCGGAGATGCTGCTGCTGGTCGTCCTCGGCCTGACCCTCCTGGTCGCCGGGCTCGCCCAGGAACTCCAGGTCTCGGCGGCCGTCGGCGCCTTCCTCGTCGGCATCGCCCTGTCCGGCGAGGTCGCCGAGGGCGCGAGCAGCCTGCTGACCCCGCTGCGGGACCTGTTCGCCGCCGTCTTCTTCGTCTTCTTCGGCCTGTCCACCGACCCCGCCGACATCCCGCCCGTCCTGCTGCCGGCCCTGCTCCTCGCCGTCGTCACCGCACTCACCAAGATCGCCACCGGCTGGTACGCGGCCCGCCGCGCGGGAATCCGGGGCGCGGGCCGCTGGCGCGCGGGCGGCACCCTGGTCGCGCGGGGCGAGTTCTCCATCGTCATCGCCGGCCTCGCCGTCGGCGTCGAGCCCCGTATCGGCCCGCTGGCCACGGCGTACGTCCTGCTCCTGGTCGTGATCGGCCCGCTCACCGCCCGCTGGACCGAGCCCCTGGCCCGCCGCCTCACCCGCCGGCCGACCACGCCCCCGGCACCTACCGCCGACCGGGACCGCCCGGAACCGGCCCACGCGGGCGCCTGACCCTCCGGGCCCGGCGAGTCACACCCGTTCGAGAATCCCGGCGGCGACGTCGACACCCTCACGCGTGCCGACCACGATGAGGGTGTCACCCCCGGCCAGCCGGAACTCCGGCCCCGGGGACGGGATCGCCTCGGTCCGGCGCAGTACGGCGACGATGGACACACCGGTCTCCGTACGCATCCGGGTGTCACCCAGCAACCGCCCGCCCCAGTACGACCGCGCCGGCAGCTCGAACCGCTCGGCGACCAGGCCCAGCTCGGCCGTCGCCAGCAGATTCGGGCTCTGGTGCGCGGGCATCACGGCGTCGATGACCGCACCCGCCTCCTCGGCGGTCATCCGCAGGGACAGCGCGGTGTCGTCCGGATCGTCCGTACGGTACGTGTTCAGCGTCCGGGACCCGTCGAGATGCGCGATCACCGACAGCCGCCGCCCCTCCCGCGTGGCCAGGTCGTACCGCACACCGATCCCCGGCAACGGCGTATGCCCCATGCGCGCGGCGCCGCCCATGACCGTCCCCCTGAAAGAAGTGAGTGCCCCTACGGGCCATGACCGACGGCACCCTACGTCACTCCACCACCGCCCAGTAATCCGGCCCGCGCCCGCGGCGACGCCTGACCAGCGCCTTGGCCCTGGGACCGCTCGTTCCACCCGGTCCCGTGCACCGCCCTGGACCAGGCAGCCGGCGTGGTGCTCAGCGGCATCTCCCTCATCGACGGCACCTTCCCCAGCTCCTGCGACGCCCTGTACTGCGGACCCATCCGCATCCGCGTGGAGGACGTCATGGCCATCAGGCAAGACCTCGACGGCCACACCCGGCGACGAAAGAAAGAGCTGCGGACAATCGACCCGACCGGCAAAGACTGACGGCCGCCGCTCACCGCCGGGCCATTGTGGCCCTTCAGGAGCGCCTGAACCAGTTCACCTGGTGTCCCATGCCCGACGGTATCCACCGGCGCGCCCGCGTCATCCAGCGCGAGCTCACCGCCAAGGGCGAGCACCGCAGTGCCGGAGCCGTCGACCTCCTCGTGGCCGCAGCCGCGGAAGAAGCCGGCCTCACACTGCTGCACTACGACCGCGACTCCGAAACCATCGCCCGCACCACCGGGCAGTCGGTCCGCATGATCGCCCTCAAGTAGCCGGCCGGCTCCCCGAGGAGGCGTGACGAGGTCGCCTCGTACCGCGAGTAGTTTCACCCCTGACCCGTCCGTGGACCGCCGTGCCGTCACCGGATAACCCGCGAAACCGCCGTCCGGCCTGTCCTCCGCCCCCGCAGACCAAACAGGTCGGCCGCCTACTCATATGAGTAGGCGGCCGACCTGGTACTTCACTGTCGGGGTGGCGGGATTTGAACCCACGACCTCTTCGTCCCGAAGCAACTTGGGTGGGGACGCTGCCTTGGGCTGATGTGCCTCTCACCTGCGCTGGCAGTCCGTGGGCGGCCGCCCTTGTTCGCCGCTGTTCGTCGGTGTTGTCACGCAGTTAGACGCTCACCAGCTGGGACGCTCGATGCCCTAACCCTACTCAGGATGGGACGCGGTGCGCTCTCGTGTGCGGAGGCCGGCGGTCTTACTGTCGTAGAGGTCAAGCTAGGTTGCGGGAAAGACTCCCATGGTTCCGCTGGTGCCGGTCCTTGCCGGTCTGGTTGTCGACGTCGTCTGGTTCTTTGATAGCTGCGGTGACGACGAAGTCAATCCCGACTCCGCGGTGAAGATGGTGGAAGGCGTGGGCGGGGAACTGCTGCGACTGCCTCTGGACCAGCATGACCGCCCCTTGCGGGGGCTCGCCGACCTGGCTGAAGGAGTTCGATCCCAGCTCGCTCCGGCGGCTGTCGTCGACTGCTGCGACGGTCGGACAGAAACGCTGGTGTACGCCCCTGTCCGCGTCGCTGATGTTGAGCGACGAAGTCCGATTCCATGCAACTCTCGCCGCCGCTCAGCCGATACTGACCCATATAGGGAACGAGTACGCACCGTGCTGGAGAGCAAGACACCAAGCCGGGCTGCAGAGGGGACTGAACTGAGATGGGGGCACGCAGTAGGCCGTCGGGCAGAGAAAGGTCGACGGTCACCGTTCGCCACGAGAGTCGGCGGGTCCTGCGGTGACGGACTTCACCTTCCAGGCGATAGGGGCCGGATCCGTCGCCGCACATCACATCGGGACAGCGATCACCGGCCCGGTCAACGCTCTGACGGCCGAGTTGCTGAATTCGGCGCGCGACGTCCAGGCACCTGCCGGGCTTACCAACCTGCCGCCGCTCCCGCTATGTTTCGGCCGCACGAGAGAGCTGGGCTGGCTGCGCGGCACGCTCGGGCAGCCAGCAGCCAGGACTGCCGTCGTCCAAGGCCTCGGCGGCGTCGGCAAGAGCACCCTCGCGCTTGCGTATGCCCACAGGCACCGTCGCGACTACACCTTCATGTGGTGGATTGCCGCCGCATCACCCGACCACATCGAGCAATCGCTGGCCGACCTCGCTCTGCGACTGATCCCCGTGTGGGCCGGCAGCGCGTCTACCGAAGAACGCGCAGCCTGGGCGATGTCGTGGCTGCAGTGGCATCCGGGGTGGCTGCTGATCTTCGACAACGTTGAGGATCCGGCCGACCTGCAACCCTACGTCAGCTCGTCTAACGGCCACGTCATTGCTACCAGCCGACGATCAGCTAGCTGGCCGGCCTCCGTCGCAACGCTGGCCCTCGGCGTACTCGACCTGGCTGCAGCGAGTGAACTCCTCTGTAGCCAGGTGCTCGGCACGACTTCGCCGACCCACCGTCAGATGCAGGAGACCCGGGCCCTCTCAGCCGACCTAGGACAGCTTCCCATCGCTTTGATGCAGGCTGGCGCCTACCTCGCGCAGAACCCGACGATCAGCATCGAACGTTACCGCCGAAGACTGATAGGCGCGTTGGACAAGGCTCCCGAAGGTGTAGATCCAGAACGCACCGTCGCCCGGATCTGGCGCCAGACGATTAGCACCCTCACGGAGCGAAACCCCCTGGCAGTCCGCGTCCTGTTCACACTGGCGTGGCTGGCCCCCGACGACATCCCAGTTGGACTGCTGAGCCCTATCACCGACGACAGCGACGACCTTCACGAAGCCCTTGGGGTGCTTGCTGTTTACTGCATGGTCTCCCTAACTCAGGACTCGGTGAGCATCCACCGCCTCGTCCAGACCACGCTCCGGAACCAGCCGCCCATCGGTGACAGCGCGCCAACCGGAAGGTTAGAGGCCGAACGGCTGCTGAGCGCTGCGGTCGTCCCCCTGGGAGAACCACCCGACTCTGGCCGGTCCCCCACTTGGGATCGGCTGCTTCCGCACCTCGTCGCGCTCGCGGCCACCACTCCTGACGGACACGCTGACACCTTTCCCGCCGGACGGTACGCGAGCGCTGCACTCTATCTCCAGAGCCTCGGTCATGACGCCCGCGCCGTTCCGCTGCTCACGGCGGCGCTCGCCCGCTGCGAAGCGCTCGCTGGCGCCGAGCACGAAATCACCATGAAGGTCCGTTCGAACCTAGGCGACGCCTACTACGGAGCCGGGGACTTCGAACGGTCCATCGCCACCCTCGAACCGCTGGTCGCCCAGTGCGCGCAGGTACTTGGCGACTCGCATCCAGGGACGCTCACCGTCGCCGCTAACCTTGCCAACTCGTACCGCGACTCCGGCGATCTGGCCCGTGCCATCACACTCCACGAGGAGACGTTGGCCCAGCGTAGGCACGCACTTGGCAATGATAACCCCGACACTCTCGTCAGCTGCGAGGAACTGGCCCGCACTTACCATGCGTCCGGCGACTTGGATCGTGCTGTCTCTCTGTATGAGGCCACACTCACGCAGTACCAGCGATCCCTAGGACCAACTCACCCTGCCACGCTGAGCAGCCAGCACGGTCTAGCGGCGGTTTACCTCGCTTCAGGCGACCTGTCCCGCGCCATTCCGATGTACACCGCCGTCTTCGCACAATGGCAGCAGGCGTTCGGCGACAGCGATCCCGAAACCATCACCAGCCGGAACAACCTTGCCTACGCCTATCTGATCGCCGGACGCCCTGACCAGGCAGCGCAGCACCTCGAGACGGCCCTGGCCCGATGCGAGGAGGTGTACGGCGAGGCGTACCCAGAGACCATTGCCATCCGTGCGAACCTCGGCTGCGCCTACCGGGACGCTGGAGACTTCACCCGTTCGCTTCCATTGCTGGAGACCGCGGCCGCGCAGAGCGCCCACCTCCTCGGCGACGGCCATCCCCAGACCTTGACCACCAGGAACGGGCTGGCGCAGGCATACCGGGCCGCCGGCCACGATGGACGGGCGATCGCGCAGTACGACACCATCCTCAAGCACCGTGCCGCGCTGCTCGGCGAGACCCACCCCCATACCCTCGCCACCCGAAGCGGTCTCGCGAATGCACACCTCGCGGCGGGCGACCCTGATCGCGCGGTCCCGCTGTTCGAAACCGTCGTCGCCCAGTGCGAGCAGGTCTTCGGTGAGTCCCACCCGGACACCCTGTCCAACTACATCGGCCTGGCCGACGCACTACGCCAGATGGACAATCCGGCACAGGCCGTGTCTCTCTCTGAGTCAACGCTGGAGCGGTGCGTCCGTTCGCTCGGCGAGGACCACCCGCACACCATCGTGTGTCGGAGCAACCTGGCCCTCGCACACCTCACAGTTGGCGACGCTCCGCGCGCCGTCCAGCTCCTCGAAGCCGCCGTGCGCAGCGCCAGCCTCATCTTCGGCGACGCACACCCGCACACGGTCACCAGCCGGATAAACCTGGCCGCTGCTCACATGGAGTCCGACAACGCGGCACAGGCAGTCGCCGTCCTGGAGGACGTCCGCGCCCAGCTGGAGGCCGAACTCGGCCGCGTCCACCCGCAAACACTTCACTGCACCGCCATGCTGGCCCGCGCCCTCGGCGGGTCCGGCGGCCTGCCCAGGGCGACCGAACTGCTTGAACGCAGCGTTGCGCTCGCCGAGAAGGAACTCGGCGTCACCCACCCGGACACAGTCAAGCAACGGCAGTACCTGGCTGAGATCTATCGGGCCAATGACCAACCCGACTTGGCTGTGCCGCTGTACGAAGTCAACCTCGCCCACTGGCAGCAGACCCTCGGTGACCACCCCAACGTCCTGAACGCCCAACTCACTCTGGCGGACACCCACCAGGAAGCCGGTGCACACCAAAAGGCGATCGCCGTCTATCGCGTAGCCCTCGGTCGGATCGAGCCCACCCTGGGCCCGGAGAACCCGCTCGTCGCACAGATCCGCGCAAGGATCGACGCAGCCGTGTACGCCACTTCGAGGTCTGACCGTTGAAGCTCTCCGTTTTCCTGGTCGGCGATCTGCCAGTTGGGAGCGTAGCCAGACGGCGCTAGGGGCGGGCAGGTGTTCGCTGGCTCGCGTGGAGTAAGGCCGGTCGACGTTCCTCGAATGCAGAGTTGCCGCGTGCACGCTGGCTGGGCGGCTTAGTCTGATGCCCTGGCGTCAGTCATTACAGGATTTCGGGGGTGGGTTGTGGGAGCGGAGATTGTGCAGTTTCTGGAGCAGGCAGGGCCGTATCTAAGCGCGGCTCTGGGTGCCTATGGTGCGGGGGTGCTGGCCCGAGCTGAGGACGCTGCGGTGGGAGCCACGGCGAATGCAGGACGCAGCATCTTGCACGCGGTCTGGCGGCGCCGGAGCCCGGCCGGTCGGCCCGAGCTGGAGGCGGCGGTGCGTGAGGCGGCCGAGGACCCGGAGGACGCCGATGCTGCAGCCGCGCTACGTCAGCAGATCAAGCGGACGCTAAGGGAGAATCCGCAGTTGCTTGCCGAACTGGCCGCCCAGCTTCCTCCGACCAGTGCGGTGACGATCACCGCGTCCGGTGAACGGTCCATCGCCGCGCAGACAATCGGCACGGCCGTCACCGGAGACAACACAACGATTCGTCCGTGACCCCATCCCGAACGCGGCACCGGTCCACCGCCTTGGGGGCACCAGCCCGTGGCAGGCGAACCGAATCTAAGCTGCCAGTTTTACAGCCGTGGATGTCAGGCGCCTTCTGCTCCGCAGCTCTATGTGGATCGGTCGCCAACGGTCGCACCGGCCACGCTACGGCCCTCCTGGGACGCTACCGGATGGGATCGGTTGCTGGGGTTGTTGTACTTCGCTGCTGTACAGCAGGATCGAACGATGTCCCGATCAGTAGGCGCCCACACCGCCGATCCGTGCCCTCGGTGCTTCATCGAGGCGGTCCGTCTGGGCAGGCCGATGACTATTGCGGGGCACGATGTAGTGGTCTACCTCTGCGATCACTGTGCGCACACCTGGTCTCGGCCGGTCGAGGATGACCTGGAGGTCTATGACGTCGTAAGGGCGGACCTCCCCGACGCCACGCGCTACGGCACCGCCTGGCAGGTGGAGGCCGATCGCGTCCAGGTACGCGGTACGGGCGGTGACTGGCTGCTGTGGGTCGAACGCTGGAGAGTCATCATCTACTGAAGGCTCTCCGCAAGGCCGAGCCGAAAGACCTGTGAGGCCAGGGAAGGATCTTTACTCCCTGGCCTCATCCTTATCAGGTCGATCACCGGTCCCCCGGCAGTCAGGAGAACCCTGGCTTGGGGCCGGCGCGGCGACCGTCGGGGACCGCTCTCGTTCAGTTCCGTCCGCCGCTGTTGGTGTCAGCCGTTGGTGTCAGACACCGTCTGGCATCTTGACAACCCCGAGAGTGTCCGCAACTGCGGCCTGTCATACGCCATCACTCAGTGCCATCACGATCGAGAGCTTGCTGAGCGCGCTTGCCAAAGTCCCGGATGCCGCCCCCGAGTCGCGACATGTCGTCCTGGGCCGCGCGTCTGTACGTTCGGACTTCTGACCCTACAGAAGGGACACCATGGAGAGCCGCGATGATCTCGGAGTAGGTGACCAGGCTGTTGGCAGCATCCTCGATGACGCTGGCAGGCTCTAGGACAGACTCCGGGCCCGCAAGGGAAACCTCTAACCATGCGTCTCGCAGCGTCTTGCCGAGACGGTCCGCCTCAAGACAAAATTCCTGGTCCGGGGGCCGGAACAAGTCATGTTCCGGCATCCCGTCCGGCAGTCGCACTCCAATACGAGTGATCATGTGCTCCCGTATCGCGTTGGCAGCGGCGAGAAATGCTTTGTACGCGGTCTGTCGGGCCTCGCTCCGCTTGAGTAGGTGCGCCGATCGAGCTGTGATCTTTGCTTGGCGTTGGGAGGCCCATCCCGTGGATAGGCCAGCCATCGTTGTCCCGACCGCCCCTGCAATGGCTCCCAGCACTGCCGCTATCCCTGCATCCATGGTTGGCAGTTTGGCTGATGCAGCAGCGTTGGCATGGCCACAACCTCGTCCCCCACTCTCCCCAGCTCCCATCCCGTCCGCCGTCGACCCACACACCGTGGAGCGGGCGTGGTTCCTGGCGTCCAGGTGGAGCGCGCCACTGTACGAACGACCTGGACGCCAGGGGCTGCGTCTGCTCGGCTTTGCCTGGGTCGACGGTGGACGGGATGGGAGCTCCCCGCGCACGCCACTACGGGCCCGGGAGCAGATGGAGCGTGCGGCCTGATGACCAAGCGTCGGAGCCGCGGTGACGGCGGCCTGCACTGGGACGAGAAGCGGCAACGGTGGATCGCCACGGCGAACCTCGGGTTCGATCCGAGCGGAAAGCGGATCGTGAAGCGGGGGAGTGGCAAGACCAAGACGGAGGCGAAGAACAAGCTCAAGGAGGTGTTGCGGGACCACGAGGACGGTCTCGCGATTGCGCCCACCAATTACACGGTCAAGGACGCCGTGGTGGACTGGCTCGCGTACGGTCTGGTGGGCTTGACCCCAGTACGGCCAAGACCTGCGCGATCCTGAGTCAGACGCACGTCATCCCGTCCCTCGGCGCTCGCAGGCTCCGCGACCTGAGCGCTGAGGACGTCGACCGCTGGCTGGCCGCCAAGGCGAAGACGCTCAGCACGCGCACCCTCCAGGCGATCCACTCGTGCCTCAACCGCGCGGTCAAGCGGGCCATGGCCCGGGACAAGGTGAAGCGGAACGTCGTCGAGCTGTGCTCGGTGCCCCAGGGGCAGGCAGGGCGCCCCTCCAAGGCGCTCTCCTTCGCTCAGGCCGAGGCCGTGCTCAAGGGTGCCGAGGGGACCTCGATGTACGCGTACATCGTCGTGGCCCTGCTGACGGGTGCCCGTACCGAGGAACTGCGAGCGCTCACCTGGGACCACGTCTTCCTCAAGGGCAAGCCGGACGCGGACCCGCCGCAGCCTCCGCACATCGCGGTGTGGCGCTCGGTCCGGCGCGGCGGGGACACCAAGACCCGGAAGTCCCGGCGCACGCTCGCTCTACCGGCGCGGTGCGTCGAAGCCCTCTGGCAGCAGTTCGAAGATCAGGGATGGGATCGGCTCGCCGCCAGCGACAAGTGGGAAGAACACGAGCTCGTCTTCTCCTCGGCCGTGGGCAAGCCACTGGACGCGGCCAACGTCCGCCGCGCCTTCCGCCAGGCGCTCAAGGGCATCGACGGGATCAACGCCGACGAGTGGACGCCCCGGGAGCTCCGGCACAGCTTCGTGTCTCTGCTGTCCGACCGCGGCGTCCCGCTGGAAGTGATTTCCCGGCTCGTCGGGCACTCCGGGACGGCAGTGACCGAGGAGGTCTACCGGAAGCAGATCCGACCCGTGATCCAGACCGGCGCCGTGGTCATGGACGGGATCTTCGGCGCTGATCCGCAGCGGCCGTAAACACTCGGGAGCCGATAGTCACGCAGATAGACACGCAAACGAACCAGGTCTCTTACCTACTCGCGTGAGTAGGTAAGAGACCTGGTACGTCTCTGTCGGGGTGGCGGGATTTGAACCCACGACCTCTTCGTCCCGAACGAAGCGCGCTGCCAAGCTGCGCTACACCCCGAGTGTCGCTGCTGTCGCGGCGACGACGTTTACTTTAGCCCACTGCTGGCTAGAGACGAAATCCGGTTTTGGAGGGGCGGCGGACCGGGTTCGGGCGGGTGTGGTCCAGGGCCACGAGGAGGACGGCCAGGGCGTAGAAGGAGAGGCCGGTGAGGAGGGCGTTGGCGAGGACGCTCCTGTAGCCGTGGCGGGCGACGTCGAGGAAGGGGTAGAGGTAGCGGGACGGGGAGCCGGGGAGGAGTTCGCCGAGGGCGAGGGTGAAGGCCAGGTAGGCCAGGGGGTACAGGAGCCAGGGCGCGGCCTGGCGGAGGTGGGTGCGGGCCGGTGGGGAGAGGAGGAGCCAGTCCAGCAGCGCGGCGAGGGGGAGCACCGTGTGCAGGGTGTGGGAGGCGAGGGGGGACAGCCAGGAGGGGCCTGTGGGCGCGGTGGTCATCGAGAAGGCGGGGGTGGCGTCCGCGAGGACCAGGTGGTGGACCAGGGCGGCCATGACGACGTACAGGAGGGCCGCTCCCGTGAGGGCGCCCGGCAGGGGGTGGCGGGCCAGCCAGGCACGGCGTGCCGAGGCGAGCATGACCACGGCCAGCAGGAGCGCGCTCTGGACGGCGAAGTAGCTCAGGACGCGGGCCGGGCTGCCGAGGAGCAGCAGGACCAGTACCGCGCCCGTCGCCGTCAGGGCGACGGTGAGGCGGTACGCCGCGGCCACCGGGCGCCGGACCAGCGGGATGACGGCTCTGGCGGGGACGGCGGAGGGCAGCAGCCGGGGCGTCCTGCGCGGCAGGGCGGGGAGGTCCGGGATGTCCCTGGGTATCGGGGCGGTCATGCACCCCAGGGTCAGCGGATGGGCGGTGTGGGGCGATGTGGGTGGGCCGGACGGGTGATCAGCGGATGGTGCCCTGGTCGCGGTCCACCAGGGTGAGCAGGGTCGCCTCCGGAGGGCACGCGAAGCGGACCGGGGTGTAGCGGCTGGTGCCGCAGCCGGCCGAGACGTAGAGGTAGGACGTGCGGCCGTCCGCCGTGTGGGTGGAGAGGTCCTTCACGCGGTCGGTGTCGAGGTCGCAGTTGGTGACCAGGGCGCCGTAGAAGGGGATGCAGAGCTGGCCGCCGTGGGTGTGGCCGGCGAGGATCAGGGGGTAGCCGTCGGCGGTGAAGGAGTCGAGGACGCGCAGGTAGGGGGCGTGGACGACGCCCATGGAGAAGTCCGCCGAGGCCGAGGGGCCGCCCGCCACCTCCGGGTAGCGGTCGCGCTTGATGTGCGGGTCGTCCAGGCCGGTCAGCTCGATCGACGCGCCCTCGATCTTCAGGGTGCCCCTGGTGTTCGTCAGGTTCAGCCAGCCCGCCGAGTCGAAGCCGTCCCGCAGGTCCTCCCACGGGTTGTGGACCGCGTCGACCACCGGGGGGTTGCCGTTCAGGCCGTGCCGGCCCTGGACCTTCTCGAGCAGGTAGCGGGCGGGGTTGCGCAGCCTGGGGCCGTAGTAGTCGTTGGAGCCGAAGACGTACGCGCCCGGGAACTGCATCAGGGGGCCCAGCGAGTCCAGGACCTCGGGGACGGCCCCGGGGTCGGACAGGTTGTCGCCCGTGTTGATCACGAAGTCGGGGCGCAGGCCCGCCAGGGAGCGCAGCCAGCGCTGCTTCTTGCGCTGGCCGCCGACCATGTGGATGTCGGAGACGTGCAGCACGCGCAGGGGGCGCATCCCGGAGGGCAGGACGGGGACGGTCACCCGTCGGAGACGGAAGGAGCGGGCCTCGAAGCCCGCCGAGTACAGCAGCCCGGCGGCGCCGGCCGCCGTGATTCCGAGGGGGATTCCGTATCGCGCGCGCATGGGCCCATCGTGTCAGACCCCAGAAGATCCTCCGAACTCACCTGATCTTCGGCGGGCCTTAAAAGAGCAGGCGTCGTTCCTCCCGCACCTGCGACAATCGAGCCATGACCACGCTCAAGTCGAAGCTGCAGGACGACCTCAACGCCGCGATCAAGGAGCGCGACGAGCTCCGCTCCTCGACGCTCCGGCTGACGCTCACCGCGATCACCAAGGAGGAGGTCGCGGGCAAGGAGAAGCGCGAGCTCTCCGACGACGAGGTGCAGAAGGTGATCACCCGCGAGGCGAAGAAGCGCCGTGAGGCGGCGGAGGCCTTCGCGCAGGGCGGACGCCCCGAGCAGGCGGAGCGGGAGAAGGCGGAGGGCGAGGTGCTGGCCGCGTACCTGCCCCAGCAGCTGTCCGACGAGGAGCTGAACGCGATCGTCTCCCAGGCGGTGGAGGAGGCGAAGGCGGCGGGCGCGGAGGGTCCGCGGGCGATGGGCGCCGTGATGAAGATCGTGAACCCGAAGGTCGCCGGGCAGGCGGAGGGCGGCCGGGTGGCGGCCGCGGTGAAGAAGCTGCTGGCCGGCTGAGCCGACGGTCGTACCGCACCGCGGGGTACGTGCAGGCAGCGCGTTCGGTGTGTCGCCGTGAGGGCGACATAGGGCGTGCGGAAACACGTGGAACGGCCCCTGTCCCGAGAAGCTCCTCGGGACAGGGGCCGTTCCACGTGTCGTGGGTGACGGAGCGGGCCGGTCAGTCGCGTCCTCCGGGCCCGTTCCCGGCCCCGCGGATGAAGCCCTCCGGGATGGAGAAGCTCGGGTCCGGCTCGGCGCCTCCGTTGCCGCCTCCGCCGTTGCCGCCCCCGTTGCCGCCTCCGCCGCCGATCAGGCCGCCGATGAGACCGCCGTCGCCGTTGTTGCCGTCGTCGCGGTCGCCGTCCTCGTCCCCGCGGTCACGGTCGCGGTCGCGGTCCTCGGCGTCCGGGATGTCGACGAGGTTGAAGGAGGGGGCCTCCTTGCCGGACAGGGCGCCGTTCATGGCGTCCTTCCAGATGGGTCCCGGGACCGCGCCACCGAAGACCAGGGCGTGGTACTGGCCGCCGATCGTGATGTTCTTCATCTCGACCTTCTGGCTGGCACTGCCCACCCAGACGGCGCCCGACATGTTCGGCGTGTAGCCGACGAACCAGGCGTTCTTGCGCTCGTCCGTCGTACCCGTCTTACCGGCGTTGGCGCGGTCGCTGAGGCCGGCCGCCTGGCCCGTACCGGAGTCGATCACGCCCTGCAGCAGGGTGTTCACCGTGTCCGCCGTGTTCTCGCTCATCGCGCGGGAGCACGTCGACTTCGGCACTTCGAGCGACTCCTGCTTGTTGCCGATCTTCTGGGTGATCGACTCGATGGCGACCGGCGTGCAGTACATGCCCCGGGAGGCGAAGGCGGCGTACGAGCTCGCCATCGTCAGGGGCGAGAGGCCGGTGGAGCCGAGGGTCATCGAGGAGGGGACCTCGGGGATCTTCTTGCCGTTGCCCTGGACGATGCCGAGCTTGTCGGTCATGGTCACCACGGGGCACATGCCGATGTCCTCGATCATCTGCACGAAGTACGTGTTGACCGACAGGGCCATCGCTTCCTTGAGCGGGTACGGCCCGACCTCGGACTCGTTCTCGTTCTCGAGCTTGTAGTTCCCGTCGTTCACCCAGGGCTTCTCGCACCCGCGCACGGTCTGCGGGTAGGGCATCTCGAACGGGGCGGAGTAGCTCTGGGTCGGCGGCTTGCCCTCCTCGATGGCCGCGGCGGCCACGAACGGCTTGAACGTCGAGCCGGTCGGGAAGCCGAAGTTGGAGCCGCCCCAGGCGGAGTCGACCGAGTAGTTGATCTCCGTCTCGTTCTTGCCGTAGCCGTACGGCTTCGACTGGCCCATCGCGACGATCTTGCCGCTGCCGGGCTCGACGAGGGTGCTCGCGGCGGCGACCGAGTCCGACTGGTTCACGTGGTCCTTGAGCGACTGCTGCACCGCCTCCTGGGCCTGCGGCTGGAGCGTCGTACGGATGGTCAGGCCGCCCTGGTTCCAGATCTTCGCCCGGTCCTCCCGGGTCTTGCCGAAGACCGGGTCGTTGAGGAAGACCTTCTCCACGTACTTGCAGAAGAAGCCGGCTCCCTTGGCCGCCGTGATGCAGCCGTTCTTCGGCTTGCTCACGTCCAGGCCCAGCGGGGTCTTCGCGGCCTCGGCGGCCTGCTCGCGGGAGATGTCGCCGACCTCGGCCATCCGCTGGAGGACGATGTTGCGCCGCTTCTTCGCCTCCGTCTCGTCGTTGACCGGGTCGTAGCGGCTCGGTGACTGGACGAGGCCGGCGAGGAGGGCGGACTCCTGGAGGTTGAGGTCCTTGGCCGACTTGGAGAAGTAGCGCTGGGCGGCCGCCTCGACGCCGTAGGCCTGCTGGCCGAAGAAGGTGATGTTCAGATAGTTCTCGAGGATCTTCTTCTTGCCCAGCTCCTCCTCGACCTGGATCGCGTACTTCAGTTCGCGGATCTTGCGGCCGATGGTCTGCTGGGTGGCCTGGGCGACCTTCGTCGGGTCGTCGCCCGCCTCCTCGACGAAGACGTTCTTGACGTACTGCTGCGTCAGCGTGGAGGCGCCCTCGGAGACCTCACCGCTGCGCGCGTTCTTGTTGAGGGCGCGCAGGACGCCCTTCAGGTCCACCGCGCCGTGCTCGTAGAAGCGGGAGTCCTCGATGGCGACGATCGCCTTCTGCAGGTGCGGCGAGATGTCCTTGAGGTCGACCACCGTGCGGTCGCGCGAGTAGACGGTGGCGATCGTGCCGCCGTCCGCGTCGAGGATGGTGGTGCGCTGGCTCAGCGGCGGGGTCTTCAGGTTGGCCGGGAGCTCGTCGAAGCTCTCGACCGATCCCTTGGCCGCCAGACCCAGCGCGCCCACCGCGGGCAGCGCGATGCCGGCCATGACGGCTCCCGCGAGGACACTGACACCGAGGAACTTGGCGGCCTGCTGCGTGGGTGACAGACCACCGCCCGAGCGCTTCTTTGGCATGGGAGCAGCCTACGTTCTCATTCGCCGGACAAGCGTAAATGCCTTGGCCTAAGCTGCACTCAACTGTCACAGCAGTGAGGCCACGTATCAATACGTCCGGCGACCCCGAATCGTTCCGGATCTCTTCGACTTTCTTCGTATGAGGTGTGTCGAGGGGTGTTGAGCCCGTGTCCGTATCCGCCTCGTGTGTCATGCGGTGCCCGTTGTGACGCAACTGAACTGACCTGAAACATCCCCTTTGTCGCGCATGTCGCCCCCTCACTCCCCCGGGTGATCTGCCGCTTACCCATAGTCCGTTCGGACCATTCAAGATTGGGCCCGCTGGGGGTGTTGCGCTGTGCCCACCTTCCGTAACGTCCTCAACTGGCGGCGGTGAATATGCCGCTGCCGCCGTGGGGGAGCCTCGATTCGGGAGAGGACGGCGCCGGTATGGGCTGGGTTACCGACTGGAGTGCGCAGGCTGCCTGCCGCACTACCGATCCGGATGAACTGTTCGTGCAGGGAGCAGCGCAGAACAGGGCCAAGGCGGTGTGCACCGGATGCCCGGTACGCACCGAATGCCTGGCCGACGCGCTGGACAACCGCGTCGAGTTCGGCGTGTGGGGAGGCATGACGGAACGCGAGCGCCGCGCGCTGCTGCGCCGGCGGCCTACCGTGACCTCCTGGCGCAGGCTGCTGGAGACCGCGCGCTCGGAGTACGAGCGGGGGACGGGTGTCGTGCCCCTCAGCGACGACGAGGTGTACGAGACCTACGCCGCGGTGGGGTGAGAGGCCCTTCGCGAGGGGCTCTTCAGGGCGTTTCGGGCAGCTCCGGCCGGTCGGCCGCGAGCCGGTCGCCGATGTCCCGCAGCCCCGTCAGGTCGTGCACATCGCCGGGCAATGCGGCCACCTCGGTCACCGCCACCTCGGGGTGGAGCGCGGTGAAGCGGTCACGTGTGCGCTGCTCGCGCGAGAGCAGCTGCATCCGCTCGGCGTGCAGCCTCAGCAGGCCCGCGGTGAGCCGGTCGACGGACCGCTCCGGGTCCGCGTCCGGGGCCGTGTCCTGGTCCGTGCCCGGGTCCATGCGTTGGCCCGCGTCCGGGTCCATGCCTTGGCCCGTGTCCGGGTCCATGCCTTGGCCCGTGTCCGGGTCCATGCCTTGGCCCGTGTCCGGGTCCACGGCTGCTTCCGTGTCGTCCGCGGTGGCGGGGGAGCCTTCCCCGGGGACGTCCTGGGCCGGTGTCCCGGCCGTCACGGATGAAGCCGACGATTCTGAACTGCCGTACGTGTCGGGAGAGTTACGAAGTCCAGCTTTCCCGTCCTCCTGATCCACAATGCGGGAGTCCTCAAGATTTTCCGCGGCGGACAGCGCCCGCTCGGCCGACAGCCGGTCCGCGCCGCTGCCATGGACCCGGTTGAGCACCAGCCCCGCCAGCGGCATGTCCTCCGCGGCCAGCCGCTCCACGAAGTACGCGGCCTCGCGCAGCGCGTCCCGCTCGGGGGCCGCCACCACCAGGAAGGCCGTCCCGGGCGCCTGGAGCAGCTTGTACGTGGCGTCCGCGCGCGTACGGAACCCGCCGAACATCGAGTCCATCGCGGCCACGAACGTCTGGACGTCCTTCAGCAGCTGACCGCCGAGCACCTTGCCCAGCGCGCCCGTCATCATCGACATCCCGACGTTCAGGAACTTCATCCCCGCGCGGCCGCCGACCTTCGCCGGTGCGAGCAGCACGCGGATGAGCTTGCCGTCGAGGAAGGACCCGAGCCGCTTGGGCGCGTCCAGGAAGTCCAGCGCGGAACGGGAGGGCGGGGTGTCGACCACGATGAGGTCCCACTCGTCCCGGGACCGCAGCTGGCCCAGCTTCTCCATCGCCATGTACTCCTGCGTGCCCGCGAAGCCCGCCGAGAGCGACTGGTAGAAGGGGTTGCCCAGAATCGCCGCGGCCCGCTCGGGGTCCGCGTGCGCCTCGACGATCTCGTCGAAGGTGCGCTTCATGTCGAGCATCATCGCGTGCAGTTCGCCGCCCGCGGAGTCGTCGATGCCCTTCACCCGGCGTGGGGTGTTGTCGAGCGAGTCGATCCCCATCGACTGGGCGAGCCGGCGCGCCGGGTCGATGGTGAGGACGACCACCTTGCGTCCCCGCTCGGCCGCGCGCAGGCCCAGCGCCGCCGCGGTGGTGGTCTTCCCGACCCCGCCCGAGCCGCAGCACACCACGATCCGGGTGTCCGGGTCCTCGATCAGCGGATCGATGTCGAGCGTGCGGGCGGGGGAGAGGTGGTGACGGGCCGGGTCGTGGGTCTGCGCCTGTTCCGGACGACGGCTCATGACATCCCCTGCTTCCGGTGCTTCCGACTCGTGACGGGGCTTGCGCTGGTGTTGGTGCTGGGGCTGGTGCTGGCGTTCGTGCCGCGGTGGGGTTGGTGTCGGCGGTGGGGGACGTGGGGGCGGGAGCGGGGCGAACGGTCACGGCGGGTCATGTGACGTCCTGACCGCGCAGGTTCCTGGCCAGCGCGTACAGGCCGGCCAGGTCCATGCCCTCCGCGAGCAGCGGAAGCTCGTGCAACGGCACGTCGAGGTCCGCCAGCACGGCACGCTGCTCCGTCTCCAGCGCGTACCGCTCGGCGTACTCCTCCGCCTGCGCGAGCAGCGGCTCCACCAGCCGCTCGGCGTGTCCCCCGCGCCGCGCGCCGCCGAGGCCGGCGGACGACAGGGCCCGTGCGACAGAAGAACGAGGGACCGACGCCACGAGTTCCAGGGCGGAATCGTCCAGCACCCGCGGCCGCACCATGTTCACGATGACGCGCCCCACCGGCAGCCGCGCGGCGCGCAGCTCCGCGATGCCGTCCGCGGTCTCCTGGACCGGCATCTCCTCCAGCAGCGTCACCAGGTGCACCGCCGTCTCCGGCGACTTCAGCACCCGCATGACCGCCTGCGCCTGATTGTGTATCGGGCCGATCTTGGCGAGCCCGGCCACCTCGTCGTTGACGTTGAGGAAGCGGGTGATGCGGCCGGTCGGCGGGGCGTCCATCACGACGTAGTCGTAGACGAACCCGCCGTTTCTGTCCTTGCGCCGGACCGCCTCGCACGCCTTGCCGGTCAGCAGGACGTCACGGACGCCGGGGGCGATGGTGGTCGCGAAGTCGATCGCGCCGAGCTTTCTCAGGGCCCGGCCCGCACTGCCCAGTTTGTAGAACATCTGGAGGTAGTCCAGTAGGGCCAGTTCGGCGTCGATGGCGAGGGCGTACACCTCCCCGCCGCCCGGAGCTACGGCGATCTTCCGCTCCTCGTAGGGCAGCGCCTCCGTCTCGAAGAGCTGTGCGATGCCCTGCCGGCCCTCGACCTCGACGAGGAGCGTCCGCTTCCCCTCCGTGGCCAGGGCCAGCGCGAGGGCGGCGGCCACCGTGGTCTTGCCGGTTCCGCCCTTGCCACTGACGACCTGGAGCCTGCTCACGTCTTCGAGCCTAAAGGCTCGCCGCGCGCCCCGGCGGCTCCGGGTGGCAGTTCCCGGGAGTCGCGCCCCGCGCGGGAGGCGGTCGCGCGGGGCGCGGCGGGCGGTCGCGTCGGGGCTCGGTAGGCGGTCGCCACCCCGCGCGGCAGGCGGTCGCCACCCCGCGCGGCAGGCGGTCGGCACCCCGCGCGGCAGGCGGTCGGCACCCCGCGCGGCAGGCGGTCGGCACCCCGCGCGGCAGGCGGTCGCCACCCCGCGCGGGAGGCGGCGGACGGTCGTCGGTGAGCGGGCACCTGCGATCCGTGGAAGGCGGGCGCACGGTGGCGGCGCGGCTGCCGGGGGCGGTGACGGGAGTGGCGGTGGGAGCGGCGGTGGGAGTGGTGACAAGACGGCGGCGGGAGTGGCGGTGGGAGTGGTGACGGCAGCGGCTAGAGTCGGCCGCATGACCAAGTGGGAATACGCGACTGTGCCGCTGCTCGTCCACGCAACGAAGCAGATTCTGGACACCTGGGGCGAGGACGGCTGGGAGCTCGTCCAGGTCGTGCCCGGGCCGAACAACCCCGAGCAGCTGGTGGCCTACCTGAAGCGCGAGAAGCAGGCATGAGCGCCGTCGAGGCGAAGCTCGCCGAGCTGGGCCTGAGCCTGCCGGAGGTCGTGCCTCCGCTGGCCGCGTACCAGCCGGCCGTGCGGTCGGGGCAGTACGTCTTCACCGCCGGCCAGCTGCCCATGGTGGACGGCAAGCTTCCGGTGACCGGCAAGGTCGGCGCGGAGGTCACCCCGGAGGAGGCGAAGGAACTGGCGCGCACGTGTGCGCTGAACGCCCTCGCCGCGGTCAAGTCCGTCGCCGGTGACCTGGACCGGGTGGCGCGCGTGGTGAAGGTCGTCGGCTTCGTGGCCTCCGCGGCGGACTTCACGGGCCAGCCGGGCGTCCTCAACGGCGCGAGCGAGCTGCTGGGCGAGGTCCTCGGCGACAAGGGCGTCCACGCCCGCAGCGCGGTCGGTGTCGCGGTACTGCCGCTGGACGCGCCGGTGGAGGTCGAGATCCAGGTGGAACTCACGGAGGCGTAGGCCTCACGCGGCGGCACGGGGCGGCTGGGGCGCCGCTGTGCCGGCCCGTCGCGGGCCGGGCGGTCTCCCGCGCGGGACACCTCGGCGCCACCGCGTGCCGCGTCACTCGCCCGCCCGCCGACGTCATCGGCGCGGGTGCGCCGGCCGAGTGGATCGGCCGGTGGTGTGCCCCGCGCGGGGCGCGAGCGGGCCTCCCCGGCTGCCGACGTGCGGCCCGTACCGCCTTGCCCGGGTTCCCGGGCTCCGAGCCGCGCCTGCCTGTCTGTGTACGAACAACGTGGCCCGGCCCGGCGTCTCCCAGGGCTCACGGAACGCCGTCCGAGGAGGCGTGCCCGCGGGAGCGCGCCCTGGAGCGTTGTGCCGCGGCCCGCGGTCGACATCGCCACGCGCGCGTGCCGGTGCAGGACGCTCACGTGTGTCGCGCGGGCATGTCGGCTGCCCGCCGCCGGGTACGAGGCCGCAGCGCGCGACGGGCTGTGCAGCGCGGTCGTCGGCCGGCCGATGCCTCGTGTCCCGTCGGCCGGATCGGCGCTCGGCTGTCCCTGCCGGCCATCGTGGGCCCCGGTCGTATTCCGAGCCGTACCGCGCGCGGTCAGCGAGCCTCGGCGGCCCTCCCCGGTGCCGGCCAGTGGTCGGTCGTCGCGCTGCCGTACGCGTGGGCGCCGCTGCGGGGGCCGGACCGCCGCGCGGTGGTCCCTCGGAGAGCTCCACGGGTACGCGTCCCGAGCCTCCCGCCTGCGACGTCGCGTGTGCGGACCGGATGTCCCGGCTGCGCGTGCGGCCGTTCCTCCGGGCACTCGAACATCCGGGCGTCACGGGTTAGCCTCCGGCCATGGCGAATGCGCAGGCTGATGGGCAGTGGTACCCGCCGGAGTGGCCGGAACGGATCCGGGCGCTCATGGAGGGCGGCCTCACGCCGGTCACGCCGAAGCGGGCGGCCACCGTCATGCTGCTCAAGGACACCGGTGACGGACCCGCCGTGCACATGCTGCGCCGGCGTACGACCATGGCGTTCGCGGGCGGCGCCTACGCCTACCCGGGCGGTGGCGTCGACCCGCGTGACGACGACCGGCACGTCCGCTGGGCGGGCCCCACGCGCGCGTGGTGGGCGGACCGGCTCGGGGTCGACGAGGCGGGGGCGCAGGCGATCGTCTGCGCGGCCGTGCGGGAGACGTACGAGGAGGCCGGGGTGCTGCTCGCCGGTCCCACCCCCGAATCCGTGGTCGGCGACACGACCGGCGAGGACTGGGAGGCGGACCGGGCCGCGCTCGTCGCACGGGAGACGTCCTTCGCGGAGTTCCTCGACCGCCGGGGGCTGGTCCTGCGCTCCGACCTGCTGGACGCCTGGACGCGCTGGATCACCCCCGAGTTCGAATCCCGCCGCTACGACACCTGGTTCTTCGCCGCGAAGCTCCCGGAGGGGCAGCGCACCCGCAACGCCTCCACGGAGGCCGACCGCACGGTGTGGATCACCCCGCGCGGGGCGACCGCCGGCTACGACCGGGGCGAGCTGCTGATGATGCCCCCGACCATCGCCACCCTGCGCCAGCTCATGGCGTACGACACGGCCGCGGAGGCGCTCGAAGCGGCTCCCGCGCGGGACCTCACGCCGGTACTGGCCACCGCGCGCCTGGTGGAGGGCGAGATCGTGCTTTCCTGGCCGGGGCACGACGAGTTCACCAAGCACATCGCGACCGGGGGAGCCCCCGCATGACGGACGCAAGCGCCCTGCCCGGACAGCCGAGGGGAGGTGTCCTCTCCGGCCGCGCCACCGCGCGTGCCGTCAATGTGCTCGCCCCCAACCCGTCGGCGATGACCCTCGACGGCACCAACACCTGGATCCTGTCGGAACCGGACTCCGACCTGGCGGTCGTGGTCGACCCGGGCCCGCTGGACGACGGGCACCTGCGGCACGTCATCGGCACGGCCGAGCGGGCCGGCAAACGGGTCGCTCTCACCCTGCTGACACACGGTCACCCCGACCACGCCGAGGGCGCGGGCCGCTTCGCCGAGCTGACCGGTACGAAGGTGCGGGCACTGGACCCGGCGCTGCGGCTCGGCGACGAGGGGCTGGCCGCCGGGAACGTCGTCACCGTGGGAGGCCTCGAACTGAGGGTCGTGCCGACCCCCGGCCACACCGCCGACTCCCTGTGCTTCCACCTGCCGGCGGACCGGGCGGTCCTCACGGGCGACACCATCCTCGGCCGCGGTACGACGGTCGTGGCCCACCCGGACGGACGGCTCGGGGACTATCTGGACACGCTGCGCCGGCTCAGGTCGCTCACGGTCGACGACGGCGTCCACACGGTCCTGCCGGGGCACGGGCCCGTCCTGGAGGACGCCCAGGGTGCCGTGGAGTACTACCTCGCCCACCGCGCGCACCGCCTCGCGCAGGTCGAGACGGCCGTCGAGGACGGCCACCGCACCCCGTCCGAGGTCGTCGCCCACGTGTACGCCGACGTCGACCGTTCCCTGTGGCCGGCCGCGGAACTGTCGGTACGCGCCCAGCTGGAGTACCTGCGGGAGCACGGCCTCATCTAGGGCCGCTCCCGGCTGAAAGCAGCGTGCGGGGTGGCCAGCGGGTCGTGTTCGCTGCGGCCCACGTGTGCGGTGCCGCGCGGGAGCGAGGCGGACGTACGGACGCGACGGAGCCCCGCTTCCGGCGGGGAAGCGGGGCTCCACCGATGGCGTTGCCGGGTGTCAGCGGGAGCGCTTCGCGAGACGCTCGACGTCCAGGAGGATCACCGCGCGGGCCTCCAGACGGAGCCAGCCGCGCTGGGCGAAGTCCGCCAGGGCCTTGTTGACCGTCTCGCGGGACGCGCCGACCAGCTGGGCCAGCTCCTCCTGCGTGAGGTCGTGCACCACGTGGATGCCCTCCTCGGACTGCACGCCGAAGCGGCGGGACAGGTCCAGCAGGGCGCGGGCGACCCGGCCCGGGACGTCCGAGAAGACCAGGTCCGACATGGCGTCGTTGGTCTTGCGCAGCCGGCGCGCGACCGCGCGCAGCAGCGCGGTGGCGACCTCGGGGCGGGCGCTCAGCCAGGGCGTGAGGTCGCCGTGGCCCAGGGCGAGCAGCTTGACCTCCGTCAGCGCCGTGGCGGTCGCGGTGCGCGGGCCCGGGTCGAACAGGGACAGCTCACCGATCAGCTCGCCCGGGCCGACCACGGCGAGCATGTTCTCGCGCCCGTCGGGGGACGTGCGGTGCAGCTTGACCTTGCCCTCGGTCACCACGTAGAGGCGGTCTCCGGGATCGCCCTCGTGGAACAGGGAGTCGCCCCGTGCCAGGGTCACCTCGCTCATGGAGGCGCGAAGCTCCGCGGCCTGCTCGTCATCGAGCGCCGCGAAGAGCGGGTTCCGCCGCAGAACGTCGTCCACGAGTTCTCTCCTTGTCGACCTGCTCAGGGGATCTTCTTCCCCACGTACCAGGGGACCGTGGTGCCCATTTTGCCGGACGGTCCAAACAGTGTGATCTGTCACAAGGATGCCGTACGGGCCGGTCGGGGTATGCGGCAGGGGTCCAATTGGACGCCGGACTTCCGGGGCCGGGGCGGATGTCGGTGCCGGGTCGTAGGCTGGCCGGGTGTCCAAATCGCCGGTGAGAGCACAGGCCGAGGAGGCTGCGCGAGTGGGTGTACGTCGCGATTCCGCTGTGGGCGAACAGGGCTCCGATGGCGGTAGGGAAACGGCGAAAGCGGCAAAGGGAGCGCCGTCCCAGGAGCCGGAGAAGTCGGAGAAGCGGGAGAAGCATGAGCAGTCGGCGCGGTCGAGGGTGAAGCCGGTGGCTGCCGACGCGAGCGGGGAGGCCGCGAAGCGCGCGCCGGGGAAGACGGCTGCGTCCAAGAAGGCCGCGGCCGAGAAGGCGGCCCCCGCGGAGAAGGCGGCCCCCGTGAAGAAGGCGGCCCCCGCGAAGAAGGCCGCACCCGCCAAGAAGTCCGGCTCCGCCAAGAAGGCCACCAAGAAGGCCGCCCCTGCCGAGAAGGCCGCCACCATCAAGAAGGCCCCGCCCCCCAAGAAGCAGATCGTCGCGCCCAAGAAGGCGACCGCGGCCGTGAAGGCGGCCCCCGCGAAGGCCGTGGTCAGGCCGGCCAGGGACGAGTCGCGCACCGCGCTGGTCCGGCGGGCGCGCCGGATCAACCGTGAGCTCGCCGAGGTGTACCCGTACGCCCATCCGGAGCTGGACTTCGAGAACCCCTTCCAACTCGTCGTCGCCACGGTGCTGTCGGCCCAGACCACCGACCTGCGCGTCAACCAGACGACCCCCGCCCTGTTCGCGAAGTACCCCACCCCGGAGGACCTGGCCGCGGCCAACCCCGAGGAGGTGGAGGAGATCCTGCGCCCCACCGGCTTCTTCCGGGCCAAGACCAAGTCGGTGATCGGGCTGTCGAAGGCGCTCGCGGAGGACTTCGGCGGCGAGGTGCCCGGCCGGCTCGAGGACCTCGTGAAGCTGCCCGGCGTGGGCCGCAAGACCGCCTTCGTCGTGCTCGGCAACGCGTTCGGGCGCCCCGGCATCACCGTGGACACGCACTTCCAGCGCCTCGTACGCCGCTGGCAGTGGACCGCGGAGACCGACCCCGACAAGATCGAGGCGGCCATCGGTGCGCTCTTCCCCAAGAGCGACTGGACCGACCTGTCCCACCATGTGATCTGGCACGGCCGTCGTATCTGCCACGCCCGCAAGCCGGCCTGCGGCGCCTGCCCCATCGCCGCGCTCTGCCCGGCGTACGGCGAGGGCGAGACGGACCCGGAGAAGGCGGAGAAACTGCTGAAGTACGAGAAGGGCGGCCTCCCGGGCCAGCGTCTCAACCCTCCGCAGGCCTACCTCGACGCCGGCGGCAGGTCCGCCCCGCCGTTGGGGGCCGGATGACGGAGCGGGGCACGCGACGGCGGCCGGCGGAACGATCTCGGGGCCGCCGGGCGTTGGACTCGTGGGACGCGGTCGGACGAGGGGGGTGGCGATGGCACGGGCGAGCGGTACCCAGGGCGGCCCGGTGACGCTCAGCCAGGAGGGGCTGCCGGGCTGGCTGGAGCCGGTGGCCCGCGCGGCGGACACGGTCGCGCCGCGGCAGCTGAGCCGCTTCCTGCCCCCGGAGGACGGCGCGGGGCGGCAGTCGGCCGTCCTCGTCCTCTTCGGTGACGGCGCGCGCGGCCCGGAGCTGCTCCTGATGGAGCGGGCGACCTCGCTGCGCGAGCACGCGGGGCAGCCGTCCTTCCCCGGAGGGTCCCTCGACCCCGAGGACGGGGATCCGCAGGGCGACGGTCCGCTGCGGGCCGCTCTGCGCGAGGCCGAGGAGGAGACCGGGCTCGATCCGTCCGGCGTCCAGCTCTTCGGCGTACTGCCGAAGCTCTACATCCCGGTCAGCAGCTTCGTCGTCACCCCCGTGCTGGGCTGGTGGCGGGCGCCCAGCCCGGTCGGTGTCGTCGATCCGAACGAAACAGCGCGGGTGTTCACCGTTCCGGTGGCGGATCTCACCCACCCCGACAACCGTGCGACCACGGTCCATCCCAGCGGCTATCAGGGTCCGGCATTCCTGGTCGAATCCGCCCTCGTATGGGGCTTCACGGCGGGGGTCATCGACCGGTTGCTGCACTTCGCCGGGTGGGAGCGGCCCTGGGATCGGGACAAGCGGGTCCCCCTGGACTGGCGGTCATGACAGGGTGGTCGCCGTGCTGGGTACGACGAGGCGAGGCTTGAAGCGGTGAACGTGCTGGACATCCTGTTGCTGCTCGCCGCCGTGTGGTTCGCGGTCGTCGGCTACCGCCAGGGCTTCGTCGTCGGCATCCTGTCGGTGATCGGCTTCCTGGGCGGCGGACTCGCCGCCGTGTACGTGCTGCCCGTGATCTGGGACGCCCTGACCGATGACGCCGAGGTCGGCACGACCGCCGCCGTCGTCGCGGTCGTCGTCGTCATAGTCTGCGCCTCCGTCGGCCAGGCCCTGACCACCCATCTGGGCAACAAGCTGCGCCGCTACATCTCCTGGTCCCCGGCCCGCGCGCTGGACGCCACCGGCGGGGCGCTGGTCAACGTGGTCGCGATGCTGCTGGTCGCCTGGCTGATCGGCTCGGCCCTCGCCGGTACGACACTGACCACCCTGGGCAAGGAGGTCCGCGGCTCCAAGGTGCTGCTCGGGGTCTCCCGGGTGCTGCCCGACCGGGCCGACACCTGGTTCGCCGACTTCTCCTCCATCCTCGCGCAGAACGGTTTCCCGCAGGTCTTCAGCCCGTTCGCCAACGAGCCGATCAACGACGTACGGCCGCCGGACCCCACCCTCGCGAACAGTTCCGTGGCGACGCGCGCGCAGCGCTCCATCGTCAAGGTCATGGGTACGGCGGAGAGTTGCGGCAAGGTCCTGGAGGGCACCGGGTTCGTCTTCGCCGACCGGAGGGTGATGACCAACGCACATGTCGTGGGCGGAGTCGACGACCCGACCGTGCAGATAGGCGGCGAGGGCAGGAAGTACGACGCGCAGGTCGTCCTCTACGACTGGGAACGCGACATCGCCGTCCTCGACGTCCCCGACATGGATGCCCCGGCGCTGAAGTTCGCGGCGGAGGACGCGAGCAGCGGTGACGGAGCCATCGTCGCCGGCTTCCCCGAGAACGGTGCCTACGACGTGCGGGCCGCGCGCGTACGCGGCCGCATCACGGCCAACGGCGCCGACATCTACCACCGCGGCACCGTCCGGCGGGACGTGTACTCCCTGTTCGCGAACGTCCGTCAGGGCAACTCCGGCGGCCCGCTGCTGAGCACCGAGGGCACGGTCTACGGCGTGGTCTTCGCGAAGTCCCGGGACAACGCCGAGACGGGATACGCGCTCACCGTGGACGAGATCCGGGAGGACATCGCCAAGGGCCGTACCGCGAACCGTGAGGTGGACAGCGACAGCTGCGCGCTGTGAGGTGAAGGACTGTCAGCCGCGGGGGTGGCGCAGGCGTACGGACACCCAGCGCGCCCGGCGGCGGAGGATGCGCGGGATGCCCACCTTGAGGTCCGTAGCCGCCATCTGTGGTGCACCGCCTCGCTGGTGGGAGCTCACACCGCCCGCCGAGCGGCGATTGCGGGTTGCGTCACTGTAATCGTGCGTCCAGCCCATACCCCGACGTTTGCCCCCGCCCCAAGGTCGATAACCGCCTCACGGGCCCCCAATTGGCCTATGCGCCGGGCAATTGGCGTTCGTCGGACAAGCGTTCAGGGTGCGGGCGTCGGGAGCGGTACCGAGCGCGTTCGGCCGGTTACCGGTCGGGCTCGGGATCCTTCAGCCAATTGATCAGTTCGGTCGAGAAGGTGACCGGGTCCTCTTCGTGCGGGAAGTGTCCCAGCCCGTCGAACAGCCGCCAGCGGTACGGCGCTTCGACGTACTGCCCGGACCCCGCGGCGACCCGGGTGCGGACGACGGGGTCCAGGGAGCCGTGCAGATGCAGCGTCGGCACCCGCACCGGGCGCTTCATCCTCCGGTTGAACTGGAAGCCGTCCGGGCGGGCGAGGGAGCGCACCATCCAGCGGTACGGCTCGATCGAGCAGTGCGCCGTGGAGGGGATGCACATCGCCCGCCGGTAGTTCTCCAGCGCCTTGTCGTCCGGAAGGCGGGGGCCGGACCAGTCCTGGATGAGCTTCGCCACCAGCGCCCCGTCGTCCGCGGTGAGCTGCCGCTCCGGGATCCAGGGCCGCTGGAACCCCCAGATGTGGGACATGGCCGCCGACTGCCGGGCGTCGGAGAGCATCGCCGACCGCCACTGCCGCGGATGCGGCATCGACGAGACCGCCAGCCGCCGTACGAGCTTGGGGCGCATCGCCGCAGCCGTCCACGCCAGGTAGCCGCCCAGGTCGTGGCCGACCAGTGCGGCGTCCGGCTCGCCGAGGGAGCGGATCACGCCGGTGATGTCCAGCGCGAGGTTGGCCGGGTCGTAACCGCGCGGTGTGCGGTCGCTGCCGCCGACCCCCCGCAGGTCCATGGCGACGGCCCGGAACCCCGCGTCGGCGAGCGCCGTCAACTGGTGCCGCCAGGTCCACCAGAACTGGGGGAAGCCGTGCAGCAGCAGTACCAGGGGGCCGTCGCCCAGCTCCGCGATGTGGAAGCGGGCGCCGTTGGCGGCGACGTCCCGGTGCGTCAGTCCGTCGCCGCCCGGGATGTCGAGGCGTACGGCCGAAGCGGGTTGCGCCGAAGGGGTGGCGGGTTCCGTCATGAGGACGAGCGTGCCACAGCCTCGATCGCCTGGGGGACCCGGTCCTCGGGCAGGGCGGGACGGGGGTGCGGCTTGGCCTTCTGCAGGACGCCCGCCGTCTCCTTCACCGAGGCGGCGACCTTCTGCGGGCCCCGGCCCTTCTTGGCCTTCTTGACGAAGACGACACCGATCAGCGCGAGGACCACGGCGATCAGCACGTTCGCCGCGAAGGACAGCAGGAAGCAGAGCGCGAGGTTCCAGTCGCTCCAGGTGTGGATGCCGTAGGCGAGGGCGAAGTTCAGCATCGGCAGGGAGAAGAGCAGCAGCACTCCGGCCGCCGTGAACGCGAGGCCGCTGGTCGCGCCGCGCTTCAGGTCCTGCGTGAGCTGCGCCTTCGCCAGCGCGATCTCGTCGTGCACCAGCGCCGACATGTCGGCCGTCGCCGAGGCGAACAGCTGGCCGATGCTGCGTTCGGCGCCGACCGGGCTGCCGTCGGGTGCGCTCATCGCGGTCTCCCTCTCCTGCGTACGTCGTACGTTGCTCGTCTGCGCGTACGGTTCCGTCTTTTGTACCGTCTCGTCAGATCATGCCGGACCGTGGTGCTGATCGCCTGCCCCGCCCGGTACTTCGGCAAGCGCGTCCCGCTCGGCGGCCTTCTCCCCGGCGAGTCGCCGGTGCTCCGCGGCCTTGCGCTCGTGGATCTCCGCCATGCGCAGGTGGTAGGCCGGGTCGTCCTGCTCGTAGATGTCCGGGACGCCGCTGAGGTCCTCGTCCCGCTCCTCGTCCTCGGTCAGCCTGCGGTACTTGGCGTTGCGGATCTTCAGCAGGACGGTCGCGAGGACGGTGGCGATCAGCGACCCGGTCAGGACGGCGGCCTTGACGCTGTCCGTCATGGACGCGTCGTCCTCGAAGGCGAGTTCGCCGATGAGCAGCGACACGGTGAAGCCGATCCCGGCGAGCGTCGACACCGCGAACACGTCCGGCCAGGCGAGGTCGTCGCTGAGTGACGCCCTTGTGAAGCGGGCCGTCAGCCAGGTGCCACCGAAGATGCCGAGCATCTTGCCGACGACGAGCCCGAGGACGACGCCGAGCGTCTCGGGCTGGGTGAACACCTTCGCCAGGGCATCACCGGAGACCGCCACGCCCGCGCTGAACAGGGCGAACAGCGGGACCGCGAGGCCGGCCGAGAGAGGCCGGACGAGGTGCTCGATGTGCTCGCCGGGGGAGTGCTCCTCACCTTCGCGGCGGTGGCAGCGGAGCATCAGGCCCATGGCGACACCGGCGATGGTGGCGTGCACGCCGCTGTTGTACATCAGCGCCCACACGGTCAGCGCCAGCGGCACGTACACGTACCAGCCGCGTACGCCCTTGCGCAGCAGCAGCCAGAAGAGGGCCAGACCCGCGGCCGCGCCGCCGAGCGCGGCGAAGTTGAGGTCGGCGGTGAAGAAGACCGCGATGATCAGGATGGCGAACAGGTCGTCGACGACGGCGAGGGTGAGCAGGAAGGCGCGCAGGGCGCTGGGCAGCGAGGTGCCGATGACGGCGAGCACGGCCAGCGCGAAGGCGATGTCGGTGGCGGTGGGCACGGCCCAGCCGGCCAGGGAGCCGCCGCCGGCGCCGTTGACGAGCGTGTAGACCAGCGCCGGTGCGGCCATGCCGCACAGGGCGGCGACGACGGGGAGCGCGGCGGCCTTGGGGTCGCGGAGGTCGCCGGCGACGAGTTCGCGTTTGAGCTCGATTCCGGCGACGAAGAAGAAGATCGCGAGCAGTCCGTCGGCCGCCCAGTGCGCCACGGACAGGTTCAGCCCGAGCGCCTCGGGGCCGAAGTGGAAGTCGCTGACGCTCTCGTAGCTGTCGCGCAGCGCGGGTATGTTCGACCAGGTCAGCGCGGCGACGGCGGCGATGAGAAGCAGGACACCACCGACGGTCTCGGTGCGCAGCGCGTCCGTGACGAAGGTCCGCTCGGGCAGGGAGAGACGCCCGAAGACCTTGCGGGGGGAGTCGGGAGAGTCGGGGGTGCGGGGGGCGCTCACAGGGTGTTCCTCTGGTCGACGGGTAGCACGAATCGCGTGCCGACCAGACTTCCCGGCGCCCCATGAGACAACAGCTTTCCGCACACCCTAACGAACGTGCCCCCGAACTGCACCAGGAGTCCTCGGGGGCATCCGGGCGCACCCGGCTGCATCCGGCGCACGGATGCGCCGGATGCACCGTCGTGTTCGGGCGCTGCCCGCTCAGTCCTCGCTGGGCGCCTGGGGCAGCTTGGCCTGGATGAGATCCATGACCGTGGAGTCCGTCAGGGTGGTGACGTCTCCGAGCTGGCGGTTCTCCGCGACGTCGCGGAGGAGGCGCCGCATGATCTTGCCGGAGCGGGTCTTGGGCAGCTCGGCCACCGGAAGGATCCGCTTGGGCTTGGCGATCGGGCCGAGCGTGGCGCCCACGTGGTTCCGCAGCTCGCCGACGAGGTCCTCGGTCTCCGCCGCCGTGCCGCGAAGGATCACGAAGGCGACGATCGCCTGGCCGGTCGTCTCGTCCGCCGCGCCGACCACGGCCGCCTCGGCGACCGACGGGTGGCTGACCAGCGCGGACTCGACCTCCGTGGTGGAGATGTTGTGCCCGGACACCAGCATTACGTCATCGACCCGGCCCAGCAGCCAGATGTCGCCGTCGTCGTCCCGCTTGGCGCCGTCACCGGCGAAGTACTTGCCCTCGAAGCGCGACCAGTACGTGTCGATGAACCGCTGGTCGTCGCCCCAGATGGTGCGCAGCATCGACGGCCACGGCTCGGTGAGGACCAGGTAGCCGCCGCCGCCGCTCGGCACCTCGTTGGCCTCGTCGTCGACGACCGTCGCGGCGATACCGGGCAGCGGGGTCTGCGCGGAACCGGGCTTGGCGTCGGTCACGCCCGGCAGCGGGGAGATCATGATGCCGCCGGTCTCGGTCTGCCACCAGGTGTCCACCACCGGGGTGCGGTCCCCGCCGATGTTCTTGCGGTACCAGATCCACGCCTCGGGGTTGATCGGCTCACCGACGGAACCCAGTACCCGCAGCGAGGACAGGTCGAACTTCGCGGGGATGTCGTCGCCCCACTTCATGAACGTCCGGATCGCGGTGGGCGCCGTGTAGAGGATCGTCACACCGTACTTCTGCACGATCTCCCAGAAGCGGCCCTGGTGCGGGGTGTCCGGGGTGCCCTCGTACATGACCTGGGTGGCGCCGTTGGCGAGCGGGCCGTAGACGATGTACGAGTGGCCGGTGACCCAGCCGACGTCGGCCGTGCACCAGTACACGTCGGTCTCGGGCTTGAGGTCGAACACGGACCAGTGGGTGTACGCCGTCTGGGTGAGGAAGCCGCCGGAGGTGTGCAGGATGCCCTTGGGCTTACCCGTGGTTCCCGAGGTGTAGAGGATGAACAGCGGGTGCTCTGCCCCGAACGCCTCCGGGGTGTGGTCGGCGCTCTGCCGCTCCACCAGGTCGTGCCACCACACGTCCCGGCCCTCGGTCCAGGCGACGTCCTGGCCGGTGCGGCGGACGACGAGGACGTGCTCGACGTTGTCCACCCGTCCGACGGCCTCGTCCACGGCCGGCTTGAGCGCGGACGGCTTGCCGCGCCGGTAGCCGCCGTCGGCCGTGATGACGACACGGGCGTCGGCGTCCTGGATACGGGTGGCGAGCGCGTCCGCCGAGAAGCCGCCGAAGACGACCGAGTGCGCGGCGCCGATCCGGGCGCAGGCCAGCATCGCCACGGCCGTCTCGGGGATCATCGGCATGTAGACGGCGACCCGGTCGCCCTTCTGGACACCCAGCTCCAGCAGAGCGTTGGCGGCCTTGGAGACCTCGTCCTTGAGCTGGGCGTAGGTGATGGCGCGGCTGTCGCCCGGCTCGCCCTCGAAGTGGATGGCGACGCGGTCGCCGTGTCCGGCCTCCACATGCCGGTCCACGCAGTTGTAGGCGACATTGAGCTCGCCGTCCTGGAACCACTTGGCGAACGGCGGGTTCGACCAGTCCAAGGTCTCGGTGGGCTCGGTGGCCCAGGTCAGCCGACGGGCCTGCTCGGCCCAGAAGCCGAGCCTGTCAGCCTTGGCCTGTTCATACGCCTCCGCTGTGACGTTGGCGTTCGCGGCCAGGTCGGCGGGGGACGAGAAGCGACGCTCCTCCTTCAGAAGGTTGGCCAGGCTTTCATTGCTCACGGCATCTGCCTTTCCCAGGGTGTCCGTTGTGTCCCAGGCCACAGCTCATCAGACCCGGGGGTGCGCTGACAAGGGTCGACGGGAAATTGGTGTAGACCTGTCGGGGGTCGAGTGCTGCGGTGTTCCTCAACCCTTCCCACGCGTCCCGGAGCAAGCCGGTTCAAGTGGTGCAGCGTCTCTCACGCCGGCAGGCCGCCGCCTCACAGCGCCAGGTCCACGTCCCGCACCCGGTCGAACACCCTCTCCTCGTCCCGCTCGGTGAGGAGATACGTCTGGGCCTCTCCCACGTGGAAGTACAGCCCGTGCAGTTCCAGGGCTCCGTCCTTCAGAGCGCGGGCCACCGCCTCGTGAGCGCGCAGATGCTCCAACTGCTGCACGACGTTCGTCAGGCAGAGCCGCTCGACCGCGTCGGCCGGCGTCCGTTCGGTCAGCTGCGGCGGGGCACCGCTGTCGGCGTCCATGCGCTCCAGACTGGGCCGGCCGTGCCGCAGCCAGCGTCTCAGTGGCGTACGGGCGCCGCCGCCCGGCTCGGAGTCGAGCAGTGCCTGCATGGCACCGCACCCCGAGTGCCCGCACACCGTGATCGACCGCACTCCCAGCACCTCCACGGCGTACTCGATGGCGGCCGCCACCGAGTCGTCGCCGCTCTCCGCGCCGGGCGGGGGCACGAGGTTGCCGACGTTGCGCACCACGAACAGGTCTCCCGGGCCACTGGACGTGATCATGGAGGTGACCACCCGGGAGTCGGCGCAGGTCAGGAACAGCTGGGCGGGCCGCTGTCCCTCGCGCGCCAGCCGGGCCAGCTCTCCGCGCACCAGGGGAGCGATGTAACGCTGGAACGTGCCGATGCCGCGCACGAGCTGGCTGCCTCCGGCGTTCTCCCGGTCCCGATCCCGGTCCCGTCCCCGGTCCCGATCCCGGTCTCGATCCTGGTCTTGCTCCGGCTTCAGATCCCGTCCCGGCGCCTGCATACGCTCCGGAGACTTCGCCGGGAGCGTTCTGGCTGCTGCACCTTCCGGTCCGTCCGCTCCGTTCGCGAGGCCCATTGCGTCGGCCAGGTCTCGGCTGCGGTCGCTGTCCGGCAGGGGGCGTGGGCGGTCGCACTGGTGGTTGCGCCAGGCCGTCCAGGGCCGGCAGCGGCAGTGGGCGCCGGAGGCTCCGGCCGCCTCGGGTCCGCCGTCGGGGTGCCCGGAGGAGAGGGCGGCCGGTTCGGCGATCCGGACCCCGGCGCGGCGGCCGGTGATCTCGACGGTGCCGCCCCGCGCGGTGTGTGTGCTCTGCCAGTCCTGCAGCGTCTCGTACGCCGCGTGATCCATGAAGGAGCCGTCCAACGCGACGACGACACTCGCCCCTTGGGGTACGAGATGCAGGGCCCGGCTGAGCCGTGGCACCGCGAGGAAGGTCAACTGCCCTCTGACGTGTACGTGATGGACTCCTTCCTCTCTCTCGTGGGTGATGCGGGTGCGGGTGAGGCGGTGCAGGGCCACGCCGACGGCGACGGCGATGCCCAGGGCGACGCCCTCCAGAACGCCGAAGGACACGACACCGAGGGTGGTCGCGGCGTAGACCAGCACTTCACGGTGGCGGGTCACCGTGCGGATGTGGTTCAGGGACACCATCCGGATGCCGACGGCCATCACCAGGGCGGCGAGCGAGGCGAGCGGGATGAACTCCAGGAGCGGGACCAGGAGCAACGCGGCGGCTACTACGAGAACGCCGTGCAGCATCGTGGAGTTCCGGCTCACGGCACCCGCGCCCACGTTCGCGGAACTGCGCACCGCGACCCCGGCGACGGGCAGTCCGCCGAGGGATCCGGAGACGATGTTGGCGGCGCCCTGGCCCAGCAGTTCGCGGTCGAGGTTTGACCGTCCGACCGGGCCGGGACCGGGCCGGGCGGACACCAGCTTGTCCACGGCGACGGCGCCGAGCAGCGATTGCACGCTGCACACCAGGGTCGTGGTGAGCACGGCGGCGACGAGACCGAGCACCGGGCCCTCCGGCAGCCCGGCCAAGGCGTGGTTGCGCCAGGACGGCAGGTCGACCTTGGGCAGGACGAGTCCGGCCGCGGCGGCGATCGCGGTGGCCCCGGCGACGGCGACGAGCGCGGCCGGGACCTTGTGCAGCAGCATCCCGGTTCGTCCGGGGAGCCGCGGCCAGAGCAGCAGCAGCGTCAGGGTCAGCAGGCTCACGAAGAGAGCCGCGGGATGCAGGTTGACCAACTGGGAGGGGAGCGCCCGGAGGTTGTCGGGCACCGAGCTCTGTGGAGTGCCGCCGAGGACGATGTGCAGCTGGGCGACGGCAATGGTGATACCGATTCCGGCGAGCATGCCGTGCACGATCGCGGGGCTGACGGCGAGCGCGCCGCGGGCCACCCGCAGACAGCCCAGTCCGAGCTGGGCGAGGCCGGAGAGAACGGTGATGGCGCAGGTCGTCCGCCATCCGTAGTGCTGGATGAGATCGGCGGTGACGACGGTGAGCCCGGCGGCAGGACCGCTGACCTGGAGCGGGCAGCCGGCGATCCGCCCGGCGACGAGTCCGCCGACGGCGGCGGCGACCAGTCCCGCCTGGAGCGGGGCGCCGGTGGCGAGGGCGATGCCGAGGGACAGTGGAAGGGCGATGAGGAAGACCGCGACCGCGGCCGACACATCGGCGCTCGCGATGCGGAGACGCCGGGGGCCGGACGGTGGCGGGCTGTGGGGTGGGTGGGTGCGCTCGGTGTGATTCGGGTCGGCGGTGTGGGAGGGAACGCAGGCTGACATGGTGCCCCGTCTCCTTCGGGTCTGTGCGGCGGTGCAGCGGGTGGGCCCCACTCGGCGGTGGGGGCGGTCGCGGCCGTGGGGCACGGCCCCAGAACGGCGGGAAATGGCAACGATCAGTAAACGAATCGTAATTCGGAGTAAAGCGCTGGCATAGACTTTCCGGGCAAATGGAGTATTCAATCACTCCGCCGAGTGAAGTGGCTATTTCATCGGCTTGTCGTATTAATTCCTTCTGTATTCCGTGCGACTTTGGCGGCGCTGTCGGCAAGGGCCGACGCAGCACCAGACAACGCCCTCATCGAGCTCGGCCCGAGAGAAGGAAGAAGGTGGGCGGATGGCCGCCACCCACAGGATCGCCGCCGGCACCGTGATCGCCGCGGTCTGCGCCGCCTCGCTCGCCGGCTGCGGTTCCGGCGCCGACAGCGCCGGCGAGCAGGCGCGGGACCAGGAGAAGGCCAAGCCGGCGCCCGCACCGAAGAACGTCGTCCGGCTGATCGGCGACGGTTCCACCGCCTACACCGGGGCGCAGCCCCACCTGCCGCGGCCCGAACGGCTGAAGCCCGGGGAGAAGCCCCCGCAGTTCGTGGTCTTCTCCTGGGACGGCGCGGGCGAGGACGGGCAGCGGCTCTTCTCCCATTTCCGGAAGGTCGCCAAGGAGAACAACGCGACCATGACGTACTTCCTGAGCGGCGTCTATCTGCTTCCGGAGGAGAAGCGCGATCTGTACAGACCGCCGCAGCACTCCCCGGGCCGCTCCGACATCGGCTTCAACGATCAGCAGGGCATCGCCGACACCGTGAAGCAACTGCGGCTGGCCTGGCTCGAGGGCAATGAGATCGGCACCCACTTCAACGGTCACTTCTGCGGCAGCGGCGGCGGGGTCGGCGAATGGTCGGTGGCGGAATGGAAGGACGAGATCGCGCAGGCCAAGCGTTTCGTGAAGACCTGGAAGACCAATACCGGCATGAAGAACGCGGCGCCGCTGCCCTTCGACTACGACAAGGAGCTCATCGGCGCCCGCACTCCCTGCCTGGAAGGGCAGGAGAACTTCACGAAGGCCGCCCGCGAACTCGGCTTCCGCTATGACACCAGCGGGGTCAACAACCAGGTGTGGCCGAAGAAGAAGGGAGGGCTGTGGGACCTGTCCATGCAGCTCGTGCCCTTCCCGGGGCACTCCTTCGAACAGCTCACCATGGACTACAACTTCATGGTCAACCAGTCGGGCACCACCACCCAGGGCGACCCCGCCAAACACGAGATGTGGGGCGACCAGATGAGGGACGGACTGCTCCAGGGCTTCGACCGTGCCTACAAGGGCAACAGGGCGCCCCTGATCATCGGCAACCACTTCGAGTCCTGGAACGGCGGTACCTACATGCGGGCCGTCGAGGAGGTCATCGAGGCGGTGTGCACCAAGTCCGACGTGCGCTGTGTCTCCTTCCGGCAGTTGGCGGACTGGCTGGACGCGCAGGATCCGGCGACCCTGGCGAAACTGCGCACGCTCGGCGTCGGCGAGGCCCCGGAGAAGGGCTGGAAGTCCTTCCTGGCCGATGGCCCCGCCCCGGCTCCCAAGGGGGCGCCGGGCTCACCGGCGGCCAAGGGGTGAGCGCCGGCGTCAAGCGGACACGGTGACGTTCTCGCCGAGCACGAACGCGGGGTCGACCTGGGCCGCCAGGTCGGCTCCCGTGCGCTCGTTCCCCCACGAGCGGGCGTTCTTCAGGTGGAAGTGGACCATCTGGCGGGTGTAGCGCTCCCGGTCACGCAACCCGTACGTCGCGTCGGCGGCCGACCGCAGCAGGGACAGGGCCTTCCGGTTGGGTTCCTCCAGGTGCTCGAACCGGGGCGGCCGGCCCTTCTCCATGGCCCGGACCCAGTCCGAGTGCCCCACCGTCACCAGCAGGTCCTCCCCGACCTCCGCGCGGAGGAAGTCGAGGTCGTCCGGGCCCTGCACCTTGTTGCCGACGACCTTGAGGGTGACGCCGAAGTCGCGGGCGTACTCCTTGTACTGGCGGTAGACGGAGACCCCCTTCCGGGTCGGTTCGGCCACGAGGAACGTGATGTCGAAACGGGTGAACATGCCGGAGGCGAAGGAGTCCGAACCGGCGGTCATGTCGACCACGACGTACTCGTCGGGGCCGTCCACCAGGTGGTTCAGGCACAGCTCCACCGCTCCGGTCTTGGAGTGGTAGCAGGCGACCCCCAGGTCGGCTTCGGAGAAGGGGCCGGTGACCATCAAACGGACGGCCCCGCCGTCGAGTTCCACCGGACGCGCGCAGGCGTCGTAGACCGGGTTGTCCTCGCGCACCCGCAGCAGCCGGGAGCCCTCGCCGGGCGGAGTCGTCTTGATCATCGTCTCGGCGGAGGCGATGCGCGGGTTGGTGCCGCGCAGATAGTCCTTGATCAGCGGCAGGTGCTCGCCCAGGGCGGGGAGGGCGGCCGCATCCGCCTCGTCCAGGCCCAGTGCGGCTCCGAGGTGCTGGTTGATGTCGGCGTCGACCGCGACCACCGGAGCCCCACCGGCCGCGAGGTGACGGATGAACAGGGAGGACAGGGTCGTCTTTCCGCTGCCGCCCTTCCCCACGAAAGCAATTTTCATGTTCACCAAGCGTAGTGGCGAAGTAGCCGTGAGTGTGCATTGGGCGTGAAGAAGACCACTCCTTCGTGGGGTGGGCGCCCGGGGTGCGTAGTGTCGTACTCATGAGTACGACAGGCGCGACCGCCGACCCGCTCGCGGCCCTGGCCGCCCTGCCCGGTGTGGCCGACTCCGTGGAGTCCGTGCGCAAGGCCGTGGACCGGGTCTACGGGCACCGGGTCATGCGGCGGCGCAGCAACGAGATCACGTCCGAGGCGGCGCTGCGCGGCGCGCGGGGCTCGGCGGCACTGTCTGGCGCGGACTGGGCCCTGGAGGAGGTGCGCCGGCGCAGCGATTTCAGCGGTGACGAGGAGGCGCGCACCATGGGCGCGGCCCTGCGCCTGTCCGCCGAGGCCGGTCAGCTGCTGTCCATCTGGCGGCAGTCGCCCCTGAGGGTGCTGGCCCGGCTGCACCTGGTCGCGGCGGCTGACAAGGCCGAGCAGGTCGGCCGGCCCCGGCAGGAGGGTGAGCCGGTCGACGAGCCGTTGGTCGGGCTCCGGCTGCCGGGCGCGGCGGAGGCGCACGGCCGGCTGGAAGGGCTGTCCGGGCTGATCATCGCGGGTGGTTCCGCTCCCGCGCTGGTCACGGCCGCCGTCGTGCACGGCGAGCTTCTCGCGCTGCGCCCGTTCACCTCGCACAACGGTCTGGTCGCGCGCACGGCCGAGCGCATCGTCCTGATCGGCAGCGGGCTCGACCCCAAGTCGGTCTGTCCCGCCGAGGTCGGCCACGCCGAACTGGGGCGGGAGGCGTATCTGGAAGCGCTCGAGGGTTATGTCTCCGGCACCCCGGAAGGGGTCGCCGCCTGGATCGCCCACTGCGGGCGCGCGGTCGAACTCGGCGCGCGCGAGTCCACGGCGGTGTGCGAGGCGCTCCAGCGCGGCGCGGCGTGATCAGGGCGGCGCAAGAACCTCACTGAACCGCGGCGGCCCTTACGGAGCTGGGGATCCTCGCAAAGATGCGGCGGTACGAATACTCGTACCGCCGCTGGCATGTCCACCGCGTTACCAAGCGTCCTCGATATATGCCCATCAGGTCGGGACTTTGCCCGTCACCTGGTGCGGCTGGCCCGTAATCGACGGGTCGACGTCGCGTGGGTTCCCGGTGTTCATGCGCGGTCCGTGGGGCCAAATGCGTTGTGAAGGCGATCCTCTCGGATGTCCTTGGTCTCGCGGGCCGTTAAGTCCTTTGTACTCCGGGTTCCGGACAAGGGGAAGTCCTGGTCCGGCTTCTTTACTTTTGCGTTCATATACATGTCGAAGGGCGTGGGCAGGGCGGACATGGCCCGGGACGCCCGAGCGGTCCATGAGGACGGGCGGCCGGGCCGGTGACGTACGGCCCCCGAGGCGGACGGTCAGGCCACCGTCGCGCGGCGCCGGCTGGCGTACCAGACGAGGCCGGCGGTGGCTGCCGCGGCTCCGATGGCGGCCGCCGCGACCAGGGCGGGGCGGGGCGGCACGGAGAACGCGGGGAAGCGCTGCTTGAGCCGGACCGGCCGGTGGAAGTCGAGGATCGGCCACTCACGTGTGAGCGCCTCGCGGCGCAGCGCACGGTCCGGGTTCACGGCGTGCGGGTGGCCCACGGACTCCAGCATCGGCACATCGGTCACCGAGTCGCTGTAGGCGTAGCAACGCGCCAGGTCATAGCCCTCGGACGCGGCCAGTTCCCGGATCGCCTCCGCCTTGGTCGGGCCGTACGCGTAGTACTCCACCTCACCCGTGAAGCACCCGTCGTCGCCGACGACCATACGGGTGGCCACGACCCGGTCGGCGCCGAGGAGTTCGCCGATCGGTTCGACCACTTCGGCACCCGACGTGGACACGATCACGACGTCGCGGCCCGCGGTGTGGTGCTGCTCGATGAGGGTGGCCGCCTCGTCGTAGATGATCGGGTCGATCAGGTCGTGCAGCGTCTCGGCCACGATCTCCTTGACCTGCTGGACGTTCCAGCCGCGGCACAGGGCGGACAGGTACTTGCGCATCCGCTCCATCTGGTCGTGATCCGCGCCGCCGGCGAGGAACACGAACTGGGAGTAGGCGGTACGCAGGACCGCCCTGCGGTTGATCAGACCGCCTTGGTAGAACGACTTGCTGAACGTGAGCGTGCTCGACTTCGCAATGACCGTCTTGTCCAGGTCGAAGAAGGCGGCTGTGCGGGGCAAGGAGTGGTTTTCCACGTCCTTGAGCATAGGCGCAGCCCATTCGGCGTAAGCTGGGGCGCGTGGGTTTGCCTGAGAAGGGTCTCGGGTACACCATGGAAGTCACGGATCGTTCGCGACCGTGCTAACCCGGTCCGACTCCTCCCCCCCCCCCCCCGAGTCGGCCGTGGGGACGACCCCCGCTCTCCCCCCCGGCGGGGGTCGTCGCATGTCCGGACGCATTTTCTCCCTTCTGCGAGCGTTTGGCCACCTTCGGAGTGCCTTGCTTCGGCTTGCTTGTCATGTGCGCGTCTAGTTACCCATGGTAGTCATCAGACTTCTCTGCGGGGCTCGCACAGAAGGCCCGTAGAGCTCACCGGTATGGGTGACCGCGATATTCACAGCTGACCTCTTGTCCACAAATATCGACCAAGATCCACAAGTTTTTCCGGATCGCTGCACCGTGATTCCTGCGCGGCACGCTCGCCGCGACTTCGTGCCCGGCTCCGTTGCCGGGACGCGCATGGCCGGATTACGCCGGCCGCTCATTGGAAGGCCGCTCGCCGGTTCTTCACACGCCTGGGAAACGCGGGGCCGAAGGGCTGCGCGAAACACGCAAGCAAAGGGGGACGAACATGAACGGAACCATCGCGCACGACCCGCCACCGGCATCCGGAGGCGGCCGACAGGGCGCACCTCTCATCGTCACCGAGGACGCCGGTCTCCTCGACGACCTGTTGCGCCTGTGCGCGGCGGCCGGCGCCACACCGGAGGTCCACCACGGGGCACCGGAGCCGAAGGGCAGTTGGGAGGCGGCGCCGCTCGTCCTGGTCGGTGACGACGCCGCCCGGCGGGTGCGCGGGGCGGGACGCCGGCCGGGAGTCGTGCTCGTCGGGCGCGACCAGGACGACTCCGGCGTCTGGCGACGGGCCGTCGAGATCGGCGCCGACCACGTACTGATGCTCCCCGACGGTGAGCAGTGGCTGGTCGACCGCATCGCCGACGTGGCCGAAGGCGTCGGCCGGCCCGCCCTGACCGTCGGGGTCATCGGTGGCCGGGGCGGCGCCGGAGCGTCCACCCTCGCGTGCGCGCTCGCCGTCACCTCCGCGCGGGAGGGACTGCGCACGCTGCTCGTGGACGCCGACCCCCTCGGCGGCGGACTCGACGTGGCCCTCGGCGGGGAGACGGCCAAAGGGCTGCGCTGGCCCGCGTTCGCCGCGTCGCGCGGGCGGGTCGGCGGCGGAGCCCTGGAGGAATCACTGCCCGAACTGCACTCGCTGCGGGTGCTCAGCTGGGACCGCGGCGACTGCCTCGCCGTACCGCCCCCGGCCGTACGCGCGGTGCTCGCCGCGGCCCGCCGGGGCGGCGGCACCGTCGTGGTCGACCTGCCGCGACGCGTCGACGACGGGGTCGCCGAGGTTCTCGCCCAGCTCGACCTCGGACTCCTCGTGGTCCCCGCGGAACTGCGGGCCGTCGCGGCGGCGGGCCGCGTCGCCTCCGCCATGGGCATGGTGCTGCGCGACCTGAGGGTGGCGGTACGCGGACCCTACGCACCCGGGTTGGACGACCGTGAGGTGGCCCGGCTGCTGGGGCTGCCCCTCGCCGGAGACGTACCCGCCGAGCCCGCACTGCAGCGCCCGTACGACACCGGACGGCCGCCCGGGGCGTCCGGCCGGGGCCCGCTGGCCCGCTTCTGCAAGGAGTTCTGGGAGCGCGCGCTGGTGGAGGCGAGGACGGTATGAGAGGTCCTGTGGTGAGCGGGGCGGCGATGCCTCCCGGTCTGCTCGACGGGGTGCGGCGGTGGCTGGCCGAGAGCGGGGCCGAGCCGACGCCCGCACGGGTGGCGCAGGCGCTGCGGGACCAGGGCCGGGTGCTCGGGGACGCCGAAGTGCTGGGAGCCGCCGAGCAGTTGCGGTCCGAGCTGGTCGGCAGTGGTCCACTCGAGCGGCTGCTGGCCGATCCGTCGGTGACCGATGTCCTGGTGTCGGCGCCGGACCGGGTCTGGGTGGACCGGGGCGTCGGTCTGGAACTCAGCGAGGTCTCCTTCCCGGACGGAACAGCCGTCCGGCGCCTGGCCCAGCGGCTCGCGGCCGTGGCCGGCCGGCGTCTCGACGACGCCCGGCCCTGGGTCGACGCCCGGCTGCCCGACGGAACGCGGCTGCACGCGGTACTGCCGCCGGTGGCGGTGGGCTGCACCTGCCTGTCGCTGCGGGTCGTACGGCCGCGTGCCTTCACCCTCGGCGAGCTGGTGGCGGCCGGGACCGTGCCGCCGGGTGGTGACCGGCTGTTGCGGGCACTGCTGGACGCGCGGCTGTCGTTCCTGGTCAGCGGCGGGACCGGCAGCGGCAAGACGACCCTGCTGAGCGCACTGCTCGGACTGGCGGGGCCGGACGAACGGATCGTCCTGGCGGAGGACTCCGCGGAGCTGCGTCCCGATCATCCGCACGTGGTGCGGCTGGAGACCAGGCCCGCCAATCAGGAGGGCGCGGGCCTCGTCACCCTCGAGGACCTGGTGCGCCAGGCGCTGCGGATGCGGCCGGACCGGCTGGTCGTGGGCGAGGTCCGCGGCCCGGAGGTGACCCACCTGCTGGCCGCTCTGAACACGGGCCACGAAGGCGGCTCGTGCACGGTTCACGCCAACGCCGCCGCCGACGTACCGGCCCGGCTGGAGGCGCTCGGCACGGCCGCGGGACTCGACCGGTTCGCCCTGCACAGCCAGCTCGCGGCCGCCGTCTCGGTGGTGCTGCACCTCGTACGCGACCGGAGCGGCCGGCGGCGGATCGCCGAAGTGCATGTGCTGGAGCGGGACCCGTCGGGGCTGGTGCGGACGGTGCCGGCGCTGAGGTGGGGTCCGGAGGCGTTCCTGCGCGAGCGGGGCTGGGAGCGGCTGCGGGAGCTGCTCCGGCTCACGGGCGGGGACGGACCGAGGGAAGGGACCGCGGGATGAACGCGACGACCGGGACGTCGACGGGCGCGGCCGTCGCCTGTCTGGGAGTCGCCGCCTGGCTGCTGGGCGGCGGGTATGCGGGGGCCAGGCGGGCACGGTTGCTGCTGGCGGGCGGAGGCACGGTGGGGAGCGGGCCGCCGGGGTGGTCCCGAGTAGTGCGCGAGTGGGCGCGGGTCCGTGGGCGGCTGCGGGCCGAGTGGTGGTCCCTGGCCGCCGGGATCGTGTCGGCGCTGCTGGGCGCGTCCGTACTGCCGGTCCTCGCGGGTGCGGCCGGGGTGCCCGTGCTGCGCCGGGTGCGCAGGGCGGCCGGGGAACGCCGGGACCGGGAGAGGCGCGGGGACGCGGTGATCGCCCTGTGCGGGGCGCTCGCCGGCGAGGTACGCGCCGGGCGGCAGCCGGGCGAGGCGCTGCTGTCGGCCGCGCGGGACTCCGGCGGGCTCGGTGACACGCAGGCGGCCGTGCTGGCGGCAGCGCGGTTCGGCGGAGACGTCCCGGACGCGCTCGCGGCGGCGGCACGGCAGCCGGGCGCCGAAGGGCTGCGAGGACTCGCGGCGTGCTGGCGGGTGGCGGTGGACCAGGGCGCCGGACTCGCGGCCGGGCTGGACCGGCTGGAAGCGGCGCTGCGTGCCGAACGGGACCAGCGGGCCGACCTGCGGGCCCAGCTGGCCGGCGCCCGCGCCACGGCGGTGATGCTCGCCGGGCTGCCCGCCGTGGGCCTGGCGCTCGGCGCGGCTCTCGGCGCCGACCCGCTGCACATCCTCCTGCACACACCGCCGGGACTGGCCTGCCTGGTGGCCGGCGGAGTGCTGGAGGGCATGGGGCTGTGGTGGGCCCTGCACATCATGCGGAGCGCTGAGGCGGTGACGGGGTGAGCGGCGAGGTCGTCCACAGGCTGGGGGCGGTCGCGGGGACCGTGTCCGCGCTTGTCTGGCTGGCGGGGTGGTGGCGGCGCACCCGGACCGCGCGGAGAGTACGGCGGCGACTGGCCGGGGTGCTGGCTCCGCAACGGGCGGCGCCCGCGACCGGCCCGCGTCCGGCGCGACCGCTGCGCGCCGCGCGGACCTGGCTGCCGCTGGTCGGCGTCGTGGGTGCCGGGTGGACGCTGGTGGGCGGTCTCGCCGGGGTGCTTGCGGGACTGGCGGCCGCGGCCGGGCTGTGGCGGTGGCGGCTGCGGCCGACGGCGGCCGCCGCGGGCGCCCGGGAGACCGATACCGCCGAAGCGGCACGCCAACTGCCCCTGGCCGCCGACCTGCTGTCCGCCTGCATCGCGGCGGGCGCCGGGCCGGTACTGGCGGCGCGGGCCGTCGGAGAGGCGCTGGGCGGGCCGGTCGGGGACGCGCTGGCGCGCGGCGCGGCGGAGGTGCGGCTCGGCGGTGAACCCGGCTCGGCCTGGTGCCGGCTGGCCGGGCTGAAGGGCGCCGCGCCCCTGGCCCGGCTGCTGGAACGGGCCGATGTGTCCGGGCTTCCCCTGGCCGTCCCCGTGGGACGGCTCGCCGCCGAGGCCCGCGCCGAGTGGACCCGCGCGGCGACGGCCCGGGCCCGCAGGGCGGCCGTCATGGTCAGCGCCCCGGTGGGGCTGTGCTTCCTGCCCGCGTTCATCGCGATCGGCGTCCTGCCCGTGGTGATCGGGCTCGCGGGCGGAGTACTGGGCGGAGGTGGTGTGTGACGGGAGACGACCCCGGCGGAACCGGCCGGGAACGCGCAGTACCCGCAAGAGCAGGACTCACAAGAACAGTACGACTTCTCCTCACGGGGGTTGAGATGTATCAGGCGGTACGGGCACGACTGCGTGCCCTGGTGTGCACGGCGCGTGCGGCTCGGAGGGACGCCGGAATGGTGACCTCGGAGTACGCCATGGGAATCGTGGCGGCGGTGGCGTTCGCCGTGGTGCTCTACAAGGTCGTCAACAGCGGCCCGGTCAGCACGGCGCTGCGGAACATCGTGCAGCAGGCTCTCGATGGCCGGATGTGAACGGCGCGCGGACCGGGGGTTCGTGACGGCGGAGGCGGCCATGGTGCTGCCCGTGCTGGTGATGTTCGCGACGGCGCTGGTCTGGGGCCTGATGGTCGTGGCGGCGCAGATCCAGTGTGTGGACGCGGCCCGCGTGGGCGCCCGCGCGGCGGCCCGGCAGGATCCGCCCGGCGCGGTCGTCGAGGTGGCCCGCGAGGCGGCGCCGTCCGGCGCGAGGGTCACGGTGAGACGGGAGGCCGAACAGGTCAGGGTGGTCGTCGTGGCCAGGCCCCCGGTGTTGCGCGGCCTGCCGTTCGAACTGCGGGAGGAGGCTGTCGCGGCGGTGGAGCAGGCGCAGGGGGAGCCGGTGGGGGCGGGGGCATGAGGGCCCGGTTCCCGTGTCTCCGGTCACCGGGCGGCCGGTCGCCCCGTTCCGGCACACCGCCGGACACCGCTGCCCCGAGGCGCGCGCAGGGCCGCGACCGGAGATCCGCGCCGGGGTGCGACCGGAGCCCCGCGCCGGGGCGCGACCGGGGGTCGGCGACGGTCTGGAGTGTCGGTGCGATGGCCGTGCTCTGTCTGGTGTTCGGCATCGTGCTCGCCCTCGGGCACGCCGTCGCGGTACGGCACCGGGCGGCCGGGGGCGCGGACCTGGCGGCGCTCGCGGCGGCGGACCACTGGACAGAGGGCCGTACGGCCGCCTGTGCGCGGGCGGACCGGGTGTCCCGGGCGCAGGGCACACGGCTGGTGCGGTGCGCGGTCACCGGCGAGGTGGCGGACGTGTCGGTGGCGGCCGGGAGCGGGCCGTTCGCAGTGGAGGTCAGGGCACGGGCGGGGCCTGCCGGCCCGGCGGAACCGCCGGCGGCGGTTCCGGCGCCGGACACGGCCGGGGCTCCGGGCAGCCACCCGCCCGGAGCTCACCCCGACGCCGGCGTCGGCCCGGGCAGCTCCGTCCCGGCGGTCCCGTCCGTACCGGAGGCACCCGCGGTGTCCTCGGGCTTCTCCGCCGGGGCGCCCTCCAGCAGCACCGTGAGCAGCCGAACCGCGCCCCGCTTGTGCAGAGGGTCGTTGCCGTTGCCGCACTTGGGCGACTGGATGCAGGAGGGGCAGCCCGCGTCGCACTCGCAGGAGGCGATGGCCTGGCGGGTGGCGGTGAGCCAGGAGCGGGCGGTGTGGAAGGCACGTTCCGCGAAGCCCGCACCGCCCGGGTGGCCGTCGTGGACGAAGACCGTCGGAAGCAGGGTGTCGGGGTGCAGCGGGACCGACACACCGCCGATGTCCCAGCGGTCGCAGGTGGCGAAGAGCGGCAGCATGCCGATCGACGCGTGTTCGGCGGCGTGCAGGGCGCCGCCGAGGATCTCCGGGCTGATCCGGGCCCGGTCCAGCTGATCCTCGGTGACCGTCCACCACACCGCGCGGGTGCGCAGCGTACGAGGAGGGAGGTCGAGTTTCGTCTCGCCCAGTACTTCGCCGGTGATCCGGCGCCGGCGCAGAAAGGAGACCACCTGGTTGGTGACCTCGACGGAGCCGTAGCACAGGCGGCCGTCGCCCCAGGGGATCTCGGTGTCCGTCTCCAGCACGGAGATCGACGTCGTGTCCCGGGCCACCGTCGTGTAGGTCGGGCTCGCCCGCTCGACCAGGGCGACCGAGTCCTCCAGGTCGAGGGAGCGCACCAGATAGGTGAGGCCCTGGTGCAGATGGACCGCACCCTCGTGGACGCTCGTGTGCGCGGCGCCCGCGTCGACCGTGCCGAGCAGTCTGCCCGTACCGGCCTCGACGACCTGCACGGGGCGGCCGCCTCCGCCGCGGATGTCGGTCAGATCGGCGGCCCGCTCACGGCGCGTCCAGTGCCAGGCCCTCGTCCGCCGGCGCAGCAGCTTCGCGGCCTCCAGCTGCGGGAGGAGTTCCTCGGTGGCCGGGCCGAACAGGGCCAGGTCCCCCTCCGTCAGGGGCAGTTCCTCGGCCGCCGCGCACAGGTGCGGGGCGAGCACGTAGGGGTTGTCGGGATCGAGGACCGTGGACTCCACGGGCCGGTCGAAGAGGGCCTCGGGGTGGTGGACGAGGAAGGTGTCCAGGGGATCGTCGCGGGCGACCAGGACGGCGAGGGCGCCCTGCCCGGACCGGCCCGCGCGGCCGGCCTGCTGCCACAGCGAGGCCCGGGTGCCCGGATAGCCGGCGATCACCACGGCGTCCAGGCCGGAGATGTCCACGCCGAGTTCGAGGGCGTTCGTCGCGGCGAGGCCGAGGAGCTCGCCGGAGTGCAGGGCGCGTTCGAGGGCGCGGCGCTCCTCGGGCAGGTAGCCGCCCCGGTAGGCCGCGACACGCCGGGCCAGCGAGCGGTCGACCTCGGCGAGCCGTTCCTGGGCGATCACGGAGATCAGCTCGGCGCCACGCCGGGAGCGGACGAAGGTGACCGAGCGAACACCCTGCACGGTGAGGTCGGTCAGCAGGTCGGCGGCCTCGGCGGTGGCCGTACGGCGGACGGGGGCGCCCTTCTCGCCCTGCAGTTCGGTCAGCGGCGGCTCCCAGAGCGCGAACACCAGTTCACCGCGTGGTGAGGCGTCGTCGGCCACCTCCACCACCGGCACGCCCGTCAGCCGGCGGGCGGCGACCGCGGGCTCGGCGGCGGTCGCGGAGGCCAGCAGGAACACGGGGGAGGCCCCGTAGCGGGCGCACAGGCGCCGCAGCCGGCGCAGTACCTGGGCGACGTGCGAGCCGAACACCCCCCGGTAGGTGTGGCACTCGTCGACGACGACGTACTTCAGCGACTTCAGGAAGGAGGACCAGCGGGGGTGGGACGGCAGGATGCCCCGGTGCAGCATGTCCGGGTTGGTCAGCACGTAGGTGGCGTACTGGCGGATCCACTCGCGTTCCTCGAACGGCGTGTCCCCGTCGTAGACCGCCGCGCGCACCGAATGGCCCAGTGGTTGTGAAAGTTCCTTCACGGATCGGCACTGGTCCGCGGCGAGGGCCTTCGTGGGGGCGAGGTACAGGGCGGTCGCCCCGCGGCCGTTGGGGGCCTCGGCGCCGTCCAGGAGCGTGGACAGGACGGGCGTGAGGTAGGCCAGGGACTTGCCGGACGCGGTACCGGTGGCGACCACGACCGACTCGCCGTCCAGGGCGTGCTCGGCGGCGCGTGCCTGGTGGGCCCAGGGGTGATCGATGCCGACGGCCCGCACGGCGGCGATCACCTCCGGGCGGATCCGGTCCGGCCAGACGGCATGGCGACCCGCGCGCGGGGGCAAGTGCTCCGTATGAGTAACGCGCGAAGCCCGGCTCGGTCCGGACGCGAGCCGGTCCAGGACGGCGCCCGGCGCGGTCCTGGGAGGCGTGTCCGTCGGGGGTCGATCGGATCGGTGATTCTTGGCCATCGGCACCGAGTGTGTCACTGGCGTGACGGACAATGGGGCGAAGGCGTCGTGCACGCCTGCCGGTAAGTGATTGAATGCCATCGCGGCTGGCGAACCGTCCCGGGGGCTGAGCCGAGATGCCCCAAGGGCGACCGCTCGATAGCTAGGTGCTGGAGGATCCGTGGACCTGTCCCTGTCGACCGAGACCATGGGCGATCGCACGATCGTCAGGGTCGGTGGCGAAATCGACGTATATACCGCGCCCAAGCTGCGCGAGCAGCTGGTCGAGCTGGTGAACGACGGCAGTTTCCACCTTGTCGTCGACATGGAAGGTGTGGACTTCCTCGACTCCACCGGACTCGGCGTGCTGGTCGGCGGCCTGAAGCGGGTGCGAGCCCATGAGGGCTCGCTGCGCCTGGTCTGCAACCAGGAGCGCATTCTCAAGATCTTCCGCATTACCGGCCTCACCAAGGTGTTCCCGATCCACACCTCGGTCGAGGAAGCGGTGGCGGCCACCGACTGACCACCCCGTTCCCGGGCCTCGGGGCCCGGGCGGCGGAAGAGAACCATGAGGAGGGCCGGGTGTTCGGCGGCCCTCCTCTCCACAGCACGCCCGTAGTCGCGAGGGGGATGCATGGCCACCGTCGAACTCCGCTTCAGCGCGCTGCCCGAGCACGTCAGGACCGCCCGTCTCGTGGCGGCGGCGGTGGCGCGCAGGGCCGGGGTGGACGAGGCCGTCCTCGACGAGGTCCGGCTCGCCGTCGGTGAGGCGTGCTCCCGGGCCGTGGGTCTGCATCAGCACGGGGCCATCTCGGCGCCCGTGAAGGTGCTGCTGATCGAGGAGGAGAAGCAGTTCTCCATCGAGGTCGGCGACGAGGCGCCCCACGCGGTCCCGGGCGGAGGCGCGTCCGGTGACGGGTCGCGTGAGGCCGATGTGGAGACCGAGGAGGACGAGATGGGCCTCGCGGTCATCAGCGGCCTCGTCGACGACGTGGAGGTCAGTGCGGGGGAGCACGGCGGATCGATCCGTATGAGGTGGCCCACCGTGCCGCCGGCCACCCTCCTCGCCTGACCGGTTCACCCGGACGGCGACGGTTTTTTCCGAAGGGCCCCCTCGTGGGGCCCTTCGTCATGTGCGGGTGTCGGTGGCCGCGCTTACAGTGGTCTCGTGCGAATGATCGCGTGAATTCGTTCACGACCGGTCCGTGCTCGGGAAAAGCGATCACGTGAATGCCCCAAAGGCATTACCGATTTCGGGCCGCCGGCCGCCCGGCGATCAATGGGAAGAGTGCGTGCAGGCCGTTTTACATTTCACGCGCTCTGTTTTGATCAGGTTCCGGTACCTACAATCCCGTCCACATCTTGAGCTCAGCCCAAGCGTCAAGGAGGACGAATGGCGGGGCTTTCCATCTCACACGAGTCGGGCCAACCCACATCCCTCGCAGCCGCCGTGCTGACCGACGACAACCGCCTGCTCGTGGTGGTCATCGGGGTCGTCGCGCTGGCGGCGCTCGCGGTCGCGGCAGTCCTGGTGCGCCAGGTGCTCGCGGCCGGCGAGGGCACCGACAGCATGAAGAAGATCGCCGCGGCGGTCCAGGAGGGCGCGAACGCCTATCTGGCCCGCCAGCTGCGCACACTCGGCGTATTCGCCGTCGTCGTGTTCTTCCTGCTCATGCTGCTGCCCGCGGACGACTGGAATCAGCGTGCCGGACGGTCGGTGTTCTTCTTGATCGGAGCGGCGTTCTCGGCGGCCACCGGATATATCGGCATGTGGCTCGCCGTACGTACCAATGTGCGGGTCGCTGCCGCGGCCCGTGAAGCCACTCCGGCCGAGGGGGAGCCGGAAAAGGATCTCACCGCCGTCTCGCACAAAGCGATGAAGATCGCTTTTCGTACGGGCGGCGTCGTCGGCATGTTCACCGTGGGCCTCGGCCTGCTCGGCGCCTCCTGCGTGGTGCTGGTGTACGCGGCCGACGCGCCGAAGGTGCTCGAGGGGTTCGGTCTCGGCGCCGCGCTGATCGCGATGTTCATGCGGGTCGGCGGCGGCATCTTCACCAAGGCCGCCGACGTCGGCGCCGACCTGGTCGGCAAGGTCGAGCAGGGCATTCCGGAGGACGATCCGCGCAATGCCGCGACCATCGCCGACAACGTGGGCGACAACGTCGGCGACTGCGCGGGCATGGCGGCCGACCTCTTCGAGTCGTACGCCGTCACCCTGGTGGCCGCGCTGATCCTGGGCTCGGCGGCGTTCGGCGACGCCGGGCTCGCGTTCCCGCTGCTCGTTCCCGCCATCGGTGTCCTGACCGCCATGATCGGCATCTTCGCCGTGGCGCCGAGGCGCGCCGACCGCAGCGGCATGAGCGCCATCAACCGGGGTTTCTTCATCTCCGCGGTGATCTCGCTCGTGCTGGTCGCCATCGCCGTGTTCACCTATCTGCCGTCCTCGTACGCCGATCTCGACGGAGTCACCGACGAGGCGATCCTGGGCAAGAGCGGCGACCCGAGGATCCTCGCGCTCGTCGCGGTGGGCATCGGCATCCTGCTCGCCGCGCTGATCCAGCAGCTCACCGGCTACTTCACCGAGACCACCCGGCGTCCCGTGCGGGACATCGGCAAGACCTCGCTCACCGGCCCGGCCACCGTGGTGCTGTCCGGCATCTCCATCGGACTGGAATCCGCCGTCTACACCGCCCTGCTGATCGGGCTCGGTGTCTACGGGGCGTTCCTGCTCGGCGGTACGTCGATCATGCTGGCGCTGTTCGCGGTGGCGCTGGCCGGCACCGGACTGCTCACCACCGTCGGTGTGATCGTCGCCATGGACACCTTCGGACCGGTCTCCGACAACGCGCAGGGCATCGCCGAGATGTCCGGCGACGTCGAGGGCGCGGGCGCCCAGGTGCTCACCGACCTGGACGCGGTCGGCAACACCACCAAGGCCATCACCAAGGGCATCGCGATCGCCACGGCCGTACTGGCGGCGGCGGCGCTCTTCGGCTCGTACCGGGACGCGATCACCACCGGCGCGAGAGATGTGGGGGAGCGGCTCAGCGGTGAGGGTGCGCCGATGAGCCTGATGATGGACATCTCCCAGCCCAACAACCTCGTCGGCCTCATCGCGGGCGCGGCGGTCGTCTTCCTCTTCTCGGGGCTGGCGATCAACGCGGTGTCGCGGTCGGCCGGTTCGGTGGTCTACGAGGTCCGGCGGCAGTTCCGCGAGAAGCCCGGGATCATGGACTACAGCGAGCAGCCGGAGTACGGCAGGGTCGTCGACATCTGCACCAAGGACGCCCTGCGCGAACTCGCCACACCCGGACTGCTCGCCGTGATGGCGCCCATCTTCATCGGGTTCACGCTCGGCGTCGGCGCCCTGGGCGCCTTTCTCGCGGGCGCGATCGGCGCGGGCACGCTGATGGCGGTGTTCCTCGCCAACTCCGGCGGCGCCTGGGACAACGCCAAGAAACTCGTCGAGGACGGCCACCACGGCGGCAAGGGCAGCGAGGCGCACGCCGCCACCGTCATCGGCGACACCGTCGGCGACCCCTTCAAGGACACCGCGGGGCCCGCGATCAACCCCCTGCTGAAGGTGATGAACCTGGTCGCGCTGCTCATCGCGCCCGCGGTCATCAAGTTCTCCTACGGCGCCGACGAGAGCGTCGGGGCGAGAGTGCTCGTCGCGCTCCTCTCGCTGGCCGTGATCGTCGGCGCGGTGTACGTGTCGAAGCGGCGCGGCATCGCCGTGGACGAGGAGGACGACGACCCCGAGCCGGAGGCCAAGTCGCCCGATCCGGCGGTGGTTTCCTAGGATCGGAGAGCGAACAGCGCATCAAGGTGAGGGCGGACGGCACGTATTGACGTGCCGTCCGCCCTCACCTCGGTCTTTCTTCCGGGGCCGTGAGCCTTCTCTCGCTTGGTGCAAATGGCTTCAAAAAGTGTCTTAACGGACGTTCGACGGGTGGGTGTAGTCCATCTGGCGTGTATGTTCCGGGGCCGAAGGCCATGGAAGGGACCAATCCGGTGAACAAGAAGCTCGCGGCCGCACTGTCCGGCGGTGCGGTACTGGTACTGGCGCTGACGGGATGCGGCGGCGACGACAGCAACGAGAAGCTCGACGCCTGGGCGAAGGAGGTCTGCGACTCGGTGCAGCCGCAGGCCGCCAAGATCAAGTCGGCCAACGCCGCGATCCAGAAGGAGACCTCGGACAACAGCACGCCGGAAGAGGTCCAGAAGGCCGACTCCAAGGCCTTCCAGGACATGTCCGACGCCTACAAGGCGATCGGCTCCGCCGTGAACAAGGCCGGCCCGCCGGACGTCGAGAACGGCGAGAAGAAGCAGACGGACGCGGTCAAGGAGCTCAACGACATCTCCGCCGCCTACGCCTCGCTGAAGAAGCAGGTCGACGGCCTCGACACCGACGACCAGGCGGAGTTCGCGGACGGCCTGAAGGACATCGCCACCGAGCTGGACAAGCTGAGCAAGAGCGGCAACGACGCCCTCAGCGCGCTGGAGGAGGGCGAGGTCGGCGAGGCGATGTCCCGGCAGACCAGCTGCCAGACGGCCACCGAGTCGGCGGGGGCCACCCAGAGCTGACACGGTGACAGAGGTCGCGGGGCGCGCGGGGTGAGGGCGGCGGCCACAATGGAGGGCGTGAGTGACGCCAGCCTGCCGCCCCTGCCCTCCCCCGACCGCCCCGAAGCCGCCGCCCGGCTGAGGGACGCACTGCTCGGAGCCTCCTTCACCGCCGACGGACTGCTCGAACTGCTCGGCGCCCCCGCGTACGCGGCGCTGGCCCGCAGCGAGACCGTGCCCGCCCTGCGGGCCACCCGGGGCGACACCCCGCTGGAGACGCTCGTACGGCTGTTCCTGCTCCAGCGGTCCGTGCCGCACGCGCGGGTGGCCGGCGTCCTGCCCGTCGACGTCTGCCTGGAGAGCGGGTGGCTGACGCGCACCGGTGCGGACGGACTCGCCGCGACCGTGGACGTACGGCCGTACGGCGGGCCGGACGGCGAGGACTGGTTCATCGTGTCCGACCTCGGATGCGCGGTCGGCGGCGCCGGGGGCATCGGCAGCCGGGACGAAGGCGTGGTGCTCGGCGTCGGCGGTGCGTCGACGACCCTGGCCGGCATCACCGTCCGTACGCCCGTGGCCTCCGCGCTCGACCTCGGCACCGGCTCCGGCATCCAGGCGCTGCACGCCGCGCGGCACGCCACACGCGTGACCGCCACCGACGTCAACCCGCGCGCGCTGCACATCACCGCGCTCACCCTGGCCCTGTCCGGCGCCCCGGCCGCCGACCTGCGCGATGGATCGCTGTTCACGCCCGTCCGGGACGACGAGACGTACGACCTGATCGTGTCCAACCCGCCTTTCGTGATCTCGCCGGGCGCCCGGCTCACCTACCGCGACGGCGGGATGGGCGGGGACGATCTGTGCCGCACGCTCGTTCAGGAGGCGGGGGGACGGCTGAACGAGGGCGGGTTCGCGCAGTTCCTCGCCAACTGGCAGCACGTCGAAGGGGAGGACTGGCAGGACCGGCTCAGGTCGTGGGTGCCCCGCGGGTGCGACGCGTGGATCGTGCAGCGCGAGGTGCAGGACATCACCCAGTACGCCGAGCTGTGGCTGCGGGACGCGGGCGACCACCGCGGGGACGAGGCCGAGTACCGGGCGCGGTACGACGCGTGGCTGGACGAGTTCGAGGCGCGCAGGGTGAAGGCCGTCGGCTTCGGCTGGATCACGCTGCGCAAGTCGGGCTCCGCCGCGGAGTCGATCACGGTGGAGGAGTGGCCGCACCCGGTCGAGCAGCCGCTCGGCGAGACGGTCCGGGCGCACTTCCGCCGGCTCGACTACCTGCGGGCGCACGACGACGCGGCGCTGCTCGAGGCGCGCTTCGAGCTGGCCGCCGAGGTCGTGCAGGAGCAGGTCGGGCTGCCCGGCGCCGAGGACCCGGAGCACGTGGTGCTGCGGCAGAACCGCGGGATGCGCCGGGCCACCCGGGTGGACACGATCGCGGCGGGTTTCGCGGGGGTGTGCGACGGCACCATGAGCGCGGGCCGGATCCTGGACGCCATCGCCCAGCTCCTCGGCGAGGACCCGGTGCTGCTGCGCGACCGTACGCCGGCCCAGATCCGGCTGCTGGTGGAACAGGGCTTCCTGGAGCCGGCAGGCTGAGGCGGACGAGCGGGGCGGGCGGCTGAGGCGGGTGAGCGGGGCGGGCGGCTGGGCCGGCGAGCGGGGCGGTCGGCCGGGATGGACGAGCGGGGCGGGCGGCCGCCCTCCGGAGCGTCCTGCGGCCGTGTCCGGCGCTGCCCGCTCCCGTCCCTCCTCACAGCGATCCGGAATTTCTCCCGACGGGCCCCGGGCCGGTTCCGGCCGAGTCGCGGCCCTCCGTAGCCCCCGCGTTCACCTCCGGTTCGTCCACGCGCCGCACGGACGTGGCAGCGTCCCGCCAGGGCCGGTGCCGGCGGACGGTGAGGCGGACGGAAAGAGGGGCTCGGTCGATCATGGAGAGCGGACCGGCGATCTTCGCGGGGATGGTGTTCTGCCTGTTCGGGGCCGCGTTGCTGGCCTGGACCGTGACCCGCGCGCGACAGCACCGCCCGGTCGCACAGGGTGTGAGCCCCGTCGCATCGGTCACCGTCGCCGGGCTCGCCGCGGTGATCGCCCTGGCCCTCGGCGCCTGGTGCTTCACCCGCCTGTGACGGGCGCGGAATCCTGGCCGCTCCCGGTAACCGGGGGACTGCGCTCCGCATAAGGGCAGGCGCAGTCTGGACACTCCGGGCGGCAGGAACGGTGGTAGTCGGGTTACCGTTCGAGTGGCCGTTGCGGGCTTTTCCCGTTTGACACGGGGGCGGGATGTACCGTCACACTCCGCAGCGTCACCATGACCCGACCCCGGGGAGACCGCCTGGGGAGGCCCCAGCGTCGACCGGAGAGAAGAGCGAAGTTGTCCCCGACCAGCGAGACCGCGAACGGCGGCCGCCGACTCGTCATCGTCGAGTCGCCTGCCAAGGCGAAGACGATCAAGGGCTATCTCGGCCCCGGCTACATCGTCGAGGCGAGCGTCGGGCACATTCGCGACCTTCCCAACGGCGCCGCGGAGGTACCCGAGAAGTACACCGGCGAGGTCCGCCGCCTCGGTGTGGACGTCGACCACGACTTCCAGCCGATCTATGTGGTCAACGCGGACAAGCGGGCCCAGGTCAAGAAGCTCAAGGACCTGCTGAAGGAGTCCGACGAGCTCTTCCTCGCCACCGATGAGGACCGCGAGGGCGAGGCCATCGCGTGGCACCTCCAGGAAGTGCTCAAGCCGAAGATCCCCGTCAAGCGGATGGTCTTCCACGAGATCACCAAGGACGCGATCCGCGCGGCCGTGGCCAACCCGCGCGAGCTCAACCAGAAGCTCGTCGACGCCCAGGAGACCCGCCGCATCCTCGACCGTCTCTACGGTTACGAGGTCTCGCCGGTCCTGTGGAAGAAGGTCATGCCCCGGCTGTCCGCCGGCCGCGTGCAGTCCGTCGCCACCCGGCTGGTGGTGGAGCGGGAACGCGAGCGCATGGCTTTCCGTTCAGCCGAGTACTGGGACCTGACGGGCACCTTCGCGACCGGCCGCGCGGGTGACGCGTCGGACCCGTCGTCGCTGGTCGCCCGCCTCCAGAGCGTCGACGGGCGCCGGGTCGCGCAGGGCCGCGACTTCGACTCCCTGGGCCAGCTGAAGAGCGCGAACACCCTCCACCTCGACGAGGCGAACGCCCGTGCGCTCGCCGCCGCCCTGGAGAACACGCGGTTCGCCGTGCGTTCCGTCGAGTCCAAGCCGTACCGCCGCTCGCCGTACGCCCCGTTCCGTACGACGACGCTGCAGCAGGAGGCGAGCCGCAAGCTCGGCTTCGGCGCGAAGGCCACCATGCAGATCGCGCAGAAGTTGTACGAGAACGGCTACATCACCTACATGCGTACGGACTCGACGACGCTGAGCGAGACGGCGGTCGCCGCCGCCCGCGCCCAGGTCACACAGCTGTACGGCGCCGACTACCTGCCCCCGCAGCCGCGTACCTACGCGGGCAAGGTGAAGAACGCGCAGGAGGCGCACGAGGCGATCCGCCCCTCGGGGGACCGTTTCCGCACGCCCGCCGAGACCGGGCTGACCGGTGACCAGTTCAAGCTGTACGAGCTGATCTGGAAGCGGACCGTCGCCTCGCAGATGAAGGACGCCACCGGCAACTCCGTCACCGTGAAGATCGGCGGCACGGCGGCCGACGGACGCGACGTCGAGTTCAGCGCGTCCGGCAAGACGATCACCTTCCACGGCTTCCTGAAGGCGTACGTCGAGGGCGCGGACGACCCGAACGCCGAGCTCGACGACCGCGAACGGCGGCTGCCGCAGGTCGCCGAGGGCGACGCGCTCGCCGCCGAGGAGATCACGGTCGACGGGCACGCCACCAAGCCCCCGGCCCGCTACACCGAGGCGTCGCTGGTCAAGGAGCTGGAGGAGCGCGAGATCGGCCGCCCGTCGACGTACGCGTCGATCATCGGCACGATCCTCGACCGCGGCTACGTGTTCAAGAAGGGCACGGCCCTGGTGCCGTCCTTCCTCTCCTTCGCCGTGGTCAACCTGCTGGAGAAGCACTTCGGCCGGCTCGTCGACTACGACTTCACCGCCAGGATGGAGGACGACCTCGACCGCATCGCGCGCGGCGAGGCCCGCGCGGTGCCGTGGCTGAAGCGGTTCTACTTCGGCGAGGGCACGGACAACGGAGCCGCGGCCGAGGCGGGCAACGGCGACGGGGACCACCTCGGCGGCCTCAAGGAGCTGGTGACCGACCTGGGCGCGATCGACGCCCGCGAGGTGTCGTCGTTCCCGGTGGGCGACGGCATCGTGCTGCGCGTCGGGCGCTACGGCCCCTACATCGAGCGCGGCGAGAAGGACACCGAAGAGCACCAGCGCGCCGACATCCCGGCCGATCTGGCGCCGGACGAGCTGACCCTCGACCTGGCCGAGAAGCTGCTCGCCGAGCCGAGCGGCGACCGCGTGCTGGGCACCGACCCGGACACCGGTCGCGACATCGTCGCCAAGAAGGGCCGCTACGGCCCGTACGTCACGGAGGTCCTCCCCGAGGGCACCCCGAAGACCGGCAAGAACGCGGTGAAGCCGCGCACGGCCTCCCTCTTCAAGTCGATGTCCCTGGACACGGTGACGCTCGACGACGCGCTGAAGCTGATGTCGCTGCCGCGCGTGGTCGGCGCGGATGCCGAGGGCCAGGAGATCACCGCGCAGAACGGCCGCTACGGGCCCTACCTGAAGAAGGGCACCGACTCGCGGTCGCTGCAGTCCGAGGAGCAGCTCTTCACGATCACGCTGGAAGAGGCGCTGGCGATCTACGCCCAGCCCAAGCAGCGGGGCCGCGCGGCGGCCAAACCGCCGCTGAAGGAGCTGGGCACGGACCCGGTCAGCGAGAAGCCCGTCGTGGTGAAGGACGGGCGCTTCGGCCCGTACGTCACCGACGGCGAGACCAACGCGACCCTGCGGTCGGGCGACAGCGTCGAGGAGATCACCCCGGAGCGCGGCTTCGAACTGCTCGCGGAGAAGCGGGCGAAGGGCCCCGCCAAGAAGACCGCGAAGAAGGCGGCCAAGAAGGCGCCGGCGAAGAAGGCACCGGCGAAGAAGACGGCTGCCGCCAAGAAGACCGCGGCGAAGAAGACCACGACCGCGAAGAAGACGGCGACGGCGACGGCGAAGAAGACCGCAGCCAAGAAGGCGACCGCCTCCAACGGGGCGGAGGACTGACCGCCGCACCTTCCCGGTGACGCCGGGCGGTCTTCGCCCGGCGTTCGGAATGCGAACGCCCCGGCAACACTTTCCTGCCGGGGCGTGTGCATGTCAGGCGCGTCGCGCCGTGCTGTCGGCGCGGGCCGATAGGCTGAACGCATGACGCGAGCCGAGCAGCCAACGGCCCCTCAGCCGGCCCCCGACGACGCCCTGGTCGCGGACTCCCGCGAGCGTGCCGTCCGCGCCCTGCTGCGCCGACCGCAGCTGAAACGGCTGTGGAGCGCACAGCTGGTGGGCGGGGTCGGTGACGTCCTCGCCCTTCTGGTGCTGGTCCTGCTGACCCTTCAGGCGGCCGTCGCCGAACAGTCGTTCGGTGGCGGCTACCGGGGTGCGGCGTTCGCAGTGGCGATCGTCTTCGGGGTCCGCATCCTGGCGACGCTCCTGTTCGGCGCCGTACTCCTCGGCCCGCTCACCTCGCTCACCTCGCAGGACGGGCCGCTGGACCGCCGCTGGACCATGGTCGGCGCCGACGGGCTGCGGGCCGCGCTGCTCATCGTGGCGCCCCTGTGGATCGACTGGACACCCGAGAACGCACCGGCGGTCCTCCTCGTCACCGCCTTCGTGACCGGAGTCGCCGAGCGCTTCTGGACGGTCTGCCGCGAGAGCGCCGCGCCCGCCCTGCTGCCCGCCCCGCCGCCCGAGGGGGCGACCGTCCGGCCGCTGCCCGACCACATGGACGCGCTGCGCCGCCTGTCGCTGCGCACGACGTTCGTGGCGATACCGCTCGCCGCCGTCACGCTCGTCGTCGCGGCCCTCCTCAACAACCTGCTGGGCACGGGCATCGAGTGGTTCGGCGAACACCAGGCCGCCCTCGCCTCGTACGTGGCGGCCGGACTGTTCGCCGCCTCGCTGTCCGTCGTCACCTTCCTGGAACTGCCCGGCACCCGCACCCCCCGCGCGAGGTCGCCGCTGGAGGGCCTGCGCCGCCCGAAGAGCGCCGCCGGCTCCGACAAGGGCCGCACCGGTGCGATGCCGCTGCTGGTGCTCGCCTCCGCGTCCGTCGCCGCCGCGGTCTCCGCCGCCGTCGCCGTGTCGGTGCTGCACGCCACGGACCTGCGTGGCGGACCCGTGCTCTTCGGTCTGCTGGTGGGCGCCCTGACCGGCGGTGTCGTCGTCGGTATCCGTACCGCGCCGGCGCTGCTGCCCGCCCTGTCCCGGCGCCGGCTGCTCGCCCTCGCCCTCGCCTTCACCGGCGTCGCGCTGCTCGCCGCCGGGCTCGTCCCGGACGTCACCAGCGTGGTGCTGATCATGGCGCTGGCCGGCATCGGCGCGGGCATCGCCGCCAACACCGGGCACACGCTCCTCGACCAGGAGACCGAGGACCAGCGCCGGGCCCGTACGACCGAGCACCTGCACGCGGTGGTACGGGTCCTGGTGGCCCTCGCCGCGCTGATCGCCCCCCTGGTCGCCGCGGGCATCGGACCGCACCGGGTGGAGAACGGCCGGTTCGTGTTCGCGCACGGCGGCGCCGCGTTCACGCTGATGCTGGTCGGCGCGCTGCTGCTGCCGGTGGCGGCGCTCGTGCTCGCCAAGGTCGACGACCGCTCCGGGGTGCCGCTCCGCCAGGACCTGCGCGACGCGCTGCTGGGCGGCGACGACCCCGAGCAGACGCCCGCCGCCGCCGGCTTCTTCATCGCCCTGGAGGGCGGCGACGGCGCCGGCAAGTCCACCCAGGCCGAGGCCCTCGCCGACTGGATCAGGGGCAAGGGCCACGAGGTCGTCCTCACACGTGAGCCCGGCGCGACCCCCGTCGGCAAGCGGCTGCGGTCCATCCTGCTGGACGTCTCCAGCGCCGGACTCTCGCACCGCGCGGAGGCACTGCTGTACGCCGCCGACCGCGCGGAGCACATCGACACCGTCGTACGGCCCGCCCTGGAGCGCGGCGCCGTCGTCATCTCCGACCGGTACATCGACTCCTCCGTGGCCTACCAGGGCGCCGGACGCGATCTGTCCCCGACCGAGATCGCCCGCATCAACCGCTGGGCCACCGACGGCCTGGTCCCGAACCTGACGGTGCTGCTGGACGTGGCGCCGGAGACCGCGCGGGAACGCTTCACCGAGGCCCCGGACCGGTTGGAGTCCGAGCCGGCCGAGTTCCACGCGCGCGTGCGGGCCGGTTTCCTCACCCTCGCCGCCGCCGACCCCGGCCGCTACCTGGTGGTCGACGCCGGTCAGGAACCCGAGTCGGTCACCACGGTGATCCGGCACCGGCTCGACCGGGTGCTGCCGCTGTCCGAGGCCGAGATCAAGGCCCGCGAGGAGGCCCGCCGCAAGGCCGAGGAGGAGGCCCGCCGCAAGGCGGAGGAGGAGGCGGCCCGCAAGGCCGAGGAGGAGCGCCTGGAGCGCGAGCGCCAGGAGCAGCTGGCGCGGCTGCGTGCCGAAGAGGAGGAGCGCAAGCAGCGCGAACTGGAGGAGGCGCAGCGGCGCGAGGCCGAACGGCAGGCGGAGGAGGCCCGGCAGCGGGCCGAGGAGGCGCGCCGTCGTGCCGAGGAGGAGCGGCAGCGGCTGCTCGCCGAGGAGAAGGCGCGCGCCGAGGCGGAGGCCCGCCGCAGGGCCGAGGAGGAGCGCCGCCGCAAGCAGGCCGAGGAAGAAGAGCGGCTGCGCGCCGAGGCGGAGGCGCTGCGCCTGGAGAAGCAGCGCAAGGCCGAGGAGGCGCTGCTGCGCGCGGAGGAGGCCCGCCGGCTCGCCGAGCAGGCGGCTGCCGCGGCCGAGGCCGGGCCGAGGACGACGGGCGGCCCGGGCGCCGCGCGGCCGTCCGCTCCCGGGGCTTCCGGGCCGCAGGCCGACGACGCGGTGACCGTGCCGACGCCGGTGGTGACGCCGAGGAACGCGTCGGGCGGCCCGGTGGACGAGACGGCCGTGCTGCCGAGGGTGCCGGAGAGGGACGCCGGGCCGGGCGAGGAGGGGGGCTCGGACGAGGACACGGGGCGGCGGGCCAGTACGTCCGGCCGGTCCGGGTCCGGGGTCTCCGACGCCGAGGTGACGACCGAGCTGCCGAAGCCGCAGGTCCCGCCGGGCGCGGCGGACGAGACGGCGGTGCTGCCCGCCGTGCCCCCGGGTGCGGCGGACGAGACCGCGGTACTCCGACCCGTCCGCGACGACGGGCAGGGGCGCGTGGACGACAGGGTGCCGCCGGGCTTCTTCAAGGACGAGAACCCGGCGGGCGGACCCGCGGAATCCGGCGGCCCCGAGGGACCGGACGACCGTACGCGCGAGCTGCCGCAGGTCGAACCCGACCCCCGGGCCGAGCGCGCGCCGCGCCGCCGCCGGAAGCGCTCCGACTGGGCCGAGGAGACCCCGCTGGACGACCTGCCGAGCCTCGCCGACGAACTGCTGGGCCCGCACGAGGACGAGGGCGGCGACGACGGCGGCGGCCGGGGACGCCGGCGCTGACCCGGCCACGGGTGCGGGGCGGATATGGGGCGGGTACGGGGCGGGCACGGCCGTTGTCAGTGCCCGCCCGCACAATGGATCCCGCAGGTCCTGCCGGACCTGGGCCGGACATGACGGACTGACGGACGCGACGGAAGGGCGGGATGACCCATGACCGTATGGGACGACCTCGTCGGGCAGGAGCGGGTGAGCGGTCAGCTCGCCGCCGCCGCCCGGGACGCCGACGCGCTCGTCACCGCCGCGGCGGCCGGCGCGCCCCCGCCGGAGGCGTCCCGGATGACGCACGCCTGGCTGTTCACCGGCCCGCCCGGCGCGGGACGCAACCAGGCGGCGCGCGCCTTCGCCGCCGCGCTCCAGTGCGTCAGCCCCGACCGCGCCCTCGGCGGAGCCCCGGGCTGCGGCTTCTGCGACGGCTGCCACACCGCGCTGGTCGGCACCCACGCCGACGTCAGCACGGTCGCGGCGGTCGGCGCGGAGATCCTGGTCAAGGACATGCGCGACACCGTTCGCAAGTCCTTCACCGCCCCGGCGAACGGCCGCTGGCAGGTGATCCTCGTCGAGGACGCCGAGCGGCTCAACGAGAAGTCGGCGAACGCCGTCCTCAAGGCCGTCGAGGAGCCCGCCCCCCGCACGGTCTGGCTGCTGTGCGCGCCCTCCATCGAGGACGTCCTGCCGACGATCCGCTCCCGCTGCCGCCACCTCAACCTGAGTACGCCCTCGGTGGACGCCGTCGCCGACATGCTCGTACGGCGCGAGGGCATCGAGCCCGACGTCGCCGCCGCCGTCGCCCGCGCCACCCAGGGCCACGTCGACCGGGCCCGCCGCCTCGCCACCGACCCCGCCGCCCGCGCCCGCCGGGCCTCGGTACTGAAGCTTCCGCTGCGGGTCGACGAGATCGGCGGCGCCCTCAGGGCCGCCCAGGAACTCGTCGACGCCGCCGCCGAGGACGCCAAGCAGCTCGCCGAGGAGATGGACGGCAAGGAGACCGAGGAGCTGAAGGCGGCCCTCGGCGCGGCCCAGGGCGGACGCCTGCCGCGCGGCACGGCCGGCGTGGTCAAGGATCTGGAGGACATGCAGAAGCGCCGCAGAACGCGCACCCAGCGCGACAGCCTCGACGTGGCGCTGACCGACCTGACCAGCTTCTACCGGGACGTCCTCGCCCTCCAGCTCGGCTCCCGCATCGCGATCGCCAACACGGACGCCGGGGACGCGCTGGAGCGCCTCGCCCGCGGCAGCTCCCCGGAGTCCACCCTCCGCCGCATCGAGGCGATCGCGGCCTGCGGCGAGGCCCTGGACCGCAATGTGGCACCCCTGCTCGCGGTGGAGGCGATGACCATGGCCCTCAGAGCGGGCTGACGAGGGGCGCGTCCGCCGCGCCGGCAGGACGACTCGTACACGCCACGTCGCGCACGCAGAGCACTCACCCGGTAGCGCAGGGTTACGCTCGCGGTATGTACACAAGGCGCACCCACCGCAGTACCCGTGCCGGAACCACCCTGCTCGCCACTGCCGCTCTGCTGATCGCGGGCTGTTCCTCCGGGAGCACGGCGAGTACGGCGAGCTCGGCGGCGAAGGAGGCGGCAGCAGCCCTCACCCCCCTGCCCGGCTCCACACCCGCCGCGCTCACGCGGTACTACGAGCAGAAACCGGCCTGGCGCGACTGCGGCGCACCCGGTTTCCAGTGCGCCACGGTGAAGGCACCGCTCGACTACGCCGAGCCCTCCGACGGCGACATCCGTCTCGCCGTCGCCCGCAAGAAGGCCACGGGCCCGGGGGAGCGACTGGGCTCACTGCTGGTCAACCCCGGCGGCCCCGGCGGCTCGGCGGTCGCCTACCTCCAGGCGTACGCCGGCATCGGCTACCCGGAGGACGTGCGCGCCCGCTACGACATGGTGGCCGTCGACCCGCGCGGCGTCGCCCGCAGCGAACCCGTCGAATGCCTGGACGGGCCGGAGATGGACGCGTACACGCGGACGGACATCACACCCGACGACGCCGAGGAGACCGACGAGCTGGTCGCGGCGTACAAGAAGTTCGCCGAGGGCTGCGGGGCGGACTCGCCCGAGCTGCTGCGCCATGTGTCGACCGTCGAGACGGCCCGGGACATGGACATCGTGCGCTCCGTGCTGGGCGACGAGAAGCTGAACTACGTCGGCGCCTCGTACGGCACGTTCCTCGGCGCGACCTACGCCGGACTGTTTCCGGACCGCACGGGCCGTCTCGTCCTGGACGGCGCGATGGACCCCTCGCTGCCCGCCCGGCGGCTCAACCTCGAACAGACCGAGGGCTTCGGCACGGCGTTCACCGCCTTCGCCGAGGACTGCGTCCGGCAGAGCGACTGCCCCCTCGGCGGCTCGGACACCGGCCCCGAGCAGGCCGGCAAGAACCTGAAGGCCTTCTTCGAGAAGCTCGACGCCCGCCCCCTGCCCACCGGGGACGCCGACGGCCGCAGGCTCACCGAGTCGCTCGCCACGATCGGCGTGATCGCCGCCATGTACGACGAGGGCGCCTGGCAGCAGCTGCGCGAGTCGCTGACAGCGGCGATGAAGGAGAACGACGGCGCCGGACTCCTCTTCCTCTCCGACAGCTACTACGAACGCGACGCCGACGGCGAGTACAGCAACCTGATGTTCGCCAACGCGGCCGTGAACTGCCTCGACCTCCCGCCCGCCTTCGAGTCCCCGGACGAGGTGAAGCAGGCGCTCCCCGACTTCGAGAAGGTGTCGCCCGTCTTCGGCGAGGGCCTTGCCTGGGCCTCGCTGAACTGCGCGTACTGGCCGGTGCAGGCCACCGGAGAGGCACAGCGCATCGAGGCGAAGGGCGCGGCCCCGATCGTCGTCGTCGGCACCACCCGTGACCCGGCGACTCCGTACCGCTGGGCCGAGGCCCTGGCCGGCCAGCTCTCCTCCGCCCACCTCCTCACCTACGAAGGCGACGGCCACACCGCCTACGGCCGCGGCAGCGCCTGCATCGACTCCGCGATCAACACCTACCTGCTCGAAGGCACCCCGCCCACGGACGGCAAACGCTGCTCCTAGCCGCCCCGCCGCCCCGGAGGCACCCCCTCCGGCCCGCCTCCGGGGCCGGTACGAACCACCCTGCGAAACTGTGTAGACTTACCGACGTCGCTGATCGCACCATGGTGCACACGGCACGCCGCCTTAGCTCAGATGGCCAGAGCAACGCACTCGTAATGCGTAGGTCTCGGGTTCGAATCCCGAAGGCGGCTCCATCGAAGACCCCAGGACGATAGGCATCCGACCTGGGGTTTTTGCCGTTCAGCGGGGTGTAGTGGTGCAACTCGCCGGAGGCGCTTCGGGGTGCCCAGGGGCTGGATTCACCGCGTCGATCACATACGCTCCGTTCTCTGCTTCGCTGTCCTCGTGATCCAGGACTGGCAGCCCCATCGGGCAAGTCCGCCCACGGCGAGGGACGCGAGGATTGCCCCCCAGTCAATGACATGTGGCAGCCCGGGGAAGAAGGCGAAGAAGCTGAGCGAAGCGACGAGGCCCACGACGAACGCGGCGATCCCGGCCTGACGCCGCCGCGTTTTCAAGCCTTGGCTCGGATCCGGTTCGTTTGGCTGTTCGATCATGGGTGGCTCACTTCGTGATGTGATGACACTGGCTCACACGCCGCACTCCGTTGACGTAGAGGTGGGCGCACGCCTTTCCATATTGAGGCAGTGTCTGTGGAGAGTTGTTCCGCATCGGGTCGATCTTGCACTCGCTGTGTGTCTTGCCGCGCGATGTGCGGTACAGCCGGTTGCTTGTTCCGGCATAGGCGAAGTCAATGCGCCAGTTGCAGAAACCGCTGCTCATTGCTCCGACAAAGGCGCAGTCGACTCCGGCGTTCTGGTACGTGATTTTCTTGCCGCTTCCTCTGATGATGTGCGTGAACATGCAACCCGTCGGGACCTTCATCGTCACGCCCCCGACGCTGTACTCGAAGGTCTGCACGGGAGTCGAGCCGATCGCGCCGGCGTGCGCACCGGTCGGTGTGGTGAGGATGAGTGTTCCCGCGGCGGCCAGGGCTGTGGTGAGGCGAGCGGCGTACTGCATGACCAAGGCGTCCCCCTTCTGGTGATCTCCTGCCAAGCACTTGGGGCAACCGTGTCTTCTGGCGGCCAGTTACAGAGTCGCCATCGATTCACCGACAGGTGTGATGAGAGAACGACCGACTGACCAGAAGAAACGTTCATGACGGCCAGTTTCAGTGCTCAGTTCTTATCTGGATATTTGCAGGACGGAGGATTGTCGTGACTCGCTGATTTCCGCCGGTTCAGCCCTGGCTCCTCAGGTGAGGAACCGTCATGGCGTCCCGGCTGCCGCGAAAGGTCTGCCGCGTTGTGGCTCGGCAACTGGTGTGCGTACGGTGCGGCCGTGCCGGTGGGTGGCGTTGAGGGGGGCTTCGTGTGAACGGTTAGCATCGCGGGTCAGCGGGAGTCGTCGGCTGGAGTGGGGTGAGGGGCATGGGGACGACGCCGAGGGTCGCCGTTGCCGTCGTGACCATGGGGAACCGGCCGGCCGAGGTGGACGCGCTGCTGGAGTCCGTGGCGAAGCAGGATGTGCCGCCCGCGCGGATCGTGATCGTGGGGAACGGCTGTCCGCTGCCCGAGTTCGCCCGGCGGCTGTCCCTGCCCGGTGAGGTCACCACCGTCGAGTTGGCGGAGAACCTCGGCTGCCCCGGCGGGCGGAACGCGGGCATCGAGCGGCTGCGGGAGTTCGGGGACGTGGACGTCGTCGTCGAGCTGGATGACGACGGTCTGCTGGTCGACGCCGATGTGCTGCGGCGGGTAGGGGAGTTGTACGCCGCCGACGAACGGCTCGGGATCGTCGGCTTCCGGATCGCGGATGAGTCGGGGGAGACGCAGCGGCGGCATGTGCCCCGGCTCGGGAAGGCGGATCCCATGAAGGGCGGGTACGTCACCGGGTTCCTCGGGGGCGGGCACGCGCTGCGGATGACGATGCTGGACGAGATCGGCGACTGGCCCGGCGCCTTCTTCTTCGCGCACGAGGAGACCGACCTCGCCTGGCGGGCCGCCGACGCGGGGTGGAGGATTCTCTACGCGCCCGAACTGCTGCTCCGGCACCCGAAGACCTCGCCCGCCCGGCACGCCATCTACTTCCGGGTGAACGCCCGCAACCGGGTCTGGCTGGCCCGGCGCCGGCTGCCGCTCGTGCTCGTGCCCGTGCACCTCGGGGTGTGGATGCTGCTCACCGTGCTGCGGAACCGGTCGGTCCGCGGGCTGCGTGCCTGGTTCGGCGGGTTCGTGGAGGGGCTGCGGGAGCCGGCCGGGGAGCGGCGGCCCATGCGCTGGCGGACGGTGTGGCGGCTCACCCGGCTCGGGCGGCCGCCCGTGATCTGAGCCGCCGGGCGGTCTGAGCCGCCGGGCGGGCGGACGGAAGGACGAGGGCCCGGTCGTTCACCTCTGCCGACCGGGAACCCTCGTGTCCGGACCGGGCCGCGGCGGCGACACTCCCCCGAGTTGCGCGTTCTACGCGCGCACCCCCGGGCCCCATCCGATGTAGTGATCACATCAGACTTTGCCAACGGATCGCTAACATGAGGCCAATGGTTCTCCGTTCAGTCACCCGGAAGGCAGTGGTGCGGCGTGACACGGCACGGACTGCGCTTCGGACTGCTGGGGACGACGGTTCTCTACGACGGGGGCGGCGACGACGGCGGCGGCAGCGATGGACGTGACGTCCTGGCCTCCGTTCAGGTCATCGGGAGTGCCAAGATCCGCGTCCTGCTGGCCGCGCTGCTGCTCGACCCAGGGCGGGTCGTCTCCATCGACGCGCTGAAGGACGCGATGTGGGGCGGTGCGCCCCCGGTCTCCGCGCTGCCCTCGCTGCACAACCACGTGGCCCGCCTGCGGCGGTTGCTCGACGACCCCGGCCGGCTGCTCACCGTGCCCAACGGGTATCTGCTGCGCGTCGGCGAGGGCGAGGTGGATGTGCAGGTCTTCGACGCGCACACCGCCGCCGCCCGCGCCGCGCACGCCGTGCGGGACTGGGAGCGGGTGGCGCGCGAGTGCACGGCCGCGCTCGCGCTGTGGCGGGGGAGCCCGCTCACCGGGCTGCCCCCGGAAGTGGGCGGCTACGCCCTGGTGCGGCGGCTGCGTGAGGCGCGGCTGCTGCTCCTGGAATGGCGGTACGACGCCGAACTCGCCGTCGGCGGCGGGCGCCTGGCCGACATCGTGCCCGAGCTTGCGGCGCTGGCCGCCGAGCATCCGCTGCGGGAGTCGTACCACCGTCAGCTGATGCTCGCCCTGCACCGCACCGGCCGTCAGGCGGAGGCGCTGGTGGTCCACCGTGACCTGCGCGCCCGCCTGGTGGACGAGCTCGGCATCGAACCGGGGGCGGAGGTGCGCGAGGCGCATGTGGAAGTGCTGCGGGGCAACGGTGACGGGGGTCGGGGCCAGGAGTCGGCCGTGAGGGGCCTCAGCGGTATCGGCGGCGTGCTGCGGCCCGCGCAACTGCCGCCGCCGCCCGCTCACTTCGTCGGCCGTACGGACGCGCGGGCCGAACTGGCCCGGGTGCTCACCCGTCCGCCCCGGCCGGCCGGGCCCGTCGCCGCCGCCGTCGTCAGCGGTACCGCCGGGGTCGGCAAGAGCGCGCTCGCCCTCCAGGTCGCCCACACACTGGCGAAACGTTTCGGCGATGGCCAGCTCTACATCAATCTGCACGGCGCGACCCCCGGCATGACCCCCCTCACCCCCGCGCAGGCCCTCACCGCCCTCCTGCGCGACCTGGGCACCGAACCCTGCGCCATCCCCGAACACCCGGACGCGGCAGCCGCTCTGCTGCGCTCACTGCTCGCGCCCACGCGCACCCTGCTGGTGCTGGACGACGCCGCGAACGCCGCGCAGGTCCGGCCGCTGCTGCCGGCCGGACCCGGCTGCGCGGTGATCGTCACCAGCCGCTCGCCGCTCACCACGCTCGACGGGGCCGCCCGGGTACCGCTCGCCCCGCTGTCCGACGAGGACAGCGCCGCCCTGCTGCGGGCGGTCTCCGGCCGCGACGGGCTGGGCGCCGGTCACCCGCTCGTCGCGCTCACCGGCCGGCTGCCGCTGGCCCTGCGCGTCGTCGCGGCCCGGCTCGCCGCGCGCCGGGCCCTCACGGCCGACGCGCTCGCCGGGCAACTGTCCGCCACCGACAGCCGGTTGCCGCACCTGGAGTACGACGACCTCAGCGTCCGCCGCTCGCTGGCCGTCGCGCACGACGCGCTCACCGTCTCCGACCGCGAGACCGACCGCGACGCCGCCCTCGCCCTGTGCCGCATCGGCGCGCTCGACCTGCCGGCCTACGGCGCGCCCCTGCTGGCCCGGCTCACCGGAACCGGTGAGCGCCGGGCCGAGGCCGCGCTGGACCGGCTCGTGGACGTGGCCCTCATGGAGGAGACCGCGTACGGCCGCTACGTCCCCCACGACCTGGTCCGCGACTTCGCCCGCGAACGCGCCCGGGTCGCGGCGAGCACGGAGGCGGGGGCATGCGGGGGCGCTCCCGGAGCCTGCCGGCCCGGACCCGGCGAGGACCCCGCGGAAGCGGCCCTGCGCTGGTACGCCGCCGTCGCCGAACGCACCCTCACCGCGATCGTCGAACCCGGCCTCGACCAGGACGACCGCCGCCGCCCGACCCCGTCCCAGCCGCCCGGGCACGCCGCCCACGTCGACTCCGTGCCGCCGTTCGCCGACGCCGGGGCGGCCTTCGCCTGGGGCGACCGGGAACTGGAGAACATCGTCACCCTGGTCGAGCGGTACGCCGGTGAGCCGACCGGTGACGCCGATGATCAGGAGCACGGTCAGGACGGACACATCGCCGTGCTCCTCCGCCTGCTGCACCCCTACCTCCTGCGCGCCGGCCGGGTCCCCGAGCTGGAGGTGCTCGGCCGGGCGGCGCTCCGGGTGGCGCGGCGGCTCGGGGACGAGGCCGCCGAGGCGTGCGCGCTGGGGGACCTGGCGGGGCTGCACTTCCTGACCGGCCGCACCGGCGACGCCCTCGGCCTCACCGACCGCGCGCTGGAGATCTGGCGGCGGCTCGGTGCCGTCTCCTGGACCAGGCGTTCGCTCAACAACCGCGGCCTGCTGCTCGAAGGGCTCGGCCGGTACGCCGAGTCGGAGCAGGCGCTGCGGCAGGGCCTGGCGTACTCACGGCAGTTGAACGACCCCTACGGCGAGGCCGTCACCCTCAGCCATCTCGGCAACCTGTACGAGCACACCGATCCGCGCGCCGCGATCAAGCAGCACCGGCGCTCGCTCGCCATCGGCGACGGGATCGGCGCGGTGATCGTGCGGCACACCGCGCACTGCAACATCGGCTACGCCCACCTCCGGCTCGGTGAACCGGCCGCAGCCCTGCCGCACTTCGAGGAGAGCCTGCGCATCCTCGGCGGGCACGGCGACTGGCACGGCGAGTCCCAGACCCGGCTCGGCCTGGTACGGGCCCTGCGGCTGCTGGGGCGCTCAGGCCGGGCCGACGCCGAGTGCGCCGAGCTGCTGCGCCGGGCGGACGCCCGCGCCGACCGCTACACCGGTGGCCTGGCCCGCCATCAGTACGGTCTGCTGCTGCGCGAGCGGGGGCGTATGAGCGAGGCGCGGGAGCAGTGGCGGTCGGCGCTCGACGCGCTGGACGGGACGGACGAGCAGGCCGTGGTGGAGGAACTGCGCGACCTGGTGGCGGGGGCCCGGCCGGCGCGCTGATCATTTGGCGTCGGCATAGCACTCCACCACCGCGGTCGTGAACGGGAACCGCACGGGCGTCGGTCCGAAGGTCAGCCGGCCGGCCAGGTCGGCGGCCCGCCGGATCGCTTCCGTCACCGTCGCCGCCTCCTCCTCGGGGCAGTGCACGATCACCTCGTCGTGCTGGAAGAAGACCAGCTCGGCGGCCATGTCGCGCAAGGCCTGCCGCAGTGCGGCGAGCAGCAGCAGGGCCCAGTCGGCGGCGCTGCCCTGGACCACGAAGTTGCGGGCGAAGCGGCCACGGGCGCGGGCGTCGGTCGAGGCGTAGCCCGGGACCCACGGGCGGGCGTCGGAACTCTGCTCCTCCTCCGCGAGCGGGATGCCCGCCTCCTCCGCCGCGTCGTCGTCCGCCGCGCGGACGGCCGGCGGGCAGGTGCGGCCCAGCCAGGTCCGTACGAGCCGGCCCTCCTCGCCCGCGCGGGCGGCCTCGTCGACGTAGGCGACCGCTCTGGGGAAGCGGCGTCTGAGCGCGGCGAGGTTCTTCAGGCCGTCGCCGGAGGTCTGGCCGTAGACCGCGCCGAGGACGGCGAGTTTGGCCTGGGCGCGGTCGCCGGAGAAGGCGCGGTCGGACACCGACTGGTAGAGGTCGGTCTCCCGGCCGGCCACCTCCATGAGGCCGGGGTCGCGGGAGATCGCCGCCAGCACCCGCGGTTCCATCTGGTCGGCGTCGGCGACGACGAGCCGCCAGCCGGGGTCGGCGACGGCCGCGCGGCGGATCACCTTGGGGATCTGCAGGGCGCCCCCGCCGTTGGTCACCCAGCGGCCGGTCACGGTGCCGCCCGCGAGGAACTCGGGCCGGAAGCGGCCGTCACGCACCCAGTCCTGGAGCCAGGACCAGCCGTGGGCGACCATGATCCGGTAGAGCTTCTTGTACTCGATCAGCGGCGCGACGGCCGGGTGGTCGAGGGACTCGAGCTCCCAGCGGCGGGTCGAGGAGACCTTGACGCCGGCCTGCGCGAAGGCCTTGACGACATCGGCCGGCAGATCGGGCCGGACGCGGCGGCCGAAGGCGGCGGACACCTCGTCGGCGAGCTCGGCGAGGCGGCGGGGCTCGCCGCCGCCCGCGTACCGCTCGCCGAGCAGGTCGTGCAGCACCGTGCGGTGCACGTCTGCCCGCCAGGGCAGTCCCGCGCGGTTCATCTCGGCGGCCACCAGCATCCCGGCCGACTCGGCGGCGGTCAGCAGCCGCATCCGGTCCGGGCGCGCGGTCGCGTCGGTGCGTCGCTGCTGCTCGGCGTAGACCGCGAGGAGGTCCGCCAGCGGCAGCGGGATGCCCCGCGGTTCGAAGAGGGACGGCTGCGCGCCCGGTTCGGCCTGGCGCTGCGGTGGATCGGGCGGTACGGGCCCGCCGCGCAGCCTGGCCAGCGCGGCCGCCGCCGAACGGGGTTCCCCGTACCGCCCCTCGTGGCCGAGCAGGAGCGTCTCGGCGGCCTCGATGTCGTAGGCCCGCTCCACTCGCACCCCCGTGGCGAGCAGGCGCGGGTAGACCTCGGCGGTGGACCGCCACACCCACCGCGTGACACCGGGACGGCTCCGCACGGCCTCGGCGAGGTCCTTCTCCCGCCGCACCGGGGCGGCGGGCAGCCCGTCCGGACCGAGGGGGGCGACGTCCACGCCGCCCTCCTCGGCCGGAGCGAGTGCCCACCGGTCGGTCATGCGGCGAGTGTGGCAGGCGGGTCTGACAACGGCCCCTGATCAGGACTGCTGCGCCGAGTCGTCCTCGGTGCGGGTCTCGACGTACTGCGCCAGCATCTCGGCGACGTACCGCTCGGTGGGTGTTTTGCCGATGCCGAGGCCGCTGAGCAGGCCCTCGCCGTTCTCGTGTTCGAGGAGGGCGAGCAGGATGTGCTCGGTGCCGATGTAGTTGTGCCCGAGGCGGAGGGCCTCGCGGAAGGTGAGCTCCAGGACCTTCTTGGCCGCCGGTCCGTACGGCACCAGCTCGGGGGCGTCCTCGACGGCCGGCGGGAGCGCCGCGCGGGCGGCCTCACGGACGGCGTCCACGGTGACGCCCTGTTCGGTGATCGCCTTCACGGCCAGGCCCTGGGGCTCGGCCAGCAGGCCCAGGACCAGGTGCTCGGGGAGCCCTTCGGCGTTCTGCGCGGCCTGGGCCTCGTTGTGCGCGGCCATGACCGTGTTGCGGGCGCGGGGCGTGTAGCGGTTGAAGCCCTGGTTGGGGTCGAGGTCGTTGCCCTCCTTGGGCACGAAGCGCTTCTGCGCCGCCTGCCGGGTGACGCCCATGCTCTTGCCGATGTCCGTCCAGGAGGCGCCCGAACGCCGGGCCTGGTCCACGAAGTGGCCGATCAGGTGGTCGGCCACGTCCCCGAGGTGCTCACCGGCGAGCACCGCGTCCTGGAGCTGCTCCAGCGGCTCCTCGTGGACCTTCTTGATCGCCGCGATGAGGTCGTCGAGACGTACGGATGACTTGATGGCGGGGTTCGTCGTCATGTGTCAACCGTAAGTTGACAGTAGGGGGGTGTCAACCCGAAGTTGACACTTTCGGGTGAGCGTGCGGGACATGGCACGATCGGCTCGTGAGTACGTCCAGCACCGTCGACCGGGCCTTCCGGGCGGCCCTCTACGAGACCGGCGACACCGCCCTCGACACCGGCGCGTCCCTGCTCGCCGCCGACCCGGCGGCCGACACCGAACTGGCCCGGCGGGGCGAGGAGTTCGTGGCCACCGCATGGCGGCGCGGCTGGCAGCCCGCCGACGTCGTACGGATCGTCCGGCGCGAACTGGACGCCGCGCACGTGGGCATCGTCTCGGAACTGATCCGTGCGCAGGCTCCGCGCGACGACCGGCCCCGGGGGCCGCGCTGGCAGGCGCAGCTGGCAGAGCTCGACGAGCCGGACGCGGGCCCCCTCCCGCGCGGCGACCGCTTCTCGTACGCCACGGCCGTACTGGAGCTGTACCGCCTGCTGCTGCGCCTGCCGGCCCTCGAACCCCTCGACGAGACGGCCGCCGCCCCGGGCCGGCAGGACCGGCGGCCGGAGTCCCGGATGCTCGGCCGCATCCGCGCGCTGCTGGCCAAGGCGGAGGCGACGGGGTTCCCCGAGGAGGCGGAGGCGCTGAGCGCCAAGGCGCAGGAGCTGATGGCGCGGCACAGTGTCGACGAGGCGCTGCTCGCCGCGCGGGAGCCCTCGGGCGAGGTGCCGGGCGCCTGCCGGATCGGGGTGGAGCCGCCGTACGAGCAGGCCAAGGCGGTACTGCTGGACGTGGTCGCCGACGCGAACCACTGCCGGGCCGTGTGGAACGAGCCGCTCGGCTTCTCCACCGTGGTCGGCTTCGCCTCCGATCTGGAGGCGGTCGAGCTCCTCTACACCTCACTGCTGGTGCAGGCCACCACGGCGATGACCCGGGCGGAGGCCGCCCAGCGTGCGGGCGGACGGAAGCGGACCAAAACCTTCCGGCAGTCCTTCCTGGCGGCCTACGCGCACCGCGTGGGGACACGTCTCGCGGCCGCCGCCGAGACCCCGGTGAGCGACGACCTGCTCCCGGTCCTCGCCTCCCGCGCGGTGGCGGTCGCCGACCGGACCGACCGTCTGTTCCCGGAGACGACCACCACGCGGATGCGCGGGGTGAGCGACGCGGCGGGCTGGGAGGAAGGCGCCCGCGCGGCGGACGACGCACAGGTCAGGGCACGCCGGCACCTTCCCTGAGGCGGCGCCCGCCGACCGGCAGCCGAACCGGGGGCAGCTACGTCGGCCGGGAGTGGAGTCCCGGGTTGCGGCGTTGGTCGGGAGCCGAGCCCGGGCCGCTCCGTCGGTCGGGGCCGTGCCTCGGGGCCGCCCCGCCGGTCAGGAGCCGTGCCCCGGGGGTTGCCCCGCCGAGCCCTGGAAGTTGCCTCGCTGGTCGCGAGCCGTGGTCCGAGGCTGCCCTGCCGGTCGGGAGCGGAGCCCCGGGGCTGCTTCGTCGGTCACGAGCCGAGCCCCGGGTCGCCTCGTCGGTCAGGAGCTGTGCCCCGGGGTTGCCCCGCCGAGCCGTGGAAGTTGCCGCGTCGGTCGCGAGCCGTGCCCCGGGGCTGCCGCGTCGGTCGCGAGCCGTGGTCCGAGGCTGCCCTGCCGGTCGGGAGCGGAGCGCCGCGGCTGCTTCGTCGGTCACGAGCCGAGCCCTGGGGTCGCCTCGTCGGTCAGGAGCTGTGCCCCGGGGTTGCCCCGCCGAGCCCTGGAAGTTGCCGCGTCGGTCGCGAGCCGTGGTCCGAGGCTGCCCTGCCGGTCGGGAGCGGAGCCCCGGGGCTGCTTCGCCGGTCACGAGCCGAGCCCTGGGGTCGCCTCGTCGGTCAGGAGCTGTGCCCCGGGGTTGCCCCGCCGAGCCCTGGAAGTTGCCGCGTCGGTCGCGAG
>NZ_JBVIFC010000018.1:0-52232 GCF_055571535.1 Streptomyces sp. NPDC030893 | reverse complement strand
AGCCGTGGTCCGAGGCTGCCCTGCCGGTCGGGAGCGGAGCCCCGGGGCTGCTTCGCCGGTCACGAGCCGTGCCCCGGGGGCGCCCCGCCGGGCAGGTGCCGTGCCTCGGGGCCGCCCCCGTCGGTCAGGTGCTCAGTCCGGGGGTCGGCAGGCCCGGCGGGAGGCTGCCGCCCTCGGCCTTGGTGTACGTCTCGGTGCCGAGGGCGCCCTCCCACGTGACCTTCAGCGAGGTTCCCTCGACGGAGTCGACCGTGCCGCTTGCGCGGTCGTCGCTCCCGTCGTCGCACTTCAGGCTGATCGACCGGCTCGCGCCGTCCTCCCGCGCGGTGCCGGTGCACATGGTGCCGCCCGTGGCGAAGAGCGCCGCCTTCTCGCCGTCGACCATCAGGACCACGGCGTTCCCCTTGCTCGTGGTGAGCCAGCTGCCCTCCAGCTCGCCCGCCGGGGCCCCGCTCGCCCCGGAGTCCGCGGTCGCCGTGGCGGAGGGGGTGGGGCTCGCCGGGGCGTCCGAGTCGTCGGAGCCGCCCCCACCGCACGCCGTCAGGGTGAGCGCGCCGGCCAGTGCCACGGCCACGGCGGCCACCCGCGTGTGCCGTGCGTACGGCCGTGACGCGGGTGACCGCGTCACCGGACCCACCGAAGCGTGCGAAGCCTCCGAAGTCACTGCGAGCCCCCTAGCTGTTGCCGGCCCCGTCGGCCGGACGACCGCAGTCAGCTAACAGGAACCGCCCGCTCCCGGGCCAGCCCCTCGTGACACACCTCGCACCCTTGCCGACTGGTGTCGACCCACTTCACCAGAACGGCACATGAGGGAACAGAAATGCCCTCGGATGCGTCTGATTGGGCAGCGGGGATTCGGTAAAGCGTCCGTCAAAGCGGGCACCAGGCGACCGTCGACGCTGTAACCGCGGGAACACCCCGCGTGCACGTGCATCTGCCCATGCATCTGCACTTGAACAAAGCTATGATCCCGGTCAGTTGACCACTGCATCAATGGCCACACCAGCCAGTGCACCAGCGGGGAGCGACCTGTGGACCACGACGTGTTCGACGGTGACGTGTACGACGGTGCCGGCGCGCCCGGCGTGTACAACGGCATGGCGGCCACCGGGCTGGACGGCGTGGCCTGGCAGAAGAGCCGGCACAGCAACTCGCAGGGTTCCTGCGTGGAGTTCGCCCGGCTGCCCGGCGGGGAGGTGGCCGTGCGCAACTCCCGCTTCCCCGACGGTCCCGCGCTCGTGTACACCCGCGCGGAGATCGAGGCGATGCTGCTGGGTGTGAAGGACGGCGAGTTCGACCACCTGGTCGCCGGCTGACACGCCACCGCGTGCCCCGAGGGGTCCGAGGGGCAACGGGGTACTCAGGAGGCGGCGACGCGCGTAGAACCGCGGCGCCCGTGTGCGCGGCGGTTCGTCACGCGCCGGGGCCCGTGCCCGCGTCGGGCCGGGGGAGCCGGAACAGGGCCCACACGACCTTGCCGCTGAGCGCCCCCGCCAGCGGGTGCCAGCCCCAGCTGTCGCTGAAGGAGTCGACCAGGAACAGTCCGCGGCCCGACTCGGCGGAGAAGTCCCCGGAGTCGCGGGCGACAGGGCTGTCGTCACTGGGGTCGCGCACCGCGCACACCAGCCGCTCGGTCCACCGCATCAGATGCAGCCGTACCGGGGGTTCCTGCGGCGTCAGCCGCGGAGCACCGGCCGGCAGCGCGTGCCGCAGGGCGTTGGTGACCAGTTCGGAGACGCACAGGCACACGTCGTCGAAACCGTCGCCGAGGTCCCACTGGTCGAGCGTCTTGCGGGTGAACTGCCGTGCCTCGCGGACCGCTTCGTAGCGGGCGGGGAGGGCGCAGGAGGCGGCGTCGGAGGCGGCCGAGAGGTTCAGCGGCGGAAGGCCCTGCCGTAACGGCTCGAGCATGGTCGATCCATTCGTCCCCATGCGAGGCACTCCCGGGAATTCGCGGTCGTAGCGAGCGGCGGTGGTGCGGGGACCATGGTTTCGGATGCGCACAGCAGATGCAAGGGCAGATGCACGTGCAGCTGACCGAATTGGTCCTGCCCGTACTGGTTTGTTGGCCAATTTTTCCGTCATCTTCCTGTCTCCTCCTGGCTGTTCTCTTGCCTACGCGTTGCTCCGCGCCTGCCCGTTCGGTGCTGCTTCCCGACCGGATTCCTCGGCCGGATTCCGTTTCCGTAACCGGACGAGTACTGCTCGAAGTGTTTTAGTGGCAGACTGCGGGCCCTGAAGACGTTGGGGAGGCTGGCGAACGTGAGCGCGGGAGAGCCGGGATCGGTGGTGCGGCGCATGCTGCTCGGATCACAACTCAGGCGACTGCGTGAGGCGCGGGGGATCACGCGCGAGGCGGCGGGCTACTCGATCCGCGCCTCCGAATCGAAGATCAGCCGGATGGAGCTGGGCCGGGTGAGCTTCAAGACCAGGGATGTCGAGGACCTGCTGACGCTGTACGGCATCACGGACGAGCAGGAGCGCACCTCGCTGGTCTCCCTCGCCAAGGAGGCCAATGTCGCGGGCTGGTGGCACAGCTACTCGGACGTGCTGCCCAGCTGGTTCCCCACCTATGTGGGCCTGGAGGGCGCCGCCTCGCTGCTGCGCGCGTACGAGGTGCAGTTCGTGCACGGCCTGCTGCAGACCGAGGAGTACGCCCGCGCGGTGGTGCGGCGGGGCATGAAGAGCGCGAGCGACGCCGATGTCGAGCGCCGGGTGGCGCTGCGGCTGGAGCGGCAGAAGTACCTGGTCGCCGAGAACGCCCCCGAGTTCCATGTCGTCCTCGACGAGGCCGCCCTGCGCCGGCCGTACGGCGACCGCGCGGTGATGCGCGGCCAGCTCGAGCACCTCATCGACATCTCCGAGCGGCCCAACGTCCGGCTCCAGGTCATGCCGTTCAGCCTCGGCGGCCACTCCGGCGAGTCGGGCTCGTTCACCATCCTCAGCTTCCCCGAGTCGGACCTGTCGGACGTCGTGTACATGGAGCAGCTCACCAGCGCGCTCTACCTCGACAAGGCCGAGGACGTGGGCCAGTACGAGAAGGCCCTCAAGGAGCTCCAGCACGACAGCCCGGGCCCGTCGGAGAGCCGGGATCTGCTGCGGGGGCTGCTGCAACTCTCCTGAGGACGCCCCCAACTCCCTTGAAACACAAGTACGATGACGTGCGATCAGACCGTGAAGTTGATCAGTGCTCTGCTGGTGCAGCAAGGGATCGAGGGATCACATGTCGTCGTACTTCACCGACCTGGCTCAGCAGTACATCGACGGTGAGTGGCGCCCGGGCACCGGCTCCTGGGACATCATCGACTTCAATCCGTACGACGACGAGAAGCTCGCGTCGATCACCATAGCCACGGTCGACGAGGTCGATCAGGCCTACCGGGCGGCGGCCCGCGCGCAGAAGGAGTGGGCGCGGACCAACCCGTACGCCCGCCGCGCGGTGTTCGAGAAGGCGCTCAGGCTGGTCGAGGAGCGCGAGGAGGAGATCGCCGAGGCGATCGTCGCCGAGCTCGGCGGCACGCGCCTGAAGGCCGCCTTCGAACTGCACCTCGCCAAGGAGTTCCTGCGCGAGGCGGTGCACCTGGCGCTGCGCCCCGAGGGCCGCATCATCCCCTCGCCGGTGGACGGCAAGGAGAACCGCGTCTACCGCGTGCCCGTGGGCGTCGTGGGGGTGATCAGCCCCTTCAACTTCCCGTTCCTGCTGTCGCTGAAGTCCGTCGCCCCCGCGCTGGCGCTCGGCAACGGTGTGGTGCTCAAGCCGCACCAGAACACCCCGATCGTCGGCGGCGCCCTGGTCGCGAAGCTCTTCGAGGACGCGGGCCTGCCCGGCGGCCTGCTGAACGTGCTGATCACCGACATCGCCGAGATAGGCGACGCCTTCATCGAGCATCCGGTCCCGAAGGTCATCTCCTTCACCGGCTCCGACCAGGTCGGCCGCCATGTGGCGACCGTCTGCGCCTCCCTCTTCAAGCGCTCCGTCCTCGAACTCGGCGGCAACAGCGCCCTGGTGGTCCTCGACGACGCCGACCTCGACTACGCCGTGGACGCGGCCGTCTTCAGCCGGTTCGTCCACCAGGGCCAGGTCTGCATGGCCGCCAACCGCGTCCTCGTCGACCGCGCGGTGGCCGAGGAGTTCACCGAGAAGTTCGTCGCCAAGGTGAGGTCCCTCAAGGCCGGTGACCCGCGCGACCCGCAGACCGTCATCGGCCCGGTGATCAACTCCCGGCAGGCGGACGCCCTGTCGGCGGTCGTCGAGCAGGCACTCGCCGAGGGCGCCACCGCTCTCGTGCGCGGCGAGCGCACCGACAACCTGGTCGAGCCGTCCGTGCTGACCGGACTGCCGGCGGACTCGGCCCTGCTGCGGCAGGAGGTCTTCGGACCCGTCGCCTTCCTCGTCCCGTTCGACGGCGAGGAGGAGGCCGTACGCATCGTCAACGACACCCCGTACGGGCTGAGCGGCGCCGTGCACACCGGTGACATCGAGCGGGGCGTGAACTTCGCCAGGCAGATCGACACCGGCATGTTCCACGTGAACGACGGCACCGTGCACGACGAGCCGATCGTCCCCTTCGGCGGCGAGAAGCACTCGGGCATCGGCCGGCTCAACGGCGAGACGATGCTGGACGCCTTCACCACGATGAAGTGGATCTCGGTCCAGCACGGACGCAGCGGCTTCCCGTTCTAAGCCTTCCGTGTCCGGATCTCCGGATCCGGTTTTTTCCGCCCCGGGCCGTTGAGGACGGTGATTGACCTGAACGGCCCGTAGCGTCGTCGGTGTCAGGCAGCAGGGGGCACCTTGCGGCGAAACGGCGAAACGGCGGATCGGCGAAAGGCGGACGGTCGTGGTCGCTCACGTGGGACGCGAGGAGCACGGGGCGTGCCCGGCCCTCACCGGAGCGGCCTACCCTGGACCGCATGTCAGTGATCCGTCTCCTGGTGCTCGGCGCGGTGCGCCAGCACGGGCGGGCCCATGGCTACCAGGTGCGCAACGACCTGGAGTACTGGGGCGCGCACGAGTGGTCCAACGCCAAGCCCGGCTCGATCTACCACGCGCTGAAGCAGATGGCCAAGCAGGGACTGCTGCTCGCGCACGAGATCGCCCCGTCCACGGCCGGCGGCCCGCCGCGCACGGAGTACGAGGTCACCGAGCAGGGCACCGAGGAGTACTTCCGGCTGCTGCGGGAGGCGCTGACCTCGTACGACCAGAAGCCGGACGTGTTCTCGGCCGGGCTGGGCCTGATGGTCGACCTGGAGCGCGCGGAGGCGCTCGCGCTCCTCGAGCGGCGGCTGCGTTCCATCGAGGAGTGGCGCAAGGCCGTCACCGAGTACTACACGCCCGAGGACGGGCCCGGCCAGCTGGGTCACATCGGGGAGATCATGCACCTGTGGGTGCACTCCGCGGACACCGGTGCCGAGTGGACCCGGGGCCTCATCGAGCGTGTCCGGGGCGGTGCCTACACCTTCGCCGGTGAGGGCGAGCCGTTCGTCGGTGTCCTGGCCGAGGGCGAGGAGAACCCGTACGCCACCGGGGAGCGGCATCCCGGAGACATCCGGTAATCAAGTTTGACCACCTGCGTCGCGGGTACTACGATCCGGGGCGGTAGTCAACTTTGACTAGCAAGGGAGTGTCAGTGTCCGACACGGCGATCACCGTCGAGGAAGTACGCAAGACATACCGGGGCGGCAGCGGCCCCGCACTGGACGGGCTCGACCTCACGGTCGCGCGCGGCACGGTGCACGGAGTGCTCGGGCCGAACGGCGCCGGCAAGACCACCCTGGTGAGGATTCTCGCCACCCTGCTGCGCCCCGACGCGGGCCGGGTGGAGGTGGCGGGATGCGACGTGGTGCGCGAGGCCTACGCCGTACGGCTGCGCATCGGCCTGCTCGGCCAGCACGCGGCGCTCGACGAGGAACTCGGCGGCCGGCAGAACCTGGAGCTGTTCGGCCGCCTGTACCACCTGGGCGCGCGGCGCGCACGCGCGCGTGCCGGCGAACTGCTGGAGCGCTTCGACCTCTCCGGCACCGGACACAAGCCGGTCAAGCAGTACAGCGGCGGCATGCGGCGCCGTCTCGACCTCGCCGCATCCCTCATCACCGAACCGGAGGTGCTCTTCCTGGACGAACCGACCACGGGCCTCGACCCGCGCGGCCGCGCGGAGGTGTGGGACTCCGTCCGCTCCCTGGTCGGCGGCGGTACGACGGTCCTGCTCACCACCCAGTACCTGGAGGAGGCCGACCAGCTCGCCGACCGCATCTCCGTGGTGGACGCCGGCCGGGTCATCGCCGACGGCACGGCGGACGAGCTCAAGGCGGCCATCGGCGGCGACCGCATCGACGTCGTCCTGCGCGACGCCGGGCAACTGGGCGCGGCCGTCGCCCTGCTGCCCGTGCCGGAGGACGCGGTCACCGTGGACACCGCGCGGCGGCTGCTGAGCGCCCCGGTCACCGACCGCATGGCGGCCCTGGCCGGGGTCGTCCGCGGGCTGGAGGAGGCCGGCATCGAGGCCGAGGACATCGCCCTGCGCAGGCCCACCCTCGACGAGGTGTTCCTGCGCCTGACCGGGCGCGACGACCGAGTGAAGGAGGCCGCGTGACCACCGCGACGTACGCCCTGACCGACTCCTGGACCATGACCCGCCGTGAACTCGCCCGCTGGGGACGGCAGCCGGTGGCGGTGGTGGTCAACCTGGTCTTCCCGGTGATGATGCTGCTGATGTTCGGCTACCTGGTCGGCGGCGGCCGGGGGGTGAGCGGCGAGTACCTCGACTTCCTGGTGCCGGGCATGCTCGCGCTCACCATGGCCTTCGGCCTGGAGGGCACGATGGTCGCCGTCACCCAGGACCTGGACAAGGGTGTCATCGACCGCTTCCGCTCCATGCCGATGGCGAACGGCGCGGTCCTGGTGGGCCGTTCCGCCGCCGACATGCTCCAGTCGGTGCTCGGCCTGGCGGTGCTGCTCGCCGTCGCCGCCGCGCTCGGCTGGCGCGCCCACGGCAGCCCGGCGGGTTTCCTGGGCGCCGTGGGCCTGCTCCTGCTGTTCCGGTTCGCCATGCTGTGGATCGGCATCCACCTGGCGCTGGTGGCGGGCAGACCCGAAATGGTGCAGGCCGTGCAGATCCTGGTCTGGCCGGTCGGCTTCCTGTCCAACGCCTTCGCCGACCCCGGGACCATGCCCGACTGGCTGGGCACCGTCGTCCAGTGGAACCCCATGTCCCACACCGCCACCGCCGTACGCGACCTGTTCGGCAGCCCCGGCGGGGAACCGGGACACGTGTGGGCGGCCGTCCTGTGGCCCCTGGCGCTGCTGGTGGTGTTCTTCCCGCTGGCGGTACGGAGGTTCGCGCGGCTCAGCCGGTGACGGGCGTCAGTGGTGGAACCCGGTGGCCGCGTCCCTGTCCTCGGTGAGGGGGCGCGGCTGCCGGCGCAGGTCCGGCAGCAACCGGGCCAGGTCCTCGGCGAAGACGTCGGCGAGGTCCTCCGAGAAGCCGTTGCGGCACACCACGCGGAGGACGGAGAGGTCCTGGCGGTTGGCGGGGAAGGTGTACGCGGGCACCAGCCAGCCGCTCTCCCGCATCCGCCGGGACACGTCGAAGACGTCGTACGCCGTCACCTCCGGGGAGGTCGTGAACGCGAACACCGGGAGCTGGTCGCCGCGCGTGAGCAGCCGGAAGTCGCCGAGTGACTCGATCCGCGCGGCGAGCCCCGTGGCCACGTTCCGCGCGGCCTGCTGCACCGCGCGGTAGCCGTCGCGGCCCAGCCGCAGGAACGTGTAGTACTGCGCCACGACCTGCGCGCCCGGCCGGGAGAAGTTCAGCGCGAAGGTCGGCATGTCGCCGCCCAGGTAGTTCACCCGGAAGACCAGCTCCTCCGGCAGCGCGTCCGCGTCCCGCCACAGCGCCCAGCCGACACCCGGGTACACCAGCCCGTACTTGTGCCCGGAGGTGTTGACCGACGCCACGCGCGGGAGGCGGAAGTCCCACACCAACTCCTCGTCGAGGAAGGGCGCCACCATCGCGCCGGACGCCCCGTCGACGTGCACCGGGATGTCCAGGCCGGTCCGCTCCTGGAGCCCGTCCAGCGCGGCGCACAGGTCCGCGATCGGCTCGTAGGAGCCGTCGAAGGTGGACCCCAGGATGCCGACCACCCCGATGGTGTTCTCGTCGCACAGGGCCGCCGCGGCCTCCGGGTCGAGGTGGAACCGGTCGCCCTGCATGGGCACCTGACGGGGCTCCACCTCCCAGAAGGTGCAGAACTTCTCCCAGCAGACCTGGACGTTGACGCCCATGACGAGGTTCGGGCGGGCGTCCCGCGCGGGAGCGCGCCGGCTCCAGCGGCGTTTCATCGCCATGCCGGCGAGCATGCACGCCTCGCTCGAACCCGTCGTCGAACACCCGACGGCCGCCGCGGGATCGGGCGCGTTCCACAGGTCGGCGAGCATCGCCACACAGCGCCGCTCCAGCTCGGCCGTGCGCGGGTACTCGTCCTTGTCGATCATGTTCTTGTCCCGGCACTCGGCCATCAGGAGGCCGGCCTCCGGCTCCATCCAGGTGGTGACGAAGGTGGCCAGGTTCAGCCGCGCGTTGCCGTCCAGCATCAGCTCGTCGTGCACGAGCTGATACGCCGTCGAGGGCGCCATGGGGCCGTCCGGCAGCCGGTGCTTGGGCGGCGCCTCGGTCATGTCCCCGACCGGGTTGGCCGGTCCGAGGAACGGATTGACGGACAGGGGGCGCTCTTCGTGCTGCGGGCCGTTGTGGAGCGGCATGGTGCCTCCGTGAGGTGTCGGTCGGCCCGGAGGGGCCGGGGAGGGGCGGGGTCTTGTGGGACGTCCTGTGTCACCGGATCGCCGTCCCGTCCTGCCGCAGCTGCATGTGCGGGCGGCCCGTGACCAGCAGCCAGGCGGGCAGGGAGGCGATGCAGAGCAGGGTGAGGATCCCGGGGGAGGCGACCAGGACGGCGGCGACGAACAGGCTCACCCAGCCCTGCCGGGTGATGGCCAGCAGGATCCCCAGCACGGCCGCCGACACCCCCACCGCCGGATGCACGGCGGGCACCAGCGCGTGCGCGCACAGCCCGAGCGCCGTGCCGACGAACACCGCCGGGAAGATCCGCCCGCCCCGGAAGCCGCAGGAGGCGGCGACGAGCAGCGCGGCCAGCTTCACCACCGTCATCGCGGCGAACTCGCCCGCCGTCCATCCGCCGGGATCGTGTGCCAGCTCCGCGATCTCCTCGAGCCCCTTGAACAGGGTCAGATGCCCGCCCAGGGCCGCCAGAGCGCCCAGCACCAGTCCGCCGGCCGGGAGCATCAGCATCGGGTGCCGCAGCCGCGCGAAGGCCCCGTGGACGTAGGGGAAGGCGTACACGGCGCACATGCCGAGCACCGCCCCCGCCGAGGCGACCACGAGCGCGGCCAGCAGGTCGCCGAGGCCGGGTCGCCCGAACGGCGGCAGATGGAGGTCGAAGCTCGGCTCGGACACCAGCGTGGTGGTGAGCGCACCCGCTCCGGCGGCCGCCAGCGGCGCGAAGAGGCTGTCCCACAGCTGCCCCTTGATCCGCTGTCCGGCCAGCGCCTCCGAGATGACGAGGGCGGCCGCGACCGGCGTACCGAACAGCGCGCCGATGGTCCCGGCCTCCGCAAGCGCCACCCAGCCGCGCTCCTCGGTCCGCGGGAAGGCCCGGAGGCCCGCCCGGACGGCCAGGGAGACGTTCACGGCGATGATCGGGTTCTCCGGCCCCAGGCTGGGCCCGCCGGCCAGCACCAACGCGGTCGCCAGCAGCAGCCCGGGCAGCACCGCGAGCGGCAGCACCGGCGCGTCGAGTCCGGTGGTCGCCGGATCGGGGCCCGCGTGGCCCGGGGCCTTCCACACCACCAGCCCGACCGCGACACCGGTGGCGAGGAGCATCACGAACATCCACAGCACGGAGTAGCGGCCGACGCCGAGGGCGTCCGGCAGGTCCTGCCAGAGGACGTGCTGCAACTCCTCCGCCGCCGTGCTGACCCCCAGCAGGACCAGGCTCGTCACCACGCCCACGAGCAGCGCGGGCACGATGGTCGGCAGCAGGGTGCGTGCCGCGGTCGCCGGCGTCGTGGAGGCCGCCTCCGCCTGCTGCGTACTGTCCTGGGCCACGCGCACACGATAAGGGGGCAAAAGGGATAAACCCGGAAGCGGCTTGCACCTCACGTGACGTGAGGACCCAGGCTGGGACGCGAACCGGAAAGGAGCGGAAGTGAGCTACTCCGTGGGACAGGTGGCCGGCTTCGCCGGAGTCACGGTGCGCACCCTGCACCACTACGACGACATCGGCCTGCTCGCACCCGGCGAGCGCAGCCACGCCGGGCACCGGCGCTACAGCGACGCCGACCTCGACCGGCTGCAGCAGATCCTGTTCTACCGCGAGCTCGGCTTCCCGCTCGAGGAGGTCGCCGTACTGCTCGACGACCCGGACGCGGACCCGCGCGCGCATCTGCGCCGGCAGCACGAACTGCTGACCGCCCGGATCGAGAAGCTGCGGAAGATGGCGGCGGCCGTGGAACAGGCGATGGAGGCACGCAAGATGGGGATCGATCTGACGCCCGAGGAGAAGTTCGAGGTGTTCGGGGACTTCGACCCGGACCAGTACGAGGAGGAGGCCCGGGAACGCTGGGGCGGCACCGACGCCTACCGTCAGTCGCGGCAGCGGACGGCGTCCTACACCAAGGAGGACTGGCAGCGGATCCAGGACGAGGCCGACGAGCTCACCCGGCGTTTCGTCGGGCTGATGGAGGCGGGGGAGCCGGCGGGCTCCGAGGCCGCGATGGACGCCGCCGAGGCCCACCGCCAGGGGATCTCCCGCAATCACTACGACTGCGGACACGAGATGCACACCTGCCTGGGTGAGATGTACGTCAGCGACGAACGTTTCACGCGGAACATCGACCAGGCCAAGCCCGGTCTCGCCGCCTACATGCGCGACGCGATCGTCGCGAACGCCGCGCGGCACACCTCCTGAGCGTCGTGGCCCGGGTCACTTCCGGGCCACGACCAGCGGTGATCGCCCCCGGTGGCGGATCACGGCTTTCTCAGGGGCCGGGCACAGGGCATTCTGGGTACCCCCGCGGAACCTGGGTCCCGACGGCTGCGTTCATAATTCAGGCAGCCATCCCAGCCCGTACCCCCCAGCTGCAGGAGCCACATCACCGTGACCACGCTTGCGCTCGGCCCTGAGTGGCTGAGCCCGGACTACCTGATCGAGACCTTCAGCCTTCCCGGCATCCTGCTGATCGTCTTCGCGGAGTCCGGACTCTTCGCGTTCCTGCCCGGTGACTCCCTGCTGTTCACGGCGGGTCTCTTCGTGGCCGAGGGCAACTACATCAGTCAGCCACTGTGGCTGGTGTGCACCCTGATCGTGATAGCTGCCGTGATCGGCGACCAAGTCGGTTACATGATCGGCAAGTTCCTCGGACCGAAGCTGTTCAGCCGGCCCAACTCCAAGCTCTTCAAACAGGAGAACCTGGAGAAGGCCCACGAGTTCATGGAGAAGTACGGCCCCAAGGCGATCGTCCTGGCCCGCTTCGTCCCGATCGTGCGTACGTTCGCCCCCATCACGGCCGGCGCCGGCCGCATGAAGTACCGCACGTTCCTCACGTACAACATCATCGGCGGTGTCGCCTGGGGCTGCGGTGTCACCGTGGCGGGTTACTGGCTCGGTCAGATCGCGTTCATCAAGACCAACATCGAGGCGATCATCGTACTGATCGTCATCCTCTCCGTGGTGCCGATCATCATCGAGTACGTGCGCGAGCGCGGGAAGAAGAAGCGCGCCGCCGCCGAGGCCCCGGCCGCCGCCGCTCCCGAGTACCCGCAGGCCCCGGTGGTCCCGGTCATGGACGACGCCACGACCCAGCTGCGCCGCATCCCCCCGGCCGCCCCGCAGCAGCCCCGGCAGCAGCACTACGGCAACCAGGGCCACCCCCAGCAGGGCTACCCGCAGCAGCCGTACGGGAACCAGGGCGGTTACCCGCAGCAGCACCCGCAGCAGCCGTACGGCAACCAGGGCGGCTACCCGCAGCAGCACCCGCAGCCGTACGGGAACGACCAGCAGCAGCCCTACAACGGCGGCTACTGAGGCACCCCGAGGGGCTCGGGGCCCGTGTCGGCACACGGCGTCCGGGGCTCCGCGAGCCGGACGCCGTCCGTCCCACCGCCGGACGGCGTCCGCACGGCTCAGAACCCGCGCGTCCGCTTCGCCGCCCGGCGCTTCTCCGGGGAGCCGATCCGCAGGAAGATGCGGGAGATCTCCGAACCGAAGTTCACCCCGATCGCGATGGCCATGGCCAGGGCCACGGCCTTGGTGAGGGACGCGAGACCCGAGGTGACCTCGTTCTGGGCGATGTTCAGCAGACCGAAGTACGTCGCGGAACCGGGCAGCAGCGGCCCGATTGCCGCCGTGGTGTACGGCAGCGCGGACGCGAACCGGTAGCGGGCCAGCAGCTGCCCGAACAGGCCCACCACACCGGCCGCCACGGCCGTGGACGCCACCGGTGAGATGCCGCCCGTGACGTGCATCGCCCCGTACACCACCCAGGCGACCCCGCCGTTCAGGGTCGCCATCAGCACGGTGGACCGTTCCTGCTGGAGCAGCACCGCGAAGGCCAGGGACAGCGCCATCGACGCGGCGATCTGCAGCGCCGGCCGCGGATCGCCGCCCAGCGCCGCGTCCGGGTTCAGTTTGGCGCCCAGCTGCACGCCGAAGTACAGCACCGTCAGCACCCCGGCCACGATGCCCACGAAGAAGTACAGGACCTCCAGCAGGCGCGCGGACGCCGTGATGTAGAAGCCGGTCAGGCCGTCCTGCACGCCCGCCACCAGCGCCCGCCCGGGCAGCAGCGCGAACAGCCCACCGGTGATCACCGCCGACGCCTTCACGTCCACGTGCGCCACGGTGAGCGCCACCCCGATCGCGGCCGGCGGTGTGGCGGCCACCGTGAACTGGTAGAACTCCGGCAGCCCGCGCCCCGCGCAGAGCCAGGCCAGCCGGTCGCCGAGCATCGCGCCGATCGCGGCGGCCACGAACACCAGGAGGCCACCGCCGACCAGCACCGAGGCCGCGCCCGCGAGCAGCCCGCTCGCCGCGGTCAGCGTCCAGCCGGAGTACGGATGCCGGTTGCGGCGGATCTCCGCCAGCCGCCGGTAGGACTCCTCCAGGGAGACATGGGTCTCGTCGTCGCTGAGGTCGTCCACCAGCTGGTAGACGGCCGCCAGCCGGGTGTAGTCGGGGCTGCGGCGGCGCACGGTACGGGACGCGGTCACGGGGTCGTCGACCAGCGACGGCTGGTAGGAGATCGCCAGCAGGGTGAAGGTGACGTTGGGCTCGCAGCGGTCCAGGCCGTAGGAGCGGCACACGGCGAACATCGCCGCCTCCACGTCCTCGGCGCCCTCACCGCCGGCCAGCAGCAGCTCCCCGATGCGCAGGGTCAGGTCGAGCACGCGCGGCACGGCGGGCCCCGACTCGTCGTGCCGGTGCACCGGCTCCGGCGCCGGCCGCTCGGTCACCGGCATCCGCAGCATCGTGCGCATCCGGTCCTGCCACGGCACGTCCCGGGTGAGGCTGACGGCCGGTACGCCGCTCGGCGGGGTGAACGCCGGCGGCGGCTGCTTCGCGCTGTAGGTGCTGGGCCGGTTGAACGCCGAACCCTCCGCCTCGGCCGGATGCGGCGGCGTCACGTCCAGGCCGTCCGGCACGGCGAACTCGGAGGTCGTCTCCGACTCCGTACCGGTCCTGGAGACGGCCAGCCCCTCGGGGACGGCGAACTCGGACGTCGTCGACGAGTCGGCCTCCGCGGTCGCCGCGAGACCGGTGGGAGGAAGGAAGGCGCTCCTCGCCTCGTCCGACTGCGGCTTGCGGTCCTCCGCGTCCGTCACGTGCCCTGCGCTCCTTGTACGACACCGTCCGAGAGATCGTTCCTAAGCCTGCCCCGTACGGCCTCAGTATGCGCACACACAGCAGAACGGGCCGCACACGTGAGTGCGGCCCGTTCTGCTGTGTGTGCGGCGGAGAAGGGGCTCAGTGGCCGCCGGTCTCCTTGAAACGCTTGTAGGACCGCTCGATCTCGGCCTCGGCGTCCACCCGGCCCACCCAGTTGGCGCCCTCGACCGACTTGCCCGGCTCCAGGTCCTTGTAGACCTCGAAGAAGTGCTGGATCTCCAGGCGGTCGAACTCCGACACGTGGTGGATGTCGCGCAGGTGCTCCACGCGCGGGTCCGTCGACGGGACGCACAGCAGCTTGTCGTCGCCGCCCGCCTCGTCCGTCATGCGGAACATGCCGATCGCGCGGCAGCGGATCAGGCAGCCCGGGAACGTCGGCTCGTCCAGGATGACCAGCGCGTCCAGCGGGTCGCCGTCCTCGCCGAGGGTGTTCTCGACGAAGCCGTAGTCGGTCGGGTAGGCGGTCGAAGTGAAGAGCCGACGGTCCAAGCGGATCCGACCCGTCTCGTGGTCCACCTCGTACTTGTTCCGCGAACCCTTCGGGATCTCGATCGTGACGTCGAACTCCACCGGACGCTCCTCCATGATCAGCACATAGTTCTGGTGATTAAGTGTCCCTCACGCAGGTGTGTGATCGCGAAAGGGGCTGGTGGTCGTGCCAGAGCTGAGGCCGTGGCGGGCCGCGAGACCGCATGTCGCGCGGATCGCGGGCGCCGTACGGCCGCGTCTCGCCCGGGCCGCGGAGACCGTACGGCCACGCCTGGCGCGCGTCGCCGCGGCCGCCGGGCCGCGGTTCGCGCGGCCGGAGCGGCCGGGATCACCGCAGGCCCCGCGGGTCGCGCGGCCGAAGACCTGGCAGTTCACCGCGACCGCCGCCACCGCCGGTCTGGCGCTGGCCGCGGGTGTGGTGACCGCCGCCGGTCCCTGGGACTCCTCGGGTCAGCGTACGGCCGAGCGCGACCGCGCCGTGGCCCTCGAAGCCTCGCGTGGCACAGATCACGGCGGCGGCCGCGCCCACGCCGGGACGCCGCCCCGCGGGCCGGGAGCCGCCCCGCCGGCCGCCTCCGTGCTCACCGGCCTCGGCGGCACCGCCACCGCCGCGCGGTCGGCGCCCGCCGCCAAGACCCTCACCGGCATCCTCGACCCGCTGCTGACGTCCCCGGCGCTCGGCCGCCGCTCCGCCGCCGTGGTCGACGTGGCCACCGGCGAACGGCTGTACGGCACCGGTTCGGGGGACGCGGTGACCCCCGCCTCCACCACGAAGATCGCCACCGCTGTCGCCGCGCTCTCCGCCATGGGCGCCGACCACCGCCTCACCACCCGCGCGGTGTACGAACCCGACACCAAGGAGGTCGTCCTGGTCGGCGGCGGCGACCCCACGCTCACCGCGCGGAAGGACGCCCGGGGACTCGCCAGCCTCCGCGAGCTCGCCGAACGGAGCGCGGCGGCCCTGGCCAAACGGGGTGTGCGCGAGGTGACCCTGTCGTACGACACCACCCTCTACACGGGCACCACGGTGCACCCGATCGGCGTCAACCCGAACCTCGCCGCCGTCACCCCCCTGATGGTCGACGAGGCCCGCACCGACGACTCCACCAGCGGCCCCGCGCCGAGGGTCCCGGACCCGGCCGCCGACGCCGCGCGGAAGTTCGGCGACCTCCTGAAGGGGCACGGCATCAAGGCGACGCCGCCCGGCCCGTCGAAGTCCACCACCCGGGCCACCACCCTCGCCACGGTCTCCTCGCCCCCGCTCGCCTCCCTCGTCGAGCGGATGCTGACCCACAGCGACAACGACCTCGCCGAGGCCCTCGCGCGGCACACCGCCCTCGCCACCGGCAAACCCGCCGACTTCGCCGGCGGCGGGGCGGCGATCACCGCCCGTCTGCGGCAGCTCGGCATCCCCGTGAAGGGCGCCGACGTCAAGGACGGCAGCGGCCTCGACCGGCGCGACAGGCTCACCGCCGACCTGCTCACCGCCCTGCTCGTCAAGGCCGGCGACCCCGCCCACCCCGAGCTGCGCCCCGCCCTCACCGGCCTGCCCGTCGCCGGCTTCACCGGCACCCTCGCCGGCCGCTACGGCGACGGCGCGGCCGGCGTCGTCCGCGCCAAGACCGGCACGCTCACCGGTGTGAACACCCTTGCGGGCACCGTCGTCGACCAGGACGGCCGCCTGCTGGCCTTCGCCTTCCTGGCCAACGACACACCGGCCCCCCAAGCAGCCCAGACAGCCCTGGACAAGGCGGCAACAGCCTTGGCGACCTGCGGCTGCCGCTGAGAAGGGGCGCGGGGAACTGCGCAAGGGGTCCGGGGCGAAGCCCCCGGAGACGGGACGGGAAGGGGCGGCGGGGGCGAAACCCGAAGGCGCGCCACCCCCGCTCCCCGCCCCCGCCTCACCCCCGCCACCTCGCCGCCCTGCCCCCAGCGGCAGCGCTCACGTACCGTTGACCCATGACGAGCATCGGTGGTGCTGCCTCTTCCGGGATGGTCGACTGGAATCTCGCGGTCGCGACCGCGACCCGGCTCATGCGGCCGGGCCCCGACGTGAGCCGCGACGAGGCCCGGGCCGTCGTCGCGGAACTGCGCCGGCACGCGAAGGCCTCGGAGGAACACGTCCGCGGCTACACCGGCCTGGGCACCGAGGAGACCCACGACACCCCGCTCCTCGTCGTCGACCGCCCCGGCTGGGTCCGGGCCAACGTCGCCGGCTTCCGCGAACTGCTCAAACCGCTCCTCGACAAGATGCAGGAACGCCGCGGCACCGCGGTCCTCGGCGCCGTCGGCGGCAAGGTCACCGGCGTGGAACTGGGCATGCTGCTGTCGTTCCTCGCCTCCCGCGTCCTCGGCCAGTACGAGACCTTCGCCCCCGCCACCCGCGACCTCCCGGCCGGTGCGAACGGCGGCGGCAGGCTGCTCCTCGTCGCCCCCAACATCGTCCACGTCGAACGCGAACTCGACGTCGATCCCCACGACTTCCGCCTGTGGGTGACCCTCCACGAGGAGACCCACCGCACCCAGTTCACCGCCGTGCCCTGGCTGCGGGACCACCTGGAGGGCGAGATCCAGTCGTTCCTGGAGGAGACCGACGTCGATCCCATGACCCTCCTCGAACGCGTCCGCGAGGCCGCGCAGTCGCTCGTCGGCGGGCGGCCCGAGGGCGAGGAGGGCGACGACGGGCGCTCCCTCGTCGAGGTCGTGCAGACGCCCGCGCAGCGCGAGATCCTCGGCCGGCTCACCGCCGTGATGTCGCTGCTGGAGGGCCACGCCGACTTCGTGATGGACGGCGTCGGACCGGAGGTCGTGCCGAGCGTCGCCGAGATCCGCGAGAAGTTCCAGCAGCGCCGCGCCAAGGGCGCCTCCCGCCTGGACATGGCCCTGCGCAAACTGCTCGGACTGGACGCCAAGCTCCGGCAGTACCGCGATGGCGAACGCTTCGTGCGCGCCGTCGTCGACGAGGTGGGCATGGACGGTTTCAACCGGGTGTGGACCTCGCCCAACACGCTCCCCACCAAGGCGGAGATCGCCAAACCGGCGGACTGGGTCACCCGGGTGCACCGCAAACCGGAAGCATGAGCCCCGCGCCCCCGGTCATGCGACGTATCCGGCCGATGGCAGACGGGCGCCCCTCCAATCACCCGTCCGAGGGACCGTGGGTCCCGGGCAGGCGTGCAATGCTCGGGGAACGGCCCGGTTCTGTCACCATCTACACACTCTGAGTGACCGAACCTCGGGCTCACCCCCCGAAAACTTCATGAAGGGAACCGGACATGGGTCCCCATCCTGCGGTCGCGGCGATACGCCTGGCGGTCCGCCGCGTCCTGACCGACATCCTCGACGACCACGGCCGAACGCCCGGCCGGCTCTCGCACGAGCGGTCCTCCTCCCCACTCGTGCTCGTGGCCTGCTCCGGCGGCGCCGACTCCATGGCGCTCGCCTCCGCCCTCGCCTTCGAAGCCCCCCGTGCCGGCCTGCGCGCCGGCGGCGTCACCGTCGACCACGGCCTCCAGGCCGGCTCCGACCTGCGCGCCGCCGAAGTCGCCGCGCGCCTGCGCGAACTCGGCCTGGACCCCGTCGAGTCCGTCGCCGTCACCGTCGGCAGCGAGACGAGGGTGGCGCACGGCGCCTCGTACCGGGGCGGTGGAGGGAGACGGGCGGGCGGGCCGGAGGCAGCCGCCCGGGACGCCCGCTACGCCGCCCTGGACACGGTCGCCGACCGGCACGGCGCCGCCGCCGTCCTGCTCGGCCACACCCGCGACGACCAGGCCGAGACCGTCCTGCTCGGCCTCGCCCGCGGCTCCGGCATCCGCTCCCTGTCCGGAATGGCCGCGGTCTCGGGGGCCGGCGGCCGTTACCGGCGCCCCTTCCTCCAGCTCGACCGGCAGACCGCCCGCACGGCCTGCATGGTGCAGTCCCTCCCGGTCTGGGACGACCCGCACAACGCCGACCCCGCCTACACCCGCTCCCGGCTCCGCCACGAGGGCCTGCCCGCCCTGGAGAAGGCCCTCGGCAAGGGCGTCGTCGAGGCCCTCGCCCGTACGGCCCAGCTCTCCCGCGACGACGCCGACGCCCTGGACGCGTGGGCCGGCCGGGCCGAGGCCGGCGTGCGGGACGCCGACGGCCGCCTGGAGTGCGCCGCGCTGCACGCCCTGCCGCCCGCCGTGCGCCGCCGTGTGCTGCGCCGCGCCGCCATCGAGGCCGGCGCCCCGGCCGGTTCGCTGTTCGCCCGCCACATCGAGGAGGTCGACCGGCTGATCACCGGCTGGCGCGGCCAGGGGGCCATCAATCTCCCCGGCCGGGTCGTCGTCCGCCGGCAGGGTGGCAGACTGGTGATTCGGCAGGGCTGAATCCGGACCCCACCGACCCGTACCAGTCGCGGGGCGGACCGGACCGGCCGCTGGGACGACGAAAGTGATGCGGGTGGACGCGAAAGACATGGGTGCCGACCTCGAGAAGGTGCTCATCACGAAGGAAGAGATCGACGCGAAGCTGGCGGAGCTGGCCGCGAAGATCGACGCGGAGTACGCGGGCAAGGACCTGCTGATCGTCGGCGTGCTCAAGGGCGCGGTGATGGTCATGGCCGACCTCGCGCGGGCGCTGTCCACCCCCGTCACCATGGACTGGATGGCCGTCTCGTCGTACGGGGCGGGCACCCAGTCCTCCGGTGTGGTGCGGATCCTCAAGGACCTCGACACCGACATCAAGGGCCGGCACGTCCTGATCGTCGAGGACATCATCGACTCCGGGCTGACCCTGTCCTGGCTGATCTCCAACCTCGGCTCGCGCGAGCCCGCCTCCCTCAAGGTGTGCACGCTGCTGCGCAAGCCGGAGGCGGCCAAGGTCGCCATCGACGTGGAATGGGCGGGCTTCGACATTCCCAACGAGTTCGTCGTGGGTTACGGCCTCGATTACGCCGAGAAGTACCGCAACCTTCCGTTCGTCGGTACGCTCGCCCCTCACGTCTACGGCGGCTGAACGCCGGGGTCCTGCCCGCCGTACGGTGATCGGGAACCCCGGCGGGCTCCGCGGCGTTGGAGCATGCGTGGACGCGAATGCCGGCTGTCCCCCGCAGCTTCGGGGGGCAATGCTGGGGTACCGTCCGAAGAACAGTCTTTATCAAACTCACTATGGCAGGAGGGACGGGGCGGCACCGCTCCGTATGGATGGACGTGAAGCGATACTTCCGTGGGCCGGTCATGTGGATCGTGCTGGCCGTCCTTGCCGTGGTCGTGTTGATGCAGGTCGTCGGCTCGTCCGGCGGCTACAAGACGGTGGACACGGGCCAGGTCGTCCAGGCGATCAATGAGAACAAGGTCGAACAGGCCAAGCTGACCACCGGCGACGAGCAGATCATCAAGGTCCAGCTCAAGGACGATCAGAAGATCGAGGGCAGCTCGAAGATTCAGGCGAGCTACATCGGTGACCAGGGCGTCACCATCGCCAATACGCTGCAGGACAAGTTCCAGAACGAGCAGATCCCGGACGGCTACACGGTCTCGCCGTCGAAGCAGAACCCGTTCGTGAGCATTCTGCTGTCGCTGCTGCCGTTCGTCCTGATCGTGGTCGTCTTCCTGTTCCTGATGAATCAGATGCAGGGCGGCGGCTCCCGCGTCATGAACTTCGGCAAGTCCAAGGCGAAACTCATCACCAAGGACACCCCGAAGACGACGTTCGCCGACGTCGCGGGCTCCGAGGAGGCTGTGGAGGAACTCCACGAGATCAAGGAGTTCCTGCAGGAGCCGGCGAAGTTCCAGGCCGTCGGCGCCAAGATCCCCAAGGGTGTGCTGCTCTACGGCCCGCCCGGAACCGGTAAGACCCTGCTCGCGCGTGCCGTCGCGGGCGAGGCCGGTGTGCCGTTCTACTCGATCTCCGGTTCCGACTTCGTCGAGATGTTCGTCGGCGTCGGCGCCTCCCGGGTCCGTGACCTGTTCGAGCAGGCCAAGGCCAACGCTCCCGCGATCGTCTTCGTCGACGAGATCGACGCGGTCGGCCGTCACCGCGGCGCCGGCCTCGGCGGTGGCCACGACGAGCGTGAGCAGACCCTGAACCAGCTCCTCGTCGAGATGGACGGCTTCGACGTCAAGGGCGGCGTGATCCTCATCGCCGCGACGAACCGGCCCGACATCCTCGACCCGGCCCTTCTGCGGCCCGGCCGCTTCGACCGCCAGATCGCGGTCGACCGCCCGGACATGCAGGGCCGGCTGGAGATCCTCAAGGTGCACCAGAAGGGCAAGCCGGTCGCCCCGGACGTCGACCTGTCGGCCGTCGCCCGCCGCACCCCCGGCATGACCGGTGCCGACCTGGCCAACGTGCTGAACGAGGCCGCGCTGCTGACCGCGCGCAGCGATCAGAAGCTGATCGACAACCACATGCTGGACGAGGCGATCGACCGTGTGGTGGCGGGGCCGCAGAAGCGGACCCGGATCATGTCGGACAAGGAGAAGAAGATCACCGCGTACCACGAGGGCGGTCACGCCCTGGTCGCGGCGGCCTCACCGAACTCCGACCCGGTCCACAAGATCACCATCCTGTCCAGAGGCCGCGCCCTCGGCTACACCATGGTCCTGCCGGACGAGGACAAGTACTCCACCACGCGCAACGAGATGCTGGACCAGCTGGCGTACATGCTGGGCGGCCGCGCGGCGGAGGAGCTCGTCTTCCACGACCCGACCACCGGTGCTGCCAACGACATCGAGAAGGCCACCGGCCTGGCCCGCGCGATGGTCACGCAGTACGGCATGACCGAGCGGCTCGGCGCGATCAAGTTCGGCGGTGACAACACCGAGCCGTTCCTCGGCCGTGAGATGGCTCACCAGCGGGACTACTCGGAAGAGGTCGCCGCGCTGGTCGACGAAGAGGTCAAGAAGCTCATCGAGACCGCGCACAACGAGGCGTGGGAGATCCTGGTCGAGAACCGCGACGTCCTCGACAACCTGGTCCTGGCCCTCCTGGAGCGGGAGACGCTGGGCAAGGAGGAGATCGCCGAGATCTTCGCGCCGATCGTCAAGCGCCCGCCCAGGCCCGCCTGGACCGGTTCCTCGCGCCGTACGCCGTCCACCCGTCCGCCGGTCCTCTCCCCCAAGGAGCTGGCCCTGACGAACGGGGCGAACGGCGCGACGCCGGCCATCACCACCGCCAAGAGCACCGCGGCGGAGCCCGCCCCGGCGCCGGAGCGGACCCCGGAGGAGCGCCCCGAGAGCTGATCCGAGGCTCATCGGCGCCCGTCGGGCCCGGAATGGATGCCGTGTCCCCCTGGTTCTAGCCTGGGGGACGCGGCGTTTTTGCGTACCCGCAGTTGAGACGCGTGCCCGGCACGCGTGAAGGCACAGGAACGAGGCATCTCATGACCGACCCCGTGACGCTGGACGGCATAGCCCCCATCGGCGAGTTCGACGAGAAGCGGGCGCAGAACGCCGTACGGGAACTCCTGATCGCGGTCGGCGAGGACCCGGACCGGGAGGGCCTGCTGGAGACTCCGGCACGGGTGGCGCGGGCGTACCGGGAGATCTTCGCCGGACTGTGGCAGAAGCCGGAGGACGTGCTGACGACCACGTTCGACCTCGGTCACGACGAGATGGTGCTCGTCAAGGACATCGAGGTGTACTCGACCTGTGAGCACCACCTGGTGCCGTTCCGGGGCGTGGCGCACGTCGGGTACATCCCGGCCACCAGCGGGAAGATCACGGGACTGTCCAAGCTGGCCCGGCTCGTCGACGTGTACGCCCGGCGCCCGCAGGTGCAGGAGCGGCTCACCACGCAGATCGCGGACTCGCTGATGGACATCCTGGAGCCGCGCGGGGTGATCGTGGTCGTGGAGTGCGAGCACATGTGCATGTCGATGCGGGGCATCCGCAAGCCCGGTGCGAAGACCCTCACCTCGGCCGTGCGCGGTCAGCTGCGGGACGCCACGACGCGCAACGAGGCGATGAGCCTGATCATGGCGCGCTGACGCGCGGCACACCGCGGGGCGCCGTCCGGACGACCGCGCGCCGCTCGCCGCGGCTCTCGCCTGGGCTCGGGCGTCGCTTCAGGCCGCCGGTGCCGCGCCCGGGCCGCCGTTGTCGTCGTCGTCCTCCGGGAGTTTGCAGACGCGCTCCAGGAAGATGGCCGCCGCTATGACGCCGATGCCCGCGAGGACCGAGAAGCCGGCGTAGATGGCCTGGTCGCGGCGGGCGGGGATGTCCAGGGATTCCAGCAGGAAGACCCCCGTGCCGCCGTACATGCCGGCGACCAGGGCCGCGACCAGGGCGCTGGCCTGCCCGAACACGACCGCGCGGGCCGCCATCAGCGGGTCGACCCCCTTGGCGTCGTGCTGCCGCTCGCGCTGTGCCCTGAGGCGGGCCCGCAGGGACAGCGCGGTGGCCGCGAGGACCACCGCGATCAGGGCGAGGACGATGGGCGCGGCCACGGGCACGCTCGGCAGGGTCCCGAAGGAGTTCCACAGGCGGGCGCCGGCCCAGGACAGGATCCCGGCGACGGCGAAGACGCCGGCCAGGACCCTGATGCGCAGCTCTTTCACGGTGTCCCTTCGCGTTCCCCCGGACCGGTGCCCCGGAAAGTGGTCGTCTCGACCTTAACGGCTACTCGGGCAGCCGGAGTTCCAGGTCCGCGCGGGGCGTCACGCCCTCCCGGGTGACCGATCCGAGGAGATCGGCGACCGGGCCGCGGCCGGGGAGCTCCGCCTCGGGGTCGACGTCGTACCAGGGAGCGAGCACGAAGGCCCGCTCGTGGGCGCGCGGGTGGGGGAGGGTGAGCAGGGGGTCGTCGGAGTGGAGGTCGGCGTAGGCGACGATGTCCACGTCCAGGGTGCGCGGGCCCCAGCGCTCGTCCCGGACCCGGTGGAAGGCCTCCTCCACGGCCTGTGCCCGCTCCAGCAGGGAGGACGGGGGCAGGGTGGTCTTCAGCACCGCGACCGCGTTGAAGTACGAGGGCTGGCTGCCCGGCTCGACGCCCCACGGCTCCGTCTCGTAGACGGGAGAGACGGCCTTGACCCGGACGCCCGGAGTGTCCTCCAGCGCGTCCACGGCCCCCTGGAGGGTCTCCAGACGGTTGCCCAGGTTGGCGCCGAGGGAGACCACGGCCCGCTTCGGGTTCTGCAGGGTGCTGTCCGCGGCGTCGACCCGCTCGACCACGGAGGCGGGGACGGGCTGGACGGTCGGGTCGGTGTGGCCCGTGGTGGACGGCCTGGTCATACGCGGCTCCGGGTGATGGTGACGGTCACGTCGTCGAAGGGCACGGTGATCGGCGCGTCCGGTTTGTGGACGCACACCTCGACCTCTCGCACCACGTCGTGCTTCAGACAGACCTGGGCGATGTGCTCGGCGAGCGTCTCGATCAGATTGACGGGCTCGCCCTGGACGACGGCCACGACCTCCTCCGCCACGATGCCGTAGTGCACCGTCTTCGTCAGGTCGTCGTCGGCCGCGGCCGGCCGGATGTCCAGGCCGAGAACGAGGTCCACGATGAAGGTCTGGCCCTCCTCGCGTTCCTTCGGGAACACACCGTGGTGCCCGCGGGCCTTCAGGCCGCGCAGCGCGACACGATCCACGCGAATCACTCCTGCAGTCGTCGGTCCGGCCGGCCGGTGCCCTGTGCGGAGGGCACACCGGCCTGCCTCGAATCTACCCGCGGGCACCGACGGCGCCGGTGCCCCGGGGTGCCGCCGCGGGCCGGTGTCCGGAGGCTTCACCATCCGTTTGCCCTGCGGAGGGCGGGTGCTCACCGGCTGTCGGCGGTCTTCGGGCCCCGTGCCGTGATCCCGGCCACGTTCCGGGTCCGGGGCTCAGTCCGGGAGGCCCGGGCCGGGTGTGTCGTCGTCGTCGGTCTCGTCCTCCTCGGCGAGCACCGGGGAGGCGTGGTGCGACCAGAGCTTCCAGCCGGACGGGGTGCGCCGGAACACGTTGGTGGCGACGACGAGCTGCCCGACCAGCGGCCCCAGCTCCTCCCCGGCCTCGGGGGCGGGACCTCCGCTGAGGATGTTCTCGGTGCAGGCCACCAGGGCCGTGTCGCCGGTGACGGAGACGTGCACATCGGTGAGGAAGAACTGGATGTAGTCGGTGTTCGCCATGATCAGGGCGTACGACCTGAGGACCTCCCCGCGGCCGGTGAGCACCGGCCAGCCGGGGTGGACGCAGGAGACCACCCCGCTGTCCGCGGGGTCGTGGTACGTCTCGTCGACGCCGAGGTCGGCCGGGCTGAGCCAGTGTGCGGCGACCTCTTCGAAGTCGCCGCGCTCCACTGCCTCGTAGAAGGCGGTGTTGGCGGCTTCCACCTGCTCGACATCGGTGTGGGGTGCGGTCACCGGGCTCCTTCTGCGCCGTGCGCGCCGGAATCGGAGGGTGTGGGATGGGCCGTACGCGCCTGCTCCATCGCGCGGGAGACCCGTACGGCGTCCGCGGTCGCGCGGACCTCGTGCACGCGGACCGCCCAGGCGCCGGCGTGCGCGGCGAGGGCGGAGACGGCGGCGGTGGCCGCGTCGCGTTCGCGGGCGGGCGGGGGCGGGGCGTCCGGGCCGGCCAGGACGCGGCCGAGGAACCGTTTGCGGGAGGCGGCGACGAGGACGGGGTGGCCCAGGCCCAGGAGGCGGTCGAGGTGGGCGAGCAGGGCCAGGTCGTGGCCGGCGTCCTTGGAGAAACCGAGGCCAGGGTCGACGATCACACGGTCGGCGGCGATGCCGCCCTCCAGGACGGCCGCCACGCGCGCGTGCAGCTCGTCCGTGACCTCGGTGACGACGTCGGCGTACACGCCTTTGACGTTGACGCCTTCCAGGAAGCCGCGCCAGTGCATGACGACGAAGGGGGCTCCGGCGTCGGCCACGACGGGGATCATGGCCGGGTCGGCGAGGCCGCCGCTGACGTCGTTGACGAGGGCGGCGCCGGCCGCGAGGGACTGTTCGGCGACGGACGCGCGCATGGTGTCGACGGAGACGGTCACCCCTTCGGCGGCGAGACCGCGCACCACCGGTATGACGCGCCTGAGCTCCTCGGCCTCGTCGACCCGGGTGGCGCCTGGCCGGGTGGACTCGCCGCCGACGTCGATCAGGTCGGCGCCCTGGGCGACCAGGTCGAGGCCGTGCTTGACGGCGGTCGTCGTGTCGAACCAGCGGCCGCCGTCGGAGAAGGAGTCGGGGGTGACGTTCACGACTCCCATGACCGCGCACCGGTCCCAGTGAGGAAGGCCCGCGACCTGGTGGCGTCCGCTGTGATTGCTCATATGTTCAGCGTAGGCCCAGGGGGCGGCCGGGGTGTGCCGCGGCCCGGGAGGGGTCACGCCGCGCGGAGGGCGCGTTTCACCGACGGAGGGACCGGCGGAGGGACCGGCGGAGGGACCGGCGGAGGGTGAGTCGCATCGCGGGGGATGTACGTTCCGCCGGGCACGGGTCACGCCGCGCGGGCGGTGTTTTCCGTTCGGGGGCGGGCGGGGTCCGCCGCCGGCCGGTGGGCGCAGGGGCGTGGTGGGGAGGGGCGGCGGCGCAGGAACCGGGGCAGGGGGAGGGCGAGATCGAGGAAACCTTCCGCCTGCATGGCCGCGAAGCCGATGCGCGGCAGATCGGCCGACGCGCGGTAGACGACGAAGCGCGGTTCCCATCGCGGCCGGAACTTGGCGTTGAACTTGTACAGGGATTCGATCTGGAACCAGCGGGAGAGAAAGAGCAGCAGCCCGCGCCAGGCCCGCAGCACCGGTCCCGCGCCGAGCTTCTCGCCGCGCGCCAGCGCCGAGCGGAACATGGCGAAGTTGAGGGAGACCCGCGCGATGCCGAACCGCGGGGCGGACTGGAGCGCGGCCACGATCAGCAGTTCGTTCATCCCCGGGTCGGCCGAGCGGTCACGGCGCATCAGGTCCAGTGAGACGCCCTCCGTGCCCCACGGGACGAAGTGCAGGATCGCCTTGAGATCCCCGTACTCCTCCGTCCGGGCGCCGTTCTTGTGCGCCGTGGCGACCAGGCAGTCGCCGTCGGCGGGGTCGCCGACCCGGCCCAGTGCCATGGAGAAGCCGCGCTCGGTGTCCGTGCCGCGCCAGTCGGCGGCGGCGCGCCGGATCCGCTCCAGCTCGGCCTCCCCGAGGTCACTCACCCGTCGTACCCGGGTCTCGTAACCGGCCCGCTCGATGCGCTTGACCATCTGGCGCACGTTGCGCATCGCGCGGCCGGCGAGGGAGAAATCCGCGACGTCCACCACCGCCTCGTCGCCCAGCTCGAGGGCGTCGAGCCCGGTCTCGCGGGTCCACACCTCACCGCCGGTCTCCGAGCAGCCCATGACGGCGGGGGTCCAGGAGTGGGCTCTGGCCTCGTCCATGAAGCGCTCGATGGCACCGGGCCAGGCCTCGACGTCACCGATCGGGTCACCGCTGGCGAGCATCACCCCGGAGACCACGCGGTAGGTCACCGCTGCCTTGCCGCTGGGGGAGAAGACGACGGCCTTGTCGCGGCGCAGCGCGAAGTGGCCGAGGGAGTCACGGGAACCGTGCCGGGCGAGCAGGTCGCGCAGCCGCGCCTCGTCGTCCTCGGTGAGCCGCGCGGCCGGGTGTTCGGGGCGGAAGGCCAGGTAGATGGTGGTGACGGCGGTGAGCAGACCGAGTGCGCCGAGGCAGAAGGCGACCGTCCAGGAGGCGTCGCCCCGGTAGTCGACCGGGCCCTCGAAGCCGAAGAGGCCGTACAGCACGTGGGTGAGGCGGTCGGCGAGGCTCGGGTCGTCGACCAGCGGTCCGGGGTGGGCGTTGACGACGACCAGGCCCAGGAGCAGCGAACCGGCGCCCATCAGAACGAAGTTGGCCAGCGCCCGCCACCGGCTGCGCGGGTCGGGCAGCGCGGTGAACTGGTCGCGGTGGCGCAGCAGGGGCGCGAGCAGCGCGAGGGTGAGCAGCACGCCGAGGAGGGAGTGGCGGTAGGTGAACTGGGCGACGGCGCCGGCCGGCAGCAGGGTGACGGCGGCCCGCCAGGCCCGCCGCTTGCCCCGCTTGAGCCCGTGCGCGAGCAGCAGCAACAGCACGCCGACGCTGAGCGAGAGGGCGGCCGCGAAGGGGCCGAGGGCGCCGGGCAGCACCTCGGCGAGCGCGTGCATACGGCTGTGCCGGAAGCGGGGGAAGACGCCCGCGGCGATGTCCAGGAGCCCCACCAGGGCACACGCGCGTCCGGCGAGGACGGGGACTGCTTCGGGCCGCGGGCCGCGCAGCAGTCGGCGTACGCCCCGTGCGGCCCCGGAGTTCCGCTGTCCGTCCCCGGGTTGGTGCCCGCCCTCGGGTTGTCGTCCGCCCGTGGGTTCCGGCGTCCCGCCCGACATTTCCTCACCTGTCCTGACAGACATCGCGTCCCGTAGTTCTGCGAGAGACCGTGGATCCGGTGCCGATTCGGGCATCCGGCGACATTGCGCCCTCTAGGACGGCGGGTCGGAGGGAGAGGTTCACTCCGCGCGAGCGGATGTTCGGACGGGGCCCGGGGTGTGGGCGGCGGTGCGGTCCTGTGTGAAGTGCGATGCGACGGGGGTGACTTCACCGCCTTCCGGTGAGCCTCCGGGCAATAAATGATCTTGATTAATTCGGGTGATGTGTCTATTCACGTTCACGTCGAGTTCCCTGATGCCCTGTGAAACCCTCGGCGTGGCTTTGTTTTTGCGGGCCGGGGCACCATGATTCGCCTACGCGCGGTAAGTTTCTGGCCATGCCACGTGGACGTCACCGTCATTCCCCGCCCCTGCACAGGATGCTGCCCCCGTCGGCGATCGCAGGCGTCTCCGTCGTCTGCGCCCTGGGGCCCTGGGTGTTCACGCAACCGATGGTGCTGCGTGTCCTGGCCGCGGTCGCCGCGGTCACCGCGGTTGTCGGCGCCGTCGTGATGCGGCACTGGGACGCCCAGGCGGGTAAACGCGTCGCCGATCTCACGCGCGCGCGTGCGAGCGACGAGTGGCGTTTCGAGGAACGGGTCGCCGAACTCGAGTCGGACCTCGAGGAGTCGCGTGAGCTGCGTATGAAACTCGATCAGCGGCTGCGCGCCAAGCGTGCGGAACTGGCCGGGCTGCGCAACGAGCACGCGTCGCTGCTGCGGCGGTACGCGGCGGCGGAGGTCGACCGGGCGAGCGTCCTGGAGGAGCGCCGGGTGCTCGAGATAGAGGCCACGGTCCCGGCCCGCGCGCTGCCGGCCGGTCCGTCGGCGGCATCCGCCGGACCGGAGCCCGCCGAGACGTCCACGGAGGCGGTGGCCGAGACGCCGGCGGAGGACGGGACGGACACCGGGGAGGAGACGAGGACTCCCGCGGTCTTCTCGCCCGAGGGCTCCAAGCTCTTCCTGCGCGCCGACGCGGCCCTGCGACGGTTCGCCGCGGACGCCGACGGTGAGGACACCGACCAGGCCGAGGGCGAGGCCGACGCCGACGCCGACGCCGCCGGGGAGGCCGACTCCGCAGCGAACCGCGCGGACGCCCCTGACGTCACCGGCAGCCCCGCCGGTGACACGCCGCAGGACGAAGCGGCCCCGGAGCGCAGGGACGATTCCCCGAAGGGTGACCGGACCCCCGAGGACGACGGCCCCGAGCCCACCCGGAACCCCGGGCCCGAGCAGGCGCAGGAGGACGACGCCGAGGGTCGGCCCGAGGCGGCCGGCGACCATGAGCACGCCGCCGCCTCCACCACCCCGGCCGCCTCTCCCGACCGGCCCGCACGGCAGCCCTCCGGACACTTCACCGTGCCGACCGCGGTGGCGGTCGTCCCGCCGACGGCGCCGGTACGACGTCCCGTGTCCGGGGACGGTTTCGACTTCTTCGGCACGAAGAAGGAGACGGACGGCTCCGCCCTGGACGCCGTGCAGAACGAGGACCTCGCCGATGTCGTCGGCCAGGAGGCACTCGCGCTGCACAAGGCCGAGGCCGAGTCGGGGTACAAGCCGGCCGACGAGGACGCCCGCCGGGCCGGCCAGGTCATCGACCTGACCGAGCACGACGAGACGGAACACATCGACGTCCAGGGCCTGCGCAGCGCCGCATCCTGAACCACCGACCACCGACGGGGCCCCGCACACCACGCGCGGGGCCCCGTCGCCGTTCCGGCCCTCCTGCGCCCGTACCGCGCCCTCGACCGACGCGCCCTCGTCGTCGGGGCACGGCGGCTCTCCGTCCCGCCACGCGCGGGCGGCGTACGTCCTCCCACGGGGCGGGTGGGCCGCTCCTGCCCGGGTCGGGGGGTGGGCGGGTGCGGGCGCGTCGTCCGCGGCCGTCGTGTCAGCCGTCGCCGGGGCACGGCGGCTCTCCGTTTCGCCGCGCGCGGGCGGCGTATGTCCTGCCACGGGGCGGGGGTGGGCAGCCCGCCCACCCCGGTCGGCAGGCGGGCGGCCGTCCAGGGGGCGTAGGGGCGCGTGCCTCGGTGCCGTGGGTCTGTCGGGTCATCGGGTCCGGAAGGGCGCACGGTGTGGGGTGGTCAGGCCATCCAGCGGTCCGGGCGGGCGTCCCTGCGGCCGGTGCGGGATCGTTCCGCCTGGGACCGCAGCAGGGCCGCCGCCTCCGCGGCGTCGCGCAGGTGCGCCGTGACCGACTTGTTGGCGCCGGTGTCCACCACGACGTCGGCCACTCCGCGCGCCCGCTGCCAGGGCCCCTGGACCAGCCGCACGCTCTGCACCTTGGCGTGCGGCACCAGGGCCAGGCTGCGGCGCAGCAGCCCGTGCCGCGCGGCGAACACCGCGTCGGTGACGGTCAGCCCGTAACCGCGCCACCACAGCGGCACGCACCACCGCGCGCGGCGCGGCGGCCGGACGAGCGCCTCGCGCGGGGGCACGCTCACCCCGGGCAGCACCCGCGCGACGACCGACTCGGCCAGCTCGCGCGGGGCGACCGGCAGCAGCAGGGAGTTCGAGGACCCCGCCACGTCCAGCTCCACGCGCACCCAGCCGCGCCGCCGCCACAGCAGCGGCTCGACGACCCGTACGGTCTGCACCCGCCCCGGCGGCACCGTCTCGTGCGCCCGGTCCAGCAGCCCGTGGTCGATGCGCAGCCCGTCGGGCGACTCGCCCAGCGTCCAGTCGTACTCGGTGACGAACCGTCCCACGCTGCTCGCGCCCGCCGCGCCCAGCATCGGCACGGCCGCGGCGAGCACGGTCCACAGGCTGTGGGTGGCCGCCCACAGCAGCGGCAGCGCGACGGCCGCGACGATGAACCACCCCCAGGTCGCGCCGGTCAGCAGCAGCGAGACGGCGAGCACACCCGGCGGCACCCGCAGCATCTGCCGGGACGGCGCCTCGCCGACCTCGTGCGCCGTCTCCGGGGCGAAACCCGCCGCCCGCGCGAGGAGTTCGGCGCGCAGCGCACGTGCCTCGCCGGCGCCGAGGAAGGCCAGTTCGTCCTTCTTGTCGGTGCCTATGACGTCGAGTTTGAGTTTCGCCACGCCCGCCACCCGTGCGAGCAGCGGCTGGGTGACGTCGATGGCCTGGATCCGCTCCAGCCGGATGTGCGCGGTGCGCCGGAACAGCAGCCCGGTGCGGATGCGCAGCTCGCTCTCGGTCACCGCGAAGCGGGTGAACCACCAGCTCAGGAAGCCGTAGAGGGCGGCGGCCGGGATGAGGACGGCGAGGCCGATCAGCAGGGTGGTGGTCGTCAGCCGGGTCAGCTGGCGCTGCGCCTGGTCGGGGTCGTGCACGGCCCACCCGATCAGCACGGCGACGGGCGCCCACGCCCGCCTGAAGGGCGTGACCGGGTGCAGCCGCCTCTCGGTCAGGGGCGGCCGGTCGCGTACGTCCTCGTGGACGTCAGGGGCCGTCACAGCCCCGCCGATCGGGCCTCGCCGAGCTCCGTGAGCCGGTCGCGCAGCCGTTCCGCCTCGGCCGGCTCGAGACCCGGGATGGTCGCGTCGGTCGCCGCGGCCGCCGTGTGCAGCTGCACGCTGGCCAGCCCGAAGTGCCGTTCGGCGGGTCCGGAGGTGACCTCGACCAGCTGCATCCGCCCGTACGGCACGACCGTCTCCTCGCGCCACAGGACGCCCCGGCTGATCAGGAGGTCGTCGGCGCGCTCCGCGTACCGCCAGGAACGCCAGTTCCGCTCCAGCATCACCCACCCCCAGACCAGTACGGCCAGCGGCAGTGCGGCGAAGACGGCCCAGCCCGGTCCGGCCAGCAGCCCCGGCACCAGTCCGGTGGCCAGGGTCAGCAGCCCCAGCCACACCACCAGCAGCAGCCGTCGCATCCTCAGCAGTCCGGGCGGCAGCGCGATCCACACCGGCTCGTCCCCCGCGCCCGCCGGCTCCGCCGCCGTGCCGCCCGTCGCCGCCTGCCCCGTGTCCCGCGGGCTCCCCGTCTCCATGGGGCAAGCGTACGTAGGGGAGACTGTGTTCATGACTCCCACGACGGAGACCATGGTCGGCATCGGCGGCGCGGCGGAGAGCACCGACATGGTGCTCAACATCGGACCGCAGCATCCGTCCACGCACGGGGTGCTTCGGCTGAAGCTCGTCCTGGACGGCGAACGCATCGTCCGCGCGGAGCCCGTGATCGGCTACATGCACCGGGGCGCGGAGAAACTGTTCGAGGCCCGCGACTACCGTCAGATCATCGTGCTGGCCAACCGCCACGACTGGCTGTCGGCCTTCTCCAACGAGCTGGGTGTGGTCCTCGCCGTGGAGCGGATGCTCGGCATGGAGGTCCCCGAGCGCGCCGTGTGGCTGCGCACGCTCCTCGCGGAGCTGAACCGGGTGCTCAACCACCTGATGTTCCTCGGCTCCTATCCGCTGGAACTCGGCGGCATCACCCCGATCTTCTACGCCTTCACCGAGCGCGAGGAACTCCAGCACGTCATGGAGGAGGTCTCCGGTGGGCGCATGCACTACATGTTCAACCGCGTGGGCGGCCTCAAGGAGGACCTGCCCGCCGGATGGACCGCACGCGCGCGCGGCGCCGTCGCCGACGTGCGCTCCCGCATGGACCGCTTCGACGACCTGGTGCTGGGCAACGAGATCTTCCGGGGCCGCACGCGCGGTGTCGGCGTGCTGTCCCCGGAGGCGGTGCACGCGTACGGGGTGAGCGGGCCGATCGGACGCGCCTCGGGCGTCGACTTCGACCTGCGCCGCGACGAGCCGTACCTCGCCTACGGCGAGCTGGGTGACGTGCTGAAGGTGGTGACCCGCGAGGAGGGCGACTGCCTGGCCCGCTTCGAGTGTCTGCTGGCCCAGACCCACAACGCCCTCGACCTCGCCGACGCCTGCCTCGACCGGCTCGCCGAGCTGCCGCCGGGCCCCGTCAACCAGCGGCTCCCGAAGGTCCTCAAGGCCCCCGAGGGACACACGTACGCGTGGACCGAGAACCCGCTCGGCATCAACGGCTACTACCTGGTCAGCAAGGGCGAGAAGACGCCGTACCGGCTGAAGCTGCGCTCGGCGTCGTACAACAACATCCAGGCGCTCACCGAGCTGCTGCCGGGGACGCTGGTCGCGGACATGGTGGCGATCCTCGGGTCGATGTTCTTCGTGGTGGGCGACATCGACAAGTGACCCGGGCGGGCGTCAGCCGCCGAGCACGTCCGCGATACCGGCCGGCTGCACCAGCCACCCGAAGTCCCCGAGCCCGCCCGGCGCGGTGAGCTCGGCCGCCTCACCGGCGCGCGCGAGGGCGCGTACGTACCCGGCCGGATCGGTGGACGCCAGCGCCAGCGGGGGGCGTGCGCCGCTCACCCCCAGGGCGTGCAGGGCGTCCCGCTGCGACAGCAGGCGGGCACCGGGGAGCGCGCAGGCCGCGGCGCACGCGTCCAGGGCGACATGGGCGGTGATGTCGCACGACCCGTCCGGCACGGGCGCCGTCCCGCGCCCCTCCCGGAAGGCCGTCAGCGTGCCGAACGGCGGCCGCGCGGCGGCGGTGTGCGCGTAGTCCACCGCGACGGCGAGCCCCCGCGCGACCGCACGGACCGCCGCGGCCCAGGCCAGGTCCCGGGGCAGTCCGATCTCCGCGCGGAGCCCCCGTTCGCTCCCCAGGGGCCACCAGCGCGCCAGCCACGCGGCCTGCGCACCGGCGACCGGCTCCCCGAGCCGCTCGGTCCCGTCCTCCTGCACCAGCACCAGCCGCGCTGTGCCCGCCGCGTCCACCTCGGCGACGTCCACGGGTACGTTGTCCAGCCACTCGTTGGCGAAGAGCAGCCCCGTGACCTCCTCCGGGGGCCGCGCCCGCCACTTGACGCGCTGATCGAGCCCGTCGGGCCGCCCGGCCAGCTCCACCGCGTACGCACGCGTGCGTGCCGCCACATCGGCGGGCAGCGCGGCCAGCACCCCGGTGACCAGTTCGCCCCGCCCGGCCGCCATGTCCACGAAGCCGAGCTCCGCCGGACGCCCCAGCGCCTCGTCGACCCGGCACAGCAGCCGCGCCACGGCCCCGGCGAACAACGGCGAGGCGTGCACCGACGTACGGAAGTGCCCGGCCGGCCCCGCGCCGGGGCGGCGGTAGAAGCCCCCGGGCCCGTACAGGGCGTCCTCGGTGGCCGCCCGCCAGCCCCGCTCACCGCCCTCGCCGGCCTCTGCCGTCACCGGTTCCACGCACCCGCCCTCGCCGTCGTCACCGGCCCAGGTTAAGCGCGCGGACGTGTGCGGCCTCCACCTTGCGGAGTACACGTACCGACCGGGGATCGGCCCTCCGGTTGACCCCTGCACGCATTTCGCTTCCCTACGCTGGGTTACGTGCAGCGCCTCTACGACTTCCTCCGCAGACACCCGACCTGGGTCGACGGCTTCTGGGCCGTGGTCCTGTTCGGGCTTTCGGTCGTCGGTGGGGCGACCGTGGAGCAGTCCCGGGGGACGGAGCTGCCGGCCCTCACCGTGCCGGTCGTGCTGCTGCTCTCCCTGGTCGTCGCGCTGCGCCGCCTCATGCCGGAGCGGATGCTGATCCTCGCCCTCGTCGTGGGCGTGGGGCAGCTGATCGCGGACGTGGCGACGGTGCCCGCCGACTTCGCCCTGCTGGTGATCGTCTACACCGTCGCGGCGGTCGGCGCGCGCTGGGCGTCCCGCCTCGCGCTCACCGCCGGCCTGTGCGCGGCCCCGCTCGCGCAGCTGCGCTGGCCCACCGAGGACGCGGGCATGGCGACCAACCTCGCCGTCATGATCTTCCAGACCGTTCCCTTCGCCCTCGCGTGGGTGCTCGGCGACTCCATCCGCACCCGCCGCGCGTACTTCGCGCAGCTGGAGGAGCGGGCCGCCCGCCTGGAGAAGGAGCGCGCCGCGCAGGCCAAGGTCGCCGTCGCCGCCGAACGCGCCCGGATAGCCCGCGAACTGCACGACGTCGTCGCCCACAACGTGTCGGTGATGGTGGTGCAGGCCGACGGTGCCGCCTACGTCCTCGACGCCGCCCCCGACCAGGCGAAGAAGGCGCTGGAGACGATCTCCTCCACCGGCCGCCAGGCCCTCGCCGAGATGCGCCGCCTGCTGGGCGTGCTGCGCACCGGCGAGCACCAGGAGGCCGGGGAGTACGTGCCGCAGCCCGACGTGCGGCAGATCGAGGACCTCGTGGAGCAGTGCCGCGAGTCCGGACTGCCCGTGGACTTCAAGGTCGAGGGCACCCCGCGCCCCCTCCCGAGCGGTGTCGAACTCACCGCCTACCGCATCGTGCAGGAGGCGCTCACCAACACCCGCAAGCACGGCGGCCCCCACGCGGGCGCCAGCGTCCGCCTGGTGTACTTCGACGACGGGCTGGGCCTGCTCGTGGAGGACGACGGCAAGGGCGCTCCGCACGAGCTGTACGAGGAGGGCGGCTTCGACGGCCAGGGCCACGGCCTGATCGGCATGCGTGAACGGGTCGGCATGGTCGGCGGGACCCTGGACGCGGGACCGCGTCCGGGCGGAGGATTCCGCATCAGTGTGCTGCTGCCGCTCAAACCCGCGCATTGACGTCCGCGCACGCCCCCTGTTGACACCTGTCACGCCCCCTGTGACGACCTGAAGACCGACGACCCCACGAACGAACGGAAGAGGCCCGATGACGATCCGCGTGATGCTCGTCGACGACCAGGTGCTGCTGCGCACCGGGTTCCGGATGGTGCTCGCCGCCCAGCCGGACATGGAGGTCGTGGCGGAGGCGGGCGACGGCGTCGAGGCCCTCCAGGTGCTGCGCTCCACCGCCGTCGACGTGGTGCTGATGGACGTCCGCATGCCCAAGCTCGACGGCGTGGAGACCACCCGCAGGATCTGCGCGGACACCGACCCGCCCAAGGTGCTCATCCTCACCACCTTCGACCTCGACGAGTACGCCTTCTCCGGGCTGAAGGCGGGCGCCTCCGGCTTCATGCTCAAGGACGTGCCGCCGGGCGAACTGCTCGCCGCGATCCGCGCGGTGCACAGCGGCGACGCCGTGGTCGCCCCGTCCACCACCCGCCGGCTGCTGGACCGCTTCGCGCCGATGCTGCCCAGTGGCGGCAGCCGGCCCCAGCACAAGGAGCTGGAACGGCTCACCGAGCGCGAACGGGAGGTCATGGTGCTCGTCGCCCAGGGCCTGTCCAACGGCGAGATCGCGGCCCGGCTGGTGCTCTCCGAGGCGACCGTGAAGACACACGTGGGCCGCATCCTCACCAAGCTGGGCCTGCGGGACCGGGTGCAGGTCGTCGTCCTCGCCTACGAAACGGGCCTGGTACGGGCCGGCGGACACGGCTGAACGGACGCCCGCGCGCTGAGGGCGAAGGACGGGCCGCGCGGGGAGAGCTGGGCGGTGCGGCGGCTCGACCACTGCCTGGAGCGGCTGAGCGAGCCGGAGTTCGCCGAGCACCTGTGGACGGACCACACCACGGTGCCGAAGACGGCGGACCGCGTCGCCGTCCTGGCCGGGCTGACCCTGCTCCCCAACCACGAGGGCCGGCTACGGACCCGGCTGCGGCAGGCGGGCGTGGGCATCCGCCACATCCGCTTCGACTGACGGGCGCCATACGCCATACGCCGTACGCGCCGTCAGCGCAGGATCCCCTCCAGGAAGTCGCTGCCGAGCCGGGCCACCACCGCCACGTCCAGCTGGTGCAGCACGTACCGCCCACGGCGGCGGGTGGTGACCAGGCCGGCCTTCTTCAGCACGCTCAGGTGCCGGGATATCTCCGGCGCCGTCATGCGGTGCACCTGGACCAGCTCGCCGGTGGTGTACGCGCTGCGGGCGAGGTGGCGGCACATGCGCATGCGGACCGGGTGGGACAGTGCGGTCATCCGCAGGGCGAGCTGCTCGACCGTCGGCGGGGCGGCCGGCTCGGCGGAGCCGACCGGGTAGTGCAGCACCGGCTGCCAGCCGTACCGGTGCAGCACCATCAGGTGCGGCCGGCCGAGACTGGTCGGGATCAGCAGCAGCCCGCCGTCGCCCGTGGCCGTACGCCCCTCGCCCAGCTTGTCGACGCTGATCCGCCCGGCGGTCTCGTCGAGCGTCACCGCGGGCGACACCGCCGCCAGCGCCTCGGCCAGTCCCTTGTGCCGGAGCAGGTCGGTCTTGTGACGGGTGTCCGCGGCGAGCTGATGCCGCAGCCGGGACCACGTCTCGGCGAAGAACGCCTCGTCGCAGTCCCGCAGAAACTGCCGCAGCCAGTCCCTGATCCGCGGCGGGTCGGCGAGCAGCCGCTCGGTGAACTCCGTCTGGCGCGGCCCCCGCGCGGCGGCCAGCTCCAGCGAGCGGCGCCGCAGGTCTCCGTCGGTGAGCGGGCCCGCGCCCGGAGCGCCGTAGGGGAGCGCGCAGGTGAACTCCAGGGCGGCGCCAACGAACTGCTCGTCGGACAGCTTGTCCAGCAGGTCCAGTTCCTCGGCGAGGGTCCCGCCCGGGAGCGTCGCGCGGCCCGGTATGCCGGCGCTCGGCAGGAACAGGTCCGAGAACGTGGTGCGCCACAGGAAGTCGGCCTCGCACATCCGGTCCGCGAGATGCGGGTCCAGCCGTGCGGTCACGCCCGTCACCCAGCCCTGGAGTCCCGGGTGGTGTCCCGGCTCGGACAGCGCGTGCAGTGCCATGCCGAGTTCGGCCAGGGGCGAGGGCACGACGGCGACCCTCTCCGGCCGCAGCCCCGCGATGTCTATGTCCACGCTCATGCCCACATGATGCAGGGGGCGAAGAAACCCTCAGGCCCGAAGCAGCCGCCGCGCGAACCCCTCCGCCGCCTCCCGCACGTCCCCGGCGCTCCACTCCAGGCCCGCGGAACGCACGTACACCTCCGTGAAGGACAACCCCGGCCCCTTCGGATCCCAGTGGTTGGCGAAAAGCACGGTTCCCGTCTCCTCGGCCACCCGGATCGCCACCTCGGCGACCACATCCGCGTCGTACGGCAGCCACACCTGGAAGTCATGGGTGTGCGGCACCTCGGGGTGGACGCGGAACCAGGGCAGCCCCCCTGCTTCCAGCCCCTCCCGCAACGCGGCGGCCACCACGCGCGCGTGCCGGGCGTACTCCGGCAGCCGCGGCAGCTCCCGCTCCAGACCGATCAACGCCGACAGCGCGGTCGGGAACTGCTGGAAGACATTGCCCCCGTACCGGTGCCGCCAGGCCCGCGCCTCCTCGATCAGGCTCGCGGGACCGGCGAGGGCGGCGCCGCCGTAGGCGTCGAGGGACTTGTAGAACGACACGTAGACGCTGTCCGCGAGGCCCGCGATCTCCTCCAGCGGCCGCCCGAAGTGCTCGGTGCACTCCCACAGCCGTGCCCCGTCGAAGTGCACGACCGCCTCGCGTTCCCGCGCGGCGTCCACCACCTCGGTGAGCTCCTCCCACGTGGGCAGCACGAAACCGGCGTCCCGGAGCGGCAGCTCCAGCATCAGCGCCCCGAAGGGCTCCTCGAAGTCGCGTACCTCCTCGGCGGTGGGCAACCGGGGCTCGTTGCTCATGCGCACCGGCCGCAACCCGCTGACCTGGCTGAACGCGTTGCGCTCATACACCTCGGGGTGGCTGAGCGGATGCAGGGCGACCGCCGGGTCGCCGGTGCGGCCGGCCCAGCAGCGCAGGGCCACCTGCTGGGCCATGGTGCCGGTCGGGAAGAACGCGGCGGCCTCGGTGCCGAGCAGTCCGGCGACCCGCTTCTCCAGCGCTTCGACGACACCGTTGCCGTAGATGTCGGACGTCTCGCCGAGGTCGTACACGCTCCCCGCCGCTTCCAGCAGGGCCAGCCGCTCCGAGAGAGGGGCCAGGAAGCCGAGGCGCGCGAGCACGCGCGGAGCACCGCGCCAGGCGGCGATCCGCCGTTCGCGCAGCGTCGGCCGTGGTGTCTCGTCCTCCCCGGGGCGGGTCCCGTGTTCGCCGGCCGCCGCCGTACCGTTCCTGTCGTCCGCCGCATCACTCATGCCCGCGATCATGCCGGGCGCCGACCCGCGCGGGCACCCCCATTTCCGCACGCGCGTGTGCCACGGCGACGCACGGAAACCCACAGCCTGTGGACAACCGACCGTCCCCGGAACCGATCGCGTTAACATGACGAGAAATCGTCCGGTACCCCGAGCGGACTGGAACGGGAAGGCCCCGCCGCGTGAACACACCCCCACAGCCCGATCCCCGGGACCGCCCGGCGCGGCTCACCGTCGGCGTCGTAGGCGCCGGACGCGTGGGCCCCGCCCTGGCCGCGTCCCTCCAGCTCGCCGGGCACCGCCCGGTGGCCGTCTCCGCCGTCTCCGACGCCTCGCGCAGGCGCGCCGAGCAGATGCTCCCGGACGTGCCGGTGGTACCGCCCGCCGACGTACTGCAGCGGTCCGAACTGGTGCTGCTGACCGTCCCGGACGACGCCCTGCCCGAACTGGTCGCCGGACTCGCCGACACCGGCGCCGTCCGGCCGGGCCAGCTGCTGGTGCACACCTCGGGCCGGTACGGCGCCAGGGTCCTCGACCCCGCCCTGCGCGCGGGCGCGCTGCCGCTCGCCCTGCACCCGGCGATGACCTTCACCGGCACCCCCGTCGACGTGCAGCGCCTCGCCGGCTGCTCCTTCGGCGTCACCGCCCCCGAGGAGCTGCGGCTGGCCGCCGAGGCCCTCGTCATCGAGATGGGCGGCGAACCGGAGTGGATCGCCGAGGAGAACCGCCCGCTCTACCACGCGGCGCTCGCCCTGGGCGCCAACCACCTGGTCACCCTCGTCGCCCAGTCCCTGGAACTGCTGCGCGCCGCCGGCGTCGGAGCGCCCGACAGGATGCTCGGCCCGCTGCTCGGCGCCGCCCTGGACAACGCCCTGCGCTCCGGCGACGCGGCGCTCACCGGCCCGGTCGCGCGGGGCGACGCGGGTACGGTCGCCGCGCATGTCACCGAGCTGCGCCGGCACGCCCCGGGGACCGTCGCCGGCTACCTCGCGATGGCCCGCGCGACCGCCGACCGAGCCCTCGCCCACGGTCTGCTGAAGCCGGAACTCGCCGAGGACCTCCTCGGGGTACTCGCCGACGAAGCAGGCGGCGCAGGCGGCACAGGCGGCGCAGGCCGATCCGGCGGAGCGGACGGACCCGGCGGGCCGAGCGGCACCGGCGGACCCGACGGCACCGGAAACACCCCGGGGGACCCCCGATGAGCGGCACGCCCCGCCCCACCGCCCGCCCCAGCCGTACGACGACGCGCGCGTCCCGGAACGGAGCCGCCCGATGACCGCCACCCTGCTGCGCACCGCCGCCGAACTGCACGCACGCGCGCGCACCGGCCGCCGGGCCGTCGTGATGACCATGGGCGCGCTGCACGAGGGCCACGCCACACTGATCCGCACCGCGCGGAAGGCCGCCGGCGCCGACGGCGAGGTCGTGGTGACCGTGTTCGTCAACCCGCTGCAGTTCGGCGCGGGCGAGGACCTGGACCGCTACCCGCGCACCCTGGACGCCGACCTCGAACTCGCCGGCCGGGCGGGCGCCGACGCCGTGTTCGCCCCCGCCGTGGACGAGGTCTACCCGGGCGGCGCACCACAGGTCCGCGTCGCCGCCGGCCCCATGGGCGAGCGCCTGGAGGGTGCCGCCCGCCCCGGCCACTTCGACGGCATGCTCACCGTCGTCGCCAAGCTGCTCCACCTCACCCGCCCGGACGTCGCCCTGTACGGCCAGAAGGACGCCCAGCAGCTCGCCCTGATCCGCCGCATGGTGCGGGACCTGAACTTCGGCGTGGAGATCGCCGCCGTCCCCACCGTCCGCGAGGAGGACGGGCTCGCCCTGTCCAGCCGCAACCGCTACCTGTCGGCCGCCGAGCGGCGCACCGCCCTCGCCCTGTCCCAGGCCCTGTTCGCCGGCCGCGACCGGCACGCGGCCCAGCAGGCGCTGCGCGCGCGGGCCCGGGAAGTGCCCGCCACGCGCGCGCGTGCCGAGGCGCTCAGCGCCATCGGCGAGTCCCGCGCGGCGGCCGACGCGCACGCGGTGGCCACCACCGCCGGCGGCCCCGCGGCCATCCGCGCCGCCGCGCGGCTGGTCCTCGACGAGGCCGCCCGCCTCGACCCGCCCCTCGCCCTGGACTACCTGGCCCTGGTCGACCCGTCCGACTTCACCGAGATCGGCGACGACTTCACCGGCGAGGCCGTCCTCGCCGTGGCCGCCCGGGTGGGCCGCACCCGCCTGATCGACAACCTCCCCCTGACCTTCGGAACCTTCGGAGCCGCCTCGTGACCAGCACAGGCATACGCCCGCCCGTCGCCCACCACCCTCAATCGAGAGCGCTTCGCGCTCGCCTCCGTCTGCATGCGCCTGCCCCCGGTTGGTCCATCGACGCGGACGTCGTGGTCGTCGGCTCCGGCGTCGCCGGCCTCACCGCCGCCCTGCGCTGCGAGGCCGCGGGCCTGACCACGGTGGTCGTCACCAAGGCCCGCCTCGACGACGGCTCCACCCGCTGGGCCCAGGGCGGTATCGCCGCGGCCCTCGGCGAGGGCGACACCCCGCAACAGCACCTGGACGACACCCTGGTCGCCGGCGCCGGTCTGTGCGACGAGGAAGCGGTGCGCATCCTGGTCACCGAGGGCCCCGACGCCGTACGCCGCCTCATCGCGACCGGCGCGCACTTCGACGAGTCGACCGACGGTGGTCTGGAACTCACCCGCGAGGGCGGTCACCACCGCCGCCGCATCGCCCACGCGGGCGGCGACGCCACCGGCGCGGAGATCTCCCGCGCCCTCGTCGAGGCGGTCCGCGCGCGCGGGATGCGCACCATCGAGAACGCGCTCGTCCTCGACCTCCTCACCGACGCCGAGGGCCGCACCGCCGGCGTGACCCTGCACGTCATGGGCGAGGGCCAGCACGACGGCGTGGGGGCCGTCCACGCCCCCGCCGTGGTCCTCGCCACCGGCGGCATGGGCCAGGTCTTCTCGGCGACCACGAACCCCTCCGTCTCCACGGGCGACGGCGTGGCCCTCGCCCTCCGCGCGGGCGCCGAGGTCAGCGACCTGGAGTTCGTCCAGTTCCACCCCACGGTGCTCTTCCTCGGCGCGGACGCGGAAGGCCAGCAGCCCCTGGTCTCCGAGGCGGTGCGCGGGGAGGGCGCCCACCTGGTGGACGCCGACGGCGTGCGCTTCATGCAGGGGCGGCACGAGCTCGCCGAACTCGCCCCGCGCGACATCGTCGCCAAGGGCATCATGCGCCGCATGCGGGAGCAGGACGCCGAGCACATGTACCTCGACGCCCGCCACTTCGGCGCCGGGATGTGGGAGCACCGGTTCCCCACGATCCTGGCCGCCTGCCGCGCCCACGGCATCGACCCGGTCACCGAGCCCGTCCCCGTCGCCCCGGCCGCCCACTACGCGTCCGGCGGCGTCCGCACCGACTCCCACGGCCGCACCACCGTGCCCGGCCTGTACGCGTGCGGCGAGGTCGCCTGCACCGGCGTGCACGGCGCCAACCGTCTGGCCTCCAACTCCCTCCTCGAAGGCCTGGTCTACGCCGAGCGCATCGCCGCCGACATCGCCCGCACCGGAGCCCTCCACCCGCGCGTGCCGCAGCCGCTCCCCACCACCGAGCGCCCCGCCCACCCCCTCCTCGCCCCGGAGGCCCGCTTCACGATCCAGCGGGCCATGACCCGGGGAGCCGGCGTACTGCGCTCGGGGGCGTCCCTCGCCGAGGCCGCCGACCGCCTCCACCGCCTGCACGCCGAGGCGCGCGAGGCCCTCGACGAGAACGGCAAGACGGCCGAGCCCGGCGTCGACACGTGGGAGGCCACCAACCTCCTGTGCGTGGCCCGCGTCCTGGTGGCCGCCGCGCAGCGGCGCGAGGAGACCCGCGGCTGCCACTGGCGCGAGGACCGCCCCGAGCGGGACGACACGGCGTGGCGCCGCCACATCGTCGTACGGCTGAATCCGGACCGCTCGCTGGCGGTGCGCACCACCGACACCACAGACTTCCCCCCGACCCTCCCCCGGCACCAGGAGCAGTGACAGCAGTGACCACTCCCGACCTTCCCCTCGTTTCCTCCGGCGGCTGTGGCGACGGCTGTGGCTGCGGCGCCGACGAGGAGACCTACCTGGAGTGCGGCCTCGACCCCGCACTCGCCGAGCTCCTCGCCGCCGCGGGCCTCGACCCCGTCGAGGTCGAGGACATCGCCAACGTGGCCCTCCAGGAGGACCTGGCCCACGGAGTGGACGTGACGACGGTCGCGACCATCCCGGAGGACGCCGTCGCCACCGCGGACTTCACCGCGCGGGAGGCGGGCACCGTGGCGGGCCTGAGGGTCGCCGAGGCGGTCATGTCGATCGTCTGCACGGAGGAGTTCGAGGTCGAACGCCACGTGGAGGACGGCGACCGGGTGGAGGCGGGCCAGGTGCTCCTGTCGATCACCACCCGCACGCGCGACATCCTCACCGGGGAGCGCAGCGCACTGAACCTCCTGTGCCGCCTGTCGGGCGTCGCCACCGCCACGCGCGCGTGGGCGGACACCCTGGAGGGCACCCGCGCGAAGGTCCGCGACACCCGCAAGACCACTCCGGGCCTGCGCAGCCTGGAGAAGTTCGCCGTGCGCTGCGGCGGCGGGGTCAACCACCGCATGTCCCTGTCGGACGCGGCCCTGGTGAAGGACAACCACGTGGTCGCGGCCGGCGGCGTCACCGAGGCCTTCGACGCGGTCCGCGAGCGCTTCCCCGACGTCCCGATCGAGGTGGAGGTCGACACCCTGCACCAGCTCCGCGAGGTCCTGGACGCCGGTGCCGACCTGATCCTGCTGGACAACTTCACGCCGGGCGAGTGCGAGGAGGCGGTCGCCCTCGTCGACGGCCGCGCCGCCCTGGAGGCCTCCGGCCGCCTCACGCTCACCAACGCCAAGGCCTACGCCGACACCGGCGTCGACTACCTGGCCGTGGGCGCCCTCACCCACTCCTCGCCCATCCTCGACATCGGCCTCGACCTGCGCGCGGCGGAGTAGGAACGGTCATGCTGCTGACGATCGACGTGGGCAACACACACACCGTCCTGGGTCTGTTCGACGGCGAGGACATCGTCGAACACTGGCGCATCTCCACGGACGCGCGCCGCACGGCGGACGAGCTCGCGGTCCTCCTCCAGGGCCTCATGGGCATGCACCCGCTCCTCGGCGACGAGCTGGGCGACGGCATCGACGGCATCGCGATCTGCGCGACGGTCCCGTCCGTCCTGCACGAACTGCGCGAGGTCACCCGCCGCTACTACGGGGACGTGCCGGCGATCCTCGTCGAACCGGGCGTGAAGACCGGCGTCCCGATCCAGTTCGACAACCCGAAGGAGGTCGGCGCCGACCGGATCATCAACGCCGTCGCGGCCAACGAGCTGTACGGCGGCCCGGCGATCGTCGTCGACTTCGGCACGGCGACGACGTTCGACGCGGTCTCCGCGCGGGGGGAGTACGTCGGCGGGGTCATCGCCCCCGGGATCGAGATCTCGGTGGAGGCACTCGGGGTCAAGGCGGCTCAGCTGCGGAAGATCGAGGTGGCCCGGCCCCGGAACGTGATCGGCAAGAACACCGTCGCGGCGATGCAGTCGGGCATCGTGTACGGCTTCGCCGGGCAGGTGGACGGGGTCGCCAACCGCATGGCGCGCGAGCTGGCCGACGACCCCGACGACGTGACGGTGATCGCCACGGGCGGGCTGGCGCCGATGGTGCTGGGGGAGAGCGCGGTGATCGACGAGCACGAGCCGTGGCTGACGCTGATCGGGCTCCGCCTGGTGTACGAGCGGAACGTGTCGCGCATGTAGCCGCGCGGTCCGTTCCGCCCACGCGGGTGGCACCGGCGCCACACCACGGCCCCATACGCGCTGTTTGTCTGATTAGCGCGTATCGTCGCAGCATGCCCACGCCCTACGGATCCCGCGGCGGCATGGCGTTCGGCGCGGAGGAGCTGCGCGTGCTCCGCCGCGCCCTCGCCCTCGCCCTGCACCCCAGCCCCGCCTCGGCCGACGACGTCCAGGACTGCCTCCACCTCGCCGACTCCCTCGACGAGGCCGCGCGGGAGAGTGCCCGGCTGCGCGCCTTCCTGCTGGCCGACCTCGGCCGCTACCGCGCCGCCCTCCCCGGCACCGCCGCCGGATACCTCACGCTCCTGGAGGAGGCGCTGGGCGCCGGATACCGCCCCCGGCCCGACGACCTGGCCGCCCTGCGCGCCCTGCGCGGCAACCCCACCGCCGCCGCCCTCCTGCGCCACTGCGACCGCACCCGCCTCACGGCCCTCCCCGGAGGCCGGGCGAGCGCCGCCGGGGCCGCCGAGGACCAGGAGCGGAGCGAGCCCGAGGAGAGGCCGTCCACGCCCCATCCCGCCCCGAACCCCGCACCCGCTCCCACGCCGGCCCCGACCCCCGGCACCCCCAAGCCCACGCGCCGCCCCGTCCCCACCCCCGGCGAGGTCTTCCCCCGCCGCAAGCCCGCCCCGCCCGCGCAGGGCGGCCGGCACCTGGCCGCGGGCTGACGGCTTCCCCTGGCTACCCTTGAGTCATGGACTACGTCTCCGCGCTCCTCCCCCCGACGGTCATGGCCATCCTCTTCATCGCGGTCATCCGAGTGATCGTGAAGACTCAGGGCGGCGCCAACAAGGCGAAGGAGGACGCCGCCGTCGACGCGGCCCTCGCGAAGGTGGAGGGCGCGGCCCCTTCCCCCAGGACCGAGGCCTGAACACCCCCGACCCCCGCCGCCGCCCCCCACACCACCCCCAGGGCGTACGACTTCCACTCGTACGCCCTTTTTGTACGCGTTCGCCGAGAGTGGTGCCCGTCCGGCACGCCATGGAACGTATCTCCCACTATTGTCTGAGTTGTGCCTCGCCCCTTGGGAGAACTCGAAGACGCGGTCATGACGCGGGTGTGGAAGTGGAACCGCCCGGTGACCGTTCGGGAAGTCCTGGAAGACCTCCAGCAGGAGCGGTCCATCGCGTACACCACGGTGATGACCGTCCTGGACAATCTCCATCAGAAGGGCTGGGTGCGCCGGGAAGCCGAAGGCCGGGCCTATCGATATGAGGCGGTCTCCACTCGCGCCGCCTACGCCGCGGCGCTGATGAACGAGGCGTGGTCGCAGAGCGACAACGCCGCGGCCGCTCTCGTCGCCTTCTTCGGCATGATGAGCGAGGAACAGCGGCAGGCTCTCACCGACGCGGTACGGATCGTGCAGGTCCCGGAAACCGCCGGCGAGAACCCCGGCTCGGCCGAGGACCGCGGCGGACGATAGCGTCCGCTCATGTCAGCAGACAGCCCCGAAGTCACCGCAAATGCCGTCACGGTCCGGCGGGCCCGCACCGGCGACGTACAGGCCGTACGCCGTCTCCTTGACGCCTACGTCCGCGGGGGCATCCTGCTCGACAAAGCGACCGTGACGCTTTACGAGGACATCCAGGAGTTCTGGGTCGCGGAACGGGACGACAACGCGGAGGTGGTCGGCTGCGGCGCCCTGCACGTGATGTGGGAAGACCTCGCGGAAGTCCGTACTCTCGCCGTGAAGCCCGGTCTGAAGGGCGCCGGCGTCGGACACCGGGTGCTGGAGAAGTTGCTGGAGACGGCCCGCTGGCTCGGTGTTCGACGCGTATTCTGCCTGACCTTCGAAGTGGACTTCTTCGGCAAGCACGGCTTCGTGGAGATCGGGGAGACACCGGTCGACACCGATGTGTACGCGGAGCTGCTGCGTTCCTATGACGAGGGCGTCGCGGAGTTCCTCGGTCTCGAACGCGTGAAACCGAACACCTTGGGCAACAGCCGGATGCTTCTGCATCTGTGATCGCCGGGCGATTCCGCACAGCACCCCTTGGCGGGGTGCCCCTATGTCCGAAACGCGCATGTTTCCGGACCCGCTGCGGGCAGTGGGGCGCCGTCAGGGGTTTGTGTTTTTACGGCAAAAGCGGTTTGCTTTCCGGAGTACTGCAGTACTGCATATAACAAGGGACGGCGATACGGCGGACGCCGACACACTCCGGGCCCTCAAGTTATCGATGAAAGGAAATCCGGTGGCACAGAAGGTTCAGGTCCTTCTTGTCGACGACCTCGACGGCGGCGAGGCGGACGAGACCGTGACGTTCGCGTTGGACGGCAAGACGTACGAGATCGATCTCACCACCGCCAATGCGGACAAGCTCCGTGGCCTTCTCGAGCCTTACGTCAAGGGCGGTCGTCGTACCGGAGGCCGTGCTTCGGGCGGGCGTGGAAAGGCGCGTGCTGCTTCCGGTGGCGGCCAGGACACCGCGGCCATCCGCGCCTGGGCGAAGGAGAACGGATACGAGGTCAACGACCGCGGCCGTGTTCCCGCGTCCATCCGCGAGGCCTACGAAAAGGCCAACGGCTGACCGTCGGTCTTTACGGCGGTGGCCGCACACGCGCGCCGCAGCCGAACCCGGTGGATCTGTGTTGCCACGGTATTCACCAGCCGTACGAGATCCGGGGGGCCGACTCCGGTCGCCCCGGCGTCCCTCGTGCCCATCGCCGACAGCGTCGGCAGCGAGGCCTCGGCCTCGAGTTCCGGCCCGGGGGGCCGCAGCCATACGGCGGCCCCCTGCGAACCGTCCCCCGCGGTCGCAGCCGCGCGGGTACCGCCGGGCCACGGCCCGCCCACGGCGTCGTCCGTGCCGCGGCCGAAGGGCCGGGGCGCCTCCATGAGTCCCCCCGCCCCGATCGCCACCAGGTCCAGTTCCAGCGGCGGGCCCCAGTCCAGCCACTCCAGCAGCCCCGGCAGCTCCTCCGCGCTGCCCGCGGCCACCAGCAGCCGCATCCGGTCGCCGGCCAGCGCCACCGGGAAACCCCGTCCGTGGCGTCCCAGGCGCCCCAGCGCCGCGCTCCCGGCCTCGGCGGGCACGTCGAGGACGTCGAAGCGCACCCCCACCGCCAGCCGCGGCGGAGCCCCGGGCACCGTGGGCCAGCCCAGCACGTTCTCGTACCAGAGCCCGATCTCGTCGTCACTCGGTGTGAGCGGCCGGCGGGGCGGGGGCACGCCGGCCGAGGGGATGCCGGCCATGCCCCGCGCAACCAGCCGAAAGCCCTCCGGGTTACGGTGGGTGCGGTGTCGTGTGCACAGAGTGTCGAACAAGGGGGCGTGCGGGGGTGCGGAGGGGCGCAAGGTTGTTCGCCCGTAGCGGAGGGAACCCGTGCACCCGGCATGGACTGTCGGTAGCAGCGGGTAAGACATCCCTAGTGAGAGGGGGCGACACGCAGGGCGGCACCTCTGCCGTTCGCCATGGGCGTACTGGCGATGGGGGTAACTGCCTGGCCTGCGGGAACATCGTCTCGCACCATCGGGTTGGAGCAGATGTCGGCGTGAGCGGGGTCAGGAGGCCATCGACGGTGTCGGCAGTTGGAATGAGCGGTCCCCGCTTGCGGGACTAAGCTGCGGAAGGACAGGGAGGGGAAGTTCCCCCCACTGCCTGACCGCTCTGAGGAGCGATTAACGATGTTCGAGAGGTTCACCGACCGCGCGCGGCGGGTTGTCGTCCTGGCTCAGGAAGAAGCCCGGATGCTCAACCACAACTACATCGGCACCGAGCACATCCTCCTGGGCCTGATCCACGAGGGTGAGGGTGTCGCCGCCAAGGCCCTTGAGAGCCTCGGGATTTCGCTCGAGGCGGTCCGCCAGCAGGTGGAGGAGATCATCGGGCAGGGCCAGCAGGCCCCGTCGGGTCACATCCCCTTCACCCCCCGTGCCAAGAAGGTCCTGGAGCTGTCGCTCCGCGAGGCCCTTCAGCTGGGTCACAACTACATCGGCACGGAGCACATCCTGCTCGGCCTGATCCGTGAGGGCGAGGGCGTCGCCGCCCAGGTCCTGGTCAAGCTGGGCGCCGATCTCAACCGGGTGCGGCAGCAGGTCATCCAGCTGCTCTCCGGCTACCAGGGCAAGGAGACCGCCACCGCCGGCGGTCCTGCCGAGGGCACCCCCTCCACGTCCCTGGTCCTCGACCAGTTCGGCCGGAACCTCACCCAGGCCGCTCGTGAGTCCAAGCTCGACCCGGTCATCGGGCGCGAGAAGGAGATCGAGCGGGTCATGCAGGTGCTGTCCCGCCGTACCAAGAACAACCCGGTGCTGATCGGTGAGCCCGGCGTCGGCAAGACCGCCGTCGTCGAGGGCCTCGCCCAGGCCATCGTCAAGGGCGAGGTGCCCGAGACCCTCAAGGACAAGCACCTCTACACCCTGGACCTCGGTGCCCTGGTCGCCGGCTCCCGCTACCGCGGTGACTTCGAGGAGCGCCTGAAGAAGGTGCTCAAGGAGATCCGCACTCGCGGCGACATCATCCTGTTCATCGACGAGCTGCACACGCTGGTCGGTGCGGGTGCCGCCGAGGGCGCCATCGACGCGGCCTCCATCCTGAAGCCGATGCTGGCCCGCGGTGAGCTCCAGACCATCGGTGCGACCACGCTGGACGAGTACCGCAAGCACCTGGAGAAGGACGCGGCCCTCGAGCGCCGCTTCCAGCCGATCCAGGTCGCCGAGCCGTCCCTGCCGCACACGATCGAGATCCTCAAGGGCCTGCGCGACCGCTACGAGGCGCACCACCGCGTCTCCATCACGGACGAGGCCCTGGTCCAGGCCGCCACCCTGGCCGACCGCTACATCTCGGACCGCTTCCTGCCGGACAAGGCGATCGACCTGATCGACGAGGCCGGCTCCCGGATGCGCATCCGCCGGATGACCGCGCCGCCGGACCTGCGCGAGTTCGACGAGAAGATCGCCGGCGTCCGCCGGGACAAGGAGTCCGCGATCGACTCGCAGGACTTCGAGAAGGCCGCCTCCCTGCGCGACAAGGAGAAGCAGCTCCTGGCCGCCAAGGCGAAGCGGGAGAAGGAGTGGAAGGCCGGCGACATGGACGTCGTCGCGGAGGTCGACGGCGAGCTGATCGCCGAGGTCCTCGCGACCGCCACCGGCATCCCGGTCTTCAAGCTCACGGAGGAGGAGTCCAGCCGTCTGCTCCGCATGGAGGACGAGCTGCACAAGCGGGTCATCGGCCAGAACGACGCCGTGAAGGCGCTGTCGAAGGCGATCCGCCGTACCCGTGCGGGTCTGAAGGACCCGAAGCGTCCGGGTGGCTCGTTCATCTTCGCCGGCCCGTCCGGCGTCGGTAAGACGGAGCTGTCCAAGGCGCTCGCGGAGTTCCTCTTCGGAGACGAGGACGCGCTGATCTCCCTCGACATGTCGGAGTTCAGCGAGAAGCACACGGTGTCGCGTCTCTTCGGTTCGCCCCCCGGCTACGTGGGCTACGAGGAGGGCGGCCAGCTGACGGAGAAGGTGCGCCGCAAGCCGTTCTCGGTCGTCCTCTTCGACGAGGTCGAGAAGGCCCACCCGGACATCTTCAACTCGCTGCTGCAGATCCTGGAGGACGGTCGCCTGACCGACTCCCAGGGCCGGGTCGTGGACTTCAAGAACACGGTCATCATCATGACGACCAACCTCGGCACCCGGGACATCTCCAAGGGCTTCAACCTGGGCTTCGCCGCCGCGGGTGACACGAAGACCAACTACGACCGGATGAAGAACAAGGTCCAGGACGAGCTCAAGCAGCACTTCCGGCCCGAGTTCCTCAACCGTGTCGACGACGTGGTGGTCTTCCCGCAGCTCAGCCAGGACGACATCCTGAAGATCGTCGACCTGATGATCGACAAGGTGGACGAGCGCCTGAAGGACCGGGACATGGGCATCGAGCTCTCCCAGCCCGCCAAGGAGCTGCTCTCCAAGAGGGGCTACGACCCCGTCCTGGGCGCCCGGCCGCTGCGCCGGACCATCCAGCGGGAGATCGAGGACTCGCTGTCGGAGAAGATCCTCTTCGGCGAGCTGCGTCCCGGTCACATCGTGGTGGTGGACACCGAGGGCGAGGGCGAGTCCGCGACCTTCACCTTCCGCGGTGAGGAGAAGTCGGCCCTGCCCGACGTCCCGCCGATCGAGCAGGCGGCCGGCGGAGCCGGTCCGAACCTGAGCAAGGACGCCTAGCCGCGGCGCCCGGCCTGTACGGGAAAGGGGTCTGCCCCGGGACACACGTCCCGGGGCAGACCCCTTTCCCCTGCCCGCGGACGGTTCAGGACAGCTGACCCCCGTAGTCCGGCAGCTTGAAGGTCTTCTCGGCGTGACCGCCGGACAGGTCGGTGGGGCTGTTGCCGACGTTGGCGACGATCGTGTAGCCCCGCGACTCGATGTCGACGCGCTGGGCCGTCTTGTACTCGGCCACGTCCCGGAACAGGTCGACGAAGCCGCGCACGTAGAGGCCGGCGGACTCGTAGCCGGCCTGCTCGAGGTTGTACTCGGTGGGCCAGTGGACGATGCTCGGGCGGGCGGTCACGAAGAACACCGCGACCCCGTGCTCCTGGGCGTATTCGGCGACCTCCAGGACCGGCTCGTTCGCGGGCTGCGGGAAGCTGAATCCGAAGTCGGTCTCCAGTGCGGTGTTGTCGATGTCGAGCACGATGGCCGGCTTCTCGCCCGGCTCCGTGTCCCCGATCCGCTGCTTCAGGTAGGGCAGGGCCCGGTCCATGACCGCTCGGCAGTCCCGCTGCCAGGTCTCGTAGTCCACGTCCGCCGCGGCGGACGCCGCCACGGCGGCAGGGGCGGGTGAGGCGGGGGTCGCGGCCCCGGCGGGGGCGGCCAGGGTCACCAGTGCGGTCGCGGAGACGGCGGTCACCGATACGCGGCGCAACCAGGAGCGTCGGCTTCTCATGTCGTGGGGGTCCTCTCACGTCCGTGACGCGGGCCAACATGTCGTGAGCATGCTCGTGTGCGAGGGTGACGCGAGGTGAACCGTAGGGTTACCGGACGGTAGGCGCCTAGAGGCCTGCGCCACATTTCTGAAGCGGCACATGCCGCACCCCGGTGACATGCTGCACAGGCGCAATGTCCGGTACTACCCGGAATAGTGCGAAGCGGGCAGAAGTCACATCAGGTATTCAGGATCGCCGGCTGATCGATCGGCTTGAAATGGGGCTTTTGTCCGTTAAAAGATCTCTGTCAAGAGACGTGCATCTCACGCCAGAAGTACGACGTTCCGTCGTAGATCACACTATTGCGGCTTTTCTGGCGGAAGGGTTACCACTGAATGGCCACCGCGGCGCGGCCCTGTGCGTCGGGTGGTTTTCCACTGTTCCCTTCCTGATGAGGTTGAGATGTCCCAGCGCGTCACGTCCCGTTCCTCCCGTACGTCCCTGATCCGCACCCGCGCGGCCGTGCTGGCCGCCGGCCTGGGGGCCTCGGTCGCACTGGGAGCCGGGGTCGCGGTCGCCGCCGACACCACGGCCGCATCGAGTGCCGCCGACGCGGTGCAGGCGCAGGCCGCCGCCCAGGCCGAGGCCGCGAAGGCCCAGGCCGCCCAGGCCGAGAAGGCCGCCGAGGCGAAGAAGGCCGCGGCCGAGAAGGCCGCGAAGGCGAAGAAGGCCGCCAAGGCCGCCGCCGCGAAGAAGCAGGCGTCCTGGGTCTCCCCGGTGAAGTCCTACAAGCTGTCCGCGAGCTACGCCGCGAACGGCGGCATGTGGGCCTCCAAGCACTCCGG